>NZ_JBPJZG010000020.1:0-4966 GCF_051216415.1 Variovorax trehalosi
TGCTGGTCGTTGAGCGCGGTGATCTTCCAGCCGGCGGGCACGGCCTGCGCTTCGAGCGCGCCGCGTGCGGCGCGTCCGATGGGCACGGGCATCGAGAGGTCGAATGAGATGTCGCGCTTGCCCACGGCGAGGATCGCAAGGCCAGGCTCGGGGCGCGATTGCACCGTGGCCCAGACCTCCATCGCGGGACGCAGGCCTTCTCCGCATTCACAGCCGAGGCGCTCATCGACCGCGCTGACCATGCGCTTGTAGAAGCCATGGTCGTGCGTGACGTAGCAGCCCGAGCGCAACAGGCCCCGCACCGGAGAACCCAGCGCGGGCTTGAGGCGTCCGGCCACGAGGTCGAAGATGGCCGAGCCGCCGGCCGAGACCAGCACCTCGTCGGTCTCGAAGAGTTTCTGCGTGTCGCAGTGACGCGCGATGGCTTCGACGCGGTCCATCAGCGTGTTGGCGTACGCGGTGTCGGGCTCGCTGACGCCGGTGGCGCCCTGCCCTTCGTAGGTCTCGATGCCGACGAGCTTGACCGCATCGCTCGCGCGCAGGCGCGTGGCGAGCGTCACCGCTTCTTCGTGGGTGCGGCAACCGGTACGCGCGCCCTCGACGCCGATTTCGAGCATCACTTCGAACGGCACGCTCGCGGGGTGGCGCCTCGCCCAGTCCTCGATCAGGCCGAGCTGCGCGATCGAATCGACCAGGAACACGATGCGCAAACCCGGCGTCGCACTCAACAGCAACTGGATGCCCGCCAGGTCTTCGTCGCTCACCACCTGGTTGGCAATGAGCGTGCGGCGCGCCCCGGCCGCCACGCCCACGGCCAGCTGCGTGACGGTCGCAAAGGTCAGCCCCCACGCACCCGCATCCAGCTGGCGCTGGAAGAGCTGCGGCGACATCGTGGTCTTGCCGTGCGGCGCCAGGTCGATGCCCCACTCGCGCACGCGCGACTGCATCCAGGCAAGGTTGTGCTCCAGCGCCTCGCGCTTGAGCATCGCCAGCGGCAGCGGCAGATCGCCGGCCAGCACGTTCCAGCCGGCGGCGCCCACTTCGCTGCGCAAGCGCGGCGGCTGGGTGCGCGGGTAGCCCTTGAAGCTGCTGCCCAGCAGCGGATCGTTGAAGTCTTTGGTGGCGGCGGTGTCTGTCATGGTCGTCATACGGCAATGTTGGAAAGCAGCTCCTTGCGGATGCAGGCGCTGTAGTGTCCGGGAGATATCTCATCAAGCGATGGCACCGTCTGCGCACAGGCCTCGATGGCATGCGGGCAGCGCGTGCGGAACACGCAGCCCGAGGGCGGCGAGATGGGGCTGGGAATGTCGCCCTTGAGCGCAATGCGTTCCGTGGCGAGCGTCGGATCGGGCTTCGGGCTCGCGGCCAGCAGCGCCTGGGTGTAGGGGTGCGAGGGCCGTGCGAACAGCTCGTCGGTCTCGGCCACCTCCATCACCTTGCCCAGGTACAGCACCACCACCCGGTCGCACAGGTACTCGACCACGTCCAGGTCGTGCGAGATGAAGAGCATGGTCAGGCCCAGGCGCTCGCGCAGGTCGGCCAGCAGGTTGATGACCTGCGACTGGATCGACACGTCCAGCGCCGACAGCGGCTCGTCCGCCACGATGAACTCCGGCTCCACCGCGAGCGCGCGCGCCACCCCGATGCGCTGGCGCTGCCCGCCCGAGAACTCGTGCGGGAAGCGGCTCGCATGCTCGGCGCGCAGGCCCACGGTCTCCAGCAGCTCGGCAATGCGCTTGTCGCGCGCCGCCGCCCCCTTGTGCAGCCCGTGCGTGGACAGCGCCTCGCCCAGGATCGCGCTGATGCGCATCTTCGGGTTCAGGCTCGCGTACGGGTCCTGGAAGATGATCTGCAGCTTGCTGCGGAGCTTGCGCATCCGCTCGCCCGAGAGTGCGCCGATGTCGTCGCCGCGGTAGAGCACCTGGCCCTCGGTGCGCTCGACCAGCCGCAGCACGGTGCGCCCGATGGTGCTCTTGCCCGAGCCCGATTCGCCCACCAGGCCCAGCGTCTCGCCGGGGTGAATGGCGAACGACACGTCGTCGACCGCGCGCACCGGGCGGTCGCTGCTGCCGAAGTACTTCTTCAGGCCGCGGACTTCGATCAAGGGAGAAGAAGAGGAAGACACAGAAACAGCGGTCATGCGACCCTCGCGAGGTGAGCATCGGGCTGCACGCGAATGCAGCGGGCCTGGCGGCCCTGCCGGATGTCGATGAGCGGCGGAATCACGGCGCTGCATTCGCCCAGCGCGAGGTCGCAACGCGGCTCGAACGCACAGCCGGGCGGCGGCGCCAGCGGGCTGGACACCTGCCCGCGGATCGCAAAGAGGCGCTTGGGCTTGGGTTGCCCCGGCAGGCGCGCCTTGCCCGGCAGGCAGGCCAGCAGGCCCTGCGTGTACGGATGCTCGGGCTGCGCGAACAGCGGCCGCACCGGCGCGCTCTCGACCACGCGGCCCGCATACAGCACCACCACGTCGTCCGCATGGTGCGCGACCACGCCCAGGTTGTGGGTGATGAAGAGGATGCTCATGCCCGTCTCGGCCTGCAGCCGCCGCATGAGTTCGAGGATCTGCGCCTGGATGGTCACGTCCAGCGCGGTGGTCGGCTCGTCGGCGATCAGCAGCGTCGGATCGCAGGCCATCGCGAGCGCGATCATCACGCGCTGGCGCATGCCGCCTGAGAGCTGGTGCGGGTACTCGTGGATGCGCTGCGCCGCCGCCGGAATCTCCACCAGCTCCAGCATGCGCAGCGCATGGGCGAGCGCGGCCTTGCGGTCCAGCCCCTTGTGCAGGCGCACGCTCTCGGCGATCTGCTCGCCGATGGTGAAGACCGGGTTCAGGCTGGTCATCGGCTCCTGGAAGATCATCGACAGCTGGTTGCCGCGGAGAGACCGCATCTCACGCTCGCCGATCTGCAGCAGGTCCAGCGTCTTGCCTTCGCGGGTCACGAAGGAGGCCGAGCCGCTGACCTGTGCGTTCGCGGTCTTGGGCAGAAGGCGCATCAGCGTGAGGCTGGTGACCGACTTGCCCGAACCCGACTCGCCGACCAGCGCGGTGGTCTTGCCCGGCTGGATGGAGAAGCTCACATCGGCCACCGAGCGGATCAGGCCGTCCTCGGTAGGGAAGCTGGTGCTCAGGTTGCTGACCGTGAGGCGCGCACTGTTGGAGGGGGTGTTCGTGGCGTTCGTCATCACGAGGTCTTCTTCAGCTTGGGGTCCAGCAGGTCGCGCACGCCGTCACCGAGCAGCTGCAGCGACAGCGCCGTGAAGGTGATCGCCAGGCCCGGGAACAGCACCACCCAGAAGGCCTGGTGCGCGTACTGCTGGCTGCCCGCGACCATGGTGCCCCAGGTCGGGATCTCGGGCGGCACGCCGACACCGAGGAACGACAGGCCCGCCTCGGCCAGGATGGCGTAGGCGAAGATGAACGACACCTGCACCAGGATCGGCGACATCAGGTTCGGCAGGATGTGGCGCCAGAGGATGCGCGAGGTGCGCACACCCAGCGCACGCACCGCTTCGACGAACAGCAGCTCGCGCACCACCAGCGTGGAGGCCCGCACCACCCGCGCCACGCGCGGCGTGTACACCAGCACCAGCGCGAGCACGGTGTTCATGAGCGAGGGCCCGAGGATCGCCACCAGCGCGATGGCCAGCAGGATGTCGGGAAAGGACATCATCGCGTCGACCACGCGCATGAGCGGGGTGTCCAGGCGCCGGAAGAAGCCGGCCATCAGGCCCAGCACCGTGCCGGCGATGACCGAGCCCAGGGCGGTGAGCGCCGCGATGGCCAGCGAGTAGCGCGCGCCGTGCACGATGCGCGAGTACATGTCGCGGCCCAGTTCGTCGGTGCCCAGCAGGTGTTCGGCGCTCGGCGCCTTCAGGCGGTCGAGCACGGCCGTGTCGTTGGGGTCGATGGAGGCGAACAGCGGCGCGCCGATGGCCATGATCGCAATCACCAGCAGCACCAGCGCGGAGACCATCACGATGCGGCGGTGCATCAGTTGGCGGAGCATTCGGGGCATCTGCACGGCTCAGACCTTCACGCGAGGATCGACCACGGCATACAGCAGGTCGATCGAGAAATTGATGAGCACGTAGATCGCGGCAATCACGAGCAGCGCCCCCTGGATCACCGGATAGTCGCGCCGCAGCACCGCACTCACCACGAGGTTGCCCACGCCCGGCAGGCCGAACACCGTCTCGGTGATGACGGCGCCGCCGATCATCAGCGCGACCGTCAGGCCAATGACCGTGACGATGGGCACCAGCGCATTGCGCAGCGCGTGCTTCAGGACCACCTTGCGCTCGGAGAGGCCCTTGGAGCGTGCGGTGCGAACGTAATCTTCGCCGAGCACGTCGAGCATCGAGGCGCGGGTGAAGCGGATGATGAGCGCGGAGTTCAGGAGGCCCAGCACCGCAGCCGGCAGCACCAGCGCATGCAGCCGCTCCATGAACGGCGCATCGGGGGCGCCGTAGCCCGAGACCGGGAACCAGCCGAACGACACCGCGAAGATCTGGATCAGCACGATGCCCAGCCAGAAGCTCGGAATGCTGGCACCGAGCATCGCGATGCCGGTGAAGAGTTGGTCGACCACGCGGCCGCGGAACA
This sequence comes from Variovorax trehalosi, assembly GCF_051216415.1. Classification (NCBI taxonomy): domain Bacteria; kingdom Pseudomonadati; phylum Pseudomonadota; class Betaproteobacteria; order Burkholderiales; family Comamonadaceae; genus Variovorax; species Variovorax trehalosi. The sequence goes on from NZ_JBPJZG010000020.1 coordinate 4,607, forward strand.
CGGCCGAGACGATGCCGCAGGGCACGCCGATCAGCGCCGCGATGGCCACGGCCATGAGCGCGAGCAGCGTGGTGGGCTCGGCGCGCTCCCACAGCGCCTGCGTCACCGGGCGCTGCAGGAAGATCGAGGTGCCCAGGTTGCCTTGCAGCACTTCGCGCAGCCAGTAGCCGAACTGCACGGGCAGGGGCTTGTCGAGGCCGTAGTCCTTCTGCACGCGGGCGATGTCGGCGGCGGTGGCCTGGTCGCCCAGCAGCACCGAGACCGGGTCGCCCGATGCGGCGCGTGTGAGCACGAAGACCAGCACCGCCACGATGGCGAGCACCACGAGCATGCCGCCCGCGCGCGAGGCGATGTAGCGAA
>NZ_JBPJZG010000021.1:0-3671 GCF_051216415.1 Variovorax trehalosi
GCAGGCCCTGTTGCAGGGCCGACAGCGGCAGGATCTCCTCCAGTGGGGGCGAGGACTCTTCCAGTTGCTCGATTTCGGCCTGGCTCAGTGTGAGCAGGGGGAAGTCCGACGGTGTGAGGCTCGGCGTATCTTCCAGCGGGGCGGCGACAGCGGCGAGCGCAGCGACGTTCTGGTGCTGGAAGACGTTGCGCGGGGTGATGACGAGGCCAGCCTTGCGTGCACGGCTGACCAATTGGATGGAGCTGATGCTGTCGCCGCCCAGGTCGAAGAAGTTGTCATCGATGCCTACTTGAGGCAGGCGAAGGACTTCGGCGAAGAGATCGGCGAGGGTTTGCTCTTGTGGCGTTCTCGGTGCACGAATGCTCTGGGGCGTGAAGTCCGGAGCGGGCAACGCCTTGCGGTCGAGCTTGCCGTTGGGCGTGAGCGGCAGCGCATCGAGCACGACGATGGCAGCGGGGACCATGTAGTCGGGCAGGTCGCTGGCCAGCGCGCGGCGCAGGGCCGCGGTGTCGATGTTCTGCGCAGCCTCAGCCACGACATAGCCCACGAGCTGCTTGTGGCCAGGGGTGCCCTCGTGTGCGATGACGGCGGTCTGTGCGATGTTGGGCAGGCGTGCCAGGGCCGCTTCGATCTCGCCGGGCTCGATGCGAAAGCCCCGGATCTTGACCTGCTGGTCGGCGCGCCCGAGGAAGTCGAGCACGCCGTCGTCACGCCATCGCGCGAGGTCGCCCGTGCGGTACATCCGGCTGCCCGATGCACCGAAGGGGTTGGCCACGAAGCGCTCGGCGGTGAGGGCGGGGCGGTTCAGGTAGCCGCGTGCCAGGCCTGCGCCGGCGATGTACAGCTCGCCGGGCACGCCCGCGGGCACCGGCTGCAGCTGGGCGTCAAGCACGTAGACCTGTGTGTTGCCCAGTGGAGAACCGATCGGAATGCCGAGATCCGTCAGGTCTGAACTGCGAATGGAGTGCAAGGCCGCGAAAGTGGTCGTCTCCGTGGGCCCATAGCCATTCGTGATAACCAGGGAGGGACAATTCGCAAGAACCCGCTGAACCGCTGATGGAGTCAGCACATCTCCTCCCGCGAGAAGATGCTGCAAGCCGGCAAAACAGGATGGATCTTCTTCGGCGAAGAGACTGAACAGTCCGGCCGTTAACCAGAGTGTTGTGACGCGTTCACTGTCAATGAAGCGACGCAGGGTGTGAGGAGCAAGCTCTCGAATTGAGACAAGCACCACTTTGCCGCCCCCCAGAAGCGGCATCCACACTTCGAAAGTCGATGCATCGAATGTGATGGGCGAATGCTGAAGTACCGTGGTCATGCTGGCGTCATGCCAACGTTGATCAAGGGCCAGATTGACTACGTCTTCATGGGTCGTTATCACGCCCTTTGGCGTTCCGGTGGACCCTGATGTGTAGATGACGTATGCGGGGTGTTCGTGGCGCAGGGGCTGCGAGCGATGGTCGTCAGTGGGATTGCTGGTGGGGGCATTGCCCAGGGCCTGGCTCAGCGAAGGCTGGTCAAGGCACAGGGTGGGCACACCCTGGGGTAGCGAGGCGGCAGTGAGCGCGTTGCCGATCATGCAGACGGGCGCGGCATCCTGGAGCATGAAGGCCAGGCGGTCCTTGGGGTAGTCCACATCCAGGGGCAGGTATGCAGCGCCGGTCTTGACGATGGCCAGGAGGCTGACGACCAGCTCCATTGAGCGAGGCAGTGCCAGGGCGACGATGCTCTCGGGGCCCACGCCCTGGGCGATCAGGTGGTGGGCCAGTTGGTTGGCGCGTGCGTTGAGCTGGCCGTAGGTCAAGGTCTGGTCCTCGAAGACCAAGGCGGTGGCTTCGGGGGCGCGTGCGACCTGCAGCTCGAAGAGCTCGGGCAGGGTGGCCGGGGGCACCGGGTGCGCGGAGTCGTTCCATCCCAGCAGGATCTGCATGCGCTCCTCGGGCGCAAGGATCTGGATGTGTCCGATGGGCTGAGAGGCATCGGCAGCAATGGCTTCGAGCACACGCTGCAAGCGTGCCGTGAGCAGCTCGACCGTGGCGCGATCGAACAGGTCTGTGGCGAACTCGACGTGACCGGCAATGCCCTGGGACGAACCGTCCGTGCCGCGTTGCTCGCGCAGCGCGAAGGACAGATCGAACTTGGCAGTGTGCAGGCCCAATGGCTGGGCGCTGGCCTGCAGGCCGGGCAGCTGGAAGCTTGCACGGTCATTGTTCTGTAGCACCAGCATGACCTGGAACAGCGGATGGCGTGCCATGGAGCGCTGCGGGTTGAGTACTTCCACCAGGCGCTCGAAGGGCAGGTCCTGGTGCGCGTAGGCGGCCAGGTTGATCTCGCGCACGCGGGCCAGCAGCTCGCGGAAGCCAGGGTTGCCCGAGGTGTCGGTGCGCAGCACGAGCGTGTTGACAAAGAAGCCCACCAGGTTGTCCAGGGCCTCGTCGGTGCGCCCGGCGATCGGGCTGCCCAGGGGGATGTCGGTGCCCGCGCCCAGGCGGGTGAACAAGGCTGCGAGGGCGGCCTGCAGCACCATGAACATGCTCGCCTGGCCCTCGCGGGCCAGTGCTGCCAGCTTGCGGTGCAGGTCTGCATCCAGCTGGAAGGCGATGCTTTCGCCCTGATAGGAAGAGACGCCAGGGCGAGGCCTGTCGGTGGGCAACTGAAGTTGCTCGGGCAGGCCGGCGAGCGTGTGCTGCCAGTAGGCCAGCTGTGCCGAGATGAGGCTGTCGGGGTCGCTCTCGCTGCCCAGCAGCGCATGCTGCCAGAGCGTGTAGTCGGCGTACTGCACGGGCAGTGGTGACCACTGTGGGGCGTGGCCCTGTGCGCGAGCGGCGTAGGCGCTGGACAGGTCTCGCGCCAGTGGTGCGAGCGACCATCCGTCGCTGGCGATGTGATGGCACAGCAGCAAGAGGACGTGGTGCTCCTCGTCCAGGTGGAACAGGCTGGCGCGAATCGGGATCTCCGAGCCCAGATCGAAGCTGTGAGCGGCCGCCGCGGCGAGTTGGTGGGGCAGGGAGACTTCGCTGGCCTGGGCGATCTCCAGCACGGGTTGCGCGGACTCGGGCGGCAGGATGAGCTGCACGCAGGTGGCTTCGTCCGTGTCCTGGAAGACGGTGCGCAGGCTCTCGTGGCGCGCGACCACATCGCGCAGCGCCTGGTGCAGCGCCGTGTCATCGATGCGGCTGGTCAGGCGCAGGGCGATGGGGATGTTGTACGTGGAAGAGGGGCCGTCGATCCGGAAGAGCAGCCACATGCGCCGCTGAGCGAACGACACGGGAATCTGCGCGGGGCGAGCCATGGGCTGCAGTGCCTGACGTGCGTCCTGTGCGTCGCCCAGGCGCTGGGCCAGCTGTGCGACCGATGGTGCTTCGAACAGTGCGCGGATAGCCAGCTCCACGCCCAGGGAGGAGCGGATGCGGCTGATGAGCTTGGTGGCCAGCAGGGAGTGGCCGCCCAGATCGAAGAAGCTGTCGTCGATGCCCACCTTTGGGAGGCGCAGGACTTCGGCGAAGAGCGTGGCAAGGATTTCTTCTTGAGGCGTTCGCGGGGAGCGCATGCTGTGCGGGGTGAAGTCCGGCGCGGGCAGGGCCTTGCGGTCGAGCTTGCCGTTGGGCGTGAGCGGCAGCGCATCGAGCACGACGATGGCAGCAGGGACCATGTGCTCGGGCAGGGCGTCG
>NZ_JBPJZG010000022.1:0-3070 GCF_051216415.1 Variovorax trehalosi
GCAGGCCCTGTTGCAGGGCCGACAGCGGCAGGATCTCCTCCAGTGGGGGCGAGGACTCTTCCAGTTGCTCGATTTCGGCCTGGCTCAGTGTGAGCAGGGGGAAGTCCGACGGTGTGAAGCCCCCGGCCGCGGGCTGCCGGGCATGGACTACGAGCGCCTCCAGTACCCGGAACCATGTCTGACCGAGGTCGCGGATGTCTTCCTCGGAGAAGAGCTCACCGGCCCAGGACCACGTGGCCGAGAGCGCGGGACCGTCGGCCAGGTCGCGGGTGAGCGCGTCCAGCGAGATCGCATGCGAAAGCGGAGCCCGTGCATCGGCGCCTCCCCCCAGTGCGCCGGCTTCGGGCGCTGCGCCCCAGTCGCGTGCCGTGGGCGTTCCAAAGCGGCCCAGGTAGTTGAAGCCGATCTGCGGCGCGCCGGTCCCCAGCACCCTGGCCGTCTCGGGGTTCAGGTAGCGCAGCAGCCCGAAGCCCAGGCCGTTGTCGGGCAGGGCGCGCAACTGTTCCTTGCTCTGCTTGAGTGCGCGGCCCAGATCGCCTCCGCCACGCAATGCGTCATCGAGGTCGATATCCTGCAGGTCCAGCCGCACAGGGAAGATGGTGGTGAACCAGCCTACGGTGCGCGAGAGGTCCACATCATTGAAGATCTCCTCACGGCCATGGCCCTCCAGATTGAACAGGACGCTTGGGCCATGCCCCGGGTCGCGTCGACGGCGCCAATCGGCTACCGCCAGTGCAAAGGCTGTCAACAGCACATCGTTGATGCGCCCATGGAAGAGCATTGGCACCTGCGTGAGCAAGGACGAGGTCAGCGTACTCGGGAGGTTCAGCACGAGGCGCCTGCTCGTTGCAATCGTATCCATGGACGCGTCGAGCGGGCGTTGGGAGAGCAAGGGGTCCGGAGCACCCGCGATGGATGTCCACAGGGGCAACTCGGCCAAACGGGTGGAACGGGAGGCTTCCGCCTCCAACTGCAAGGCCCAGCGCCGCAGCGAACTGCCGCGCGGCCCCAACTTCACGCGCTCGCCGCGCTGTATCGCCTGCCAGGCCGACTCGAGGTCCGGCACGAGGATGCGCCAGGAGACGCCGTCGACCACGAGATGGTGGATCGTGAGCAGCAGGCGTCCGGGCTGCATGCCCCCGGCGTCGAACCAGACGGCTTGCAGCATGTGCCCTGCGGCGGGGTTCAGGCGTCCCGCTGCGGCACGCGAGGTCTCCGCCACGAGCACCCGCAAGCCATCCTCATGCAGGCCGATCATGTCGACTTGGTGCACGCAGTCTTCTGCGCGGGCGGCCTCGGGGGGAAGGACCTCCAATTGCCAGGTCGCGCTTTCAGGGACCGGTGTGGAAACCAGCCGCATGCGCAGCGCATCGTGATGGTCGAGCAGTGCCTGAAGTGCGGCGACCAGATGCGCCTTCTGCAGGTTCGCGGGCACCTGCAGAAGCATCGACTGGTTGAACCGGCCGATGGGGCCACCGCGTTCGCGCAGCCAATGCACGATGGGCGTCAGGGGCACGGGGCCCACCGCGACGTCGACTTCGATGCTGCGCGTGTCCAGCGGAACAGCAGCAATGGCGAGTGCAGCGACGTTTTGGTGCTGGAAGACGTTGCGTGGGGTGATGACCAGGCCCGCTTTGCGCGCGCAACTGACCAGCTGAATGGAGCTGATGCTGTCGCCGCCGAGGTCGAAGAAGTTGTCGTCGATGCCCACCTTTGGGAGGCGCAGGACTTCGGCGAAGAGCGTGGCAAGGATTTCTTCTTGAGGCGTTCGCGGGGAGCGAATGCTCTGGGGCGTGAAGTCCGGAGCGGGCAACGCCTTGCGGTCAAGCTTGCCGTTGGGTGTCAGGGGCAGCGCATCGAGCACGACGATGGCAGCGGGGACCATGTGCTCGGGCAAGGCGTCGGACAGCGCATGGCGCAGAGCCGCGGTGTCGATGCGCTGTGCAGCCCCGGCTACGACATAGCCCACAAGCTGCTTGTGTCCTGGAGTGTCCTCACGCGCAATGACGGCTGCCTGGCCAACATCAGGCTGCCGGACCAACGCAGCCTCAATCTCGCCAAGCTCGATACGGAAGCCCCGGATCTTGACCTGCTGGTCGGCGCGCCCGAGGAAGTCGAGCACGCCGTCGTCACGCCATCGCGCGAGGTCGCCCGTGCGGTACATCCGGCTGCCCGATGCACCGAAGGGGTTGGCCACGAAGCGCTCGGCGGTGAGGGCGGGGCGGTTCAGATAGCCGCGCGCCAGGCCTGCGCCGGCGATGTACAGCTCGCCGGGCACGCCCGCGGGCACCGGCTGCAGCTGGGCGTCAAGCACGTACACCTGAAGGTCGGGAATGCCACGGCCAATCAGGCTGTTGGCCTCCATCGCAGCGATCTGCCGATTCAAGGCGATATAGCTGACATGGACCGTCGTCTCCGTGATGCCGTACATGTTGACGAGGGTCGGGGCGCTGTCGCCGTGGCGTTCATACCAGTCCTGCAGCCGCTTGAGTTCCAGTGCCTCGCCGCCGAAGATCACGCAGCGCAGCGCCAGTTCGGATCGCGGGCCGGCTCGCTCCTGGTCGGCCTGCATGAGCTGGTAGAAAGCCGAGGGCGTCTGATTCAGAACAGTGACCTTCTCGCGCACGAGCAGTTCTAGGAACTCCGTTGGAAAGCGGCTGATCTGGCTCGGGATGATGATCAGGCGTCCGCCCCGCAACAGGGCGCCCCAGAGTTCCCAAACGGAGAAGTCGAACGCGTGCGAATGGAACAGGGTCCAGACATCGCGCGTACCGAACTGGAACCACTGCTCTGTGGCTCCCAGGAGTCTTACGACATTCTGCTGGGGGATCACCACGCCCTTGGGTCTTCCGGTGGAGCCGGATGTGTAGATGACGTAGGCGGGGTTGGAGGGAGAAAGAGATTGCGAGCGATCGTGGTCGGTGGGGTTGACGCGCGCGCTGCCTGCAATTGCGGCCTCGGTGCGAGGGTCATCGAGCAGCAGCACGGGCGTTCCCTGCGGCAGCAACTGGGCAGTGGCGGTGTCGCTGATCACGCAGACCGGTGATGCGTCCTGAAGCATGAAGGCCAG
>NZ_JBPJZG010000023.1:0-2675 GCF_051216415.1 Variovorax trehalosi
TTCGCGCAGACCAAGTGGGACCTGCCCACCGCGTACCCCGCGACCAACTACCACACCGAAAACATCACGCAGTTCGCCAAGGACGTGGACGCGGCCACCGCCGGCAAGGTCAAGATCACGGTGCACGCCAACGCATCGCTCTTCAAGGCCCCCGAGATCAAGCGCGCCGTGCAGAGCGGCCAGGCCCAGGCCGGCGAGATCCTCCTGGCCAACTACGCGAACGAGAACCCGATCTACGCGCTCGACGGCGTGCCCTTCCTGGCCACCACCTACCCCGAAGCCAGGAAGCTGTACGACGCCTCCAAGCCCGCCATGGAAAAGCTCCTGGCCGCCCAAGGCATCAAGGTGCTGTTCGTGGTGCCGTGGGCACCGCAGGGCATCTACTCCAAGAAGGAAATCAGCTCGGTGGCCGACCTGCGCGGCATCAAGTGGCGCGCCTACAGCCCGGCCACCGCCAAGATCGCCGAACTCATCGGCGCGCAGCCAGTGCAGATCCAGCAGGCCGAACTCAGCGCCGCCATGGCCACCGGCGTGATCGAGAGCTACATGAGCTCGGGCTCCACCGGCTACGACACAAAGACCTACGAGCACATCAAGAACTTCTACGACACGCAGGCCTGGATCCCGAAGAACGCGATCCTCGTCAACGCCAAGGCCTTCGACGCGCTCGACGCCACCACCAAGGCCGCCGTCACCAAGGCCGCGGCCGATGCCGAGACCCGCGGCTGGAAGATCGCGCAGGAAAAGAACGACGAATACAAGCGCCTGCTGGCCGAGCGCGGCATGAAGGTGCACAAGCCCTCGCCCAAGCTGGACACCGACATGCGCCAGGTCGGCGGCATCATGCAGGCCGACTGGCTGAAAGCCGCCGGTGCCGATGGCGCAGCCATCATCGACGCCTACAAGAAGAAGTAAGCGATGCGCCGGTTCCTCGATCGCCTGTACGACGGCGCAGGCGCGCTCGGCGCGTTCTGCGTGTTCCTGATCTTCGTGCTGATGATCCTGGCCGGCGTGGGCCGACAGATGAACTGGCATGTCAGCGGGCTCAACGACATCGTCTCGTGGCTCTGTGCCGCCGCCGCGTTCTTCGCGATGGCGCATGCCTTCCGCCACGGCGACTTCGTGCGCGTGACGCTGCTGCTCGAAGCGGTGTCCCCCAAGGCGCGGCGTGCCCTGGACGTGACCTGCCTCCTGATCGCAGCCGTGTCCGTGGCCTACCTGACCTACTGGGCCACCAGCTTCACCTACGAGAGCTACGAGTTCGCCGAGATGGCGACCGGCCTCGTGGTCATTCCGATCTGGATTCCGCAATCGACCTTCGTGATCGGCTGCTGGCTGCTCCTGATCGCCATGGTCGACGAGCTGGTGGGCGTGGTGCGCGGGGAGAAGCCCAGCTACCAGCGCGCCATCGAAGAACGCCACGCCGCGGGCGACTTCTCCTCGGACGTCTGAACGTCAGAACGACGACCACCACAACAACACCAAGACAGACACCCGATGTTCGAAAACCTCTGGATGGGCGCGCTGCTGCTCGGGATCATGCTGCTGCTCCTGGCGGGCGGCGTGTGGATCGCGATGACCCTGGCCATCGTCGGCTGGGTCGGCCAGGCCTTCTTCACCAATACGCTGCCGGGCAAGAACCTGTTCTCCGCCTTCTGGGAAAGCAACGCGAGCTGGGAGCTCGCGGCGCTGCCCCTGTTCATCTGGATGGGCGAGATCCTGTTCAGAACCAAGCTCAGCGAGGAGATGTTCGAGGGCTTGCGCCCCTGGCTCAATCGCGTGCCCGGCCGCCTGATGCACACCACCATCCTCGGCTGTGGCGTGTTCGGCTCGGTCTCGGGTTCGTCGGCCGCCACCTGCGCGACCATCGCCAAGGTGGCGCTGCCGGAACTCAAGCGCCGCGGCTACAACGAGCAGCTGGCCATCGGCTCGCTGGCCACCGCCGGCACGCTGGGCATCCTGATTCCGCCGTCGATCACGATGGTGGTGTACGCCGTGGCCGCCGACGCGTCGATCATCCGCATCTTCCTGGCCGGCTTCCTGCCGGGCTTCCTGCTGATGCTGCTGTTCTCGGGCTACATCGGCTGGTGGAGCCTGCGCCACCCCGACCAGGTGCCGCCGGCCGATCCGCCGACCACCTTCATGCAGAAGATCCGGCTCTCGGGCAACCTCATTCCCTGCGCGCTGCTGATCGTCTTCATCGTCTGGGTGCTGGTCGCGGGCTGGGCCACGGCCACCGAGTGCGCGGCCTTCGGCGTGCTGGGCTCGCTGGCGATCGCGGCCTATGGCCGGAGCCTGACCTGGAAGAACTTCAAGGACGGGATCATGGGTGCCACGCGCACCAGCTGCATGATCATGTTCATCCTGGCGGGCGCGGCCTTCCTCACCAAGACCATGGCCTTCACCGGCATTCCGCGCGAGCTGGCCGAGTGGGTCGACAGCATGCACCTGTCGCCCTACGCGCTGATCGGCGCGCTGGTGGTGGTGTACCTGGTGCTGGGCACCGCGCTGGACGGCATCTCGATGATCGTGCTCACCAGCGCGGTGGTGCTGCCGATGATCCAGAAGGCGGGCTTCGACCTGATCTGGTTCGGCATCTTCATCGTGCTGCTGGTGGAAATCGCCGAGGTCACGCCGCCGGTGGGCTTCAACCTCTTCGTGCTGCAGAACATGAC
>NZ_JBPJZG010000024.1:0-2529 GCF_051216415.1 Variovorax trehalosi
GCCGCGCGAAGACGCTACAAGATTGGCGGCACACCTATCTCGATGGGGCAGCTTTGCGAAGATGGAACGCAGCTTCGGCCCGATGTGGTCTGGTTCGGAGAAGAGGTCGAATTCCTGGCTGAGGCGAAACGCCATATCGCGAGCGCAGGACGGGTGCTCGTAATCGGAACCTCACTGTCTGTATTTCCTGTCGCCGCTCTGGTGAAAGCCGCACGTGGCAGGGCAGAGAAGGTATTGGTTGCATTCGACGTCACAAAGCCGCCTTACGGATACACATTTCTGCGGGGCAAGGCGACCGAGCTTGTACCAGCGGTGACGAACAGATGGCTTGCCGAGAGTAGGCAGAGTATTGGCACGTAGCAGCGCGGCGCGGCGTTGAGCAGATGCCGGCGAAACTCGCGCGTTCACAATCAGGCTGCGACGGACTACAGTCGGCCAAAACCGGTCGGTCGGCGCGTCGGCCAAAATTCGGTTTGGAAGCTACCTGTCGTCGCGTACTAATGGAGGAAGCGTATGGGAATGTGGGCTTTTGAACCTTGGGACAATGATGCCGCTGCAGATTGGTTTGGCAACCTCATGGATTCGACTAGGTTGCGGGACAGGTGGCTTGAGGGAATCAAGGCCGATGCAAGTGACGAACCAGAAATCGTGCGTGCTGCTGGCGCTCTATTCGTCATGCTCGGTCGTGTCTACGTATGGCCAATTCACAACTACGATGAGGATTTGGAGTTGGCCATCGACGCCATGTCCAAGATTGTTAGTGCCGAATCGTTTGAGGAAACACCGGAACTCGTCGCACTCGTCGAGAAGGAAATATCTGAACTGAAAGCCAGACGGAAGCCGGAAAAACAATAGCGGTGCCAGCTTTCAGCCGCTCATGCCGCTACAGTCGGCCACTACCTGCCGCTCAACCACGTCCGCTTTCTAAGGCATTCGCGATAGCGGCTTCAAGGCTTGCAACCAATGCCTTTGCCTGCTCGACGCTCAATTCGATCTCCGTGTTCGCCACTACACACTCGTCGGTGATCGCTTTGTCGTCGAATTGCTTTTCGGAGATGTCGAGATCAGGATGAATTTCCCAGGTCTCGATGTTGATGTGACCAGGGTGAATATAGGTGACGTCCAAGAATCCCTGTCGATAGCGAACATCGTTAAAGCGAATCTTGCTAGCACCCATGTCAGTAGCTCCTCGGTTGGGAGTGAGAGGATAGCGTTCGTCACCGGCCTCAGTCCGAACTAATGCCGGCTTGGCGGCGTTTCGTCGAGTCGCGGCTACTTCCGGCCTGGGCCCAAAGCTCCGCCGGTCGCAACCGGCTACAGTCGGCCAAGAGCGGTCACTCGAGACCGAGGCAGAATCCGGCCAAGAGCAGTCCTTCGCTGCTGCAGCGATTGAGTATCTGGTCTGGTGCCAACAATCGAATCATGAAACTGTCGATCGCGCTTTTGCCGGATTTTTCATACACGTCGGGCGGGTTGTCACTGCCGTTTCTTTATCAATTGAAATTCGAAAAGGCAGTTGTGCTGCATGGCCCTATCCATGTCACGGCATGTCTTCTCGTCAATAGTGACGACGACAGTATTTGCGCGGGGTACACCCAGAACATTTCCAGCTTCCTTCCCGGTGCAGAGTTCGTCGTCCCGCCGGGAAGGGAACTGGTTCTGGCCGCCGATGTGCTGGAGGATCAGGATGGACCGAGTGAACTAATCAGTGGGACGTATGAACTATCGGCAAAGGTTCAAATGCGGGCGCAGGTAGAAGGTAGTTCGAGTCGCTTCTATGAGTTGAGATCTTCGCGCCAGATCCTGCTGTCATAAGGGGAGCACGCACGAGATCGCAGAAGCAAGCCAAAGCCGGGCCGGATGTTTTCTAAGTGGCCGCTTTGGAGCAATGCTTACAGCCGCTTAGGGCCCGTTGCAGACGTTCCCGCGGACAGAAATCAGTCACTCAAGATGACGCGAACTTTTCTTTGAACTGGGTGAAATCCGAGAGATAGACGGCGGCAATGTTTGTGCCGACAACCTCGTAGGCGCCTTCCATGTGATGGTGGAACGCAATTACCCGACCCGGCTGCTTCCAGTCGATTCCCCACGCCTCATCGCCAGTTGAAAGACCGAAAAAGATGAACGGCTTGAGGTCGAACTCTGGTCGAAACCCCTCCCACTCGGCCCACTCCGACTTCGTGGTGCTGACTAAGTCGGACAGGGGCAGCAAGTAGGCCGCATTGCCCTCGCTCTCCCTTACACCGTTGGCTTCGAGGTACAGCGCCCGAAGCTCATCGGGGAACCGTACCCCGAGCTCGATCTCAGCATCTGCAATTGCTTCTGCGGACGCAGGGGCGCTGTAGTCCCATTCGGGAAAGTGTTCTTTGAGCATCTTTAGATCAATTTGGTTGAAGTCCGCTTCTGGCCGACTGTAGTCCGTCGCAGCCTGATTGTGAACGCGCGAGTTTCACCGGCATCTGCTCAACGCCGCGCCGCGCTGCTACGTGCCAATACTCTGCCGACTCTCGGCAAGCCATCTGTTCGTCA
>NZ_JBPJZG010000025.1:0-1421 GCF_051216415.1 Variovorax trehalosi
GTGCGTGGTGTCGTTCCATCCGAGAAGGATCTGCTTGCGCTCCTCGGGCTGCAGGATCTGGATGCTTCCGATGGGCTGTGTGGCATCGGCGGCGATGGCCTCGAGCACGCATTGCAGGCGCTGGACGATCTGCGCCACAGTGGCGCGATCAAACAAATCCGGCCGATAGCCCACACGTAACTGCACCCGCGCACCCGGCACGATGGTGATGCTCAGCGGGTAGTGCGTGGTGTCCCCCCCGCTCGATCCACCAGAGGCAATGGACAAGCCGTTGTACGACGGCTGGCGGGCATTGGGGTCGACTGGATAGTTTTCGTAGACCAGCAGAGAGTCAAAGAGCGAGCTGAAGCCCGCCAGGCGCTGGATGTCCGTCAAACCCAGATGCTGGTGGGCGATGAGGGACGACTGCTCGTCCTGTAGCCTTGCGAGCACCTGGCTGATCGACTCCGAGGGAGCGAACTGCATGCGCACGGGCAATGTGTTGATGAACAGTCCCACCATGCCCTCGACACCCTGCAGCTCGGGCGGACGGCCCGAGACCGTGATGCCGAATACCACGTCCTGACGACCAGTGAGGCGCGCGAGCAACGCGCCCCAAGCACCTTGCATCAAGGTGTTGAGCGTCAGACTGTGCTGGCGCGCCTGGCGTGTGAGTGCCTCGCCCAGGTCCTGGGGCAGGCTCAGCGAGAGCATCTCCTGGCGGCCCGAAGAGGCGGCCGGAGCTGTGACAAGACGGGTGGGCTCTTGCAAGCCTGCGAAGGCCGCACGCCACGCAGCTTCGGCGGCCGGGCGATCCTGCTGCTTGTACCAGGACAGGTAGTTGCGGTAGGGCGCTGGCGGCGGCAAGGCGTGCGCATCGCCCCGGCTCACGTACAACGCGAACAGCTCCTTGAGCAGGATCGGCATGGACCAGCCGTCCAGCAGGATGTGGTGGTTGGTGAAGACGAAGCGAGCACGCTGTGTTGCCAGGCGGATGAGCGCAAAGCGCAGCAGCGGGGCCTGGGCGGGGTCAAAGGGGCGCACGCGGTCGTCCTGCAGCCAGCGCTGCAGCGTCGCCTCACGGGTCTCGGGATCGAGCGATGAGAGGTCGATGTCCTGCCAGGGCAAGGTGATCTCGCGCGGGATGACCTGCACGGGCTCGGAGAGGTTATGGTGCAAGAAGGCCGCGCGCAGGTTGGCGTGGCGCTGCAGCAGCGCGGTGGCTGCCGCGCGCAGGGCGGCCGTGTCCAGCGGCCCGGTGAGCTCGAAGCCCAGCTGCACCACGTAGGCATCGGCCTCCTGCTCGTCGAACAGCGCGTGGAACAGCAGGCCCTGTTGCAGGGCCGACAGCGGCAGGATCTCCTCCAGTGGGGGCGAGGACTCTTCCAGTTGCTCGATTTCGGCCTGGCTCAGTGTGAGCAGGGGGAAGTCCGACGGTGTGA
>NZ_JBPJZG010000026.1:0-1403 GCF_051216415.1 Variovorax trehalosi
GCGGCAATCGACCACCTCGACATCGGCGAGCGTGAGGCCTTCAGGCAGCCGCCCGCGCAGGCCTTCGCCGAGCGCGACGATGCGGTCGCCCTGCAGCAGCACGTCGCCGGGCCACGAGGGCCCGCCCGAACCGTCGACCACGAGGCCGGCTTCGAGCAATACGGCTTTCACGGCTTTGGGGTCGCTCACGATGCGCGCCCTCCTTTTTCATCGTTGATGCCGCCGCCGTCCCAGCTTTGCAGCGGGTGCGTGGTGGCGTCGATGCCATGGCGCTGGAAGGCTTCGCGTGCGCGCTGCAGGCGCTGCACCGCAGGCTCGCCGCGGCGTTGCGCGACCAGCACCGTGAGTATCTCGATGGCGGTGAGGTGCGTGAGGTACGCATCGATGCCCACGTGCATCACCGCGTCGTCGGGCACCGAGAGGCCCAGCAGGAAGTCGGCCTTGGCCGCGAGTGCCGTACCAGGCCGCGTGAGCGCGACCACCTTGGCGCCCTGCCCGCGCGCAATGTCCACCGCATCGAGCAACGAGGGCATGCCACCCACGTGCGAGATCGCGATGACCACGCCGCCCGGCCGCTGCGCCGCACCGGCGACTTGCTGCAGGTGATAGTCGGCCCAGGCATTGGCCGAGAGGCCGAGGCGGAACAGACGCGCCTGCAGGTCGTTGGCCATGAACCACGAGGTGGCGCCCGCGCCGTACAGGTCCACATGCGGAGCGGCCGCAATGGCGGCCACGGCACCGTCGAGCACCTGCATGTCGAGCTGGCCGCGCACGCCCGAGACCGAGGCCGCGGCGCTGCGCGCGATCTTGCTGACCACTTCGTCGGCCGCGTCCTCGATGTTGACGCGGCGGTGCAGCGGCGAGCCGCCGAGCGCGAGCTCCTGCGCGAGCGCGAGCTTGAATTCCCGCAGGCCCGCAAAGCCCAGGTCGCGGCAGGTGCGCATGATGGTCGGCACCGAGCTGCGCGAGCGCTCGGCCAGCTGCTCGAAGCTCTCTTCGAGCACGCGGTCAGGGTCTTCGAGGATCAGGTCGAGAATCGCGCGCCGCGTCGCCGGGGCGCTGCTGCGGATCTGCGCGATCTTCTGAAGCAGGGAGGGGGTCATCGGTGCTTCTTCAAAAGTCAGAAATGCATGGCGACGGCGTCGCTCACGCGGTAGTCGTTTTCGACGATGGGCATCCAGTGCCATTTGTCGAAGGTGGTGCAGGGGTGCGAGATGCCGAGGCCGACGCGGTCGCCCACCTTGGGCGCGTCCGCCTCCTCGCTCGCGTCCCAGCGCAGGTACGCATGCTGGTCGTTGAGCGCGGTGATCTTCCAGCCGGCGGGCACGGCCTGCGCTTCGAGCGCGCCGCGTGCGGCGCGTCCGATGGGCACGGGCATCGAGAGGTCGAATGAGATGTCGCGC
>NZ_JBPJZG010000027.1:0-1108 GCF_051216415.1 Variovorax trehalosi
GCCGCAGAAAGGCCAAGCCATGCACGCGAATTCAACTTCCAGCGCCACCCCGCGCGATGCGGGCAGCCCGCATCGTCCGGGCCATCCGACAACCACGGGCGTTCCCCCCGTACCCCCCGAGGACTCTCCCAAAGCAGGTGGGGATGTCGTCGAATCCTCTGGCGCTGCTGCGCGGGACCGCATGGACATGCGGCAGGCTGTGACGGACCGGATCGTCGCGATGCTGGCGCAGGGCGTCCACGTGTTCCGCGAACGCTGGACGCGGGCGGCGTCGCGCGGGATGCCCCGCAACGGCAAGACGGGAGCACCGTACCGCGGTGCAAATGTGCTGCTGCTCTGGGACGCGGCGATCGAAGGGGGGTATGCGTCCAACGTGTGGCTGACCTACCGGCAGGCGCAAGGTCTCGGCGGCCAGGTGCGCAAGGGCGAGCGTGGCGTGCTGTGCGCGCACTTCGAGCGCAGGGCGCGCGAATGTCGCGACGATGCCGACGAGGTTCTCTCGGAAGGCGGGACGGATGAGGAGGCCATGGCAGCCAGTTCCGGTGCGCGCGCAGGCGTGCTGCTGTGCCGGCCGTTCTGGCTGTTCAACGTGGCGCAGATCGACGGGTTGCCGCTCGAGGTGGTGGACCTGGGGATCGCTTCTCCGGTGGGCTTGCAGGGTCCGGTGGAACGGGCGATGCGGCTGCTGGGAGGCTGCAATGCGACGATTCGTCACGGCTTCGACCAGGCGGCGTACCTGCCCGCGCTCGACGAAATCCGGTTGCCTTGGCCGTGGCAGTTCACGAGTGTCGAGGCGCAGTGTGCGACGGCGCTGCACGAGCTGGTGCATTGGACCGGCCATCCTGAGCGGCTGAACCGCAGCTTCGGGCGCCGCTTCGGCGACGCGGCCTATGCCTTCGAGGAACTTGTGGCCGAGCTCGGCAGTGCGTTCGTGATGGGGCACTGCGGACTGGTCGATGCCACGGTCGAGGGGCACGCGGCCTACATCGATGCCTGGCTGCGGGTGCTGCGCGGCGACCGTACAGCGATCTTCACAGCGGCGCGGCTCGCGGAGGAAGCCTTCGCGTTCATCGTGGCGCGGGAGATGCCTGCGGTCGACGGGCTCGCG
>NZ_JBPJZG010000028.1:0-1019 GCF_051216415.1 Variovorax trehalosi
GTGGTCCCCCGCAGGTCTCAGCAAGCCGCAGGCGGCTGATTTCTAATCAAAAAATGTCAAAACAGACGCTTGATAGCGATTTTTTCGCGCCGGTAATTGTTTCCATAGACTCGTGGCGCTCCAGCGCGGTGTGCATGCGGACAAGCACTTCGGCCCCGACGGGCTCCTGAGCCTTGCTTGCATCGGGCCTTGCCCGCTGTGGATGCATTGGTCGACACACTGCGCATGAAGAGTGACAGCGGCCGGCATCGAGGCGGTTCCCCTGAGCGGTTTTTTTCTCCCTGGCCTCTACCAGCGCCGAACCACTGTCGAAAGGCAGTGTGCGCGACCCGGGTGAAGCCGGAGTGAAGTCCGTGCAGAAGTCCCGTGAAGCGATACCCGCGGTCCGATATCGTGCGACTCTCTCCCAGCTGGACCTGGAAGGGCAACGGATCGGCATGTCGGCGCCAAGTGGGCGTCCAGCCGCATTCGCAGCGCTGATGCAGCGCTCAATCGCCTCATGCAGCGCGAAATTCGAACTGCTGTCGACTCTGATTTCGAACAGTGGGTTCGACAGCCGATTCGCTGCAGTCTTCGTCGCACGCGCGCGTTGCGCCGCTTGGGGCGTCTTGCGCCTGTGTGAGCCGCGCTGATGCGCGCATCCCGATGCGGTCGATGGTCGGCGAAGTGGCGTTGACCGCGGAAAGGGGCGACGGTGCGCCAGGTGGCCGTGCATGCACGGCAGTCATCGGCCAGGCCGCCCGCCTCGGCGTTCGGCGGTTCCTGACGTCGGGGTAGAGGCCCCGCTTCGCAGGGCCTCGATGGCGTGCCGCCTTTGGCGGTGCAGCGCTGGTCGCGTGCGGGGCTTCACGGCCTGTCCGTTCGCGTCACCTCTGCGTTCGAAGCCGCCTCTTGGCCGACGCATAGCGCGCTCGGGCCGATGTCCAGGGCTCGGGCTTCGCCACCGTCCTCACCCGGTCCTCGCTGCGCTCGGCTGCGGCTTGCGGGCGGTCCCTGGACATCGGCCCTTTCCGCGCGCT
>NZ_JBPJZG010000002.1:0-839297 GCF_051216415.1 Variovorax trehalosi
GTTTCAGCGGAGCCTTCGATTATGCACTGTTTTTTGCAATCCAGTCAACTTCGAAGAAGCTTTTTTATCGACCAACTCTTCAGCAACCACCCCTTCCAGAGCAACCACCGAATCACTGCATGAGCGTCATCAGCCGAGCCCACGAGTATATGCCAAATCCATGGCCTCGCAAGACCTCGCTGAACAAAATCGACATCGGAGCCTCTTCGTCCTGGGGCAGCGCTTCGCGCCGCCCCAGGACGAAGAGGAGGCTCCTCCGATAATCCGTGCCACATGGCACTCATCACACTCCTCGACGCCCAACTCGCGTTCGGTCACGTCCCGCTGCTCGATCATGCGGACTTCTCTCTTCTTGAATCGGAACGCATCGGCCTGATCGGTCGCAATGGCGCTGGCAAGTCGTCGATGCTCAAGATACTGGGAGGCCTGGAAAAGACCGATGACGGCACCCTGCAACTGCAACAGAACCTGCGCGTCGCCTACGTTGCGCAAGAGCCGGTGCTCGATATGGATGCGGATGTATTCACCGCAGCCAGCCAAGGCCTGGGAAGCGTGATCGCCGTACGGGATCTCTATCTGTCAGGCGCCGAAGGCCTGGACCTCGATGCCCTCCAGTCGCAGATCGAAGCCTACGACGCCTGGAACTGGGAGCAGCGCGTCGAAGAGACGCTGCA
This sequence comes from Variovorax trehalosi, assembly GCF_051216415.1. Lineage (NCBI taxonomy): Bacteria > Pseudomonadati > Pseudomonadota > Betaproteobacteria > Burkholderiales > Comamonadaceae > Variovorax > Variovorax trehalosi. Next base: position 675 of record NZ_JBPJZG010000002.1, read on the forward strand.
CCGCCTCCACCTGGACCGCAACGCCCGCGTCGGCTCCCTCTCCGGCGGTACGCGCAAGCGCGTGGCGCTCGCCCAGGCCCTGGTGGCCGCCCCGGACGTTCTTCTATTGGACGAGCCCACCAATCACCTGGACCTCGACTCCATCGAGTGGCTCGAACAGTTGCTGATCGACTTCAAGGGCAGCGTCGTCACCATCACCCATGACCGCAGCTTCCTGAACCGCGTCGCCACCCGCATCGTCGAGCTGGACCGCGGCAAGCTGGGTTCCTACCCCGGCAACTTCGAGCAATACCTCCTGCAGAAGGAAGAGCAGCTCGCCCAGGAAGCCGTCATCAGCGCCAAGGCCGACAAACTCCTTGCGCAAGAGGAAATCTGGATCCGCAAGGGCGTCGAAGCCCGCCGCACCCGCAGCCAGAGCCGCATCACCCGCCTGCAGGAGCTGCGCGCCAGCCGCGTCTCCCGTCGCGAGGTGCAGGGCAGCGTCAACATGGACGTGGCCTCCGGCCAATCGAGCGGAAAGATCGTGGCCGAGCTCACCGAGGCCACCAAGTCCTTCGGCGAGAAGACCGTCATCCGCAACTTCAGCGGCACCATCCTGCGAGGCGACAAGATCGGCCTGCTCGGTCCCAACGGCGCGGGCAAGACCACGCTGCTCAAACTCATCCTCGGCGAGCTCGAACCCGACAGCGGCAAGATCCGCCGCGGCACCAACCTGCAGGTGGCGTACTTCGACCAGATGCGCGACAAGCTCGACCTGGACGCCACGCTGGAAGACTTCATCAGCCCCGGCAGCGAGTGGATCGAGATCGGCTCGCAGAAGAAGCACGTCAAGAGCTATCTCTCCGACTTCCTCTTCTCCCCCGCGCGCGCCAACTCCCCTGTGCGATCGCTCAGTGGCGGCGAGCGCAACCGCCTGCTGCTGGCCCGCCTGTTCGCCCGTCCCGCCAACGTGCTGGTGCTCGACGAGCCGACCAACGACCTGGACATCGACACCCTGGAACTGCTCGAGAGCCTGCTGCAGGACTACGACGGCACCGTGTTCCTGGTGAGCCATGACCGGACCTTCCTCGACAACGTGGTCACCAGCACCATCGCCTTCGAGGGCGACGGCCGCTGGCGCGAGTACGAAGGCAGCGTGCAGGACTGGCTGATCCAGTCGAAGCGCGCGCGCGAGATCGCCGAGCAGCGCCTCGCCGCGGCACCACCGCCGCCCGCCGCACCGGCGCCCGCCCCTGCGGCCGAGACGGCCTCCAAGGCAGCCGCCCCCCGCAAGAAGCTCTCATATAAAGAGCAGCGCGAACTCGAAGCCCTGCCCGCGCAGATCGAAGCCCTCGAAGCCGAGCAGAAGCGCATCACCGAGATGCTCGAGCTCGACGGCGGCGCTATCTATGCTTCCGACGCTTCGCGCGCCGTGGAACTGAGCGAACGCCATGCGCAGATCGACGAGGAACTGCTCGCCGCCCTGGAGCGCCAGGAAGAACTGGGCATCGCGCGTTAATCAAGTCAAGCACCAAAGCCCCGTCTCGCGTCCGCCCGTCCGACGCGGGGCGGGTGCCGACTAGGCTATATATGCGGCTACCCCAATCCCCCGGGAATCGCCGCATGCCCTCACCCTTCACGCTCTTCGGCCGATATGCCGTGCTCGTCGCGGCATTGCTGCTGGGCGCCTGCGCCCAACTGCCCAAGGACGTCGACCGCCCCATCACGACCGCGCTCGCGTCACCCAACGACACCGCGCTGGGCGCGCTGGTCCGCCAGCGCCGGCAGGCCGACAAGGCCCGTTTCGAGTCGGGCTTCATGCTGCTGGGCGGCCCACCCGCCGCGTACGGCAGCCGGCTCGCGCTGATCGAAGGCGCGCAGAAGACGCTGGACCTGCAGTACTACGCCATCCACGCCGATGCGAGTACGGGCCGCCTCGTGCGAGGCCTCCGGGCGGCGGCCGAGCGCGGCGTGCGCGTGCGCATCCTGCTGGACGACTTCCACAGCACCGGCCGCGATGCACTGGTGCTGGGCCTGGCCTTCGTACCCAACATCGAGATGCGCCTGTTCAACCCGCTGGCAGGCTCGCGCGACTCCACCTTCAGCCGGCTCTTCAACTCGATCGGCGACGCCTCGCGCATCCAGCAGCGGATGCACAACAAGCTGTTCCTGGCCGACAACGTGCTCGGCGTCACCGGCGGGCGCAACCTGGGTGACGCCTACTTCGGCAACGCGACCACCGGCAACTTCGTCGATCTCGACGTGCTCGCGGCCGGCCCGATCGTGCAGGACCTCTCGCGCAGCTTCGACAGCTACTGGAACAACGAGCGCGCCTACCCGGTGCAGTCGCTGGTCTCGCGCGAGGAGTTCCAGGAGATCCGCGACCGCGCGCGCAAGGCAGACAAGGAACTGACCGACGAAGCCACGGCAGCGAAGAAGGACGATCCCGGCGCGCCCGAAAGCAAACCCAAGCCCGACGCGCCGCCCACCGCCGCCCAACGCGCCCGCGCCTGGGACGAGAAGCCGCTGGACCTGCGCACCGCCACCTTCGTCTGGGCGCCGGCCGTGATGCTGGCCGACCAGCCCGGCAAGATCCCGGCCGACTCCGGCCCCGGCGCGACGCGCGACCCGGGCCTCGTGGTAAGCCAGTCCGCCGACGCCGGGCGCGCCCCCCGCGCCTCGAATGCAGCGTCGCCGCCCTCGCGCCGCACCGCGTCGCTCGAAGCCGCATCGGACGCGGCCGCCAGCGGCGACACCGTGGTCGAGGGCCTGCTGCAACTGATCGGCCAGGCGCGCTCCGAGCTCCTCATCATCTCGCCCTACTTCGTGCCCGGCCAGGACATGAAGCAGGCCTTTGCCGCGGCCCGCGCCCGTGGCGTGAAGATCCGCGTGCTAACCAATTCGCTGGCCTCGAACGACGCGCCGGTGGCGCACGTGGGGTACGCGCGCCATCGCGAAGAACTGCTCAAGATGGGCGTCGAGCTCTACGAACTGCGCAGCGAGCAGACCACCTTCGGCACGGTCTTCGGCTCCGGCTCCTCGGGCGGCGGCAGCAGCGCCACCGGCGAATCGCGCGCGATGCTGCACTCCAAGGTGCTGGTGATGGACGGGCGGCTGCTGGTCGTCGGCTCGATGAACCTCGACCTGCGCTCCCAACTTCAGAACACCGAGATCGCGCTGCTGATCCGCAGCGACGAACTCTCGCGCGTGGCCGGAGAGCAGATCGAGCGCGGCATGCGCGAGCGCTCCTGGCACGTCGAACAGGTCAACGGCGCGCTGGTGTGGCACGCCCCCGAAGGCAGCGGCCTCGCGGACACAACCACCGAGCCCGACGCCAGCGCCACGCTGCGCCTGATGCTCAAGCTCTTCGGCCCGCTCGCGCCCGACCAGCTGTTGTAGTCAGCCCGGTCAGTGCTTGTGCTGGTGGGCGGCCCCACCGGCATCGGCGCCTTCTGGCGCCCCCACGGGCAGCGTCACGTCCAGCGCGGTCTTCACGCCCTTGGCGTCTTCGAACTTCAAGGTGAACGGCACGGTCGCGCCCTTCGCCAGCGCCCCCTTCAGGTCCATCATCATCACGTGATAGCCGCCGGGCTTGAGTTCGACGGTCTGGCCCGCGGGCAGGTCGAGGCCGCCGGCGAGCTCGCGCATCTTCATGGTGTCGCCTTCCATCTTCATCTCGTGCACCTCGGCCACGCCGGCCGCGGGCGTCGAGATGCCGACCAGCTTCGCGCCGGTGGGTGCGGTGAGCTTCATGAAGGCGCCCGTGCCGCTCTGGCCCGGCACCGATTGCCGCACCCAGCCGTCACGCACGTCGACCGTGGCCACACCCTGCGCCACCACGTTGAGCTTCGCGGCCGGCGCCTTGAGCCCTGCGGTCGAATTGCCCGACGTCGGCACTTCGGCCCAATCGGCGACACCGACGTCGCAGGTCTGCAGCACCTTGAACCACAGCGTGCCCGGCGTACCCGGCACCTTGCCGCGCAGCACGAATTCGCTGCGCTCCTTGCCCGGCAGCGCGTCCTGCGGGGTCTCAGCGGTCCAACGCACTTCGCCGTCGCCGGCGTTCTTCTGCACGTCGAGCTTCCAGCCCTTGCGCGCCTGGGCGTCGGTCAGCACGAAACCCTTGGGCAGGCGCACCGCGAGCCCGGTGGTGGCGGTGGCGCCCTCGCAGGCATGGCCGACGCGGAAGGCGGCGTTGTAGTCGCTGCCGACGGTGACGCCGCCCGGCGGCAGGGTGACGTGCGCCAGCGCGGCAGCCGCCCCACCCAGCAGGGCGCAGGCGGCGAGGGTCTTCTGGATCTTGAAGCGAGGGGTGTTCATGTCGTCGTGTCCTTGCAGATGAATGAAGGTGTCAAAGGTCGAACTTGAGTTCGGCCACGTAGGTGCGTTGCGGGTACGGGTGGAAGGCCCAGTACTTGTTGTTGTTCAGGTTGTCGATGCCAAAGGCCGCGCTCCACTGCCGGTCGATGCGGTAGCGGATGCGCGCGTCGACCACGAAGAATTTCGAAAAGCCCATGTACGCGAAACCATTGGGGTCGCTGTTGTCGAGCGAACCGTATTGCTTGCCGCTGTAGCGCATGCCGACGGTGTAGCTCCAGTTGGCATCGGGCCGATAAGTCGCGAGCAGCGCGGCGCGCACCTTGGGCACGCGCGGCTGCTCGCGCCCGACGCTCGCGGGGAAGCCGCTGTTGGCGGTGATCTTCGAGTTCGTCAGCGTGAGGCTGCCGCTGAGGTCGAATCCCTTCACGCCCACGTCGACCGCGTTCAGCGCCACCTCCAGGCCCCGGGTGCGGATGGCATCGACGTTCTGCACGGTGCTCACCAGGTTGTTGAGCGCCTGGCTGTAGAGCGCGTCCTTCGTGTTCTCGAAGAACAGCGTGGTGCGCAGCATGCCGTCCAGGCCCCAGCCCTTGAGGTCGCGCTCGGCGGTGAGCTCGGTGGTCCACGAGCGCTCGGGGCGCAGGTTCGGGTTGGTGTTGACGATGCGGTTGCCGTCGATCGAGCCCTGGTAGAGCTCGCTCACCGTGGGCATGCGCACCGCACGGCCGGTCGAGGCCTTGAAGAGCCAGTCGGGCGTGGCCTGCCAGGCGACCGCGGCCTTGGGCGAGTCGTAGCTGTTCCTGCGCGGCGCGAAGTCGAGCAGCCGCGTCGCGTTGCCGAGCTGCCCGCCGTAGGCCTCCCAACGCTCGTGGCGCAGGCCCAGCGTGGTCTTCCAGTCCTTCGCGAAGCGCCAGGTGTCCTGCACGTAGAGCGACTGCAGCCGGGTGTTGCCGTTGAAGGCCGAGAACGGCGTCACGGCCGACCCATTGATCCAGTCGAGCGTGTTGCCGACGCTGGTGCGCAACCGTGCCGTGTCCTGCTGGAAGCCGAAATCGACCACGTGCGCGCCCACGCCTTCGGCCGAGCCGGTGGGCCGCCAGGTGCCGGCGGCCTTGAAGGTGTTCCAGCCGGAACCGCCCATGTCGGTGGTGCGCCCCGGGCCACCGTTGAACGCAACCGGCAGTGGGTTCGTCGGCACCGGCGTGCGCGAGGTGTCGCTCGAATAGTCGAACAGGCTCGCGGCCACTTCCCAATCGAACACGCCGCCGGTGTGGCTCTTCACCGAGAGGCCGTGCATGTAGTGGGTGAGCGCGGTTTCGGTCGGCGCCAGCGCGGCGCTGGGCCCGTCGAGGTTGTAGGTGCGCCCGGCGATGTTCACCCGCCCCGAATACACGGGCCGTCCGAACGCATCGCGCAGCCAGGTGTCGACGCCGCCGTGCGTGGTGTTGTTCCAGGCGCCCAGCGTGTAGGTGGCGCGGAGGGTGGGCGAGAAGTCGTAGGCCACCTTGAGCTTGGCCTGCTCCTGCGTGGTGTCGTAGAGGGTGGCGCCGCCCACCAGCCACCACGGCTGGTTCGACGGGTTCAGCTCCAGCACCGCGCCGGTGACCGGCGTGCCCGCATTGCCCACGGTACCGGCGCTGAGCAGCCGGTTGCCGAACACCAGCGCCTGCCCCTTGCTGTGCGTGCGCGAGGCGCTGAGCCACCACGACCAGTCGCCGCTGCGGCTGCCCAGCGACAGGTCCAGCTGCTGGCCGGCCGGCGACGAATGGCTGTTGTACAGGTCGAAGTTGGAAGCAAAGCCGCTGAGCTTGACGTGCGCCTCCAGCTGCGTGGGCATGCGCGTCACGTAGTCGACGACAGCGCCGACCGAATTGCCCGGGTACGCGGCCGAGAACGGCCCGTAGAGCACGTCGACCCGTTCGATTTCTTCGGGCGACACCATGCCCCAGCGCGGCGCATAGGTGGCGCCGTTGCCCAACGGGTTCGACAGCATGATCCCGTCCGCATAGACCATCGAGCGCGCGCTGTTGCCCGTGCCCGAAGCGCGGGTGGCGAGCACCGCATGGTTGAAGTCGCCGATGTAGCGCTTGCGCACGACCAAGCTCGGCAGGTACTTGAGGGCATCTTCGGCATCGGTCGCGTTGACGGTCTCGGCGATCTGCTCGTGCGTCACGCCCTCGATGGTGGTCGGGATCTGTGTCGGCAGCGAGGTCGGCCGGCCGCCGCTCACGGTGACCGTGCTCAGGGCCCGGCCGGTGCCGGCTTCAGGCGCATCGGCCGGGGCCTGCTGTTGCGCCCACACGGGCGCGCTGAGGGGAAATGCCATGGCGATCGCCAGGGCGCGGGAATGCTTTTTCACTGGGAACCTGCTCCACGAACTTCAAGCCGGACAGGCCGCGGGCGCCCTCGATCGGGCGCATACGGCTAGGGTTTGGAAAGCTTCAGGAGAGGCTCGGGGGCCCGCGCGCCGGCAACGGCGCCGTGGTGGCCGCGGCAAGGCGCGCGGCGGGAATCGGCTGGACCACGCGGCCCAGCGGGAGGGGAACATCGAAGGAGACCGGGGCCATGGCCGGCGGCGGTGCGCCGGTCAGCACGCACAGCGGGCAGTCCATGTGCGAGGCGCCCATTTCCTGCGCACCGCCTTCGGTGTGCACCACCACCTTGATGGAGCCGGCGCTGGAGCACACCAACTCCATGGCTTGCGGATGCACGATGGGCGACGCCACCGCCACGCCCAGCGACAGCATGAACCACAGCAGCACCCAACGGCCGATCTGGCCGAGGACGCGGGGGTGGGGGCGCTGCAGGTGCATGGCGGTCGCGATTATCTGCGCACTTTGCCCTTGGGAGCCGCTGCGGCCGCGCGGGGCGCCGCCTTGGCCGGGGCCTTGGCGCCCTTGGGCGCAGGTGCGGCCTTCGAAGATTTCGCCCCCTTCTGGACTTTCTGCCCCTTCTGTCCCTTCACCGCCTTGCCGCCGCGCGCAGCGCGCGGCGCCGGCTCGGGCGCCGACAGCGCCGGCATCGGCACCGCCGTCTGGGCCTGCGCGCTGGTGAGTACCGGCGTCACGGTGAAGCCGCGCGTCGCCATCAGCGCCGGCAGCCCCTGCGGGCCGATCATGTGCAGCGCGCCGACCGCCGCGAACACGCCCTTGCCGCCCGCATGCAGGCGCTCGATGCCGTCGGCCAGCCCCGGGTTGCGGTCGTCCAGCAGGCGCTTCATGAGCCGCTGCTCGGCGGGGGTGCGAAGGCAGTCGCACCAGTCGGCGTAGCGGGCCAGCTTGTCGGCGTCGCTGCGCGCCCAGACATCGGCCAGCTCCTTCATCTGCCCGCGCAGCTTGCCCGACTCCAGCTCGTCGAGCGCCGCATCGACCTGCTCGGCTTCCTCCGCTTCGGAATCGCCGGTCAGCGCCTTCACCTGGGCGGCCGCGCTCTCCAGCGCGAAGATCGGCTTGTTGGCATTGCGGGCGGACACCGCCATCGTCTCGTCGACGCCGAACTCGGGGTACAGCCCGTCGGCGCGCGCCACCAGGCCGGCCAACGTCGACACCTGCAGGATGGGCTGCAGCTTCGCCGTGGCGCCGGGCGGCACGCAAGCCTCGGCGTTCTGGCGGTCGAGCCGGCGTGCGCGTTCGCCGCTGAGCATGCGTGCCAGAAGGGCCGGATCGGCCGGCTGGCCCATGAACCGGGCGGTGGCTTCGTCCCGCGCATCGATCTCCAGCGCGAGCGTGTCGCTCTGCGCCAGCGCCTTCTGCACGGTGGGGCCTGGCCGGACCCATTCGGCGCGGCCGATGTGGATCGTGCCGTAGAGCCAGGAGGTGCGCCCGTCGCGCTCGATGCGCCAGAGCAGACCCCGGTCGACGCCGTTGCGCACGCCCGGGCCCAGCTTGGCGAGGCTGGCAATGGCCGAGGGCGGACAGTCGGCCGCCTGCGCTGCGAACGCGAACACGCAGAGGGCGCCCGCCAGGACCTGGCGCGCAAGGCGTACAGGAGCCAATAAATCAGTGGTGCGCTTGAGCGCAGAGAGGATCCGGCGTATCCGCAAGGCCTGCTCCAGGATGAAAGAAAGTCCGGCATTCTCACAGCACCGCTGCCCATAATCCGAAACCATGCAGAGCATCTTCCACCTTGCCTTTCACGTGCGTGACCTCGACGGTGCGCGCCGCTTCTACGGCGACGTCCTCGGTTGCGCCGAAGGCCGCAGCACTGACACCTGGGTCGATTTCGATTTCTTCGGCCACCAGATCTCGCTCCACCTGGGCGAGCCCTTCGCCACCGCGCGCACCGGCCGCGTCGGCGACGTGATGGTCCCGATGCCGCACTTCGGCCTCGCGCTGGCCCTGCCCGACTGGCAGGCGCTGGCAAAGCGGCTCGAGGCCGCCAACACCGATTTCGTGCTCGAACCCCAGGTACGCTTCGAAGGGCAGCCGGGCGAGCAGTGGACGATGTTCTTCTGCGACCCCTTCGGCAATCCGATCGAGGTCAAGGGCTTCCGTTCCCTGGCCACGATCTACGACAAGTAAAGACACGTGGGATACACCTTCGCATCGGCCACCGTGTTGCTGCTGCTGATCACCGATCCGCTGGGCAACATCCCGATCTTTGCCAATGCGCTCAAGGGCGTGGCGCCCGAGCGGCGCACCTGGGTCATCATGCGCGAGGTGCTGATCGCCTTCGCGCTGCTGCTGGGCTTCATGTTCGTGGGCGACGGGTTCCTGCGAGTGATGGGCCTGTCGGGCCTCTCGCTGCAGATCGCGGGCGGGGTGGTGATGTTCCTGATCGCGCTGCGCATGATCTTTCCGCCCGAGCATGGCCCGGTCCCTGTCGCGGCACCGACCGAAGAGCCGCTGATCGTGCCGCTCGCCGTGCCCGCGCTGGCCGGCCCCTCGGCGTTGGCCACGGTGATGCTGCTGGTGTCGCAGGCGCCCGAGCGGCGCCTCGAATGGGTGGCCGCGCTCAGCGTCACCATGGCGGTGTGCGCCATCGTGCTGGTGCTGGCCGAGCGCATCCAGCGGCTGGTCGGCGAGCGCCTGGTGCTGGCCTTCGAGCGGCTGATGGGGCTGATCCTGGTGGCCGTGTCGGTCGAGATGATGATCCGCGGCGTCAAGCTCCTGGCGTCGGAAATGGGGAGGTAGCTGTCCACATGCCCTTCTTCGCGGAGCCCCACGTGGCAGCCCGGATCTTCCGGCTCACGCTGACCACCCTGATTCCGCTGCCGTTCCTCTTCGGCGCGAACGCCGCCCACGCGGTGCAGGTCTGCGAACTCAACGGCCAGAGCGTGAGCCCTTCCAACGGCAGTACCACGGCCGGCAAGACCGGCCTCATGCGCTGCAAGGACGGCACCACCGGCGAACTCCAGCGCGAGCAGCAGGTGCAGAACGGCGTCTTCATGGGCCTGGTGCGCTTCTACGAAAAGGGCAAGCTCGCGCGCGAACACACCATCAACGCCAAGGGCAACATGCAGGGGCGCGCCCGCGAGTTCTCGCCCGCCGGCCAGGTGCTGCGCGAAGCCGTCTACGACGATGGCCAGGAGCGCGGGCTGGTGCGCAGCTTCTACCCCGGCGGCCAACTGCGGCGCGCCACTTTCCACCCCAACACCGGCGCCGGCCCCGAGCGCGCTGTTGTCGAATTCACCGAGCGCGGCCAGATGTCGATGCTGCGCTGCGGCGAGGCGCCGGTGCTGGCGCCGGTGGCCGACGACGCGAAGCTGTGCGGTTTCACGAGCGGCGGCCCATCGCAGGTCGACCTGTTCGATGCGCGCGGCACGCTGCGCTCGCGGGTGTCGTACCTTGCGGGCAAGCGCGTGCGCAGCCAGGAGTTCTACGACAACGGCAAGCCCTCGACGCTCGACGAGACCACCGGCAACCAGCGCATCGAGCGCAGCTTTTCATCGGAAGGCGTGAAGCGCCGCGAGACCGTGTGGCTGCTGGCCGAACGCACCGCCATCCGGCAGCGCGAGCAGGAGTTCTCCGAAAAAGGCACCGTGGTGCGCGACCAGCGCTGGACGCCCGTGGGCGAGCCGCTGCGCGACGACGGTTTCTATCTGAATGGCCAGCCGCGCAGCAAGGCCGTGTACAGCGGGACCGGCACGGCGCGCGTGGTCGAGGTCACCGAGTTCTACGACAGCGGCCAGCGCGCCGCGCAGGGCCGCTATCTCGCGCCGGGCCGCAGCCGGCAGGTGCCCATCGGCACGCACCAGCGCTTCAGCGAAAAAGGCACGCTGCTGGCCGAATCGCACTTCGATCCCAAGGGCCGGGTGACGCGCGAGCGCGCCTGGGACGAGAACGGCGACCTGCAGCGCGACGACGAGGTTTTCGAAGACGGCTCGCGAAAAGCCTTCACGCAATAGGCGAGGCCTTCGCGGCGAGCGTCAGTCCAGCTTGATGCCAGCCTGCTTGATGATCGGCCCCCAGCGCTTCGATTCCGCACGCGACAGCGCCGCGAACTGCGCCGGCGTGCCGGGCATCGCTTCCATCCCGAAATCGTCGAAGCGCTTCTGCACGGCGGGCGTACCGAAGGCCTTGTTTAGGTCGCCGTTGAGCTTGTTCACCACCGCGGGCGAGAGGCCCGCCGGACCGAGGATGCCCTGGAACGCGAACACCTCGGTGTTGGGCACGCCCACTTCGGCCAGCGTCGGCACGTTGGGCAGCGGCTTGCTGCGCGCACCCGAGCCGATGGCCAGCACGCGCACCTTGTTGCTCTGCATGATCGGCAGGCCCGAGGCCAGGTCCAGGAACATGCAGGGCACCTGCCCGCCCATCACGTCGGCCATCGCGGGTGCGGCGCCGCGGTACGGGATATGGGTGATGAAGGTGCCGGTGCGCACCTTGAACATTTCCATCGCCAGGTGGTGCGGCGAGCCGTTGCCGGGCGAGGCGTAGTTGACCTTGCCGGGGTTGGCCTTCACGTAGGCCAGGAACTCCTTGAAGTTCTTTGCCGGGAAGTCCGGGTGCACCACCAGCGCGAGCGGGAACTTGCCGATGGCGCCGATGTAGGTGAAGTCTTTCTCGGGGCTGAACGGCAGCTTGCTGAACAGGTGCTCGTTGAAGGCCAGCACCGCGTTGTCGGCCGAGAGGATCGTGTAGCCGTCGGGCTTGCTCTTGGCGACGATGTCGGCGCCGATGTTGGTCGAGGCGCCCGGGCGGTTGTCCACCACGATCTGCTGGCCCAGCGTCTGGCGCATGGCTTCGGCCAGCACCCGCGCGATCACGTCGGTGCCGCCGCCCGCCGGATACGGCACGACCCACTTGATGAGTTGCGCGGGGTACTCCTGTGCATGGGCGAAGGGCGAAGCGGCCACGGCGGCGCCGGAGGCGAGCGTGGCGAGAAGGGTGCGGCGATCCATGGATCAGTCTCCTGGTTGTAGTTGGGTTGCGGAAAGCGATGGTACGGGCAGCGCACGCAGCGCGTCGGCGAGCGCGGTGCGGCAGCGCGCCTCGTCGCCGACCTGCTCGAACAGCAGCAGCGCCAGGCGTGCGAGGAACAGCGATTCGCGCTCGGCGCCCGCTTCGGTGATGGCGCGCGCGCAGTCGGCGTAGAGCCGGTCGCGGGCGTCGGGATGGAGAGATGCGGTGTTGCTCATGCGGCGATGGGCTCCAGTGAAACGGCGGCACGGGACAGCGCGCCTTGCAATGCGCCAAGCGGCATGCGATGCCAGCGCGCGGCCACGTGGCCGTCGGGGCGCAGCAGGTAGACGGCGCCGTCGCGCGCGCCGAGCGCTTCGAAGACGGCGGGGTTCGCTTGCGCATCTGCACCGTCGATGCCCGGGGCGGCGATGGTGCGAATGGCAAAAGGCAACGCGCGTGGCTGCGCCTGCTTCACATCGTCCTCGCGCAGTTGCACGGCACTGGCATTCGGCCGCAATACCAGCAGCGTGAAGACCGGCGCAATCAGGTCGGTGAGATGGCCTTGTTCGAGTTGCTGCTCCGGCATCACCTCGCCCGGCAGCGGACCTGCGGGCAACGCATCGCCCTCGCTCGACAACGGCGATTCAGCGTAGCGCACGGCCTGCGTCTGCCGCGGATTGATCAGTTGCGCGATGCCGCGGTGCGCTTCCGACAGCGACAGCGCCGCTTCGCGCAGCAGGTCGAAGCCGCGCGAAGGCGGCGACATGAATTCCGTGCTGCGCATCGCGTTTTCCGCGTTGACGTGGAAGGCCGCGATGCGCTCCTGCGAGTACGAATCGAGCAGCGCCGCATCCGACACGCCGCGCGCGACCAGCGCCAGCTTCCACGCCAGGTTGTCCGCATCGTCGAAGCCCGAGTTGAGTCCGCGCACGCCGAAGATCGGCATCGCATGCGCCGCGTTGCCCGCGAACACGACGCGGCCGTGGCGGTAGCTATCGAGCGTCATCGCGCCGGCGCGATAGACCGAGGTCCACACCGTCTTCCAGGGCAGGTGCCCTTCGCCGATCGCATCGAGATGGCGCTGCACGAACTCGGCCACGGCCGCGGGCTGCAGCGCCTCTTCGGTGCCCTGGCCCGCGCGCAGCTGGTAGTCGATGCGCCAGATGTCGTCGGGCTGGCGGTGCATCAGCACGGTCGAGCCCGGGTTCCACGGCGGGTCGAACCACGCGCGGCGTTCGGTCGGATGGTCGCTGTGCAGCTCGATGTCGATGATCACGTAGCGGCCTTCGTAGCCCGTGCCTTCGAGCGAGAGGCCGAGCGCCTTGCGCACGAAGCTCTGGCCGCCGTCGCAGGCGGCAAGCCATTGGCCGTGCAGGCGGTAGCTGCCCTCGGCGTTGCGCACGTCGAGCGTCACGCCGCCGTCGTCCTGCGAGAGGCCCGTGAGCTCGGTACCCCAGCGGATGTCGATGAGCCCCGGCGTCGCCTCGTTGCGGCGGAAGATCTCTTCGAGCAGGTAGTGCTCGGCGTAGTACTGCTCCAGGTTGATCATCGGCGGCAGCTTCTGCTGCGCGTCGTGCGGCATCTCGAAGCGGAACACCTCGGCGGTCTTGTAGTAGCTGCGGCCGCCGGTCCATGGCAGGCCCTTGGCCATGAACGCCTCGCGCACGCCGAGCCGCTCCATGATCTCCAGGCTGCGCCGCGAGATGCAGGCCGCGCGGCTGCCGACGCACACGGTGTCGTCGGCCTCGAGGATCACGCAGCGCACGCCGTGGTTCGCGAGCCCCAGCGCGAGCGCCATGCCGACCGGCCCGCCGCCTGCGATCACGACCGGGTGGCGGCCGGGCTCGATGCCATCGGCCTCCAGCGGCGGCGTCCAGACCTTGTAGCGCGTGTAGTCGAAGGCGCCGACCGACGGCGGCAATTCGTTCGCACTCAGGGTCGGCGGCACGGGGCCGCTCGCGGCATCGGCGGCAACAACAACGGTGGGGTTCGTCATGCAACGGGATTGTCCCGATGCACGGCGGCCGCCAATGTCATAACTTCGTATGAAGTACTTACCCTCGATTCACCCGAACGCATGAGACGCTGGCGCATCCACCCCACCGACGCGGCACTGGCCGCGGCCGTCGTCGGCGACGTGCTCTCCGGCGTGGGCACGCCGCACCTTGCCACGAGCTATCTCAAGGCGATGCAGCGCGTGATGCCGGTGACCTTCTGCACCGTGTTCGCGGTGAGCGCTGCAGGCCGCATTGAAGCGGTGTCGGCCGCGAGCAGCTACGGCAGCACGGCCGAGCGCACCACCGAGCGCTATGTGGAACAACGCTTCGACCTGCTCGACCCCAACATGGCCTGGCTCGCGGCCCGCAAGCTGCCTCAGCGCCCGCAGCTCTGGCTGGGCCACCAGCGCGCCGAAGAGGTAGCCGACCCGGCCTACCGCGCGGCCTGCTATGGCGACGTCGGCATCCGCGAACGCGCCTCGGTGCTGTTGCTGCTGCCGACCGGACAGCGCGTGGCGGTGAGCTTCTACCGCAGCCTCGCGCAGCCGGAGTTCGATGCGGGCGACTTCGCGCGGATCGAGGCGCATGCGACGCTGCTGGCCGATGCCACCGCGGCGCATGGCCGCAGCGCGATGGCGGTGCGGGAGTCCGTGGCGCCTGCCCTCGCCTCGCGGTTGCTGACGTTGAGCCTGCGCGAGCGCGAAGTCATCGGCCACCTGATGGCGGGCAAGACTGCGAAGGAGGCGGCGCGCGAGATCGGCGTGGAGCTGACCACCGTGCGCACGCACCAGTACCGGGCCTTCCGGCGGCTGGGGATCCGTTCGCAGAAAGAGCTGCTGCTGCGCGCCACGGCAGACGCGTAGCGCCCCTTCTCTCTTTGCTTACTTGGCGGCGTCCAGGCGCTTCTGCATGCGCGCCGAGCGATCGGCCGACGGCGGATGCGAGCTCATGATGGAGCTGCCGGTGGCGCCGCCGCTGAGCTTGGCCAGCTTGTCGAAGGCGGTGACCAGGCCCTTGCGATCGAGCTTGCGCTCGGTCAGCAGGTCAAAGGAATAGTTGTCGGCCGCGCTTTCGTTGGCTTGCGAGAACTGCGCATTGACGAACTTCTCGCCCAGGTCGCCGGCCTGCGACTGCGACAGCTGGGCCGCGACCCCGCCGGCGGCGCCGGCCAGTCCGCGCACGGCCGAGGCGGCGTAGGCGGTCTGCATGCGCGACTTCGAGTGGCCCAGCGCCACGTGGCCGATCTCGTGGCCGATCACGCCACGCAGTTCATCGTCGTTCATCAGATCCATCAGGCCGCTGTAGACGCGGATGCAGCCGTTGGCCATGGCCCAGGCATTCACGTCCTTGGTCATGTAGACCTTGTAGTTGGCCGTCTTGCCGTTGACGGTGGTGGGCATCTGCTTGATGACCTGGTTCAGGCGCGTGGCATAGCGGCTGCCGGCGGGCGCGATCTGGTTCTTCTGGTCCATGGCGGCGCACGACTGATCGGACATCGTGCTGACCTCGGCGTCGCTCAGCGACATGGCCTTGAAGGCCGAACCACCCGCCTGGGCGAGCGCGCCGGTATCGGCGTTCTTCATGGTTTCGCAACCGACAAGGGCGAAGGCCGCAACGGCGGCGGCAATAGGCAAATAACGCATGGAATACTCCCGGTTTTTATTGGTATCAATGGCGGCCGCGGAGCGCAGCCGCCGGACGCGCTGCCCGGTGCGATGAAGACGCGATGAGACGCGTCAGGGCAGCCGCTGGATCATAGCCATCGCAAACCGGCCCGAGCGACACCGGCAAGCAGTGGCGCGCGACGTACCGCCGCCATGCCCTCAGTCTTCGGCCGCGTCCTCGGTCTGCGGCTTCACCAACGACACCGGCGCCTCCTTCGGCCTGCCATTCACCGACACGATCTCCTGATCGATCGCCCCGAACAGCGAGCGCCCGTCCAGCCCCTTCATCTCGATGCGGATCGTGTCGCCGAACTTCATGAATTCGGTGACCGGCGCGCCGGTCTGGATGGTCTCGATGCAGCGCTTCTCGGCGATGCACGAATAGCCCTTGGGCCAATCCATCTGGCCGTCTTTCCTCTCGACGCCCTTGTTGCTCACCGTGCCGCTGCCGACGATGCTGCCGGCGCGCACGTTGCGCGTCTTGGCGATGTGCGCGATGAGCTGGCCGAAGTGGAAGGTCATCTCCGGGCCGGCGTCGCACATGCCCACCTTGCGGCCGTTCCAGCTGCTTTGCAGCGCGAGGTGCACGCGGCCGTCCTGCCAGGCTTCGCCGATCTCGTCGAGCGTCACGGCCACGGGGCTGAAGGCGGTGGCGGGCTTGCTCTGGAAGAAACCGAAGCCCTTGGCCAACTCGGCCGGAATCAGGTTGCGCAGGCTCACGTCGTTGGCCAGCATCACGAGGCGGATGCCGTCGAGCGCCTGGTCGGGCGTGGCGCCCATCCTCACGTCACCGGTGATGACGGCGATCTCGGCCTCGAAGTCGATGCCCATGGCTTCGCTGGGCACGATCACGTCGTCGACCGGGCCGAGGAAGTCGTCGCTGCCGCCCTGGTACATCAGCGGGTCGGTGTAGAAGCTCTCGGGCACCTCGGCGCCGCGGGCCTTGCGCACCAACTCGACGTGGTTGATGTACGCCGAGCCGTCGGCCCACTGGTAGGCGCGCGGCAACGGCGCCATGCACATCGCGGGGTCGAAGGGAAACGAATGGCGCGCGCGGCCGGTGTTGACGGCGTCGTACAGGTCCTGCAGCTGCGGGCTCATGAAGCCCCAGTCGTCCAGCACTTGCTGCAGCCGGCTCGCGATGCCGGTGGCGTAGTGGGCGAGCGTGAGGTCGCGCGAGACAACGACGAGCTGGCCGTCGCGCGAGCCGTCCTTCAGGGTGGCGAGTTTCATGATGCGGTGCGTGATGAGGGACACGGGCGGACACGAAGGCCGGGCGCCGCTCCCACTAAACTGGTTGAACGGGCGGCAGTTTACCGAGGTGGTCTTCCTGAACCTCCGTGCAAACGCCCACTCCACACCTGATGTCGACGCTCGTCGCCCCTTCTTCGCTGCCTTCGTTGTCCACGGGCCTGCCCGGGCGTCCGTCCTGGCGGGTGCTGGTCGGGCTGACGCTGGCGGTCGCACTGGTCCACCTGCTGGTGCTCGGGGTGGCGCCGATGGCGATCGGGCCGGAGCCCTCGCCGCTTGCGAACAAGTTCATCACCCGGACCATCGTGATCGCGCCGCCCGCGGCGGACAAGCCCGCGGCACCGGCGCCTGCCGCCGCGCCGGTCGAGGCCAAGCCGGCGGCGCCCGCGAAGCCCCGTCGCCCGCGCGCGCCGACGCCGCCCAAGCCGAAGCCCTATCCCGAACCGGACGCGTCATCGCAGCCCGCCCCGGAAACGCCCGACCTGACGGCGCAGGTTGCTACCGATTCAGGAGCAACGCCGCCCGAAGCGCCCGCCAGCGCACCCGCCCCGGAAGCCGCGCCTGCCGCCGCCGGCGCCGGAAGCGGCACCCCGGGCGGCACGGCGGCCGCCGGCAGCGAAGCCTCCGGCACCATCGCCGGCACCCAGGCGCTGCGGATTCCCGGCTCCGTCACCCTCGATTTCGAAGCCACGGGCCAGACCGGCGCCTCCCCGCAGCGCGGCGTGTTCGGCGAACTGGTCTGGCTGCAGGACGGCAGCCGCTACGACGGGCGGCTCACGCTCAAGGCGGTGTTCTTCACGCTGCTGAACTGGCACAGCACCGGCAAGATCGGCCCCTCGGGCCTGGAGCCCGAGCGCTATTCGGAGAGCCGCAAGGCCGAGGTGGCCTCGCATTTCGTGCGCGACCAGGGGCAGATCATCTTCAGCAATAACGCCCCGAGCGTGCCCTTGCAACCCGGCGCACAGGACCGCATGAGCGTCATGATGCAACTGGGCGGCCTGCTGGCCGCCAGCCCCGACCGCTATCCGGCGGGCACCCGGATCTCGGTCCAGACCGTGGGCGTGCGCGACGGCGACGTCTGGGTCTTCGTGGTCGGCGACGAGGAAAAGCTGCAGCTTCCGGCCGGCGAATACACCGCGCGCAAGCTCACCCGCACGCCCCGCAAGGAATTCGACCGGAGACTGGAGCTCTGGCTGGCACCGAAGTACGGCTACCTGCCCGTCCGCATCAAGCAAACCGAGGCAAACGGCGACTTCGCTGACGCCCAATTGCGCAAACCCCTACCCGAAGGCCCCGCCAATTGAGGCAAAAAGGCTCACAAGTTAACCGTCCAGCGACAACTGTTCTTGAAACTGGCGCGTTGATTGCTATCTAACCCGTTATGAACGCCATCGATATCCTCACTGGGCCCGCCATGAACATGCTTTACGACTCGGAGTCCTTCGTCGTCGTGCACGTGCAGCCGAATGAAGGCGACGAGCCCGCGAAGCCCAATGTGCCGGTGCTGGAGCGCCACGGATTCGAAATCGTGGACAAGCGCTCGGGCAAGGAGGTGTACCTCGACGGTTCCTGGGCCGAACTGTTCCAGCAGCAGATCGCCGCCTGGCAGCTCAACACCCCCACGCAGGAAGAAGTCGAGGACACGCTCGAGGGCTACGCCGAACTGGCCCACACGCCCGTGCTGGTGCACTGAGCGCCGGGCCACCCACCGCAAAGAAAGCGCCCCTGCCGGGCGCTTTTTTCATGGGGCGCCGGCTTTGCGCAGGTAGATCCACCGGAACATCGGCCCGACCAGCAACAGCACCGCCACCAGCCGGCACACCTGGAACGCCGTCACCACCGGCACCCCGAGCTGCAGCACCTTGGCCGTGATCGCCATCTCGGCGATGCCGCCCGGCGAGGTGCTCAATAGCATCGTGGCAGGATGCAGCCCGGTCGCCTGGGCCAGCAGCCACGCCACCCCGCTGCACAGCACCAGCATGGCGAAGGTGCCCAGCGCCACCGAGCCCAGCCAGCGCGGCGCCGTGTGCAGGAACTCGCGGCTGAAGCGCACGCCCAGGCTCACCGCGATCACGAGCTGCGCCGCATTCGACATCCACGTGGGCACCGCTGACAGCGACTGCCCGGCGATCGTGAACCCCATTGCCACCAGCAGCGGCCCGATGAACCACGGGTTGGTGCGGCCCAGCGCGCGCATCGCGAGGCCGCCGATGCCCGTGGCCAGCGCGAGCAGCGCCAGCCCGACCGCGTTCACCTCGCGCACGCCGGGCGGGTTGATCTCCAGGCCGTGCAGCCCGCTCCACTGCATCGCGAACGGGATCGTGACCGTCACCACCACCAGCCGCAGGCTGTGCGCCGCAGCCACGAGGTCGGTGCGGGCGCCGGCCGACTCGGCCAGCAGCGTCATCTCCGACGCGCCGCCGATGGCGCCGGCAAAGTAAGTCGTGGCTCTCATGGCGCGCGGCGGCACATGCGGCATGCGCGCGGCATGCAGCCCGTGCAGCCAGCGCCCGAAGCCCCATCCCAGCAGCAGCGCCCAGGCGATGGCCAGCGCAATCGCCCACCAGACGCCGGCCACCAGCGACACCACATGCGGCGTGAAGTAGAGGCCGAGCGCGGTGCCGATGGTCCACTGCCCCGCATTGCGCAGCGGCGTGGAGCTGGCGGTGGGCGCACCCGCGATCGAGGCGAGCGACACCGCCAGCAGCGGGCCGATCATCCAGGGCAGCGGCGTGTGCAGTGCGAGGCAGGCGCCCGCCGCGGCCAGTGCGAGCAGCAGCGTGGCCAGCACGCGAAGGGGAAAACGGAAGGGCACGAACGAGGAAAAAGGGACAGGGAAAAGCGCAAATGGATGGCACGGCGCGCATGCACCGCAGGGATAGTATGGCCCGATGTCTTTTCAACGCTGGCCCGCGCGGGCTCCACGTTTCCTGCTCCCGCTGCTGGCCGCGGCCGCATTGGCGGCGTGTTCCCCGTCGCCCCTTTTTCCGCCCGGCCCCGATGCACCCGTCGCGAACCGCGTCTCCGCGTTGCTGCCGGTCGATGCGCTGCTGCTCGGCGAGCAGCACGATGCACCCGAGCACCATGCGATCGAACGCGAAACCGTCGAGGCGCTGGTCGCGCGCGGCCAGCTCGCCGCGCTGGCGCTCGAAATGGCCGAGGAAGGCCGCAGTACCGCGCAACTCGCCCCCACCGCGAGCGAGGCCCAGGTGCAAACCGCCCTCGGCTGGAGCGACAAGGCCTGGCCCTGGGCCAATTACGGCCCGGCCGTGATGGCGGCCGTGCGCGCCGGTGTGCCGGTCGTCGGCGCCAACCTGCCGCGTGCGCGCATGAAGGATGCGATGGCCGACGTGTCTCTCGACGTGCAGCTCAACGGCGAGGCCTACACCGCGCAGCAGGACGCCGTGCGCGAAGGCCACTGCAAGCTGCTGCCCGAGTCGCAGATCATCCCGATGACGCGCATCCAGGTCGGCCGCGACCGCGCCATGGCGCAGGCCATCATCAAGGCGCGCCAGCCGGGCCGGACGGTGCTGCTGATCGCCGGCGCCGGCCACGCGGTGCGCGCGCTCGGCGTGCCTCAGCACCTGCCGGACGACGTGAAGATCGCCTCGGTGCGGCTGCTGGCCTCGGCGACGAACACCACCCCGCCGGGCGAATACGACAAGACCTGGTTGACGCCGCCGCTGCCCGAGAAGGACTACTGCGCCGAGCTGCGCCGGCCCGCCAAGGCACCGGCCGCCTCCTGAAGGAAAGAAGCCGCGGCCCCGAAAGGCGGCGGTGGGAGGCGTGTTTCCTATCTCTCGCACGCGCGCACACGGCCTGAAGGCCGTCGATATAGTGACGTCGGCCAAGGGCGGAGATACCGCGCCGATTCAAACAACGAGAGGGAACTGCATGGTCTTCACACGCGCGCGAAGCGTCGTCGTTCGATGGGCGGCGACCTGTCTCTTGACGCTGTCGGCCGCGCACGCCGTCGCCAAGGAAAGCATCGTCGACCTTCCGACGCGACCGGGCATCACGCAGCGCATGCTGTACGTCGAGCCGGATGCGAAGCCGCACGCCGCCGCCGTGTTGATTGCCGGTGGCCACGGATCGTTGAAGTTCTTTCCGAACGGCAGCATGGGCTGGGGCGACCAGGGCTTTCTCGTTCGCACACGCGGCCTCTTTGCGCAGCGAGGCATCGCCGTCGTGGTGATCGATGCGCCCTCGGACAAGCGCTCAGGGCTCGGTGGTTTTCGCGACAGCGCCGAGCACGCCACCGACATCGGCGCCACCGTCAGGTGGCTCAGGGAGCAGACCGGCGTGCCGGTCTGGCTGATCGGCCACAGCCGTGGAACGGAGTCGGCGGTTTCCGCGGCCCTGAAGCTGGGCGCAGCGCCTGCGGGACCCGACGGATTGGTGCTCGCCTCCCCGATCTCGAGCGACTCCGCCTTCACGTCAGGAAAGGCGGTGACGCACCTTCCGCTGGAAGACATCCGGGTGCCCGTGCTGGTGCTGCAACACGAAGACGATGCCTGCTCGGTCACCGCGCCGCGCGACCTGCCGCTCGTCGTCGATAGGCTCTCGGGCGCGCCGCGCAAGTCGGTGGTCAAGCTCGGCGGCGGCAAGCCGGTCGGGGACCTTTGCGGCCACCAGGCGACGCATGGCTTCGGCGGGTTGGATCAACCCGCGGTGCAGGCCATTGCCGACTTCGTCGGCCCGTAACCTGCCCCGAGGCGCTGACGCCTCAGGCGTGCTTCTTGATCGAATCCGCCAGCGTATTGACCAGCGTGTCGATGTGCGACTTCTCCACGATGTACGGCGGCGCCATCACCAGCACGTCGCCCGCGGGCCGCACCAGCGCACCCTTGTGGAAGCAATCCAGGAAGATCTCGAAGGCGCGCTTGCCCGGCGAGCCCGCGATGGGCGCGAGCTCCACCGCCGCGGCGAGGCCGAGGCTGCGGATGCTGATCACGTTGGGCAGTCCCTTGAACGCGCTGTGGAACGCATCCCCCAGCACCTTGCCCATTTCGCCGGCGCGCGCGAACAGGTTCTCTTCCTTGAAGAGGTCGAGCGTGGCGATGGCCGCGGCGCAGGCCACCGGATGGCCCGAGTAGGTGTAGCCGTGGAAGAACTCGACCACGTGCTCGGGCGCGTCGGTCTTCATCATCGCGTCGTAGAGCTTGTCGCGGCAGATCACGCCGCCCAGCGGAATCACGCCGTTGGTCACGCACTTGGCGAAGTTCAGCATGTCGGGCACCACGCCGAAATAGTCCGACGCGAAGTTGGTGCCCATGCGGCCGAAGCCGGTGATGACCTCGTCGAAGATCAGCAGGATGCCGTGCTTGTCGCAGATCTCGCGCAGGCGCTTGAGGTAGCCCTTGGGCGGCAGGTACCAGCCGGCCGAACCGGCCACCGGCTCCACGATGATCGCGGCGACGTTGCTCGGGTCATGCAGCGGAAGGATGCGCGTCTCGAGTTCGACCAGCGGGTCCTCGGCCCACACCGGCTCCTCGTTGTGGATGTAGGCGTGGTTGACCGGATCGTGAATGAAGCGCATGTGGTCCACGCGCGGCAAAAAGGCCGAGCCGAACACCTTGCGATTGCCCGGGATGCCGCCCACCGACATGCCGCCGAAGCCCACGCCGTGGTAGCCCTTCTCGCGGCCGATGAACACGTTGCGGTGGCCCTCGCCGCGTGCGCGGTGATAGGCCAGCGCCACTTTCATCGAGGTGTCCGCGGCCTCGCTGCCTGAATTGCAGAACAGCACCTTGTTGAGATCGCCCGGGGCGAGCGCGGCGATCATCTCGGCCGCGCGGAAGGCCTTGTCGTTGCTGACCTGAAAGGCGGTGGCGTAGTCGAGCGTGTCGAGCTGCGTCTTGATGGCCTCGTTGATGGGCTTCCTGTTGTGGCCCGCGCCCACGCACCAGAGGGAGGAGACGCCGTCGATCACCTTCTTGCCGTCGTGCGTGGTGAATTCCATGCCGTCGGCCGCCACGAAGACGCGCGGGTCTTTCTGGAAATGGCGGTTGGGGGTGAAGGGCAACCACTGGTTGCCCATGTTGAAGTCCTGGTAGGCCATGTCTCGCTCCTGCGGTTATCTGTCGAGGGGAAAATCGCGATTCTGGCACCCCTGCCACAATTACGCCCCTGATGACGACCCCAACTCCTACCTCGCCCGCCTACATCCTGAACCTCTCGTGCCCCGACCGCACGGGCATCGTGCATGCCGTCTCGGGCTTCCTGCTCGATCGGGGCGCCAACATCGAGGAGGCGGCCCAGTACAACGACCACGGCACGGGCCTGTTCTTCATGCGCGTGCGCTTCGCCTGCGGCGACCACGGTGAAGCGGCGCTTCGCGAGGAGCTCAAGACCTTCGCCGCCGGCTTCGGCATGAACCTGCAGCTGCACGCTGCCGCCGAGCCGATGAAGACAGTGATCCTGGTCAGCAAGGAAGGCCACTGCCTCAACGACCTGCTGTTCCGCTGGAAGAGCGGCCTCCTGTCCATCGACGTGCGCGCGATCATCTCGAACCACCGCGACTTCTACCAGCTGGCCGCGAGCTACAACGTGCCGTTCCACCACATCCCGGTGACGGCCGCGACCAAGCCACAGGCCGAGGCGAAGCAGCTGGAAATCATCGAAGCCGAGGGCGCCGAGCTCGTGGTGCTCGCGCGCTACATGCAGGTGCTCAGCAACGACCTGTGCAAGAGCCTCGCAGGCCGCGCGATCAACATCCATCACTCGTTCCTGCCAAGCTTCAAGGGCGCCAAGCCCTACTACCAAGCGCACGACCGCGGCGTGAAGCTGATCGGCGCCACCGCCCACTATGTGACGGCTGACCTCGACGAGGGGCCGATCATCGAGCAGGACGTGGCCCGCGCCGACCACACCGACACCGTCGAAGACCTCACGGCCCGCGGCCGCGACACCGAAAGCCAGGTGCTGGCCCGCGCGGTGAAGTGGCACAGCGAGCACCGCGTGCTGCTGAACGGGCACCGGACGGTCGTGTTCCGCTGACCCCCGGCACCCGCCGCTGCAGGCGGGTGTAGCATCCGGCGCCAAAAGAGGAGAAGGCGCAATGCGACGTTGGTTCGGTGGGTTCCTGCTGGCTGTTCTTTCAGCCTGCCTGTTCGGATGTTCGGCCACCGGGCCGCGTTTCTCGGAGGTTTCGCAAAGCCTCCCCTCGCTCGGCGAAAACGACGGCCGCATCTACTTCTATCGCGACTCGATCGTGGGTATGGCGGTCCAGCCCGAGGTCGTGGTCAACGGCCAGGTCGTCGGCAAGTCGCAACCCAACAGCTTCTTCTTCATCGACAGACCCGCCGGCACCTACCGGGCCACCGCCCAGACCGAGGCCGAGGGCAGCATCGACATCGTGCTGCGGCCCAAGCAGACCGCGTATGTGCGGATGAGCATTGGCATCGGCTTTCTCGTCGGCCGCCCGGCGTTCGCGCGGGTCGGCGAAACGGAAGGCCGCAGCGCATTGCCGCCGCTGGCCTACGGCGGTACGGTGCCGGTCTCGACCAAGGCGGCGAGTACGACGCCGGCTGCACCATCGCTCCCTGCAACGCCCACAGCCGCCGCTGCGACTGCGACCGCGACTCCCGTACGCCAAGCGGCGGTTGCGCCGAATGTGCCAGCGCCTGCGGCCGTTGCCATTCAACCGGCGGCTGCGCCCGCTCCGAACCCCGTCCGCGTCCCTGTCCCCGTAGCCTCCGAGGCCACGCCTTTCGCCAAGACGCCCGTCAACGATCTCCGACTGCTCCTGCAGCCCACCCGATGAGACATCTGCTCGCTCCCTTTGCACTGGCCCTGGCGATCTCGCTTCCCGCATCGGCCCAGGTCCCGCTTGCGCCCGATGCGCTCTTCGCGCGCGTGTCCCCTGCCGTGTGGGTGGTGCAGGCCAGCGACGCGCAAGGCAAGACCCTTGCCACCGGCAGCGCCGTGGCCACTGGGCCGGGCACGGCCGTCACGAGCTGCCAGTTCCTCGCGAAGGCCAGTTCGGTGGCACTGAAGCGCGACAACGTGAGCTACGGTGCGACGCTGGAATTTCCGGATGTCGAGCGCGACCTGTGCCAGTTGCGGATCGCCAACTTCGCGCCGCCCACCCCGGCCATGGCACCGGCGACGGCATTGCAGGTCGGCATGCCCCTCTACATCGTCGGGGCGCCCAGAGGCAAGGAACTCACACTCGGCATCGGCATGCTCGCCGGCGTGCGACGCGGCGGCGCAGGCGAACTCGAAGCGCTGCAACTCGCGTCGGCGTCCGAGGCAGGGCTTGGCGGTGCCGGGCTGTTCGATGCCCAGGGGCGGCTGGTGGGACTGCTGGGCACGACGCCCGCTGCAAATCTCGCAATGCCCTCGGCGTGGATTGCCGAACTGCCGGGGCGCGGCCGCGTGGCCATCGAACGCCTGGCCGCGCTGCCCGCCACGGCGACAACCGGCGGCACGGCCATGCCGAGCGCGAACCTTGCAGCAGGCCGGCCGAGCGTCATCGAATACCAGCTGCACGACCAGTTGACCAACACCTACCGCAAAGTCATCTACCGCGCGGACCCTGCCACCGACGATCGCATCAGCTTCAACAACGGCGGCTGGATCGAGAAGCCCGGTTGCGAGGTCGTCAGCGTCACCACGGCCATCGCGGGCGACTTCGATGCGGCCATGCCGCCCGGCGGCTGGGGCAAGGCGAACCTGAAGGAAGAAGCCGCCTGGCGGACGCGCTACAGCACCGTCTTCGGCGGATCGCGCATCAACATGGAACTCGACGCCACGGTGATGGAAGACACCATCGTGAAAGTCGGCGGCCAGGAGATGAAGGCAGTGCGCATCGAGTACCGCGGCTACACGCAGCGCTTCGCGAATGCGGGAGCCGTCTATGGCAACCAGTACGGCAAGTACCGGGCCGAGGTCTGGTACTCGTCCGAACTCGGACGCGTCGTCCGGTTCGAAGCTCAGACGCGGGGGGGAGCCGGCGGCATCGCATTCCAGGTACGCGAGACACTCGAGCTGGTCAACATCCGCTAGAGAGATCCCGCGGCCCCGGCGTCACCGCCGGGGCGCCGCATCATCAGTTGCGATTCGGGTTGTTCGGACGGCTGTCGCGGCGATCCGGCACGCCATCGCCGTCACGGTCCCAGCGACCGCGGTTGTATTCCCAACGGCCATTGTTCTCACGCCATTCCGGTGCGCGGTACGCATAGCCCGGCCGTGCGCGCACATACGTGCCGCGGACCCATACATGGTGCCCACGCTTCCATTCATAGTGCCCCGGCGCCCATACATAGCCGCGGCGCGGCGGCGGCACGCGCTCCGAACGCGGCGGCGGCGGTGCGACCTGGATGACCACCGGCTGCGCTTGCGCCGTCGTGGGAATGGTCATTGCGGCGCCCATCGACAGCAGCGAAGCGGCACCAATGGAAAGGGTGATTGCGAGTTTTTTCATGGGGGGCTCCTCATGAGTGGTTGGAGCCTTCATGCTGCGCGGCCCATGTGAAGGCCCTGTAAGCCTTACACGAAATCTTGTGTAAAGCTGTTTCGCTACCTTTTGAGGTACTTTCGGCGCCTTCGCTGCGCTCACTCCTGCAATTCCTTCAATTCGATGGCCGCGGCCATCGCGGCGTGGCCCGCCTTGTTGGGATGCAGATGGTCGCCGTTGTCGAACTGCGGGTTCAAGGTCTGCGGGTCCGCAGGGTTGCGCAATGCGGCATCGAAATCGATCACGCCATCGACGTCCTGCCGGCTGCGGATCCATCGGTTGACCGCGTTGCGCATGGCCTCGTTGCCCTCGTTCCAGTACGGCGTATTCCTGAACGGCGGCACGGTGCCGAGCAGCACCTTGATGCCCTTGGCGCGCGCCTGCTTCACCAGTTGCTGCAGCCCATCGGTGATGCGCTCGGCGGTCGGAAGATCGTGCACGGTGTCCGGATTTCCAGGCGCCCCGAGGAACACGCTGCGACCGATGTCGTTGGTACCCAGCAGCACGATCGTGTGCGTCACCCCGCTCTGCCCCAGTGCATCGCGCGCGAAACGCGAAAGCCCGTGGGGGCCGATGCCATCGACCAGCAGGCGGTTGCCACCGATGCCGGCATTGAGCACCGACACCTCGTGCGCCGCCTGCGGGCTGCCGCGCAGACGCGTGGCCAGCATGTCGGGGTACGCGCCATCGCCGGACTCGCCGCCACCCGCGGTGATCGAGTCGCCGAACGCGACCACGGTGCGCACGGACTTCGTGGTCAACACGTCCAGGCCCGTCACGATGTGATTCAGCGGGAGCGTTGTCGCGCCCTGCAATTTCGATGCTGTCACTGCATTGCCCGGCGCGACCCAACTCGTATCGACGGAGAGCAGGTGCACCGTGCCGTAGGGCGTCGCACGGTCGAAGAAAGCGCTGACCGCCATCGTTTGCCCCGCCTCGATCTTGAGATCGACGCCATCGCTCCACGCCTCCGCGCCGGGCGCGATGGTGAGGCTCGCGCGGCCGCCGAAGCGCAGCACCCGCAACGTCGATGGAGAAATCGCATCACCGCCCGTGCTGCGCGCCACGCTCGCGGCCGCGACACGCAACGGCGCCTTGCCGAAGCGGTTGGAAAAGCGAATGCGGATGCGCTCGCCGCCGAGCGTGGGCGCCAGTTGCTGCCGCAGCGTCTGCCCACGGAATTGATCGCCGCCAGGTGCGGGCTTGTGCGCCACGGCCGGGTTCGCGGCCAGCTCGCGAAAGTCCAGCGGTGCCACGGCCCAGCTGCCGACCCAATGCGCGTCGGCGGGTTGCTTCGGACGGTGGTCGGGCTGCACGGCCTGCACGCCGACCGCCAACACGGCGAGGCACAGCGCGGCGATCCAATGCGCCAGTGCCACTTCGCGAAGGCGGGACAGGCCGCGGGAAACGAGGTTCATGCGTGCAAAGCGGCTCAGTTTACGGAGCCGCCTTGCCCTCTGGCGCGACGGGGTCTAGCGCGTGGTTACCAAGTGTCTACATAGGGAGAAACAGGTACTACACCACGCGTGGCGGACGCCAACCCACGCACCAGCCAGGTGCGGGTTTCGGCCGGATCGATGACCGCATCGATCTCCAGCGTCTGTGCCATGTGGATCGCCTCGCCGTTCGCGTACTGCTGGGCCACGAGCTTCTTGAAGAGCGCATCGCGCTCCACGCCTTCGGGCACCGCTGCGAGCTCCTTGCGAAAGCCCAGGCGCACCGCGCCTTCGAGCCCCATCGCACCGAACTCGCCCGTGGGCCAGGCCACGGTGAACACCGGCGCATCGAAGCCACCGGCCGTCATGGCTTGCGCGCCAAGGCCGTAGCCCTTGCGCAGCACGACCGCGAAGAAGGGCACGCGCAGGTGCGAGGCCACCATGAACATGCGGCACACATGGCGCACCTGCGCCTGGGCCTCGATCTCGGGGCCGACCATGAAGCCGGGCGTGTCGCACAACGACACGATGGGCAGCCCGTGCGCATTGCACAGCTGCATGAAGCGCGCGGACTTGTCGGCGGCTTCCACGTCGATGGCACCGCCCAGGTGGTGCGGGTTGTTGGCCATGAGGCCCACCGGCCTGCCCTCGATGCGCGCGAGCGCGGTGACGATGCCCGCGCCGAAGCCCGCGCGCAGTTCGAGCAGCGAGCCGATATCGGCCACGCCGCGCATCGCGGCGCGCACGTCGTACACGCGCAGGCGGTTCTCGGGCACGACGTGGCGCAGCGTACGCGGGTCGGCGCATTGCCAATCGGTGGTCGGACCCTGGAAGTACGAGAGGTATTGCTTCGCTGCAGCGACCGCAGCAGCTTCGTCCTCCACGAGGATGTCGATCACCCCGTTGCGCGACTGCACGCTGCTCGGGCCGATCTGCTCGGGCGCGAAGGTGCCGAGCCCGCCGCCTTCGATCATCGCGGGCCCGCTCATGCCGATGTTGCTGCCGCGCGTGGCGATGATCACGTCGGCGCAGCCCAGCAGCGCCGCATTGCCCGCGAAGCAGCGGCCATGCACGATGCCGACCACGGGCACCTTGCCCGAGAGCGCGGCGAACTGGCTGAAGGTGTGGTTGTTCAGGCCCGCGACGATGGGCATGTCGGTATCGCCCGGCCGGCCGCCGCCGCCTTCGGCGAACAGCACCACGGGCAGTTGCAGTTGATGCGCCACCGCCAGCAGCCGATCGGTCTTGTGGTGGTTGCGCATGCCCTGCGTGCCGGCGAGCACCGTGTAGTCGTAGGCCAGCACGGCGCAGCGCGATTTCTCGGGGCCGAACTGCTTCGCGTTGATGCTGCCGAGGCCCGTGACCATGCCGTCGGCCGGTGTGTTGGCGATCAGGTCTTCGAGCGTGCGGCGGCGCGTTTGCGCGGCGATGGCGAGTGTGCCGTATTCGATGAAGTTGCCGGGGTCGGCGGCTGTGTCGCACAGGTCCGCGATGTTCTCGCGTGCGGTGCGGCCGCCCTGCGCATGGCGCTTGTCGACGGCCGGCTTGCGGTTGGCGTCGAGCGTGGGCGCGTGGCGGTCGATGACCTTCTGCAGGTCGGGGCGGATCGCGTCGAGGTCGTGCTCGGCGCGCGCTTCAGCTTCGACCGCCTGCGCATCGACGGCTTCCAGCCGCACCAGCGACTGCCCTTCGACGAGGTAGTCACCGGGCTCCGCAAGCAGCGCGACCACGCGACCCGCAAAGGGCGCATGCAGCAGGTGCTCCATCTTCATGGCTTCGAGCACGCCGAGCTGTGCACCGGCAGGGAGCACGTCGCCCACGGCCACTTCGAACTGCACCAGCTTCGCGGGCATCGGGGCCTTGACGGTGAGTTCGTCTGCGTCATCGACAACCGAGGTCAGTGCCTGCGCGACGGCAGGAGCCATTGCCTTCGCATGCGTTTCAAGCGACGCCGCAGCCGCCAGCAGATCCCCCAGATGCGCCTCGACGAAGCGCGTATGCACCGCCTGCGTCGCGAACTCGGGCCGCGTGGCAATGGCGCGCAGCAGCGGGAGATTCGTCGCGATGCCATCGATGCGGCATTCGTCCAGCGCGCGCAGCGAGCGGCGCAGCGCATCGGCAAAGTTCGGCGACGGTGAATGCACGATCAGCTTGGCGAGCAGTGCGTCGTAGTGCGGCGAGGGCGCAAGGCCCGCGTAGCCGTGCGTATCGACACGCACACCCGGTCCGCTCGGCAGGTCGAAGCGCGCGAGCGTTCCGCTCGACGGCCGCGCATTGCCCTGTGCATCGAGCGTCTCGGCGTTGATGCGCCACTGCACCGCGAAGCCGCGTTGCGGCGCCGTACAGTCGGCCTCGATGCCCAGCGCGCTCAAGGATTCGCCGGACGCGACGCCCATCTGTAGTTGCACCAGGTCGAGGCCCGTGACAGCTTCGGTCACCGTGTGCTCGACCTGCAGCCGCGGATTCGCCTCGATGAAGACGAAGGGCAGCGTGGCCGATGCCGCATCGACAAGAAACTCGAAAGTGCCGAGCCCGCGATAGCCCACCGTCTTCGCCATGCGCAACGCGGCCTGCGTGACCTGCACGCGCAAGGCCTCGGGCAGCGACGGGCTGGGCGCGATCTCCACCAGCTTCTGGAAGCGTCGCTGCAAGGTGCATTCACGCTCGCCGAGGCTCGCCACGGCTTGCCCGTCGCCGAGCACCTGCACCTCGATGTGCCGCGCATTGCGCATCAGCCGCTCGACATACACGCCCTCGATGCCGAACGCCGCCTTGGCCTCGGACATGCAACGCGCATGCGCCTCTGGCAGTTCCTCGGCATTCACCACCGCGCGCATGCCGCGCCCACCACCACCGCCGATGGCCTTGACCATCACGCCCGCGCCCCGCGCATGCTGCTCGGCAAGAAAGGCCTGGGCTTGTGCGAGCGTCACGGCGCCTGCGCTGCCGGGCATCACGGGCACGTCGCATTGCGTGGCGAGTTCGCGTGCACGCGCCTTGTCGCCAAACAGGCCCAGCTGTTCGGGCGTCGGCCCGATGAAGACCAGCCGCGCATCCGCGCAGGCCTGCGCGAAATCCGCACGCTCGCTCAGGAAGCCGTAGCCGGGATGCACCGCATCGCAGCCTTGCGCCTTCGCGACCGCGATCAGCGCGATCACATCGAGATACGCAGACGGCCCGGTCGCATCGAGCGCCACCGCCACATCGGCCAGCTGCACATGAAGCGCCGACGCATCGTCGCGCGCATGCACCGCCACACTGGCGATACCGAGGTCGCGCAGTGCGCGCACCAGCCGCACGGCGATCTCGCCGCGGTTGGCAATCAAAACTTTGGAGAACACGCGATGTCTTTCAGTTCTTGTCTTTGAGCAACCGGCGCAGCACCTTGCCGGCGCCCGTTGTGGGCAAGGCATCGATGAAGCTCACCGCGCGCGGCGCCTTGTAGCTCGCCATGTTGTCGCGCGACCAGGCAATGAGCGCGTCGGCATCCAGTTCCGCATTCGGCTTGCGCACGATGAACGCTTTCACGACCTCGCCCTTCTCGGCATCGGGCTGTGCGATCACCGCGGCCTGCGCCACGGCGGGATGCTTGATGAGGATGGTCTCGACCTCTTCCGGGAACACGCTGTAGCCCGAGACCTTGATCATTTCCTTGAAGCGGCCGATGAAGGTGAGATACCCGTCGGCATCGAGCTTGCCCATGTCGCCGGTATGCACCCAGCCGTGGCGCAATGTGGCCGCGGTGGCCTCGGGCTTGTTCCAGTAGCCCTTGAAGGAGCCCGGGCTGGTGAGCACGATCTCGCCGACCTCGCCGGTGGGCATGTCGGCGCCCGTGTCGGCGTCGACAATGCGGATCGTCACGCCCGGCACCGCGATGCCCTGCGTGCCCCAGCGCGGCGCATGGTGCGGCGTGTAGGTGTCGCAGGTGTGGGTCTCGCTCAGGCCGTAGGCCGCCTCGAACGATGTGCAGTTGCCGGCATGCGAGCGCCACTGCGCCGCGAGCGATTCGGTGAAGGTGATGCCGAAGCTGGTCACCGGGTTCATCTTGAGGCTCGAGAGGTCGAAGCCCGCGATGTTGGGCACCTGCATGCACGCCACGTTCATCGGCGCGATGCTGTACCACCAGCTCACCTTGTAGGTGGCGATGGCCTGCAGCACCGCGCGCGGATCGAAGCGGTGCAGCAGCACCGAGGTGGCACCGCTCAACACCGGCACGTTCACACCCATCAGCATGCCGGCGATGTGATACAGCGGCGCGATGGAGAGCAGCACGTCGTCCGGGTGCACGCCGTTGCAGTCGACCACAGCGCGCGTCTTGAAGAGCGCGTTGCCGTAGCTCAGCATCGCGCCCTTGGGCAAGCCCGTGGTGCCCGAGGTGTAGGTCATGAGCGCGACGTCGTCCATGTCGATGGCGACCGCCTCAGGCCTCGCACCAGACTTCATCACCGCGAGGAAGTCTTCGCAATCGTCGGGAAGGTTGCGCTCGGTCTTCTGCTCGGCAGCGAGTTCCGCCGGCAGGTCGAGCGCGGCCGGCGCGGGCAAGAGATCCGCGTAGTGCACCACGAACACATGCGCGAGCGCGCTGTCGGGCTGCACCTTGCGCACCACCGGCAAGAGCGGCGCGGCCGCGACGATCACGCGCGCCTTCAGGTCGTTGACCTGGTAGGCGAGCTCGTGCTCCTTGTTGAGCGGGCCGCTCGGGCAGACGATGGCGCCGATCTTCTGGATGCCGAAGTGCGCGACCAGGTACTGCGGGCAGTTGTTGAGAAAGAGCACCACCGGCTCGCCCTTCTTCACACCTAGGGCCTGCAGCCGCGCCGCGAACGCATCGCTCGCGCGGTCGAGTTCGGCCCAGCTCGTCGCATGGCCGTACCAGATGCAGGCGGCGCGGTCGCCACGCTCGCGCGCATGGGTGCGCAGGTATTCGTGCAAAGGCTGTTGCGGGCGGTCGGGCAGTGTCTCCATGGCGTCTCTTTCTCAGGGTTATCGATAGCCGCCTGCACCGGGCAGGCGCTTGCCAATGGGTGCATGGTGCACGAACAATCCTACCCATGGGTATAACTTCCGCGACACGGCACAAACCCTCTGGGTCCGACAAGCAGCCGACGGCCACCACGGCGCAGCCGCACCTGCCGCAGGGCACGGGCCGCCAGCGCGCGGCGACGCAGAGCACCGACACGCAGCGCGAGCGCATCCTGCAAGCGGCCGCGCAGCTCTTCGCCACGCAGGGCTACGCCAACACGACGATGGCGCAGATCGTTCGCGCGCTCGGCGTGACCAAGCCCTTCGTGTACTACTACTTCCGCGACAAGCAGGAGATCTTCGAGACGCTGTCGTGGCGTCCTGCGGTCGACTGCTTCACCGCACTCGACTTCGCAGCCGACGACCCACGTCGCGCGAGCGAGAAGGTGCTGGAAGGCATCGAGCGGCTGATCCGCGCGACCATCGCGCACCACCCGGTCGCCTTCTTTCCGTACCGCGAGCCGCAGGTGTACCGGCCCGAGTACATCGCGGCGCAGAAGAAACTCGCGCATCACTTCTACGACCTCTTGTGCCCGCTGCTCGAAGAGGCGCGGCGCGATGGCGACCTCGACTTCGGCGAGACCAAGATCACCGCGCTCGCGGCCTGCAGCCTGCCGGGCTTCCTGTACAGCTGGTACCGCCCCGGTGGCCGGCTCTCGCCCGACGAGGTGGTGGCCGAACTCACGAAGCTCGCGAGCCGCGTGATCGGGTTGCGCGCCAAAGACTGATTACCAACCTCCAGAGACACACCATGAAGTTCAAGAAGGCGCCCTCGGCGCGGATCGCCCTTGCCTGCCTGCTTTGCATCGCAGGTGCCGCGAATGCCCAGCAGCCGACCTACAAGATCGCCTACATCGATCCGCTCTCGGGTCCGTTCGCCAACGTCGGCGAGCTGATGCTGATGCACACGCAGTACGCCATCGAGGAGATCAATGCCAAGGGCGGCGTGCTCGGCGGCACGAAGTTGCAGCTGCTGCAGTTCGACAGCAAGCTCTCGGCGCAGGAGAGCCAGAGCGCGCTGCAGGCGGCCATCGACCAGGGCGCGAAGGCCATCGTGACAGGCGGCTCAGGCTCATCGGTGGTCACTGCGCTGGTGCAGTCGGTGGCGCGCTGGAACCAGCGCAACCCGGGCAAGGAGCTGATCGTGCTGAACCACTCCTCCATCGACCCCGAGATGACCGGCAAGGGCTGCAGCTTCTGGCACTTCCAGACCGAGGCCAACACCGCGATGAAGATGAAGGCGCTGGCCAACTACATCAAGAAGACGCCCGATGTGAAGAAGGTCTACCTGCTCAACCAGGACTACGCGCACGGCAAGCAGTGGGCCAGCTACGGCCGGCAGATGGTCGGCCTCGCGCGGCCCGACGTGCAGTTCGTGGGCGAGGCGCTGCACCCCATCGGCCGCGTGAAGGACTTCGCACCCTACATCGCCAACATCCGCCAGAGCGGCGCCGACTCGGTCATCACCGGCAACTGGGGGCAGGACATGACGCTGCTGCTCAAGGCCGCGGGCGACGCGGGCTACAACCTGCGCTACTTCAACCACAGCGCGGGCTCGGTGCCGGGCACGGTCACGGCCGTTTCGCAGGCGAAGACAGGGCAGCTCACCTGGGTGGCCGAGTGGCATCCGGGCCAGGCCGACTCACCGAAGGCCGATGCCCTCGCCAAGGCCTACAACGCCAAGACGGGCAAGGACTTCCTCGCGCCGCGCATCGACATGACGCCGCGCCTGCTGGCCGCCGCCATCAACAAGGCCGGCAGCGCCGACACCGTGAAGGTGGCCCGCGCGCTCGAAGACCTGAGCTTCGATTCGGTGGTCGGCCCGGTGCGCATGCGCGCCGAAGACCACCAGCTGCTGCTGCCGCAGGTGGTGAACACCATCGGGCCAGTGGACGGCAAGACGGTCAAGCTGGGCTGGGAAGGTACGAACTATGGTTTTCGCACCGATGCGGTCTACACCGGCAACGAGCTGGCGCAGGGCACGGAGTGCAAGATGGTCCGGCCCTGAGCAATCCTTGGTGAACACATGAGGGACGCGAGCGATTTCTAGGGGAAACCCCGTCCTGCCTGCCCCCTGTGCCATCGGGATACTCCGGGTGATACCTCACGGCTTTCCGAAGCGGGTCCATTCCAAAGGCACAACACCAAATGGCAGGCAAAAACTCGCTCCATCCGATCCCGCATCCCGCGAAGAAACCCTTCGTCGGCAACCTGCTGTCGATCGGCTCCGACTCTCCCGTGCTCGACATGTGGAAGATCGCGCAGGACCTGGGCGGCATCTACTGGCTCGACATGCCGGGCATGCCGGTGATCGTGGTGTCGTCGCCCGCGCTGGTGGACGAACTCTGCGAAGAGCCCCGCTTCGACAAGAGCACGCGCGGCGCGTTGCGGCGGCTGCGCGCCGCATCGCACGGCCTGTTCACCTCCGACACGCACGAGGAGACTTGGTCCAAGCCGCACAACATCCTCTTGGCCAACTTCAGCCAGCGCGCGATGCAGGCCTACCACCCCATGATGCTGGACATCGCGGGGCAGCTGGTCACCAAGTGGGAGCGGCTGAACTTCGACGAAGAGGTGGACGTGGTGCGCGACATGACCGCGCTCACGCTCGACACCATCGGCCTCTGCGGCTTCGGCTACCGCTTCAACTCGTTCTACCGCGAGGGCTTCCACCCCTTCGTCGATGCGATGGTGCGCACGCTCGAGACGGTGCAGAACCGCCGCGGCCTGCCGCTCGAGGAGCTGATGCTGAAGAAGGAGCTCGCGCAGCAGCGCAAGGACATCCGCTACATGCACAAGATGGTGGAAGACATCATCGAGGAACGGCGCGCGAGCGGTGCCGACATCGCGACCAAGCCCGACCTGCTGAGCTACATGATCGCGGGCGTGGACAAGAAGAGCGGCGAGCAGCTCACCGACAAGATGATCCGCGACGAGTGCATCGAATTCCTCATCGCGGGGCACGAGACCACCAGCGGCCTGCTGTCCTTCGCGATCTACTTCCTCCTGAACAACCCCGAGGCGATGGCCAAGGCGCAGGCCGAGGTCGACAGCGTGTTCGGCGGCGACACCTCGCAGAAGCCCACCTACGCGCAGGTCAACCGACTGCAGTACGTGATGCAGGTGCTCAAGGAATCGCTGCGCATGTTCCCGACCGCGCCCGCGATCTCGATGCGCGCGAAGGAAGACACGACCATCGGCGGCCAGTACACGATCAAGAAGAACAACATGATCATCATGCATGCGCTCGCGCTGCATCGTGACAAGGGCATCTGGGGCGAGAACGCCGACCAGTTCGACCCCGACAACTTCAGCCGCGAAGCCGAGCGCGAGCGGCCGGTGAACGCCTTCAAGCCCTTCGGCAACGGGCAGCGCGCCTGCATCGGGCGGCAGTTCGCGCTGCAGGAGGCGGTGCTCACACTGGGCATGATCCTGCAGCGCTTCAACCTGGTCGATCACACGGGCTACAAGCTCAAGATCAAGGAAGCGCTGACGATCAAGCCGGAGAACTTCAAGATCAAGGCGCTGCTGCGCGACCCGGCCTCGCGCCCGCGCAGCAACGGCGAGGCCACTGCCACGCCGGACGCACCCGC
Organism: Variovorax trehalosi; assembly: GCF_051216415.1. Taxonomy (NCBI): domain Bacteria; kingdom Pseudomonadati; phylum Pseudomonadota; class Betaproteobacteria; order Burkholderiales; family Comamonadaceae; genus Variovorax; species Variovorax trehalosi. The sequence continues at coordinate 36,740 of NZ_JBPJZG010000002.1, forward strand.
CAAGCCCACGGTGCGCAAGCCTCAGGCGGCACGCCACGGCACCTCGCTGCTGGTGCTGCAGGGCTCCAACCTCGGCACGGCCGAAGACCTCGCGCGCCAACTGGCCGAGGCCGGCGAGCTGCGCGGCTTCTCGACCCAGGTGGCCTCGCTCGACGACTATGCCGAACGACTGCCGGCCAATGGCGCCGTCGCCATCGTCTGCGCCTCGTACAACGGCGTGGCGCCCGACAACGCGGCCGAGTTTCACCGCTGGCTCGACAAGGCCGACGATGCGCTCAACGGCGTGCGCTTCAGCGTGTTCGGCTGCGGCAACACCGACTGGGCCGCCACCTACCAGGCCGTGCCGCGCCGCATCGACGAACGGCTCGAAACGCTCGGCGCCACCCGCGTGCATCCGCGCGGCGAAGGCGATGCGCGCGAGGACATGGACGGCGCCTTCCAGGACTGGAGCGATGCGCTCTGGCCCGAGCTGGTGAAGGCCTTCGGCATCAAGGCCGGCGCCGACACGCCGGCCGAGGCCGAGCCGCTCTACACGCTGGAGGAACTGCCGCCGCCGCAGAAGAACGCGCTGGTCGATGCGCTGGGCGCCGTCGCCTTGCGCGTGGTCGAGAACCGCGAACTGCAAAGCCCCGGCAGCGATGCCGGGAGCAGCCGCTCCACGCGCCACGTCGAGCTGATGCTGCCCGAGGGCGTGAACTACGTGCCCGGCGACCACCTGAGCGTGGTGCCGCGCAACAGCCCCGCGCAGGTCGAGCGCACGATGGCGCGCTTCGGCTTCGACCGCTCGGCGCACGTGCGCCTGCAAGCCGTGCCGGGCCGCAAGGCCGCGCTGCCGGTGGACCAGGTGATCGCGGTCGACCGCCTGCTCGGCGACTACGTCGAACTGCAGGACGTGGCCACGCGCAAGCAGATCGCCACGCTCGCGGCCTACACCGAGTGCCCGTTCACCAAGCCGAAGCTCGTGGCGCTCTCGGGCAGCGACGAGGCCTCGCAGGCCGCGTACAAGGCCGAGGTGCTGCACAAGCGCAAGTCGCTGCTCGAACTGCTGGAAGAACACCGCGCCTGCCAGGTGCCGTTCGCTGTGTTCCTGGAAATGCTGTCGCCGCTGTCGCCGCGCTACTACTCGATCTCGTCGTCGCCTTCGATGACGCCGGGCCGCTGCAGCGTGACCGTGGGCGTGGTGAGCGAGCCCGCGCTCTCGGGCAACGGCACCTTCGAGGGTGTGTGCTCCAACTACCTCGCGCGTGCCGAGGCGGGCGACACGGTGCACGGTGTGATCCGCGAGACCACAGCCGAGGGCTTCCGCCTGCCGGAAGACGCCAACCGTCCGCTGATCATGATCGGCCCCGGCACCGGCCTCGCGCCGTTCCGCGGCTTCCTGCAGGAGCGCGCGGCACGGGTCGAGCGCGGGGAGGCGCTGGGCGAGGCGATGCTGTTCTTCGGCTGTCGCCATCCGGAACAGGATTTCATCTATGCCGAGGAGCTGCAGGCCTGGTCGCACCGCGGCCTGATGAAGCTGCATACGGCCTTCTCCCGCTCGGGCGAGCGCAAGGTGTATGTGCAGGACCTGATTCGCGAGCAGGCCGCGGCCGTGTGGAAGCTGCTCGAAGCCGGCGGCGTGATCTACGTGTGCGGCGACGGCTCGCGCATGGAGCCCGACGTGCGGCGCACGCTGACCGACATCGCGCGCGAGCACGGCCACGACAGCAATGCCTGGATGGACAAGATGATTGCCGACCAGCGCTATGTGCTGGACGTGTGGGCGGGGACTTGAACTAGCTTTGCAGCGCCGCGGCGTGATCCGAGAAGGTGCCTCGGATCTGCCAGCCGTCCGGCGTGAGCGCGATCACCTTGTCCGAGAGGCCATGCTCCCTGGCCTGCACCTTGATGTCGGCCGCGGTCGCGCACATGAGGTCGAGCATGGTCCGGGCCGTGAGCTGTTGGCCCGCGAGCTGGCGCTGGGCGCCGCTGTCCATGAAGTAGACCGTGTTCCTGCTCGGCACCACAGCGAGCAGTTCCCCTTCGAACCCCTCCGCCAGCGTTTCCCAGAGACCGGGCAGCAGCAGCGTGCAGGCTTCAAACTCGTCGCCCGCCACCAGGGCCTGGTACATGACAAGGTCTTGCGCGCCGAGGTTCGGGCCCGTTTTCTGGATCAGGTTCTCGACCGCCAGCGCGTGGAGCTTCTGCGCGTCGAGGCCCAGTTCGTCCATGTGCTCCTGCGTGAGCGAGACAGGCTGGGCAGCTTCATCGATGGCATAGGTCACCAGCAGGCCCGCCTCACCGGCGAGAGGGTGGGCAACGGGCGTCTGCGCCTCCCGGTTGCCGCCCTGCGCCTCGATGCGGTCGAGCATCGGCCGGACCGTATCGAGAAAGCTGACGTGCTTGATGCGCGGATAGATCCGGGGTGGGTTCGGCTTCATGGTGTCCGGATTGTTCGGACCGCCCCACGGCGCAACAAGTGCAAGAAGTCATGGGCCGGAATAAAAAAGCCGGCGGCTGCCGGCTTTCAGATTCTGGATATCCCCCAACTTACAGATCGCGGTCGGGGTCGGGATAGACCAGCGGCCCCAGGAGCCCGCGATTGAAGGGCTTCCACTGGCCCTCGGGCTGCGCCAGCCGGTCGGCCACCGCATAGAGCACCGCAGGGTGCGCGCCGAGCCCCAGATGGCTCGCCATCACTTCGATGTTCTCCGACTGCGGGCCGGTCTTCTCGATGCTGCAGCGCCAGGCGACGACGCCATCGGTGCGGCTGAAGATCGAGGTGGTCGGCACGGGCGGCGTGGGCTGCACGAACTTCATGCGGCGCGGGTCGTGCGAGCTCTGGCCGCTCACGCCCTCGTACACGCGCCATGCGTTGGTCGCGCGCGGGCTGCCGGAGAACGGGCTGCCCAACGTGATGACGTTGCGGATCAGGCCCGAATGGGCCGAGGCCAGCAGCCGCGCATAGACGCCGCCAAGGCTCCAGCCGATCACGCTAACCTTCTGGCCGCTCTTGTCGTTCAGGGTCTTGAGCAGCTCGACCATGCCGTCTTCCACGCCTTCGCGCGGACCGAGATTGCGTCCCAGGCCCCAGCCGTGAGCGTCGTAGCCGCGGCTCGTCAGGTAGCGGCGCAGCAGCAGGGTGGAAACATCGCTCGCCACCAGGCCCGGCAGCACGAGCACCGGGTGCCCGTCGCCGCGCGGCGTGAGTTGCAGCAATGGCCACATGGCGATGCCGGCGCCCGTCTCCCAGAGGGCGCGTGCTTCGGCCAGCAGCAGCAGGCGCGAGGGCGGCGCGATGTGATCGTGGGTGGCGGTGGTCATGGAGGCGGCTTCCTTTCGGGTTTTCTCTTTTATAGGACGAGCATGAGGGGCCATGGTTGCACTCTCCCGTCGGACGACTTCGTCATTTATCCGAGGTATTTGCCCCTCAGGTAATCAAGGTAAGCCCTCGATTCGCTGGAAACATACGGAGAAACCAGCGTGAGTGTGTAGAAAGCCGCCAAACCGGGATCGGCCTGCGCCAGGGCGTCGCGCCCGGGCACCAGCCGCTCGAACGACAGCCAGCAGGTGGTGGTGAACACCATCTGCAGCGCGAGGATGCGCGCCTGCTCGGCGCTGGTCTCGATCACGCCCGAGGCGACGAGCCCTTCGCACAGCGTTTGCGCGGCCAGGAGGTTCTGCGCGGTGAGTGCCTGCGCGCGCTGGCCGAGGGCCGGGTATTCGCTGGCCAGGAAGGCCATGTCGCGGTAGATGAAGCGGTATTCGTCGATGGCCTCGAAGCGCAGGTGCAGCGCGAGCCAGAGGTCGTCGATGGCCGTGATCGACGGCGAAGAACTGTTGAGCGTTTCGAGCCGCTGCTCGAAGCGCCGGAACAGCCACTCGACGATCAGCTGCTTGGCCTTGAAGTGGTAGTGCAGGTTGCCCGGGCTCATGCCGAGCTCGGCGGCGATCTTGTGCGTCGACACGGCCGCAAGGCCCTCCGCGTTGAACAGCGCAAGGCTGGTCTGCAGGATGCGATCGCGCGTGGTGTTGGAGCTGGCCACAACCGGGTTGCGTTGTCGTCGCTCAGCGTTTGGTGCTGCGGCGCTGGCTGTCGCTGCCTTGGAGTTGTGCGAGGCGCTCACGCAATTGCGCCACCTCTTCGCGCAGCGCCTGCACTTCTTCCGCGCTCGGCATACCCAGGCGTTGCAGGGCGGTGGCGACGCGCTGGTCGAACACGTCCTCGAACTTGCGGATGCCGAAGCTGTCGAGGCTCGGGAAGCCGCGGGTGAGCGCGGCCTTGGCCGCCGCCGCATCGACCTTGCCCTGCCCGATGCCGAGCAGGCCTTCAATGACGTTGGCCTGGCGCTTGGCGACGTCGTTGCGCACGTTGTCCAGGGCCTTGAGACCCGCACGCAGCAGGCCTTCGGCCTTGCCGGGTGCGGCTACCGCCGTTGTCTTCTTCTCAGCGGGCACCGCCTTGCGGGGAGCCGCGGCTTTCTTCCCAACCAGGGCTTTGGCCGGAGCTTTCTTCGCAGGCGTCGCCTTCTTCTTCAACTTTGCAGTTTCGTCGGTGCGGGTCGCCATCAGCAGTGCTCCAGATAGCAGAAAGAAAAAGAGGCGCAGAGCGCCTCGGGGATCAGGCTGCCTTGCGGGCGGCAGCGCGGCGGATCGGCTTCTTGGCCACGGGGGCCTTGGCCTTCACGGTGCGCACGGGCTTGGCAGCTTCGCCGGCCACGCGGGTTTCGATTTGCTTGGCGCCGGCGGCGATGCGGTCGGCGATCTGCACCGAGACGGTGGCGATCGGCTGGTTGATGGCGTTCAGCGTGTTCAGCACCGAGGTGGCGACCGGCGATTCGACGCGGGCCACGCGGCCGGCGACGGTTTCGATGCCGCTGGTGGTGCCGGCTGCAACGCGGTCCATCACCGAGACAATGCGGCTGGTGTCGATGTCCAGACGGTTGACCAGGAAGCCGTTGACCTTCTCTTGCGCGCCGATCAGGTTGGCCTTGATCTGTTCGCTCACCAGCGGAATCTGGCGGCTGCCCAGGAAGTTGCTGTAGCGGGTAGCGGCGCCGCCCAGGAGGCGATGCACGCCGGTGCGGTAGGCGCCGACCAGGGTCTTGCCCGCGTCGTTGTATTGGCCGACGACGTGGATGGCTGCGGAAGCGAGGGTGGTTTGCGTGGACATGATGAAGATTTCCTTGAAGTTGAATGGGTCGCCGGATGCGATGGGCCAATCTTCTTCCGAAGGGCCTAGGCCTGCAAAACTAGAACGGTCGGAAAACTAGTCCAACTGCCCCAATTTTCTGGCCCGGGGCCCTCCGATCATGCCGCTGCCGCCCTGGACGCACTGGCCCGCTTGGCCGGTGCGGCCTTTCGGGCTACGGGCTTGGCGGTGGTCGTCTTGATGGGTGTCGCCTTGCCCGCCTTCTTCGCCGGGGCCTTCTTGGCCGTGGCCTTGACCGGCGCGGACTTCTTGCCGGCCGCGCTCAACGGCGCCTTCTTGCGCGCTGCCGGCTTCTTCGCGGCGGGCGCAGCCTCCTTGACGTCCGGCGCGTGGGCCGCAACGGGCGCGGGCTTGGGGGCCGTGGCGCCGGCCGCGGACGGGTGCTTCTGCGTGAGGTCCATCAGGAGCTTGTGCTCGGCCAGCATGTAGTCGCCGATCTCGGTGATGTCGGGCACCGCGCGGCGGCAGGCGATGAGACCGTAGTCCATGCGGCCGTTGTAGCTCTGCACCGTCACGTTGAGCGCCGTGCCGTGGCTGGCGATCGACACCGGGTAGTAGCAGGTGACAAGCGCACCCGCGAAGTACATCGGGAACGGCGCGCCCGCCACGTTGGAGATGGCCACGTTGGCCGCCGGCGGCAAGAGGTTCACCAGGCCCGAACGGCCCACCATCGAGGCGATGCCCGACACCAGCCAGGGCGCGGCGAAGGTCGGGAAGTCATCGAGGATCACCGCCTTGAAGCGGTTCATCGTCGACTTGGAGCTGTTCGACGACACATTGATCGCCTTCAGCCGCTGGATCGGGTCGGTGATGTCGGTCGCCAGGCTCACCAGGATCATGCTGGCCTGGTTGTTGGCCGTGTCGTCGCCCGCTTCGCGCAGGCTCACCGGCACGCCGGCCACCAGCGGCTTGGCGGGCAGCTCGTTGTTGTCGGCCAGGTAGTGGCGCAGCGCACCGGCCACGGTGGCCATGACCACGTCGTTGAGCGACACGCCGAAGTGCTTGGCGATGTACTTGGTCTCGGCCAGCGAGATGGTGCGGCCCGCGAAGGTGCGCTGGTTGGTGATCGACACGTTCAGCGAGGTGCGCGGCGCGAAGAGGTTGAACTTCTTCGGCGCGGTGGCCGCGGCCTTCTCGGCCGCTTTCTCGTCGGGCTTGGCGAGGCCGCTGATGGCCCGCGCGATGGCGGGCGCCATCTTGAAGAGCTTGACGTACTGCTGCGCCGTGTTGCGCAGCGCGGCCGTTGCGAGCTCGGCCATGCCCAGTTGGTAACCGTTGCCGCGCGGGCGCGAGCGCGGCGGCTTCACCACGCGGCCGGTGGCCTCCAGGTCGAAGATGGCCTTGCCCACTTCCACGCCGGCCTGCCCGTCGATGCCCGCATGGTGCACCTTGGTGTAGAGCGCCACCTGGCCGCTCTGCAGGCCGTCGATGATGAAGAACTCCCACATCGGGCGGCTGCGGTCGATGAGCGTGGAATGCAGCCGCGCCACGTACTGCTGCAGCTGGCGATTGGTGCCGGGCTTGGGCAGCGTGATGTGGCGCACGTGGTAGTCGATGTCGATGTCCTCGTCGTCGACCCACACCGGGTTGGACATGTCGAAGGGCATGAGCGCGAGCTTGCGCGTGAACACGTCGGCCAGGTGGATGCGGCTGGCCATGAACTGCTTGGCATCCTCGTAGAAGTCGCCCTTGTAGCCCTTGGGCAGGTCCAGCACATTCAGCGAGCCCACGTGCATCGGCATCTCGGGGGTTTCCAGGTGCAGGAAGGTGGCATCAAGTCCGCTCAGGTGTTTCATGTGTTGTGTCTCCTTGGTGGGGCATGCGCCGTCCGGCAGGATACCCCTCGCGTGGCGTTCGTGGGCCCCGCCCGCTTCAGTGTTTCCACCGAGGTTTTCCCGAGTAATGAAAAAGTGGCTGCGGCGGCAACAACCGCTCGCAGCGCCTTTTTCACGAGGGCTTCGTACACTGAGGCCATGACGTCCACCCCCTCCCCGACCCCGCAAGACGACCACCTCTGGCTCGAAGACATCGACGGCGACACCCAACTGGCCTGGGCCCGCAAGGAGAACGCGAAGACCGTGCAGACGTATGCACAGTCGCCCGCCTTCAAGGCGCTCGAAACGGGCATCCTCGAAGTGCTCGACTCGGACGACCGGATTCCGATGGTCCGCAAGATCGGTCCGAACTTCTACAACTTCTGGCGCGACAAGGACCACCCCAAGGGCCTCTGGCGCCGCACCACGCTGGCCGAGTACCGCAAGCCGCAGCCCGCGTGGGAAACCGTGATCGACATCGACGCCCTGGCCGCGGCCGACAAGGAGAACTGGGTCTGGCACGGCGCCGACTGCCTGGAGCCCGACTACAGGCGCTGCCTCGTCTCGCTCTCGCGCGGCGGCGCCGATGCCGACGTGGTGCGCGAGTTCGACCTGCAGAGCAAGACCTTCGTCGAAGGCGGCTTCACGCTGTCCGAGGCGAAGAACCATGTGGGTTGGAAAGACATCGACCACCTCTACGTGGCCACCGATTTCGGTCCCGGCTCGATGACCAGCTCGAGCTACCCGCGCATCGTGAAGGAATGGAAGCGCGGCACGCCGCTCGACGCCGCCATCACGGTGTACGAAGGCGCGCACGAGGACATGTCCGTGAGCGCCTACCGCGACAACACGCCCGGTTTCGAGCGCGATTTCGTCTCGCGCCAGATCGACTTCTACGAAAGCGAAACCTGGCTGCGCGGCACGGGCGGCACGCTCACCAAGATCGATGTGCCCGACGACTCCAACACCGACATCCGCCGCGAGTGGATGCTGATCGAGCCGCGCGAGGACTGGACCGTGGGCGGCGCGACCTACAGGTCGGGCTCGCTGCTGGCCGCGAAGTTCGACGACTACATGGCCGGCAAGCGCGAGCTCACCGTGCTGTTCACGCCCGACGACACGACCGCGCTCGACAGCCATTCGTGGACGCGTCATCACCTCATCCTCAACGTGATGCACGACGTGGTGAACAAGCTCGAAGTGCTCACGCCGCAGGACGGCGGCCCATGGAAGCGCGAGAGCCTCGGCGGCGCGCCCGCGCTTTCCACCATCGCGGCCGGCGGCATCGACGAGGACGAGAACGACGACTACTTCCTCACGGTGAGCGGCTTCCTGCAGCCGACCACGCTCTACATCGGCACCATCGGCCAGGGCGAACCCGAGGTGCTGAAGGACAGCCCCGGTTTCTTCGACGCGTCGCGCTACACCGTGAGCCAGCATTTCGCGGTGTCCAAGGACGGCACGCGCGTGCCCTACTTCGAGATCGCCCCGAAGGACCTGAAGGCCGATGGCAAGAACCCGACGCTGCAGTACGCCTACGGCGGCTTCGAGATTTCATTGCAGCCGAGCTACAGCGGCAGCATCGGCCGCGCCTGGCTGGAGCAAGGCGGCGTCTACGTGATCGCCAACATCCGCGGCGGCGGCGAGTACGGCCCGCGCTGGCACCAGGCCGCACTGCAGGAGAACCGGCTTCGCACCTGCGAGGACTTCGCGGCCGTGTCCGAAGACCTCATCGCCCGCAAGATCACCTCGCCCGCGCACCTGGGCGCTATGGGCGGCAGCAACGGCGGCCTCCTGATGGGCAACATGCTCACGCTGTACCCGCAGCTCTACGGCGCGATCGTGAGCGAGGTGGCATTGCTCGACATGCAGCGCTACACGCACCTGTCGGCCGGCGCTTCGTGGATCGCGGAATACGGCGATCCCGACCAGCCCGAGGAGTGGGCGTTCATCCGCACCTTCTCGCCGTACGAGAACGCGAAGGCCGATGGACGCTATCCGCCCGCGCTCTTCACCACCTCCACGCGCGACGACCGCGTGGGCCCGGTGCATGCGCGCAAGATGCATGCGAAGCTCGCTGCGCAGGGCCACGACACCAGCTTCTACGAGAACATGGAAGGCGGCCACAGCGCGGCGACCGACAACAAGGAATCCGCCTTCATGGATGCCCTCGGTTATGCGTATCTGTGGCAACACATAGGAAAGCCGACATGAGCATCTCCAACGCCACCCTCGAACTGATCGGCGCGCCGACCGACATCGGCGCCAGCGTGCGCGGCGCGGGCATGGGCCCTGACGCGCTGCGCGTGGCGGGCGTGGCCGAGGCGCTCGCCGGGCAAGGCTTCACGGTCATCGACCGCGGCAACCTCGCCGGCCCGGCCACGCCCTGGGCGCCGCCGGCCAACGGCCTGCGCCACCTCACGGAGGTGATCGCCTGGAACCGCTCGGTCTACAACGCCGTCGATGCAGCGCTCGGCCTGAACCACGTGCCGCTGATGATGGGCGGTGACCACTGCCTGGCCATCGGCTCGATCAGCGCCGTGGCCTGGCATGCGCGCAAGCGCGGCAAGAAGCTGCGCGTGCTGTGGCTCGATGCGCACTCCGACGTCAACACCGAAACCACGAGCCCCAGCGGCAACCTGCACGGCATGCCGGTCTCGTGCCTGCTGGGCCATGGGCCTGCGGAACTGACCGGCTGGAGCGGCGAACCCGCCGCGCTGGCGCACGAGGCGATCCGCTTCATCGGCATCCGCAGCGTCGATGGCGACGAGAAGGAAGCCATCCGCACGCTGGGCCTGAACGTGTTCGACATGCGCCACATCGACGAGCACGGCATGCGCACCACCATGACCGAGGCGCTGCAGGACGTGGACGAGGACACCCACCTGCATGTGAGCTTCGACCTCGACTGCCTCGACCCCAACATCGCGCCCGGCGTGGGCACCGGCGTGCGCGGCGGACCGACCTACCGCGAGATGCAGCTGTGCATGGAGATGATCTCCGACACCGGGCGGCTGTGTTCGCTCGACGTGGTGGAACTCAATCCCGCGCTCGACGTGCGCAACCAGACCGCGGAAATCGCGGTGGAGCTGATCGAGAGCCTGTTCGGCAAGTCGACGCTGGTGCGGTAGGCCGCGCGCTCAGCCGCGATTCGGCGACGGGGCGACCGGGAAGCTGGTGGCGGGTGGCGTAGCAGGCGCTTCCGCCGGCATGTCGGGCGGTGCATCGGCGCCGCCGCCTTCGAGGAAACGGTCGAGCAGCGTGAAGAAGCGGTCGTAGAAACGTTCGTCGGTCAGGGTCTCGCTGGCCACCTTGACCATCGCGTCGTCGCTGCCCGAGAACGGCAGCGAGAGCGAGCCGATCGCGCCCACGCCCACGCTGGCCGAGTTGTTGACCTTCTTGATGCCGTAGCGGTCCTGCAGCGCGGTTGCGAAGGCCACGGTGCTCTGCTTGCCGGACTTGCCGCCCTCGCGCGCGCAGACCACGCGGAATTCGACCTCGACGTGCACCTCAGCGGCCGGCTGGAAGCTCTTGCGCCCGGTCACCAGGTCGGCGTTGGCCGCGGTGACCATGTAGCCCTGGCTCAGGAGCGCACGACGTGCCGCCTCGCAGGTCTGGGCCTCGGTAGCAGGGTAGTTACGCGTGTGGGTGGTGGTGGAATCGAAATCCTCTGGCTCGTACGACACGCGCCGCGAGGCGCTGCCGCACCCGGCGAGCACCAGGGCGGACAAAAGCCCCAGGACCAGGACCGGCGTGCGAAGGGAAGAGGAAGAAAAGGAATTGAAGTGGGACGGCATGGCGCGGCGAATGCTAACCGGCGCCTCCGCCGGCAAGGCTTCGAGCGTGGCGACGCGCCGGCGTTCCCTGGCGGCGGATTATTTTCAGGACCACATCAGCACGTGATGCGCCCGCGCCTTCGTGGCGGCAATCAGCCGCGCATTGGGCGCATCGGTGCCGGCCACCCAGTCGCGCGCAGCTTCGGCGCTGCGGCCGAACTGCTGGTGGCGCTGCACCAGGCGCTGCTCGCGCACCGCGTCGTCGATGTCGACGTACCAGCACTCGTCGAGCATCCCCGCCGCACCGGCCCAGGGACCGACGTCGTGCAGCAGGTAGTTGCCCTCGGTGATGACGAGCTGCGTCGATGGCAGCACCGCGATGGCGCCGGCAATCGGCTCCTCGATCTCGCGGCGAAATTCGGGGGCGTAGACGATGTCGCCGTCGGGGCGCTGGTTGCGCAGCCGCTGCAGCAGGGCGACGTAGCCGGCGCTGTCGAAGGTGTCGGGGGCGCCCTTGCGGTCGGCACGGCCGAGCCGTTGCAGCTCGACGTTGGCCAGGTGGAAGCCGTCCATGGGGACGACTTGGGCGCGGTCGGCACCCACTGCCTGGCGCATTGCCAGCGCCAGCGTGGATTTGCCGGCACCCGGCGCACCGACCAGCCCCAGCAGTTTGCGCTGCCCGCTGGCCATGAGGGCCTGCAGACGGGCAAGGCCGTCTGCAGGAACGGGAGGAAGTTTCTGCACGGGGATGGAACTCATCCCTCGAGCGTAGCGTCCCCGCGCGTCAAAAAAACATCAGGGGTACAGGCCGCGCTCCTGGCGCGCCATCAGGATCCGCTCGCAAGCCACCGCGTAAGTGGCGGTGCGCAGCGTGATCTTGTGCTTGTCGGCCGTGTCCCAGATCTGGTTGAGCGCGTTCATCATGATGCGGTCCAGGCGCACGTTGATCTCGTCCTCGTCCCAGAAGAAGGACGAGAAGTCCTGCACCCATTCGAAGTAGCTCACCGTCACGCCGCCGGCGTTGCAGATCACGTCGGGCACCACCAGCACGCCGCGCTCGGCGAGGATGTCGTCGGCCGTGGGCACCGTGGGGCCGTTGGCGCCTTCGAGCACCAGCTTGGCGGTGGTTTTCTGCGCGCGCTCGGCGGTGATCTGGCCTTCGAGGGCGGCCGGGATCAGGATGTCGCAGGCCGTGTCCCAGAAGGCTTCGTTGGGCACCACGTCGCCGCCCTTGAAGGCGATGACGCCGTCCTTGTTGGCGATGGGGATGAGCGTCGCGAGGTCCAGCCCGTTGGTGTTGACGATGGTGCCGGTGTGGTCCTGCACCGCGACGATCTTGGCGCCCGCTTCGGCAAAGAGTTCGGCCGCGACCGAGCCCACGTTGCCGAAGCCCTGCACCGCGATGCGCGCGCCGCGCAGGTCCATGCCCAGGCGCCGCGCCGCTTCACGGCCGGTGACGAACACGCCGCGGCCGGTGGCCTTCACGCGGCCGAGCGACCCGCCCAGGTGCAGCGGCTTGCCGGTGACGACGCCGGTGGCGGTGCCGCCGACGTTCATCGAGTACGTGTCCATCATCCACGCCATGATCTGGCCGTTGGTGTTGACGTCGGGCGCGGGAATGTCGGTGTGCGGGCCGATGATGATGCCGATCTCGCTGGTGTAGCGGCGGGTGATCTTTTCCAGCTCCTGCAGCGAGAGCTTCTTCGGATCGACGCGGATGCCGCCCTTGGCGCCGCCGTAGGGCAGGTTGACGGCTGCGGTCTTGATGGTCATCCAGGCCGACAGGGCCATCACTTCTTCGAGCGTGACGTCGGGGTGGAAGCGCACGCCGCCCTTGCCCGGGCCGCGGCTCATGTTGTGCTGCACGCGGTAGCCCTCGAAGTGGGCGATGGTGCCGTCGTCCATTTCGATCGGCACGTCCACGATCAGCGCGCGCTTGGGGCGCTTGAGGGTTTCGACCCAGCGGGCCAGCGGGCCGAGGTACGGCACGACACGGTCGACCTGGGAGAGGTACGTTCCCCACGGGCTGTTGGCGGTGGGGGAGACGAAGGAGAGTTTTTCACTCATGAGAGATCCCTTGGATTGGAACTGAGGTGGCCGCAACGATAGACCTCTCGCGCCCGTCGCGCCATGGCTTATGCGCGCCGCGCTGACGGTTATGCAAGAGACGTTATGCGGCGTTGTTCGGGCGCCCGCCGCGTGGATTGCGCCGATGTAATCGCCGCGTGCGGCCATTGACGGCCTGGATTCCTAGATTGGTTCGCCGGCGCCATGTGGCGCCGGCGAACGACAACCCAAGGAGATCCTCACCATGCTGCACCGCACGCTTTTCCTCGCCCCGCTGTCTGCCGCCGCCCTGGCCGTCGCCGCGCTGGCACCCCTGGCCGCGTCGGCCGCCGGCGAATACCACTTCGCGCCCACCGAGGCCGGAGTGGAACGCTATCCAGACCATCTGCGCCAGGATCCGTCGCGCGACAAGGTCGTCGCCGAACTCGAAACCGCGCAGAAGCAGCCCGCGTGGAACAGCGTGAGCCGCGGTGCGCCCTGGCCTGCATCGCGCGCGGGCCAGCCCGCCACACGCGAGGCCGTGGAGGCGGAGGCCATCAAGGCCATGCGCGAGGGGACGATCCCTTCGGGCGAGCGATAGGCACAAGCGGCGGCTCCGCGTGCACGCGCACCGAGGCCGCCGCAGATAACCAAACTGTCATCGACTGGTTATCGATCGCGCAGATCCACTTCATAGAGTTGGCTTCACCAACCAACCACCTCAAGGAGCCAGCGAATGAAGTCCTCTTCCACCACCCGTCCCACCCGCATCCTGGGCACCGCCGCCGTCGCCGCCCTGCTGGCCATCGCCTCGGCACCGAGCTTTGCCGGCAACTACGCCGAAGGCGATCCGCGGCCTGTGCCGCTCGCCTCGTCCACGACGCGCGCTGCCGTGACGGCCGATGCGCAGCAGTGGCTCAAGAGCGCGCCCACGCAGGGCTACACCGCCAGCTACGCGCCGCCGACCGCCGTCGGTCCCGCGAACAGCCGCGCCGCCGTGGCGGCCGACGCACGCCTCTGGGTCCAGTCCGGGATGGCAGCGCTGCAGAACAGCGATGCCGGTACCGATACGACGCGGCCCGCATACCGCCAGGCGATGGCCGAATACAACAAGCTGCGTGCGAGCCCCGCCTATGGCGCGCTAGTCGATCAGCTCACGCGCCAGCAGGCGGCTGCACAGCCGAACACCACTACCCGCTGAACCGGTAAGGACCTGTGGGTACCGCAGGGAGGGTCAGCGCAGGGTAGGCACGGGGCATTTCCTTGGTTCTATCTCCTATGGTCTGCTGCTATAGGCCGCATCTTCTGCAAAGAACCGATGCATGAACCGGATAATTCTCCAATGCTCGACCTGGACCGCATCGACCTTCGCCTGCTGAAGATCCTTCAGGAGGACGGACGCATCACCAACCTCAAGCTGGCCGAGGCGGTCGCGCTCTCGCCCACCGCGGTGCTGGCGCGCGTGCAGCGCCTGACGCGCGACGGTTTCATCCTGGGCTACGAAGCGCGCCTCGATCCCGAGAAGCTGGGTCGGGGCTTCACGGTGTTCGTCGAGGTACTGCTCGACCGCACCACGCCCAACGTGTTCGACCAGTTCAAGGCCGCGGTGCAGGTGCGCGACGAGATCATGGAATGCCACATGGTCGCCGGCGGCTTCGACTACCTGCTCAAGACCCGCATGGCGGACATGGCGGCGTACCGCGAATTCGCAGGCACGGTGCTGTGGCAACTGCCCGGGGTGCGCGAGACGCGGACCTATGCGGTGATGGAAGAAGTGAAGAGCAGCGCGCGGCTGCCGCTGGGACTCTGAGGCGCCGGAGCCTCAGGCGGGCTTTCTGGCCCGGCCACCGAAGATCGCGGTGCCGACCCGCACCATCGTGCTGCCGGCGCTGATTGCCGCTTCGAGGTCTGCGCTCATGCCGAGCGACAGCGTGTCGAGCTCGATGCCCGCCGCTCTGATCGATTCGAAAACCGCATGCGCGCGCAGGCACAGATCGCGTTGCGCCGCGAAATCCGGCGCCGGTTCGGGGATCGCCATGAGCCCGCGCAGCCGAAGCTGTGGCAACGCCGCCACAGCGCAGGCGAGTTCGACGGCCTCTTCGGGCGGCACGCCGGACTTGTTCGCACCCCCGTCCACGTTAACCTGAAGGCATACATTGAGCGGCGCCAGATGGGCCGGCCGCTGCGCCGACAGGCGCTCGGCGATCTTGAGCCGGTCGACGCTGTGGACCCAGTCGAACTGTTCGGCCACGGGCCGCGTCTTGTTGCTTTGCAGGGGGCCGATGCAGTGCCATTCGAGGGAGGCGCGCAGATCGGCGAGCGCCTCGATCTTGTCCAGCCCCTCCTGCACGTAGTTCTCGCCGAAGGCCGTTTGGCCCGCCGCATGCGCCTCGCGCACCGCCTCGGCCCCGAAGGTCTTGGACACCGCCAGCAACCGGACCCCGGCCGGGTCGCGGCCGGCCGTTACACATGCCGCCTCGATCCGGTTCTTTACTTGCTGGAGGTCGTCGCCAATCATCGTCATAATCGTCCAAAATCGTATCAAAACGTCACCGAACTCGAGCCGAGGAGCCCCGTGGACATCACCCAACTGCTGGCATTCAGCGTCAAGAACAAAGCCTCCGACCTGCACTTGTCGGCCGGGCTGCCGCCCATGATCCGCGTGAACGGCGACGTGCGTCGCATCAATGTCGATGCGCTCGACCACAAGGGCGTGCACGCGATGGTGTACGACATCATGAGCGACACGCACCGCAAGCACTACGAAGAATTCCTGGAGGTCGACTTCTCGTTCGAGATCGACGGCCTCGCGCGCTTCCGCGTGAATGCCTTCAACCAGGCACGCGGCGCGGCCGCGGTGTTCCGGACCATTCCTTCGAAGATCCTCACGCTCGAGCAGCTGAACGCGCCGAAGATTTTCGGCGAACTGGCGCTCAAGCCGCGCGGGCTGGTGCTGGTGACGGGCCCCACGGGCTCGGGCAAGTCGACCACGCTGGCGGCGATGGTGAACTACCTCAACGAAAACGAGTACGGCCACATCCTCACGGTGGAAGACCCGATCGAGTTCGTGCACGAATCCAAGAAGTGCCTGATCAACCAGCGCGAAGTAGGCCCGATGACGCTGTCGTTCTCGAACGCGCTGCGCTCTGCCCTGCGCGAAGACCCGGACGCCATCCTGGTGGGCGAGTTGCGCGACCTCGAAACCATCCGCCTCGCGATGACCGCGGCCGAAACGGGCCACCTGGTGTTCGGCACGCTGCACACCTCGTCGGCCGCCAAGACCATCGACCGGATCATCGACGTGTTCCCGGGCGAAGAGAAAGAAATGATCCGCGCGATGCTTTCCGAGTCGCTGCAGGCGGTGATTTCGCAGACGCTGTGCAAGACCAAGGACGGCCAGAGCCGCGTGGCGGCGCACGAGATCATGCTGGGCACGCCCGCCATCCGGAACCTGATCCGCGAGGCCAAGGTGGCGCAGATGTACTCCACCATCCAGACCGGCCAGGGCTCCGGCATGCAGACGCTCGACCAGAACCTGATGGAGCTGGTTCGCCGCAACACGATTTCCGCTGCCGAAGCCCGCGGCAAGGCGAAGATTCCCGAGAATTTCCCCGGCTGATCCACAGCCCACCGGAGTACCGACATCATGGAACGCGATCAAGCCAGCCAGTTCATCAACGACCTGCTCAAGCTCATGGTGAGCCGCAACGGCAGCGACCTGTTCATCACCGCCGACTTCCCGCCCGCGATCAAGGTCGATGGCAAGGTCACCAAGGTGTCGCAGCAGGCGCTGGGTGCGCAGCACACGCTGGCGCTCACGCGCTCGGTCATGAACGACCGGCAGGTGGCCGATTTCGAGCGCACCAAGGAATGCAATTTCGCGATCTCGCCAACCGGCATCGGGCGCTTTCGCGTCAATGCCTTCGTGCAGCAGGGCAAGGTCGGCATGGTGCTGCGGACCATTCCCGCCAAGCTGCCGACCATCGACGGGCTGGGCATGCCGCAGATCCTGAAGGACGTGTCGATGACCAAGCGCGGTCTCACCATCCTGGTGGGCGCCACCGGCTCGGGCAAGTCGACCACGCTGGCCGCGATGATCGACTGGCGCAACGAGAACTCCTACGGCCACATCGTCACGGTGGAAGACCCGGTCGAATTCGTGCACCCGCACAAGAACTGCGTGGTGACGCAGCGCGAAGTGGGCATCGACACCGACAGCTGGGAAGCGGCGCTCAAGAACACGCTGCGCCAGGCGCCCGACGTGATCCTGATGGGCGAAATCCGCGACCGCGAAACCATGGAGCACGCGGTGGCCTTCGCCGAAACCGGCCACCTCTGCATGGCCACGCTGCACGCCAACAGCGCCAATCAGGCGCTGGACCGGATCATCAACTTCTTCCCCGAAGAACGCCGCGCGCAGCTCCTGATGGACCTGTCGCTGAACCTGCGCTCGCTGGTCTCGCAGCGCCTGGTGCCGACCGAAGACGGCCAGGGCCGCGTGGCCGCCGTCGAGGTGCTGCTGAACACGCCGCTGATTTCCGACCTGATCTTCAAGGGCGAGGTGGGCGAGATCAAGGAGATCATGCGCAAGAGCCGCAACCTGGGCATGCAGACCTTCGACCAGGCACTGTTCGACCTGTTCGAGAGCCATTCGATCACCTTCGAAGACGCGATCCGCAACGCCGACTCGGCCAACGACCTGCGGCTGCAGATCAAGCTCAACAGCCAGCGCGCGCGCAGCACCGACCTGGCAGCCGGCACGGAACACTTCGCGATCGTCTGACCGGGATGCGGGGGTGCCCCGGAGCGGGCACCCGGCCTGCGGGCGAATGGCTTTAAGCTCCTGCCCCATGAGCAGCATCAACACCCGCACCTACGAATCCATCCCCGCTCAGACCGTCGCCTTTCTCG
Source organism: Variovorax trehalosi (assembly GCF_051216415.1). Lineage (NCBI taxonomy): Bacteria > Pseudomonadati > Pseudomonadota > Betaproteobacteria > Burkholderiales > Comamonadaceae > Variovorax > Variovorax trehalosi. Next base: position 54,478 of record NZ_JBPJZG010000002.1, read on the forward strand.
GCCTCGGCGTCATGGGCGGGCCAATAGCCGGCCACCTGGCCAAGGCCGGCCACAGCGTCACGGTCTACAACCGCACGGCCGCCAAGGCCCAGGCCTGGGCCGACGAATTCGGCCCACCGGGCCGCCACGCCGTCACCCCGCGCGAAGCGGCGGCGGGCGCCGACATCGTTTTCTGCTGCGTCGGCAACGACGACGACCTGCGCTCCGTAGTGCTGGGCGACGACGGCGCCTTTGCCGGCATGAAGAAAGGCGCCGTGCTCGTCGACCACACAACCGCTTCGGCCGACGTGGCGCGCGAGCTGTCGAAGGCGGCCGAGGCGCTGGGCCTGCACTTCATCGACGCGCCGGTGTCCGGCGGCCAAGCCGGCGCGCAGAACGGCGCGCTGACCGTGATGTGCGGCGGCGACGCGGCCGCGTTCGAGCGCATCAAGCCGGTGGCCGCAGCGTTTTCGCGTGCGGTCACGCTGCTGGGCAAGAGCGGGGCGGGTCAGCTCGCAAAGATGGTGAACCAGATCGCCATCGCGGGCCTGGTGCAGGGCCTGTCGGAAGCCATTGCCTTCGGCCAGCGCGCCGGCCTCGACATGGAAGCCGTGCTCGGCGTCATCGGCAAGGGCGCGGCCCAGAGCTGGCAGATGGACAACCGCGGCAAGACCATGATCGACGGCAAGTTCGACTACGGCTTTGCCGTCGACTGGATGCGCAAGGACCTGGGCCTGGTGCTCGACGAAGCCAAGCGCAACGGCGCACGCGTGCCGGTGACGGCGCTGGTCGACCAGTTCTATGCCGACGTGCAACAGGCCGGCGGCAGGCGCTGGGACACCTCAAGCCTGATCATCCGGCTCAAATGAAAAAGGCCCGCGGATGCGGGCCTTCTTGTTTCAGCGGACCGGCGAGGTCGTCACCGCCGGCTGCGCGGGCGCCGAGCCCGGCGCGGGCAGCGGCTCCATCGGCGGCAGCGGCACGCGCGAGGAAGATGAAGAAGGCGTCGCGTTGCTCACCGGTGCAGGGCCCGTGCCGCCACGCTGTGCCGACGACTGGTTCACCGCCTGGCTCGCGGCGAGGTCGGCCTCGCTCACCACCTCGACCACGCGCACCACCTTCACCACACCGCCCACGCCGCGCGTGATCTCGGTCGCGCGATCGGTCTCGCGCCGCGTGGCGATGCCCATCAGGTAGACCACGCCGCGTTCGGTGATCACCTTGAACGAATTGGCAAAGATGTCCTTCGCATCGAGCAGCGAGGCCTTCACCTTGCCGGTGATGTAGAGATCGTTCGAGCGGTCCTGGAAGGTGCTGGGCGCGCCGAGCGTGAGTTCGTTCACCACGGAGCGCACGTTGACCACGCGGCCCACTTCGTCCTCGACGCGGCGGCGGTCCGCCTCGTTGCCCACCGCGCCGGTCAGCAGCACCTGGCGGTTGTAGCTGGTGACGCTCACATACATCTGGTCGTTGGCGATGTCGCGCACGCGGGCGGAGGCGCGCAGCTCGATGCCCTGGTCGTCGAGCTGGGCGCCCGAGCTGCGGCGATCGGTGGCCACCATGCCCACGCCCACCACCGCGGCACCACCCACCACGAGGGGCACGCAGGCGGAAAGGCCTGCGACCAGGGCGGCACCCAGGGTGAGTGCGAGGGCGAAACGCTGGGTCGACGTGGCCGTCATGGTCTTCATGGTCATGAGGAAGCTTCCTGTTCTCCGAGTAACTGGGCATCCACACCGTCGCACAGGCAATGCAGCGCGAGCAGGTGGACTTCATGGATGCGCGCCGCACGCTCGTGCGGCACGCTGATCTGGACATCGGTTTCGCGCAGCGCGCGACCGATGACGCCGCCGGTGCCGCTGCTGCCCGCACCGGGCGCCGCGGGCGGACCCGAGACGGCATTGCCGAGCAAGGCGACCACGGTCATGTCACGCTCATGCGCCGCCAGCACGGCGGCGAGCACCGCAGCCGACTGGCCGCTGGCGCTCAACGCAAGCAGCACGTCACCGGCCTGGCCCAACGCGCGCACCTGGCGGGCGAAGCGGTCGGCATCCATGGCGCTGGCGCTGTCGGCGTAGGGGTCGGTGGTGTCGCCGGGCAGTGCGATGGCGCCCAGCTCGGGCCGTTCACGTTCGAAGCGGCCGACAAACTGCGCGGCGAACTGCGCAGCCAGCAGACCTGACACGCCGGCGCCGCAGGCCAGCACCTTGCCGCCGCTGGTCACACAGGCCAGGATGGCCTGCATCGCTTGAGAGATGGGTTTGCTGAGGACCGGTCCGGTCTGGTATTTGAGGTCGGCACTGTCGATGAAGTGCTGCTGAATCCGTTGCTCGAGCATGGGGCGGGATGATAACTGGGGGCTGTGAAACAAGACGTGTGAGTTGTGGAGCCTTCATGAGGGCTTCAGTTCCCTCGCAAGGCGCATCAGGCCGCGTCGAACGCCGCCTGGAGCCAGGTGATTTTCTCCTCCACCAACACCACGTCGAAACGGCACGGCGGCACCGAACGCAGCCGGCTCAGGTAGTGCTGCGCAGCGAACACGATGCGCCGCTGCTTGAGGCCCGTGATGCTGCCGCCCGCGCCGCCGTGCGTGCCGGCACTGCGCTGGCGGACCTCGACGAACACCAGCGTGCCGTCGCCAGGACCACGCGGATCGCGCATGATCAGGTCGATCTCTCCGCCGCCGCGGCCGGGCGTTCGATAATTGCGCGCGATCAGCACGAGGCCGGCGTCCTGCAGATGCGCGAGCGCGGCGTCTTCCGCCGCATCTCCGCGATGCTTCGTCGTTCTGGTCTTCATGGCTCCCTGCCGTCTTCTCTTTTTTGTCGTCCGCTCTCACGGAGAAACCTCTTGGCTTCACTCGCCCCTGCTTCTTTCGGCGCCGCCCTTGCGGCCGCGCACGACGCCGCGGGTGCGCAGCATTATCCGCAGGCCACGCTCTACGTTGTCGCCACGCCGATCGGCAACCTGGCCGACATCACGCTGCGCGCGCTCCATGTGCTGCAGCTGGTCGACGTGATCGCCTGCGAGGACACGCGCCACACCCAGAGCCTGCTGCGCGCCTACGGCATCGACCGTCCGGGCGCCCGGCTGCTGGCGGTGCACCAGCACAACGAGGCCGAGGCCGCGCAGGCCGTGGTCGCACGGCTCGCGCAGGGCGAGCGCATCGCCTATGTCAGCGACGCCGGCACGCCCGGCGTAAGCGACCCCGGCGCGCGGCTCGTCGCGGCGGTGCGCGCGGCGGGTCAGCGCGTGCTGCCACTGCCGGGCGCGAGCAGCGTCACCACGCTGATCGGCGCCGCCGGACTGGTGGCGGACGGCGCGGACGGCAACGCGAGCAGTGCCTTCGTCTTCGCGGGCTTCCTGCCGAGCAAGGCCGGCGAGCGCGACACCGCCGTGCAGGCGCTCTCGCAGGAGCCGCGCGCCGTGGTGCTGCTGGAAGCGCCGCACCGCATCGAGAGCCTCGCGCGCGCGCTGGCGGTGCTGGGCGAGCGCCGCATCACCGTGGGCCGCGAGCTCACCAAGCAGTTCGAGGAGATCGCGACGGTGGCGGCGAGCGCCCTGCCCGACTGGTTCGGCGCCGACCGCGACCGCGTACGCGGCGAATTCGCGCTGGTGCTGCACCCGGTCGCGGTGAGCGGTGACGGCGGCGCGGAAGGCGAGCGCGTGCTGCGCCTGCTGCTGGCCGAACTGCCGGTGAAGACCGCGGTGCGGCTGGCCGCGGAGATCAGCGGCGCGCCGCGCAATGCGCTGTATGAGACGGCGCTGCGCATTCGCAACGACGAGCCGGGCGACTAACCGTCCAGCTCCGCATAGCGCCTGAAGATCCCGTCCTCATTGAACGCGATGCGGCGCGGGCTCTGCAGGTAGTCGTGCACGCGCTGGCGGCGCTTGACGTTGCCATGCAGTTTCTCGACGGCCGGGGTGTGGGCCAGTGCGCGTGCGGTGGCTTTCGGGAATGCGTAATGCAGGCCGTCGACCAGCTGGAACAGCGAGAGATCGGCATAGGTCAGCATGTCGCCGACCAGGTGCAGGTCGCCCGCGGGATTGCGCTGGAGCACCTGCTCGAACCAGTTCAGGAACTTCGGAATGCGTTCTTCGCGGAAGGACCGCGCGCGCTGCATGGCGGCATCGCGCTGGTCTTCGTAATAGGCGCCGGTCGAAATCGGATGGTGCGTGTCGTGTGCCTCGGCCACCGCGTCGGCGATGGTGAGCTGCAGTTGGTGGGTCCAAAGCCCGTCGGACTCGCCGACGCCCGAGAGCCCCAGCCGCGGCCCGAGGTACAACAGGATCGCGGCGGTCTGGCCGACCACGATGTCGCCGTCGACCAGGAAGGGCGGCGCAAAGGCGGCGCGGGCGTTGTTGGGGTCGCCGAGCCGCTCGCCCAGTGCGGACTCGCCGCCGCCTTTCGATTCGGGAAGCCGCGCCACGTCGACGTAGTCGGCACCCGCTGCCTCGAGCGCGAGCCGCACGAATTCACCGCGGCCCTGGATCGTGGGCCAGTAATGGAGTTGGTAAGGCATGCGGCCATGGTGTCAGGGTCTGCACAGCCCCGCAACCGGCCCGGCGCTTCACACGTCGCGTTGCCGAAGGAGGTTCACCAGAATTTCCACCAGGGCCGCGGCGCCAGCCGCAACGCCTGCGGGCGGGTGTCCAGGTCGATACCCTGCGTCACCGTGTCGCCAGAGCGGCGGCGCATCTCGGTTTCGAGGGCATGCGCGATGCCGCGCGCCTGCTTCTCGCCGCGCAGTGCGCGCCGGCGCCACTCTGCGGCATGTTCTGCCAGGCTGGCCTCGTCCAGATCAGTCAACTCCGTCATCGGTGGAAATCTTGCATGTGCGCGGTGGCGAGGAGACGCCAGCGCGTGGTGAATGGTCGCGGGGAGAACGTCGGGGGAAAACCCAAGAAAAAAACCGGAAGCCCTTGGGAGGCTTCCGGTCTTGTATTTGGTCCCGCCGCCAGGAATCGAACCTGGATCTCAGCCTTCGGAGGGCCGAATTCTATCCGTTGAAATACAGCGAGAGATAGGCTCCGGAAAATGCCCGGAGCCAGAGATTATCGCCTATCAGGCAATCGCAGTTTCAGCCTCGTGCGCAGCCACCGTGCCGATCGCCGGTCGATCGAATCCGAGCCCCGCCAGATAGGCGCGGAAGGTGCGCCGCCCGGTCAGCACCAGGTCGAAGGCGGTCGGGTCGAGCAGCCAGTTCTGGATGAGGCCACTGATCAGGGCATGCATGCCCTGCGCCGCCACGTGGCCAGGCATCGGCAGCTTGATGCCCGCGCGGCGTGCCCCCAGGCGCAGGGCTTTTTCGAAATCGACCACGCAGGCATTGCGCGCATCGAGGTGGCGCTGCTGCACCGATGCCATGTCGTGCGTGTATTCGACCTTGTGGGTGGCCACGTCGAACACGCGGCGCACTTGCGGGTCGGTGGTCATGAGGGTGAGCGCGTGGACCATGCCCTCCTCGATCTCGACCAGGGGATTGTCGCTGGCAGCGGCAGCCTGGCAGTTGGGCCCGGCCTCCAGCGGCAGGATGACGCGCTCCATCATCGCGTTGAAGAGGTCGGCCTTGTCCTTGAAGTGCCAGTAGATCGCGCCACGCGTCGCGCCGGCCTGCTGCGCGATCTGCTGCAGCGAGGTCTGCGAGACGCCTTGCGCCTGAAACAGCAGCTCCGCGGCATCGAGCAACCGATTCCGCGTGGCCAATGCCTCTTCCTTCGTACGACGTGCCACCAAGTCTCCTGATTTGTAAAGCGAACGCCCCTTGTGCATCGTGGGGCCATTGATTGCGGTCACTATACATCCATGAATGTATGTAAACTACCGGGCTTCCCCGATGGCCCGACTGTTTATGCTGTCTTCCTGTTCGCCCTGCGAACACGCCATCTCCCGTCTTCGCTTCAAAGGAATCGCATGCCTCTCCTGCATGTCTCGCGCTCATCGTCCTTTTCGCCACGTCTCGCGACCGTGGCCGCCGTTGTTCTGTTGGTCCTCGCGGGCTGCGGCAAGGGCGATGCGCCCGCCGGTCCGGGCGGCGCCGGCGGTGGCGGTGGCGGCCATCCGCCAGCCCCCGAAGTGGGCGTGGTCGTTGCCGCACCGACCGATGTCGGCCTCGTGACCGAACTGCCGGGCCGTCTCGAAGCCTCGCGCATCGCCCAGGTCCGCGCCCGGGCCTCGGGCATCCTGCTCAAGCGCGAATTCCGCGAAGGCAGCGACGTGAAGGCCGGCCAGCTCCTGTTCCGCATCGACCCGGCACCGCTGGTGGCCGCTTCGCAGAACGCCCAGGCCACGCTGGCTCGCGCCGAAGCCAACGCCGTGCAGGCCAAGGCCCTGGCCGACCGCTACAAGCCGCTGGTCGAAGCCAATGCGGTGAGCAAGCAGGAATACGCCACCGCCGTCGCCTCGCAAAAGACCGCCGAAGCCGACGTGGCCTCGGGCCGCGCCGCAGTGACGACCGCCAAGATCAACCTCGGCTATGCCGACGTGACCTCGCCCATCGCAGGCCGCATCGGCCGCGCCCTCGTGACCGAAGGCGCGCTGGTGGGCCAGGGTGACGCCACCGAGCTGGCCGTGGTGCAGCAGATCAACCCGGTGTACGTGAACTTCACGCAGTCGGCCTCCGACGTGCTGAAGCTGCGCCGCGCGCTGGCCGCCGGCCAGTACAAGCGCGCCGGCGGCGAGGAAGCCGCCAGCGTGAGCGTCGTGCTGGAAGACGGCAGCGACTACCCGCTACCCGGCAAGCTGCTGTTCTCCGACCTCACGGTGGATTCGACCACCGGCCAGGTCACGCTGCGCGCCGAAGTGCCCAACCCCAAGGGCGAGCTGCTTCCAGGTCTCTATGTGCGCGTGAAGCTCGAGCAGGCCCAGGCCACCAACGCGATCACGCTGCCGCAACAGGCCGTCACCCGCACCCAGCAGGGCGACACCGTCTCGGTGGTCGACAAGGACGGCAAGATCAGCAAGCGCACCGTGAAGATCAGCGCCGCCAAGGACAACCAATGGGTGGTGCTCGACGGCCTGAAGGCCGGCGAACAGGTGATGGTCGACGGATTCCAGAAGCTGCAGATGATGCCGCCCGGAACGCCCGTGAAGGCCGTGCCCTGGAAGAAGCCTGACCCGAACGCGGCCCCCGCCCCCGCAGCAGCCGCGCCTGGCGCAGCCCCCGCAGCCGCACCGGCTGCTGCCGCATCGGCCGCAGCACCCGCGGCAGCCCCCGCCGCGAACGGCCAGGCTTCCGCCCCGGCCGAGAAGAAGTAATTAGGAGCGCGCCCGCATGGCCAAATTCTTTATCGACCGCCCGATCTTCGCCTGGGTGATCGCGCTGTTCATCCTGGTGATGGGCGGCGTGGCAATCACCCAGCTGCCGATCTCGCAATACCCGCCGGTGGCGCCTCCGGCCATCGTGATCAACGTCGCCTACCCCGGCGCCTCGGCCCAGACGCTCGAGGACAGCGTGCTGTCCGTCATCGAGCGCGAAATGAACGGCTCGCCGGGCCTGATCTACATGGAATCGGTGGCCCAGGCCGACGGCACCGGCACCATCACGATCAGCTTCGAGGCCGGCACCAACGACGATCTTGCGCAAGTGGACGTGCAGAACCGGCTGTCGCGCGCGACGCCGCGTCTGCCGGCCGCCGTGACACAGCAGGGCGTGCGGGTGGACAAGTCGCGCAACAACTTCCTGATGTTCGTGATGCTGTCGTCGGACAACCCGGACTTCGACCCGGTGGCGCTCGGCGACTACGCGGCACGCAACGTCGTGCCCGAGTTGCAGCGCGTCGTCGGCGTGGGCCAGGCCCAACTGTTCGGCTCCGAGAACGCGATGCGCATCTGGATCGACCCGGCCAAGCTGCAGGGCTTCAACCTGTCGGCCACCGACGTGAACAACGCGATCCGCGCACAGAACGCCCAGGTGTCCTCCGGCACCATTGGCGACCTGCCCAACATTCCCGGCCAAGCCATCGCGGCCACCGTGGTGGTGAACGGCCAGCTCGCCAACGTCGAGCAGTTCAAGAACATCGTGCTGCGCGCCAACACCGACGGCTCGACCGTGCGGCTGAAGGACGTGGCGCGCGTCGAACTCGGCGGCCAGTCGTACGCAACCTCGGCGCGCCTGAACGGCGTGCCGGCGGTCGGTATCGGCGTCCAGCCGACCCCGAACGGCAACGCGCTGCAGTCGGCCAAGGCGATCCGCGCCAAGATGACCGAGCTCGCGCGCTTCTTCCCGCAGGGTGTGAAGTGGGACATTCCGTACGACAGCTCGCGCTTCGTGCAGATATCGATCACCGAAGTGGTCAAGACGCTGCTGGAAGCCGTGGCGCTGGTGTTCGTGGTGATGTTCCTGTTCCTGCAGAACTGGCGCTACACGATCATCCCGACCATCGTGGTGCCGATCGCGTTGCTGGGCACGTTCGCGTCGCTGCTTGCGCTGGGCTTCTCGATCAACGTGCTGACCATGTTCGGCATGGTGCTGGTGATCGGCATCGTGGTGGACGATGCCATCGTGGTGGTGGAGAACGTCGAGCGCATCATGAGCGAAGAGGGGCTGTCGCCGCTCGAAGCCACGCGCAAGGCGATGAAGCAGATCTCCGGCGCCATCATCGGCGTGACGGTGGTGCTGATCTCGGTGTTCGTGCCGCTCGCGTTCTTCGCGGGCTCGACCGGCAACATCTACCGCCAGTTCTCGGCGGTGATGGTGACTTCGATCGCCTTCTCGGCCTTCATGGCGCTGTCGCTCACGCCGGCCCTGTGCGCCACGCTGCTCAAGCCCGTGGAAGCCGGCCACCATGCCGACAAGCGCGGCTTCTTCGGCTGGTTCAACCGCGGCTTCTCGCGCACGGCCAAGGGCTATGAAAGCCTGGTCGCACGCATCCTGCGACGCGCCGCGCGCTACCTGATCATTTACGTGGCGATCATCGGCGCGGTGGCGTACACCTACACGCACCTGCCGAGCTCGTTCCTGCCGCAGGAAGACCAGGGCAACATCATCGTCAACGTGCAACTGCCGCCCGGCGCCACGCAGGAGCGTGCGCTGTCGGTCATGCAACAGGTCGAGGGCTTCATCCTCAAGCAACCTGAAGTGCAGAGCATGGTCGGCGTGATGGGCTTCAGCTTCTCGGGCCAGGGCCAGAACGCGGGCCTCGCCTTCGTGACGTTGAAGGACTGGGACGAACGCAAGGACCCGGCCCACTCGGCCAGTGCGCTGGCCGGCCGTGCCTTCGGTGCGCTCTCGGGCATCCGCGACGCCTTCATCTACCCGTTGAGCCCGCCGCCCATTCCCGAACTGGGCAACGCCAGCGGCTTCAGCTTCCGGCTGCAAGACCGTTCCGGCGCAGGCCACGAGGCGCTGATCAATGCGCGCAACCAGCTCCTTGGCATGGCCGGGCAGAGCAAGATCCTGTCGCAGGTTCGCCCCGACGGCCTGGAAGACGCGCCGCAGTTGCAGATCGACATCGACCGCGACAAGGCCAGCGCCCTGGGCGTGAGCTTCGACGCGATCAATGCAACGCTCTCGACGGGCCTGGGTTCGAGCTACATCAACGACTTCCCGAACCGTGGCCGCCTGCAGCGTGTGGTGGTGCAGGCCGATGCGCCCGCCCGCATGCAGCCGGACGACCTGCTCAAGCTGAACGCCAGCAACACGCAGGGCCAGCCGGTGCCGCTGTCGGCCTTCGCGACCACCAAGTGGGTCACGGGTGCCACGCAGACGGTGCGCTACAACGGCTACCCCGCGATCCGCATCAGCGGCGATGCCGCCGCCGGCTTCAGCACGGGTGCCGCCATGGCCGAGATGGAAAAGCTCGCCAGCCAGCTGCCGCAAGGCTTCGGCTTCGAATGGACCGGCCAGTCGCGTGAAGAAAAGCTCGCGGGTTCGCAGGCCATCATCCTGTACGGCTTCGCGATCCTGGCGGTGTTCCTGTGCCTGGCCGCGCTGTACGAGAGCTGGTCGATCCCGCTGTCGGTGATTTTGGTGGTGCCGCTGGGCGTGCTGGGCGTGCTGCTGGCAACGATGCTGCGCGCCTATTCGAACGACGTGTACTTCCAGGTGGGGCTGATCACGATCATCGGCCTCTCGGCGAAAAACGCGATTCTGATCATCGAGTTCGCCAAGGACCTGCAGGCGCAGGGCAAGGGCATCGTCGAATCGGCGCTGGCCGCGGCCCACCTGCGGTTCCGGCCGATCGTGATGACCTCGCTGGCCTTCGGCCTCGGCGTGGTGCCGCTGGTGATCGCCTCGGGCGCCGGTTCGGCCAGCCAGCGCGCCATCGGCACCGGCGTGCTCGGCGGCATGGTGACCGGTACCGCCCTCGCAGTGATTTTCGTGCCGGTGTTCTTCGTGGTCGTGCGCACCCTGTTCAAGGGCAGCGCGCGTCAGCATGAGGCCGACAAGCGGCATGCAGAAGCCGCCGGCATCGTGGAGGAACCCAAGCATGACTAAGAAACTGATTCCCACAGCCCTGGCCGCGGCAATGCTGCTGGCCGGCTGCTCGCTGATCCCGACCTACGAGCGCCCCGCCGCGCCGGTGCCGACCACCTTCCCGGGTGACCCGTCGCAACCGGCAGGCGCCGCGGCAGCGGCCCTGCCGTGGCAGGACTTCTTCACCGACCCGCGCTTGGCGGGCCTGATCCAGACGGCGATCGCCAACAACCGCGACCTGCGGGTGTCGGTGCTCAACATCGAGCAGGCGCGCGCGCAGTTCCAGATCGAGCGCTCGGCGCTGTTCCCGGCGCTGGGCCTCACGGGCAGCGGCTCGCGCTCGAGCCCCAACGCCTACCAGGCATTCGACAGCAGCGTGGGCAGCGTGTCGTCGCAGTACAGCGTGAATTTCGGCTTCACCGCCTGGGAGCTGGACTTCTTCGGCCGCATCCGCGCATTGAAGGACCAGGCACTGGCGCAATACCTCGCCACCGAGGAAACGCGCAAGGCCGCCCAGATCAGCCTGATCGCATCGGTCGCCACCGGCTGGATCACGCTGATGGCCGACGACGAACTGCTCGAGATCACGCGCCAGACGATGGTCACGCGCGAGGAATCGGTGCGCCTCGCAAAGCTGCGCTTCGACAACGGCGTGTCGTCCGAAATCGACTTCCAGGCCGCGAACACGGCCGCGGAAAGCGCCCGCGCCACCTACGCGCAGCAGCAGCGCGCGCGCATGCAGGACGAGAACGCGCTCGCCCTGCTGCTGGGCGCGCCGGTGCCGGCGAGTGCGCTCTCGGGCGGCACCAAGGGGCTGGACGGCATCCAGCCGATGCCCGACGTGCCCGCGGGCCTGCCCTCGGACATGCTGATCGAGCGGCCCGACATCCGTGCGGCCGAGCAGCAGCTGATCGCCGCCAACGCCAACATCGGCGCGGCGCGCGCGAACTTCTTCCCGCGCGTGTCGCTCACCAGCTCGATCGGCACCGCGAGCAGCGAGTTCTCGGGCCTGTTCGACCGCGGCTCCAAGGCCTGGTCGTTCGCGCCCACGGTCACGCTGCCGATCTTCGATGCGGGCCGCAACTGGGCCACGCTGCAATCGTCGAAGGCCGGGCGCGAGATCGCGGTGGCGCAGTACGAGAAGTCGATCCAGACCGCATTCCGCGAAGTGGCCGACGCGCTGGCCGGCCGCGCCACGCTGGGCGAAGAGGTGCGTGCGCAGCGCGCGCAGGCCACTGCGGAAGCGGTGCGCTTCAAGCTCTCCGATCTGCGCTATCGCAATGGCATCGCCAGCGCGCTCGACCTGCTCGATGCGCAGCGCTCGCTGTTCACGGCGCAGCAACTGGCGGTCAATGCGCGGCTCCTGCAACTGCAGAACCAGGTCACGCTGTACAAGACGCTGGGTGGCGGCTGGGCAACGCGAGACAAGGGTTGAGGCGCCTGGGCGCCCGATATCGGGAGGCCAATCGCCCGCTGGGGCGAGGGGCCTCTCTATAATCGTCGGTTGATCTAGAAAAAGCCCCCCGACGAGCCCCCGTTATTGAGGACGCCATGAGCGCAGACCCGCACTACCAGGCCACAGAAGAAGCCCATACCGGCCCCATCAAGAACCCGAAGCAACTGCTGCTCGCGGTATTTTTCTCCTTCATTGCACCGATCCTGATCATCGTGGGTCTCGTGGCCTACGTGGTCTCGGGCACCAAGCCCGCCGGTACTGCGGAGGGCGACAGCATGTCGCTTTACGGCGTGTCGAAGGAGTCGCGCGACAAGGAAGTGGCCGACCGCCTCAAGAAGGTCGGGGCCATCGAGATCCGCGACGCCAACCGCCCCCTCACGGCCGGCGATGCGGTGTTCAAGGCCCAGTGCGTGGCCTGCCACGGCGCACCGGGCATCCCCGGCGCCCCTCACCTGAACGACGCCGCAGCCTGGGGCCCCCGTATCGGCCAGGGCTACGCCACGCTGCTGGAACATGCGCTCAAGGGCAAGGGCGCCATGCCTCCCCAGGGCGGCGGCGACTTCGAAGACCTCGAAATCGGCCGCGCGGTGGTCTACATGGCCAACGCCGGCGGCGCCAAGTTCCCTGTGCCCGAGCGTCCAGCCGCCGCAGCGCCCGCAGAAGGCGCTTCGGGTGCGGCGCCCGCCGCATCGACGCCTGCAGCCGCAGCTTCGACGGCTGCCACCCCTGCCAAGTAATCTCTACTTCGCTCAAAAGAAAAAGCCGGCTCGATGCCGGCTTTTTTGTGCGCGATCGGTGCCCTGAACTATTGTTTTGATAGCGCCACAGCGGCGCCCGCATGGCGCTCCGCCGGGCTCATGACGTGGCCGAAGCGTTGCGGCAGCTCGCCGGCCTGCACCGTCTCGGGCGTCCACAGCCCCTGCTCGATGGCTTCGGCCGCGATGCCCACGTCCTGCGTGTGTACCAGCCCGAGCCCGACCGGCGCGACCAGATAAAGCCGCCCGGCCTCGTCGAGCAGGCAGGCCGAGACGTCGACCGCCTGACCGGTATGGGCGGCGACTGTGAATCTGCCAGCGCCTTCGTCGGCCACGCGCCAGACCAACGGCGCAGCCTCCAGTTCGACATACACGCGCTGCGGCCCGTTCTGGAAGAACCACTGCCCCTCGTCGTCGTGCTCGTAGTTGCGATGGATGAAGTCGATCAGCTTGTCGTGCCGCAGCATCGAGCCCTTGGCCTGCAGGAACGGGCCTTCGGCCTGGGTGCGGTCGTCGCGCATGTACCAGTTGCCGCGCGCGTCGAGCCCCAGCCAGCCGTAGCAGTGCGGCACGTTGGGCCATTTGGCGAGCGCTTGTCTGACGATGTCGTCCATGAGTTCATTCTCCTGCTGGTTGCACCATGGAGGCGTCAGCCAAAACGCCGCCATGCACCTGCAGCCAGTTGCCGACGCGCTCCGGCATCCCGCGCACATGCCCCGGCGGCAGTCCCAGCGGAAAGCCGACATGCCCGCCGTGCGCCGGCTGCCACAGCGTGACATGCCGCCCGACCTCGTCCGGCCCCGGAAGACTGCGGGCCGGAATGAACGGATCGTTGAGCGCGTTCACCACCAGCGTCGGCACGCGGATCTGGCTCAGGTGCGGCTTGGACGAGCCCCGCGCCCAGTAGTCGTCGGCGTTGCGAAAGCCGTGCAGCGGCGCGGTGAACACGTCGTCGAAGGTGTAGAGGTCGCGCGCGGCCAGCAGCCGCTCGCGGTCGAACAGGCCCGGGAATTGCGCCAGCTTGGCCATCGCCTTGGGCTTCATGGTCGCGAGGAACATGCGCGTGTAGACCAGCCTGTTGAAGCCCCGGCCGATCGCCTCGCCGCCCGCGGCGAGGTCGAGCGGCGCGCAGACCGAGGCCACAGCGCTGACCGATTCGCGCGCCGTGTCGCCCGCCTCGCAAGCCCAGCGCAGCAATGCGTTGCCGCCGAGGGAGACGCCCGCGGCGAGCACCGGGCCGCCGCCACGCAGCGTGTGCTGCTCGTGCATGCGCCGCAGGATCCAGCCGATCTCTTCGTAGTCGCCCGAGTGGTAGGCCCGCGGCGCGAGATTCAGCTCACCACTGCAGCCGCGGAAATGCGGCACGGCAAAGGCCATCCCCTGCTCGGCCGCGAAAGCGGCAAAGGCCTCCGCATAGTGGCTGCGCGACGAGCCTTCGAGCCCATGGAACAACACCAGCAGCGGCCGCGGTCCCGGCAGTGGCGCATCGATGAAATCGACATCGATGAAGTCCCCGTCGGGCGCGCTCCAGCGCTCGCGACGGTACGCGGGCGCGGTGCCGTCGAAGCGGCGCGCATAGAGCGCGGCCCAGATGGTCTGCAGGTTGCCGCCGGGCAGCCAGCGCGGCGCCACGTAGTCCATCGACGATCGAAGAGGGGAAGAAGAAGAATCGGCGGAAGACATCAATGCAGGGTCTGGGGCGGATCGTTCGCGTCGTCCGGCTCGCGCGCGCTGCCCGGGCTCGCATGGTGCGCCACCATGCGCCAGCCCTGCGCGGTCTTGTGATAAACGTTGGTGGCCAGCACGAAGGCATGGCGCGGGCCTTCGGCGGTGAGCACCTCGATGCGCTCCAGCACGTTGTGCACCGCGCTCGCGAGCGACTCGATCTTGCGCACCCGCGCCGGCATGGCGTGGATCGCGCCGTTGCCGAACATCTGCTCGAAAGCCGCGCGGATCGCGATGCTGCCCACCAGCCGCGGACCGCCGGGATGGACGCAGAACACCTCGTCCTCGTCGGCCCAGCAGGCCATCAGCGCGTCGATGTCGCCGCGCTGCAGCGCTTCGTAGAAAGCCGCCTCGACATCGTCGGCGGTGCCGCCGATGGCCGCGGCGGCACGGTGTGGGGTCTTGGGCATGGCGTGATTTTGCCGTGCCGTTCATGACGCCGACGCTGCACCGCTTTGGTCCGGTCTGCACCGCGTCGCCGCAATTTTTCCGGTTCGCCTGCTCCACTTTGGACCATATGGTCAAAACCCAAGCGTAGAAAAACCGTAACCTGTTGATTTGAAACGACTTATCTGACTGGCACGCGCCATGCATAGGGCTCTTCAACCTTGCAACAGGAGCCTTTCATGAACGTCGGCATCTTCATTCCCATCGGCAACAACGGCTGGCTGCTTTCCGAAAACGCGCCGCAGTACAAGCCCAGTTTCGCGCTCAACAAGGAGATCACGCTGAAGGCCGAGCACTACGGTGTCGACTTCGCGCTGTCGATGATCAAGCTGCGCGGTTTCGGCGGCAAGACCGAGTTCTGGAACCACAACCTCGAGTCCTTCACGCTCATGGCGGGGCTCGCGGCGGTCACGACGAAGATCAAGCTCTTCGCCACAGCCGCCTCGCTGGTGATGCCGCCGGCCATCGTCGCGCGCATGGCCTCGACCATCGACTCCATCTCCGGCGGCCGCTTCGGCCTGAACCTCGTCACCGGCTGGCAGCGGCCCGAGTATTCGCAGATGGGCATGTGGCCCGGCGACCAGTTCTTCGGCACGCGCTACCAGTACCTCTCCGAATACATCCAGGTGCTGCGTGACCTCTGGGGCACCGGCAAGTCCGACTTCAAGGGCGAGCACTTCCAAATGGACGACTGCCGCCTGAGCCCGCAACCGCAGGCCGACATGAAGGTGATCTGCGCGGGCCAGAGCGATGCGGGCATGGAGTTCTCGGCGAAGTACGCCGACTACAACTTCTGCTTCGGCAAGGGCGTGAACACGCCCAAGGCCTTCGCGCCCGCCGCCGAAAAACTCATCGAGGCCGCGCGCAAGACCGGCCGCCACGTCACCACCTACGTGCTGATGATGGTGATTGCCGACGAAACCGACGAGGCCGCACGCGCCAAGTGGGAGCACTACAAGGCCGGCGCCGACCACGAGGCCATCGCTTGGCTGGGCCAGCAGGGCGCGGCCGACACCAAGTCGGGCGCGGACACCAACGTGCGCCAGATGGCCGACCCGACTTCGGCCGTGAACATCAACATGGGCACGCTGGTCGGCTCCTACGAAACCGTCGCGCGCCTGCTCGACGAAGTGGCCGAAGTGCCCGGCACCGAAGGCGTGCTGCTGACCTTCGACGACTTCGTGCAAGGTGTCGAGGCCTTCGGCGAGCGCATCCAGCCGCTGATGAAGAGCCGCGCGCATGTGCAGAGCCCCGTGCCTTCGCAGGTCGAGCCCGAGCGCCTTGCGGCCTGAAGAGGAGATGCGCATGACCACGCCGAAGAACACCACGCTTACATCGACCACGCCCGTCGGCGCGCCGCGCCTGCCCGGAGCACCTGCGCCGCGGGTGCTCCCTGCCAGGCCCGAGCCGCTCGCACTGCACGCCACCGACTCCGCACTCATCGTCGTCGACATGCAGAACGCCTATGCATCCATCGGCGGCTACGTCGACTCGGCCGGTTTCGACATCTCGGGCGCACAGGGCACCATCGCCAACATCGCGCGCACCATCGCGGCCGCACGCGCGGCCGGCATGCTGGTCGTGTTCCTACAGAACGGCTGGGACGCCGCCTATGTGGAAGCTGGCGGCCCCGGCTCGCCCAACTGGCACAAGTCGAACGCGCTCAAGACCATGCGCGCGAGGCCCGAACTGCAGGGCAAGTTCCTCGCCAAGGGCGGCTGGGACTACGAACTCATCGACCAAATGAAGCCGCAGGCCGGCGACATCGTGGTGCCCAAGACGCGCTACAGCGGCTTCTTCAACAGCACGCTCGACAGCACCCTGCGCGCACGCGGCATTCGCCACCTGGTGTTCACCGGCATCGCCACCAACGTGTGCGTCGAATCGACGCTGCGCGATGCCTTTCACCTCGAATATTTCGCCGTGATGCTCGAAGACGCGACGCACGAACTGGGCGGCGCGGCCATCCAGAAGGCCTCGGTCTACAACGTCGAGACCTTCTTCGGATGGGTCTCCACGGTCGATCAGTTCTGCAGCACCTTCGCGCCGCTTACCGCCCTTCAACCCGCAACGGCCGAAGCGGCCATCGCCTGATTCATTTTTCAAGGAGTCCCCGAATGCCCAAGCAAGCCATCATCCCGCCCGGCACCGGCGTGCCGCTCGCCCCCTACGTCCCGGGCACGCTCGCCGACGGCGTTCTCTATGTGTCGGGCACGCTGCCCTTCGACAAGGACAACAACGTGGTCCACGTTGGCGATGCGAGCGCGCAGGCGCGCCACGTGCTCACCACCATCCAGGGCGTGGTCGAGGCCGCGGGCGGCACCATGGACGACGTGACCTTCAACCAGATCATGCTCAAGGACTGGGCCGACTACGTAAAGATCAACGCGGTGTATGCCGAGTTCTTTCCCGGCACCAAGCCCGCGCGCTATTGCATCCAGTGCGGCCTGGTGAAGCCCGATGCATTGATCGAAATTGCATCGATCGCGCACGTCGGCAAGAAGGCCTGAATCGCATGACCTCGCTGCACCACGAAGTGCACGGACCGTCGGACGCGGCCGCCACCGTGCTGCTGTCGTCGGGTCTCGGCGGTTCCGCCGGCTTCTGGCAGCCGCAGCTCGGTGCGCTAGTCGAGGCCGGCCATCGCGTCATCGTCTACGACCAGCGCGGCACGGGACGGAGCCCCGACACCTTGCCGGGCGACCACGCCATCGCCGACATGGCGCTCGACGTGAGCGAGATCCTCGATGCCACCGACACCGCAAGGTGCCATTTCGTGGGCCATGCGCTCGGTGGGCTGATCGGCCTGCAGCTCGCGCTCGATGCGCCCGACTGCGTGGCGAGCCTGGTGCTCGTCAACGCATGGTCGAAGCCGAACCCGCATTCGGCGCGCTGCTTCGATGCGCGGCTCTCGCTGCTCGGCGCGCTCGGTCCGCGTGCGTATGTGGAAGCGCAGCCGATCTTCCTGTATCCCGCCGCCTGGTGCGCCGAGCATGCGCAGCGCGTGGCCGACGAAGTCGATCACGCCTTCGCGCATTTCCCCGGCGAAGCCAACATGCGCGCGCGCATCGCCGCGCTGCGCGCCTTCGACATCGATGCGCGCCTCGCCGACATCACCGTGCCCACGCTCATTGCAGCCGCCAAGGACGACGTGCTCGTCCCCTGGACCTGCTCGCAGCGGTTGGCCGATGGCCTGCACGATGTGACGCTCGACTTCGTATCGCACGGCGGCCACGCGCACAGCGTGACCGAAGCGCCCGCCTTCAACCGCCGCCTGCTCGACTTTCTTGCGCGGGTCAGCACACCCGCCGTTCCCGCATGACCTCCACACAGATCCTCGAAGACGCCGCATTGGCGCTTCTCTTCACCAGCGCGCGCAGCCACAATGGCTGGACCGGCGAGCCTGTGCCCGATGCCCAGCTGCAGCGCATCTACACGCTCGCCAGCCTGGGGCCGACCTCGGCCAACTGCTCGCCCGCGCGCTTCGTTTTCGTGCGAACGCCCGAAGGCAAGCAGCGCCTGGCGCCCGCGCTTTCCAAAGGCAACCTCGACAAGACCATGAGCGCGCCGGTCACGGTCATCGCCGCATGGGACCGCAAGTTCTACGACAAGCTGCCCACGCTGTTCCCGCATGCCGATGCGCGCAGCTGGTTCAC
Organism: Variovorax trehalosi; assembly: GCF_051216415.1. Lineage (NCBI taxonomy): Bacteria > Pseudomonadati > Pseudomonadota > Betaproteobacteria > Burkholderiales > Comamonadaceae > Variovorax > Variovorax trehalosi. The sequence continues at coordinate 72,914 of NZ_JBPJZG010000002.1, forward strand.
CGGCAGCCCCGAGGCCGCGCACGAAACCGCCTTCCGCAATGCCAGCCTGCAGGCGGGCTACCTGCTGCTCGCCGCGCGCGCCGTGGGGCTGGACGCCGGCCCGATGTCGGGCTTCGACAAGCCGAAGGTCGATGCCGCGTTCTTCGAAGGCACCGACTGGACCACCAACTTCCTCATCAATCTGGGCCACGGCGACGCGTCGAAGGTGTTCGGCCGCCTGCCGCGCCTGCCTTTCGACGAAGCCTGCACGCTGGCCTGAATCTTCAGGAGCCTTCCATGCTGAACGCCATTGCATCCCCCGTCCCGCCGAGCGGCCTGCTGCCGGCGCTGCCCAAGGCCGACTACCGCAACGCGATGGCGCGCCTGGGCGCTGCGGTGAACATCATCACGACCGACGGTCCTGCAGGCCGCGCCGGCTTCACCGCTTCGGCCGTGTGCAGCGTGACCGACGAGCCGCCGATGCTGCTCGTGTGCCTGAACCGCTCGGCCTCGGTGTACCCTGCGTTCACCGCCAATGGCGTGCTGTGCGTGAACGTGCTGGCCGCGGGCCACCAGACGCTGTCGGGCCTGTTCGGCGGCAAGACGCCGATGGACGAACGCTTCGCCGCCGGCCGCTGGAGCCGCAAGGCCACCGGCTCGCCGGTGCTCGACGATGCGGCAGCGTCGTTCGACTGTCGCGTGGTGAGCGCCACCAGCGCGGGCACGCACGATGTGCTGTTCTGCGAAGCGGTGGCCATTGCGATTGGCGGTGCGGCGCAGAGCCTCATCTACTTCGACCGGCGCTATCACGAGATCGCCGCGCCGCCGCACTGAATCAACGCACGGTGATGCCCTGGAGAACGATGCGCTGCACGTTCTCCACCGTCTGCTCGAAGAACGCCGCATCGTCCAGCGTGCGCCCCGACAGCGCATGCACCTGCACACCGAAATCGGCGTAGTGCTGCGTGATCGCCCACAGCGCGAAGATCAGGTGATGCGGATCGACCGGCGCAAGCTTGCCGGCCTCCACCCAGGCGCGAATCACCTCCGACTTGCGCTCCACCAGCGTGCGCAGTTCGCGGTCGAGTTCATCGCGCAGCAGCGGCGCGCCCTGGATCATTTCAAGACAGAACAGGCGCGACGCATCAGGCCGGTCGCGCGAGATCACGAGCTTGCGGCGGATGTAGTCGCCAATGGCTTCGCTGGGGTCCTGCTCGGCACTGAAGCCGCGCAGCGGTTCGAGCCACAGCGCGAGCAGGTCGCGCAGCACGTTGACGTACAGCTCTTCCTTGTTCGCGAAGTAATAGAGCAGGTTGCTCTTGGACACATCGGCGCGCGCCGCCACCTGGTCGATCGACGTGCCATGCAACCCGAAACGCGAGAACAGCCCCAGCGCGGCACCGAGGATCGCGCTGCGCTTGTCCTCGATCTGGCGCAGGCGCCGGCTCACGGCGGAGGCGCTGCGCACCGCGGGTTTCGCGCGCTTGCGCGCCGGGCTCTTGTCGGTGCTGCTGGCTGCTGCCAGCGCCTTGGTCTTCGGCATCTTCCCTCGCTCTTCATGTACGGATTGCAGGTTCTCTGAACGGCGCACCACTGTAAGGCCGCGGTGCATCGCGTTGCGCCACGGCGGCCCTCAGGCCCTCGCGGCGCGCACCATGCTGACGCGACAAATGCGATTTGTCCATTTGGTCCAACTGGCACAGACGTTGCATGGCGAAAGGCATGCCAAGCATGAGGACCCGCCCATGACCCTGCTGTCCGTACCCATCATCGATCTCGCGCCCTACTTCGCCGGCACCGCCGAGGGCAAGGCAGATGTCGCCAGGAAAGTCGACGAGGCCTGCCGCAGCATCGGCTTCCTGGTCATCACCAACCACGGCATACCGGCCGAGCTGGTGTCGCGCGTCTCGTCGCTCTCGCGCGAATTCTTCAACATGCCGCTGGCGGAAAAACGCAAGGTCGACCGTCCGCGCGAGGACGCGGTGCGCGGCTACAGCGCGGTCGGCGAAGAGGGCCTCTCGTACAGCCTCGAAGAAGCGGCGCCCGGCGACCTGAAGGAGTCGTTCTCCATCGGCCCGTCGAACGTGCCCGACGACGACTACCACCACGGCCCCGCCGCTGGCCCGCATTTCGAGCCCAACAGCTGGCCGCCCATCGAAGGCTTCCGCGATGCGTACGAAGGCTACTTCGAGGCCATGAGCGATCTCTCGCGTTCGCTGATGCGCATCTTTGCGCTCGGCCTCGAACTGCCCGAGACATTCTTCGACGACAAGATCGACAAGCACATCAGCATGTTCCGCGTGCTCAGCTATCCGCCGCAGCGCGAAGCGCCGCTGCCGGGCCAGCTGCGCGCGGGCGCACACAGCGACTACGGCAGCCTCACGATCGTGCTGCCCGACGACAAGGGCCTGCAGGTGTTCAACAAGGCCGGCCAGTGGGTCGACGTGCCGCAGGTCGAGGGCGGCATGGTCGTCAACATCGCCGATCTCATGATGCAGTGGACCAACGACCAGTGGGTGTCCACGCTGCACCGGGTGGTCAATCCGCCCTTCGAGGTGGCGAGCACCAACCGTCGCCAGTCGCTGGTGTTCTTTCACCAGCCCAACTACGACGCGATGGTCGAGTGCCTGCCCAGTTGCCTCGCGCCGGGCGAGGCGCCGAAGTACGCGCCCATTTCATCGGGCGACCACCTCACCTCGAAGTTCGTGAAGCAGACGACCTTCGGAGGCACCAAGGCGACGGCCTGAACTGGAACACGGCATGGCCCATCTCTCCTACGTCAACGTGTTCGCCAGGGACGTGGTCGCGCTCAGCGGCTTCTACCAGCGCGTGTTCGGCTTCCCCGAGATCGAGGCGATCCGCTCGCCGATCTTTCGCGGCCTGGACACCGGCAAGTCGAGCCTGGGCTTCAACGCGCTCGATGCCTACGAGCTGCTGCACCTGTCCGAGTTCTCCGACACGCGCGGCGTGAAGTTCCTGCTGAACATCGACGTCGACAGCCAGGCCGACGTCGACCGCATGGTGCCCGTCGCGCTCGAGGCCGGCGCCACGCTGGTGAAGCCACCCTACGTCACCTACTACAACTGGTACCAGTCCGTGCTGCTGGACCCCGAGGGCAACGTGTTCCGCATCAACTTCATGATGTGACGCGCGCGACCTCTCTCCCTTTTCTTCCGTCCCACTTCCTGCTTCCCATGAAAGGTTGCTCCATGCTGCGCACACCCACCACCGGCTTTCTCGGCCTTGCATTGACGCTCGCAGCCGGCGGCGCGTTGTTCACGCTGCCCGCGGTGGCGGCCGACGGCTTCACGCTCAAGGACAAGCCGAAGATCGCGATGCTCTACTTCGGCCCGAAGAACGACGGCGGCTGGACGCAGGCCTTCGACGAAGCCCGCGTGAAGATCGAGAAGGAGATCGGCCAGAAGATCCAGTTCGTCGAGAACGTGCCCGAGGACGCCTCGGCCATCAAGCCCGCGGCCGAGAAGTTCATCCAGCGCGGTGCCAACATCGTGATCGGCACGGCCTTCGGCTACTCCGACAGCTTCAAGGACCTGGCCGCCAAATACCCCGACGTGGCCTTCCTCAACGGCTCGGGCACCACCAACGGCACCAACCTCGAATCGTTCTACGGCCGCACCTACGAGAGCCAGTACCTGTGCGGCATGGCCGCCGGCGCGGCGTCGAAGACCGGCAAGCTCGGCTTCGTCGCGGCCAACCCCTTCGGCGTGGTGAACTGGACCATCAACGCCTTCGCGCTCGGCGCGCAGAAGATGAACCCCAACGCCACCGTCAACGTGATCTACACCGGCGCGTGGAACGACCCCATCAAGGAACGCGCCGCCGCCGCCGCGCTGATCGACCAGGGCGCCGACGTGATCGGCCAGCACGTCGACAGCCCCACGCCGCAGATCGTGGCGCAGGAGCGTGGCGTGTACGGCACCGGCCACCACCGCGACCTGCGCCAGTTCGCGCCCAAGGCCACGCTGTGTTCGTCGGTGTGGGTGTGGGACCGCTTCCTCGTGCCTGAGCTCAAGAAGGTGATGGCGGGCGGCTGGAAGCCCGCGCCCTACGGCGCCTTCATCGAGATGAAGGACGGCGGCACCGACATCGCGGGCTTCGGCCCCGCGGTGCCCAAGGAGAAGGCCGCGGCGATCACCGCGGAACGCGAAGCCATCATGAAGGGCAAGCAGATCTACGCCGGCCCGCTCGCCGACCGCGACGGCAAGGAGCGTGTGGCCAAGGGCGCGGTGCTGTCCGATGCCGACCTCTGGAAGATGGACTGGTTCGTCAAGGGCGTGGTGACGCAGAAGTAAACGAGAAAGACCGGCATGCCCAACGCGCTGGAACTCACCGGCATCCGCAAGACCTTCGACGGCTTCGCGGCCCTCACCGACGCGCACTTCGCCGCCCGCTGGGGCGAGGTGCATGCGCTGCTCGGCGAGAACGGCGCGGGCAAGTCTTCGCTGATGAACATCGCGGCCGGGCTCTATGCGCCCGAAGCCGGGCAACTGCTGGTCGACGACAACGTGGTGCGCCTTGCCGGTCCGCGCGATGCGGCGAAGCACCGCATCGGCATGGTCCACCAGCATTTCAAGCTGGTGCGGCCGTTCACAGTGGCGCAGAACATCCTGCTCACCGCGCCGCCGCCGGCCGAGTTCCAGAGCCATGGGGAACGGCTGCGCGAGATCTCGCGCGACATCCGCAACAAGGCATCGGAGCTGGGCTTCGACATCGATCCTTCGAAACGCATCGACGCGCTTTCGATTGCGGAGCAGCAGCGCGTCGAAATTCTCAAGGTGCTGCTCGCGGGGGCCCGCATCCTGATCCTCGATGAACCGACTGCGGTGCTGACCGACCAGGAAGCCGCACGCCTGCTGCAGACAGTACAAGGGCTTGCGCGGAGCGGTTCTGCCGTGGTGCTGGTCACGCACAAGATGGCGGACGTGAAAACCTACGCCGACCGCGTGACGGTGATGCGCGGCGGTCGCACGGTGGCGACGCTGGAGCCCAGTGCAACATCAGTGAGTGAACTCGTGAAGCTCACGGTGGGTGAATCCATTGCCGCGCCTTCGTCACAACCGGCCAAGGCGCCGCGCGGTGCAGTGCGGCTGTCGGTGCGCGGGCTGCGCTCGTCGGCATCGCCGCAGGGCCTGCGCGTGCTCGACGGCGTGGACCTCGAACTGCACGCCGGCGAAATCTATGGCCTTGCCGGGGTAGGCGGCAACGGTCAGAGCGAACTGGCCGGCGCCATCATGGGCCTGCCCGACGTCAGCGGCGGCCTCGAAGGCGAGATGCATCTCGACGGCCATGGCGATCTGAAGACCATGTCCGCGCCCGCACGCCGCAACGTCGGCATCGCCGCAATTCCGGCCGATCGCTACGGGCTCGCACTCGCGGGCAGCCTTTCGGTCGCCGAGAACTACGCCATCGGCCGCGTGCACAGCGGGCGCTACGGGCCCATCTGGCACCTGCGCCGCAACCGCATCCAGAGCGACACGCAGGAAGCAGTACGCGCCTTCGACGTGCAGGGCGTGCGCTCGGTCGCGCAGAAGGCCGCGCTGCTCTCCGGCGGCAACGCACAGAAGCTCGTGCTGGCGCGCGAATTCGGCAAGTCGCCCACGCTGGTGCTCGCCCACAGCCCGAGCCGCGGGCTCGACGTGCGCGCCAGCGCCGAGGTGCATGCGCGCCTGCGCGCCGCGCGAGACGGCGGCGCCGCGGTGCTGCTGATCAGCGAAGACCTCGACGAGGTGCTGCAACTGGCCGACCGCGTGGGCGTGATGACGCGTGGACGCATTGCCGGCGAGTTCGCGCAACCGGCCGACCGGCAGGCCATCGGACAGGCGATGGTGGACCATGGCTGACGCATCGCTCGCCGCCATGGCGCATCCCGCTCTCACCGACATGAAAACGCCCGAACCCGTGCGCACGCACCAGCCCCTCGCCAGTCGCCGTTACACGCTCGAGATCCGCCAGCACATGGCCTGGCGCTGGCAGGCGCTGATCCTCGGGATCGCGCTGCTGGTCGGCCTTGCGATCTCGGCCGCCATCCTCGTGGCCGCGGGCGTGCCCGCCGACGAACTCGCCAACGAGTTCGTGATGCAGACCTTCTTCGACGGACAGAATTTCCGCGCCGTGCTGTTCCAGGCCGCGCCGATGATCCTGGTCGGACTCGCGGGCTCCATGGCTTTCCGAGCGCGCTTCTGGAACCTCGGACTCGAGGGCCAGATGATCTGGGGCGCCATCGGCGCGACCGTCATCTCGATGTGGCAGATCGGCCCCGACAACCTGCGCCTGCCGCTGATGTTCGTCGCGGCCATCGGCTGCGGGCTGCTGTGGGTGCTCGGCCCCGCATGGCTCAAGCTGAAGCTGGGCGTGAACGAGATCATCTCGACGCTGATGCTCAACTACATGGCGGCCAACTTCCTGCTGCACCTGGTGTACGGCAGCTGGAAGGACCCGAAGGACAACTTCCCCTACTCGCCGCAGTTCCGCGCCTTCGAGCGGCTGCCCGAGCTGGGCGCGGGCGTAGGCAGCGCGATCCTGCTCGCGGGCATCGTCGCGCTGCTGGCGTGGTGGCTGGTGGGGGTGAGCCGCGCCGGGCTCTATCTGCGTTTTGTCGATGCGAACCCGCGCGTGGCGCATGCGGCTGGCGTGCCGGTGCGCCGCACCATCTATGGCGCCGTGCTGCTGTCCGGCGCGATGGCGGGGCTCGCCGGTTTTGCGGTGGTCGCGGGGCAGGAGGGGCGGCTCACGCAGGCCTTCTACCAGGGCTATGGCTTCTCGGGCATCCTCATCGCGTTCCTCGCACGCAACAACCCGCTGGCCGCCACCGTGGTGGCCCTGCTGGTGGCGGCGCTGTTCGTCACCGGCCGCAGCCTGCAGGTGTTCTACCAGGTGCCGTTCTCGATGGTGCAGCTGATCCAGGCGGTGATCGTGGTCTGCGTGGCATCGAGCGATTTCTTCATCCGCCACCGGCTGCGCCGCGTGGGCGGGGAGGCGGTGGCATGAGTGGCGGCGTGGTTCTCAACTGGCTTGCCAGCACCCCCGACTTCGCGGTGCCCTATGCCCTCGCGGCACTCGGGCTCATCATCTGTGAGCGGGCGGGCGTGCTCTCGCTCGGCGCCGAAGGGCTGATGCTGGTCGGCGCGCTGGCCGGCATCGGCGCGCAACTGGCGCTTGGCCAGCCAGCGGTGTCGCTGGTGCTGGCGATGCTCGCGGCCAGCCTCGTCTCGGTGTTGTTCGCCGTGATGGTGATCTGGCTGCGCGTGAACCAGGTGATCGCCGGGCTGGCGCTGGTGTTCTTCTGCCAGGGACTCACCGCGCTGGTCGGCTCGATGGCCGACTGGACCAACCACGCCACCGAAGGCATCGGCACCATGGCGCTGTGGCCGCTGTCGCTGCTGCCGGGTGTGGGCAGGCTGTTCGAGCAGAACGCGATGGTGTGGCTCACGCTGCCGATCTTCGGTGCCGTCGCCTGGTTCTTCGCGCGCACCTCCACCGGCCTGCGCCTGCGCGCGGTGGGCGAGAACCCGCAGGCGGCCGACGCCGCCGGCATCCGCGTCACGGCGTGGCGTTTCGCCGCCGTGCTCGCGGGCTCCGCGCTGGTGGGTCTGGCGGGCGCCTACATCTCGGTGGTCAGCACCAAGCTGTGGATCGCGGGCATGACCGGCGGGCGTGGCTGGATCGCAGTGGGCCTGGTGATCTTCGCGCGCTGGTCGCCGTGGAAAGCACTGGTGGGCGCGCTGCTGTTCGGCTGCATCGAGGCGCTGATTCCGCAGCTGGCGGCAGCCGGCGTGCAACTGCCGCAGTACTTCGTGATGATGACGCCGTATGCCGTCACGCTCGGCGTGATGATCTGGGTCGCGCTCGGCAAGAAGCGCAGCGGCGACGACGAGCCGGGTGCGCTGGGGCAGCCCTATGTGAGAGAGGAACGGCGATGAAGGCCTGGGTCTACAACGAGGAGCGCGAGCTCGACGCGGCGCAGTTCGCCGACTACCTCGATCCGGCCACCACCGCGGTGCTCTCGATCGACATGCACCGTGGCCACCTGGACGACAGCACCGACTGCCCCTGCCCCGCGCCGCGTGCGCGGGACGTGGTGGCGCCGATCGACGGCTTCCATGACGAGGCACGCGCGCTGGGCGTGCGCATCGTGCACATCAAGTCGGTGCTGCGGCCCGATGGCGTGGACGACATCCACGGCATCCCGGCCGCCTGGCGCCGCACCTTTCCGCTGCATGTGGGCGCGATTCCCAACGCCGACGCGCATGCCCTCGAAGGCTCGCGCTGGACCGAGTGGGTCACGCGCGTCGAGCCCGGCGACATGCGCGTGGAAAACAAGCGCCGGCTGTCGGCCTTCTACCCGACCGACCTCGACTTCCTGCTGCGCAACCAGCGCATCCAGACGGTGGTGCTCGACGGCGGCTTCACCGATTGCTGCGTGCTCAACACCGCGTTCGATGCCAACAACCACAACTACCGCGTGATCGTGCTGCGCGACCTGGTGCGCGGCACCGACCCGCACCTGGAAAGTGCCGCGCTCGCCATGGTGTCGCTGCACCTGGGGCTGGTGGTCGATTCGGCGGAGATGCTGCGCCAGTGGCGCGGGTGATGCGTCAGCCCAGCCAGCGCTGCGCCACCGCCTGCATCTGCTGACCCTGCGAGGCCTCCCACACCATCTCCGGCGCGGCCACGTGCACGCCCGACGGTGCGATGCGCAATGCGACATCGACCAGCTCGGCCACCTTGGAAGCGCGCACCGGCTGTTCGCTGCTGGGCACCATGAAGCGCACGACCGACAGCATCCAGGCGGCGAGCCGCTCGGCGGGGTTGGCGAACTTGGCATACAGCGGCTTGCGCGCCGAGCGCACGAGGATCACCCGGTCGAAGCCGTTGGCGACCACCGCCTGCTCGTCCAGGCTCGCGAGGCCGCGCTTGAGCGCCTCGGGCAACTTGCCCTGGTCGTGCGGCTGCACGATGGCCAGTGTCTGCACGCCGCAGGCGCGCAGCCATTTCGCCAGCTCGGGCAGGTCGGAAGGCTGTGGCACCCACAGCGCACGCTCGCGGTCGTGGTAAAGCCGGGGCGGATCGAAAGCAATGACCGCGGTGTCGGCAGACGTCAGCGGCCATTGCGCGATCGGCAGGTCCGGGCTCAGGTACGTCTCGACGCCACGAAGTCCGTCGCGGATCGGCTCGCGCGACAGCACGCGGGCATGGGCAAAACGATGGCGGCCGGCCAGCTTTCGCAACAGCTCCTGCCCCAGGGCGCCTGTCGCACCCGCGATCAGCAAAGTGCCGGCGTTCGCCGCAGCAAGGGGCGATACCGCGCGGTTCGCGGCCTGCAGTGCCTGTAGGGGATCGAGGGACATGGAGCCACCTATGCTACCTTCCGCTTCTTCTGCGGAGGTAATGCAAATGATGATGAAGCGCTGGCTCTTGATTCTCGCGGCGGTCGTTTCCCTGAGCGGATGCGGCTACAACCAGTTCCAGTCCCTCGACGAGGCCAGCAAATCGGCCTGGAGCGAGGTGCTCAACCAGTACCAGCGGCGCGCCGACCTCGTGCCCAACATCGTGGCCACCGTCAAGGGCGAGGCCAGCTTCGAGCAGGACACGCTCACCAAGGTGATCGAGGCGCGCGCCAAGGCCACCTCGATCCAGGTGACGCCCGAGACGCTCAACAACCCCGAGGCCTTCAACAAGTTCCAGCAGGCGCAGGGCGAGCTCTCCTCGGCGCTCTCGCGGCTGATGGTGGTGTCGGAGCGCTATCCCGAGCTCAAGGCCAACCAGGCCTTCCGCGACCTGCGCGTGACGCTCGAAGGCACCGAGAACCGCATCACCGTGGCGCGCAACCGCTACATCGAGAGCGTGCAGGAGTACAACGTGCTCGCGCGCAGCTTCCCCACCAACATCACGGCCAAGATCTTCAGCTACGCGCCGAAGCCCAACTTCTCGGTGCAGAACGAAGCGCAGATCTCGACACCGCCCACGGTCGATTTCAGCGCACCGAAGAAGTAAGCCGCGCCGATGGTTGCAGCCCTGATCCGCCGCGCGCTGGCTGCAGTCTTCGTCGCAGCGCTGGCATGGATCGCCTTGCCCGCGCTCGCGCAAGGCCTGCTGCCGGTGCCCGCGCTCACCGCGCGCGTCATCGACCAGACCGGCACGCTCGACGCCGCGCAGCGCTCGGGACTCGAAACCAAGCTCGCGGCCTTCGAGCAGCGCAAGGGCTCGCAGATCGTGGTGCTGATGGTACCGACCACCCAGCCCGAAGACATCGCCAGCTACGCGCAGCGCGTGGGCGATGCCTGGAAGATCGGCCGCAAGGACGTGGGCGACGGCCTCCTCGTGATCGTCGCCAAGGACGATCGCAAGATGCGCATCGCCACCGCCAAGGCGCTCGAAGGCGCGGTGCCCGACCTCGCGGCCGTGCGCATCATCGACGAGGAGATGAAGCCGCGCTTTCGCAACAACGACTTCGCGGGCGGCCTGAATGCGGCGGTGGACCGGCTCATCGGCCTGGTCGACGGCGAGCCGCTGCCCGAGCCTTCGCGCAACAGCGGCGGCGGTAGTTCGGGCGGCGACTTCGACTGGGAGAACCTCGCGATCTTCCTGTTCGTCGGCGTCTTCGTCGGCGCGCCGATCGTGCGCGCCATCCTGGGCAAGACGCTGGGCTCGGTCGTCATGGGCGGGGGCATCGGCGCGGTCGCGTTCTTTCTCACGACCAGCACGGTCATCGCGGTGATTGCCGGGCTGATCGCGCTCATGGTCTCGCTGTTCTCGGGCCTCGCCGGGTTTGGCGGCGGTCGCGGCGGCGGAGGCGGTGGTGGTTGGAGCAGCGGCGGAGGCGGCGGATGGAGCGGTGGCGGCGGTGGTGGAGGCGGCGGCTTCAGCTCCGGCGGCGGTGGCAATTTCGGTGGCGGCGGCGCCTCGGGAGACTGGTGAACATGGCAACTGCAGAACCCACGTTCTTCTCGAAGCTCGGCCGCATCTGGCGCCATCGGTGGACCGACGAAGCCGCGGTGCGCCGCGTGCTGCCCAACGACGCGATGGAACGGCTCGCCAGCCGCGTGGCCGCGAGCGAGCGGCGCCACAGCGGCGAGGTGCGCATCTGCGTCGAAGCGGGCCTTCCGATGTCGTACCTGTGGCGCCATGCGCCGCCGAGGGAGCGCGCCGTCACGCTGTTCGGCAAGCTGCGCGTGTGGGACACCGAGCACAACAACGGCGTGCTGATCTACCTGCTGCTGGCCGAGCATGCGATCGAGATCGTGGCCGACCGCGGCATCGACTCGCGCGTGGACGATGCCGAATGGGCCGCGATGACGCAGCGCATGGGAACGGCGTTTCGCGAAGGCCGCTTCGAGGACGGGCTCACGCAGGCGCTGGAAGAAATGTCGGCCCTGCTGGTCGCGCACTTTCCGTTGGCCGAGGACGAGGCCGACACGAACGAGTTGCCGGACGAGCCGGTCGTGCTCTGACTTTCTCCCTCCCCTTCCGGGGGAGGGCCGGGGTGGGGCAAGCGGCGTAGCCATCGGGCGCTCTGCCTGCCCCCATCCCGACCTTCCCCCAGAGGGGGAAGGAGCCAAATCCTTCAGTCCGATGCCGGCAGCGCCCACACGGTCTCGCCGCCCACCGCGTAGAAGCGCCGCTCCGGCGCCCGGTCCACCAACCACCCGCCTGTGAACTCGCCGAAGGCCGGCAGCACGGCCTGCCCCGCATCGCTCACGAAACAGGGCAGCCGCACGCTGTCGCGCCCCGGTCCGTAGAGCCGGCACACCGGATGCAGATGCCCCGCGAGCACGAAGTGCGTGGCGTGCGATTGCGGATGGTGGCAGCAGGCGAACGGGCCGAGCAGGAAGGGCTCGTCGACCACTTCGATGCCCAGCGCTGCCGGCGGGTCGCCCGCGCGGCTGTCGTGGTTGCCGCGCACCAGCGTCATCGCGATGTCCCCGTGCCTGGCGCGCCAGGCTTCGAGCGCGGCCAGCACCTGCGGCGTGCGGGCCTGCGCAGCGTGCAGGAAGTCGCCTAGGAAGACGATGTGCCGGGGCGCGTGCGTGGCGATCAACGCATCGAGTCGCACCAGGTTCTCCTGCGTGGTGCCGCCCGGCACCGGCTGGCCCAGCGCGCGGTAGGTCGCGGCCTTGCCGATGTGAAGGTCGGCGATGAACAGCACACGAGCGCCAGGCCACCAGAGCGCGCGCTCGGGCAGCAGGTGCAGCAGCTCGCCCACCCATTGGACAGCGAGCGCAGACGCGGTAAGGTGCCGGGAAGTCACAGCCGGGGAGTGTCGCAAATGACGCGCAGGCCCGCGACCATCTTGCAATTCAACCGCGCGAGCCCCAGTTCTTCCCTATGACCGAATCGCCCCCGAAGCTCATCGTCTGCCCGCACTGCCACACGACCAACCGCGTGCGCGCAGAGCAACTGGGCAGCGCGCCCGACTGCGGCAGCTGCCACAAGGCACTGTTCGTCGGCCATTCGACCGCGCTGCCCGACGAAAAGACCTTCGACCGCCACATCGCGCGCAACGAGATCCCGGTGCTGGTCGACTTCTGGGCGCCGTGGTGCGGCCCCTGCCGCCAGATGGCGCCGGGCTACGAGCAGGCCGCGGCCCAGCTCGAACCGCAGGTGCGCCTGGCCAAGGTCGACACCGAGGCCGTGCCCGCGCTCGGCGCACGCTTCAACATCCGCAGCATCCCGACGCTGGCGTTGTTTCGCAATGGCCGCGAAGTGGCACGGCAGGCCGGCGCGATGGGCGCGGCGGACATCGTGCGGTGGGTGAAGGCGCACGGCGGCTGATCGGCTCACAGTGGCGGTAGCGGTCGCGAAGGCCGCCTGCGTTCGCGCCGTGGTTTGGGTGGTTTGCCCGGCCCCTCCTGCCCGAACGCCAGCGTGCTCTTCACGCGCTCCACACCGCCGGCCGTAACCACGCCGCCCGCGGCTTTCTCCAGTTGCTCGACCATCCGCGCGATACGGTCTGCCACGTTCTCGTTCGACAGCTTCTCGCGGAACAGCTCGACCATGAGCGGAAACGAAAACGGCGTCGGCCGCTCCAGCGGTTTCAGCACGAGCTCCTGCGTGGCCATGCGCTCCAGGCTCGCGCGAAGGCGACCAATCTCCAGCTCCTGCGAGAGCAACTCTTGCTCGGCCTGCTGCAGCAGCTTGTTCGACGGGTCGTACTTGCGGAACACCTCCCAGAACAGCGACGACGACGCCTGCAGCTGCCGGCTGCTGCGCTTCTCGCCCGGATAGCCCTGAAAGATCAGCCCCGACACGCGTGCGATCTCGCGAAAACGCCGCTGCGCCAATTCGCCCGCATTGAGCGAGGCCAACACCTCGTGCAGCAGCACGGTGCGCGCATCCTTATCACCCTCGCCTTTGCCCTCGCCTTCCGGCAGGCGAAGCACCTGCGGCAGCAGCGCGGGCCAATCGACCTCGGTCGCGCTCAGCAACTCGAAGCCATAGTCGTTGACCGCGATGGAGAAGGTGCGCGCCTCGTGTTGCGCCACGCGCCAAGCCAGCAGGCTCGCAAGCCCTAGGTGCACATGCCGGCCGGCGAACGGATAGAGAAAGAGATGCGAGCCCTCGCGCGTCTTGAGCGTCTCGGCCAGCAGCGTCTGCGGGGTGGGGAGCGCGGACCATTGCTGCTGGATCTCCAGCAGCGGTCGCACGCACTGCAGCTCGGGCGATTTGTAGTGCCCCTCGCCCGCCAGCGCGAGCTGCTGCACCACCGCATCGGCCAGCGTGTTCGACAGCGGCATGCGTCCGCCATTCCAGCGCGGCACCGCGGCGCGCTTGCCGGTGGCGCGGCGCACCCAGGCGGTCATGTCGTGGATGCGCACAAGTTCAAGCAGGCGGCCGCCGAACAGGAAGCAGTCGCCCGGCTTCATGCGCGCGACGAAACCCTCTTCGACATTGCCGATCTTCGAGCCGCCCAGGTACTGCACCGCCATGCTCGCATCGCTCACGATGGTGCCGATGTTCATGCGGTGGCGCCGCGCGAGCCGCGCGTCGGGCACGCGCCACACGCCTTCAGCATCGGGCACGGCGCGCTTGTAGTCGGGGTAGACCGCGAGCGACGGGCCGCCCTGCGAGACGAAGTCGAGGCACCACTGCCAGCTCTCGCGCGAGAGCGATCCATACGCCGCGGTGCCGCGCACCTCGTCGTAGAGATCGTCGGGCACGAAGCCGCCGCCGAGTGCCACTGTCACCAGGTGCTGCACCAGCACGTCGAGCGGCTGGTCGGGCGAATGGCGCGCCTCGATGTGCCCTTCCGCAATCGCCGTGCGCGCGGCCGCGCCCTCCACCATCTCGATGCTGTGCGTGGGCACGAGCGTGATGCGCGACGGCCGCCCCGGCGCATGGCCCGAGCGGCCCGCGCGCTGCAGCAGCCGCGCCACGCCCTTGGGCGAGCCGATCTGCAGCACGCGCTCGACCGGCAGGAAGTCCACGCCCAGGTCCAGGCTCGAGGTGCAGACCACCGCCTTGAGCTCGCCGCTCTTCAACCCCAGTTCCACCCATTCGCGCACCGCGCGGTCGAGCGAACCGTGATGCAGCGCGATGGTGCCCGCCCATTCGGGCTTGGCTTCGAGCATCGCCTGGTACCAGATCTCGGCCTGCGAGCGTGTGTTGGTGAAGACCAGCGTGGTGCTGCTCGCGGCGATCTCCTCGATCACCTGCGGCAGCATCGTGAGGCCGAGGTGCCCGCCCCACGGAAAGCGTTCGGCGCGGCCGGGCAGCAGCGAATCGATGACGAGCTTCTTCGGCACCTGGCCCTGCACGAGCACGCCCTCGTCATGGCCCAGCAATGAATGCATCGCCTCCTGCAGATTGCCGAGCGTGGCGGACATGCCCCAGATCGCGAGGCCCGGGTTCCATCGCTTGAGCCGCGCGAGCGCGAGCTGCACCTGCACGCCCCGCTTGTTGCCGAGCAGCTCGTGCCACTCGTCGACAACCACCATCTTCACGCGGCCCAGCACGTCACTGGCGTCGGCGCGTGCGAGCAGCAGCGAGAGGCTTTCGGGCGTGGTGACGAGCACGGTCGGCAGCCGTTCGTTCTGCGCGCTGCGCTCGGCCGACGTGGTATCGCCGCTGCGCGCACCCGCGCTCCACGGATGCACCTCGGCGCCGAGCGCTTCGAGCGGCTGCTTCAGCGCGCGCAGCGTGTCGGCCGCGAGCGCGCGCATGGGCGTGAGCCACAGCACGGTGAGCGGCGGTGCGGCGGGTCGTGCGGTTTCCTTGCGCGCCTGCGAGAAGACCTGCAGCGCGCCGAGCCACACCGCATAGGTCTTGCCCGCACCGGTGGTTGCATGCAGCATGCCGGACTTGCCAGCCGCGATGGCCTTCCACACATCGCGTTGAAACTTGAACGGCTTCCACCCGCGCGCGGCGAACCACGCATCGAGCGCCGCCTTGACCGCCTTGTTCATGTCGGCAGCAGCGCAGCCAGCGTCTGCAGCGTGTCGGCTTCCGCCACCGGCTTGTCTTCGCGCCAGCGCAGCATGCGCGGAAAGCGCACCGCGATGCCGCTCTTGTGCCGCGTGCTGCGCGCGATGCCTTCGAAGCCCAGTTCGAACACCAGCGTCGGCTTGACGCTCTTGACCGGACCGAAGCTCTCGATGGTGGTCTTGCGGATGATCGCGTCCACGCGCCCCATCTCCGCATCGGTGAGCCCCGAGTAGGCCTTGGCGAACGGCACGAGCTTGCGGTCTTCCTGCTCGGGCGGTCCATCCCACACCGCGAAGGTGTAGTCGCTGAAGAGGCTCGCGCGGCGGCCGTGGCCGCGCTGCGCGTAGATGAGCACGGCGTCGATGCTGAGTGGCTCGATCTTCCACTTCCACCACACGCCCACATCCTTCGTGCGGCCCACGCCGTACTGCGCGTCGCGGCGCTTGAGCATCATTCCTTCCACGCCCATGGTGCGCGCGGCTTCGCGCTGGCGTGCAAGGTCGGGCCAGTCGAGGCCGGTGAGCATAGGGCTCGGCAGCAGCGAGGGGTGCTGCATGCGGGTGACGAGTTCGTCGAGCAGCACGCGGCGCGCCGACTGCGGCTCTGCGCGCAGGTCGCGCCCTTCCCATTCGAGGAGGTCGTAGGCCAGCAACACCACGGGAATGTCGCGCAGCAGCTTGGCGCCCAGCGTCTTGCGGCCTATGCGTTTCTGCAACTCCGCAAAGGGTTGCACCTTGTCTTCACGCCACACGGCGATCTCGCCGTCGAGCACCGTGCCGTCGGGCAGCGCCTCGCCCAGCACGGCGAGTTCGGGGAAGCGATCGGTCACCAGCTCTTCGCCGCGCGACCACAGCCACACGACGCCCGCGCGCTTGACGAGTTGTGCGCGTATGCCGTCCCACTTCCACTCGACGATCCAGTCGGCCGGCGGACCCAGCACCGCATCGAAATGCGCGAGCGGAATGTTGAACGGGTGCGCGAGGAAGAACGGGTACGGCTGCCCGCTGGTCTTCTGAACCTGTTCGGCATCGGACTCCGGCGCGATCAGCGTGGCGTAGTCGCCGGCCCGTGGCCGCGCGCCGATGTGCGTGTAGCCCATGAGCCGCTGCGCGACGCGCTTGGCATCGATGCCGCCCACGGCCGCGAGCGCCTGCGTGACCTGCAGCTTCGACACGCCGACGCGGAACGCGCCCGTGATGAGCTTGAAATACACCAGCCGCTCTTCGGCCGCGAGTTGCCGCCACTGGGCGCGCAGCCGGTCCGCCAGTTCCTCGGGCGCGGTCTTAGCGGCTTCGCGCAGCGGCAGCAGGTGCTGCTCCACCCAGGCTGCGAGTCCGAGGTCGTGCACCTCGGTCGGCGGCGGCAACAGCAGTGCGATGGTCTCGGCGAGATCGCCGACGGCGTCGTAGCTCTCGTCGAACAGCCACTCGGGCAAGCCCGCGGCTTCCTGCGCGAGCAGCCGCAGCAGCTTGGTGGGCACGAGTTGACGCGGCTTGCCGCCAGCGAGGAAGTAGACGGCCCATGCGGCATCGGCCGCGTCGGCATCGCGCAGGTAGCGCTGCAACGCGGCCTGCTTGGCAAGGCTCGACGTGCTCGCGTCGAGTTCGCGGTAGAGCGCGGCGAAGGCTCTCACTTCGCCTCCTCTTCGGCGGCGGCGGGCGCTGCGGCCGGCGTTTCCTGGTCGTCTTCATCGCCGTACTCGGTCTTGAAGCCCTGCGCATCGAGCCCGTTCTCCGTCAGCCACCGCACCATCACCTGCACGCTGCCGTGCGTGACGAACACGCGCTCGGCGCCTGTGCCCGCAATGGCTTGCTGCAGGCCGGGCCAGTCGGCATGGTCGGACATGACGAAGCCGCGGTCCACACCGCGCCGGCGACGCGTGCCGCGCAGTTGCATCCAGCCGCTCGCGAAGGCATCGGCGTAGTTGCCGAAGCGCTTCATCCATGGCGTGCCCTGCGCCGAGGGCGGCGCCAGCACAAGAGATCGCTTCAGCAGCGCCGCATCGACGCCCGGATCGGTGACACGCACCGTCTCCGGCAGCGCCACGCCGGCCGCGCGGTACACCGCATTGAGCGGCTCGACCGCGCCGTGCACGACGATGGGTCCGATCGACGCATCGACCCCGTGCAGGATGCGCTGCGCCTTGCCGAAGGCATAGCAGAACAGCACCGACGCGCGGCCGGCTTCCGCATTCGCGCGCCACCAGGCATCGATCTCCGCGAACAGCACGGCCTGCGTGGGCCAGCGGTAGATCGGCAGGCCGAAGGTCGATTCGGTGATGAAGGTGTCGCAAGGCACCGGCTCGAAGGGCGTGCAGGTGCCGTCGGGCTCGGTCTTGTAGTCGCCCGAGGCGACCCACACACGGCCGCCGTGTTCGAGCCGCACCTGCGCCGATCCCAGCACATGGCCGGCCGGGTGAAGGGAGAGGCGCACGCCGTGGTGCTCGATGGCTTCGCCGTATGCGAGGGTCTGCAGGTTGATGTCGGCGCCGAGCCGCGTGCGCAAGGTGCCCGCGCTGTCGGTGTGCGCCAGGTAGTGCGCGTGACCGACGCGAGCATGGTCCGAATGCGCATGCGTGATGACCGCGCGCGCCACCGGCCGCCACGGGTCGATGTAGAAATCGCCGGGCGGGCAGTACAGGCCCTCGGGCCGGGCGACGACGAGATCCAGCTTGTCGGGCATGGCCGCCATCGTAGGCCCGACCGGCCGCCAGCGCCGCCGAATGGCCGCCCCGAAGCGATGTGGGCCGGCGCCTACTTCTTGCCGCGTCCGCCCATCATGTCGAGCACGTTCATCGTCATGCCGTTGGACATCACCATGTCGCCCGGCTTCTGGCCCGGCTTGCAGGGGCCGACCCATTTGGCGTCCATGACGCTGGTGCCTTCGGTGCGCCCCATCAGCGGCGGGCTGTAGGTCGACTTGCTCTCCATGCGGTAGCTCGAGCTGAAATCGCCCGTCATCACGGCGCGCGAGGTGGCGGTGGTGGTGCCGATCTTGCAGACCGAGTCCATGACCAGCTTGCCGCTCTCGATGCGCAGGTCCTGCTTGGCGCACATGTCCTTGCCCATGCCCTGCCCCATGTCGCGCAGCGCCTTGTCGCTGGCCGCGTCGATGCATTGCTGGATGGTCTGGTCGGCCGCCTTGCCGGTGGTGCCGTCGCCGGTCTTGATTTCCCAGAGACCGGGCTTGCGCGCCGGGTAGTCGATGGCAAAGGCGGAACCGGCAGCGATGGTGCCGGCGACCATGCAGGCCACGGCAACGGAGGAACGGATCTTCATGACGGGCTCCGCATTCGGTAGACGACGATCCCGCTTTGTACCGTCCGCACCGCCACGGCGGAATACCGCAATCGGCCTACGCCGTGCGGGCTTGCGGCGGTGGCGCCACGGCGCCGCGCTCGCGAGAGGCGAAGCCGAGCGCGAGGCCCAGCGCCAGCCCGCCGAGCACGTCGATCAGCACATGCTGGCGCACCGCCATCGTCGAATACACGATGGCCACGGCCCATGCCACGTTGAAGAGGCGCAGCCATGCCGGCGCTGCAGCGTCGCGCAACTGGCGCGCGAGCACGATGCAGGCGAACACCGAGAACGACACGTGCAGCGACGGGAAGGCATTGCCGGCGGAGTCGACGGTCTTCAGGAAATGCAGCGAGGTGCCCGGCGTGGCATCGATGGTGAAGTTCGGAATCGCCGTGGGCATGAACCAGAAGACGGCCAGCGCGAAGGCCGTCATCGCCGCGCAGCCGAAGGAGAAGCTCCAGAGCTCGCGCCTGTCCTTCGCCAGCAACACGGGCAATGCGATGTAGCCCCAGAGCGAAAGATAAATGGGAAGGACCGCCGGCCAGAACGCGATCAGCCGGTCGAACGCGGTGAGCGGCAGCACCCAGGCCTGGCCCGCGTTCTTCATGATCCAGAAGTACAGCGGAAAGAAACCGATGGTGGCGACGGTGTTGCCCACCAGCTTGAGCGGCCACAGCGTCTTGCAGCGCAGCCACAGGGCGCGCAGCCATCGCGTTGAAGAAGAATCGTCGGAAGAGGGATGCGTCATGGATGCCGATGGCAACGCGGCATGGCCTCGCGGGTGCGAGGCCGGCGCGTCACCAGGGCGTCCACTTTAATTGGCTTTGGGCCGAAGCCACCGTGCGTTCGATGAAGCGCACGCCGCGCGCGCCGTCTTCCACGCGCGGATAGTCCGCCGCGATCGGATCGGCCGCCTGGCCCGCGAGCCGCGCGCGGATGTCCGCCGCCACGCCCGCGTAGATATTGGCGAAGGCCTCGATGAAGCCTTCGGGGTGCCCCGTCGGCAGCCGGCTTGCACGCCGCGCCGCTTCGCACAGCCAAGGCCCGCCGCGCGTGAAGATGCGCTTGGGACCGTCGTGC
The DNA here is from genome assembly GCF_051216415.1 of Variovorax trehalosi. Classification (NCBI taxonomy): domain Bacteria; kingdom Pseudomonadati; phylum Pseudomonadota; class Betaproteobacteria; order Burkholderiales; family Comamonadaceae; genus Variovorax; species Variovorax trehalosi. The sequence continues at coordinate 92,713 of NZ_JBPJZG010000002.1, forward strand.
GGCAAGTGCACGAGCTGGCTCGGCTGTTCCTGGTGCCATTCGAGCGTGCCCAGCGCGCCGGAGATGCGCAGGCGCAGGTCGTTCTCGAGACCCGTGCTGATCTGCGAAGCGATCAGCACGCCGCGCGCGCCGCCCTTGAAGCGCAGCAGCAGGCTGCCGTCGTCGTCGAGCATGCGGCCCGGCACATGCGCGGTGAGGTCGGCGCAGAGGCTTTCGATTTCGAGGCCCGTGATGCTTGCGACAAGGTTCTCGGCATGCGAGCCGATGTCGCCGATGGCGCCGGCCGCGCCGCTGCGCGCGGGGTCGGTGCGCCAGTCGGCCTGCTTGTTGCTGCCGCTGCCCTCGACGTGGCTCGCGAGCCAGCCCTGGTTGTATTCGACGACGATCTTGCGGATGTCGCCGAGTTGGCCCGAGCGCACCATCTCGCGCGCCTGCCGCACCATCGGGTAACCGGTGTAGTTGTAGGTGACGCCGAACACCGTGCCCTGCTTCGCGACGGTGGCGACCAGCGCATCGGCCTGGTCACGCGTGTGCACCAGTGGCTTGTCGCACACGACGTGGAAGCCCGCGTCGGCGAAGGCCTGCGCGACCGGAAAGTGCACATGGTTAGGCGTGACGATCGAGACGAAATCGATGCGTTGGTCCGCCGGGCGCTGGAGCTCGTCGGCCAGGAGCGTCTGCCAGTTGCCGTGGTTGCGGTCGTCGGCCAGGCCCAGGTCGCGGCCCGAGGCGCGCGCCTTATCGGGGCTGGACGAAAGCGCACCCGCGACGAATTCGATCTGGCCGTCCAGCGCCATGGCCTTGCGGTGCACGGCGCCAATGAAGGCGTCGCGGCCGCCGCCGACCATGGCGTAGCGGAGCTTGCGAAGAGGTGTGTCGGTCATGTCGAAGCGTTCCTGGAAGCTGTCCCTCTCCCCTAGGGGAGAGGGAGCGAGACGCCTTTAGAACGGCGAGTTCGGGTGGTAGAAATCTTTTGCGTTTTCCTTGGTGATCAACACCGAAGGAATGATCGTCGTCGCCGGCAGCTTCTCGCCCTTCAGGCGCGCTTCAGCGGTGAGCTTGATCGCGTCGTAGATGAACTTGGGCGAGTAGCTCACGTCGGCGCCGATGCGCTTGTCCTTGCCGTCCATGATGGTCTTGACCATGTCCTTGGCGCCCGCGCCGCCGAACACGATCTTGATGTCGTCGCGCTTGGCCTGCGAAATCGCCTTGAGTACGCCCACGGCCATGTCGTCATCGGCGGCCCAGATGGCGTCGATCTGCTTGAAGCGCGTGAGGTAGTCCTGCGTGACCTTGAAGGCGTCGTCGCGGTTCCAGTTGGCGTACTTGGCATCGAGCAGCTTGATGTCGGGGCTGCCCTTGAGCACCGCATTGAAGGCGTCCATGCGTTCGTTGTCCAGCGTGGTGGCAATGCCGCGCAGCGCGACCACGTTGCCCTTGCCGCCGAGTTGCTTGACGATGTATTCGGCGGGGATCTTGCCGAAGGCGGTGTTGTCGCCGGCCACGTACGCGTCCTGCGCGCTGGTGTCGGTGAGGCCGCGGTCGACCACGGTGACGTACGCGCCCTTGGCCTTGACCTGCGCGACCGGCTTGGTCAGCGCGGCCGATTCGAACGGGAACACGACCAGTGCGTTGATCTTGGTGACCGTCGACAGATCCTGCAGCTGGTTGGCCTGCTCGGGCGCGTTGGCCGCGGTCTTGATCGTGATCTTCAGGTCCTTGTGTTCCTTCTCCAGGTCTTTCTTCGCCTGGTTGGCCCAGTAGTTGATGCCGCCCATGAAGCTGTGCGTGGCCGCAGGAATCGAAACGCCGAGGTTGACCTTTTCGGCGGCGAGCGCGGGCAGGCTGGCGAACGCCGCGGCAGCGACGGCCGTGAGTGCGATGCGACGGGTGAAAGTTGTCATGCTGGATGTCTCCTCTTGGTGGGTGGAATGAAACGGGAAGGAACTAGCGACGTCCGCGCTGCAGGAACGCGACGATGATGATCACGAAGCCCTGGACAGCCGCGTTCAGGTACACGCTGATGATGCTGGTGAGGTTCAGGATGTTGCTGATGACCGAGAGCAGGATCGCGCCCACCACCGTGCCGGTGATGCTGCCCGCGCCGCCCTTCAACGCCGTGCCGCCGACGATCACCGCGGCGATCGCCTCGAGCTCCCACAGGAGGCCCGTGGTCGGCGAGGCCGAGCCGAGGCGCGGCACGTACAGCAGCGTCGCGATGCCCACGCAGACGCCGAGCAGCACGTAGGTCATGATCTTCACGCGGTCCACATCGACCGCCGCGTAGCGCGCCACCTGCTCGTTCGATCCGATGGCCTGCACGTAGCGACCGTAGGCCGTGCGGTTCAAGATGACGCCGCCGATGATCGCGACGATCACGAACACCCACACCGGCACCGGAATGCCCGCGAGGCTCGCGTAGTACACGGGCGCGTAGAGGTCCGACAGGTCGTTGTCGAGCGTGAGCGCGCCGCCATCGGCAAAGTACGTGAGGTACGCGCGAAAGATGCCCAGCGTGCCCAGCGTCACGATGAAGGGCTCGATGCGCCCCTTGGTGATCAGCAGGCCGTGTGCGAGGCCGAACACCGCGCCCAGCACCACCGCGAGCACCGCGCCCATCACCACCGCCAGCATCGGCGAGCCCGAGGCGGGGCCGGCCCAGTTGATGAACATGATCACGCTGCCCGCGATGAGCGCGGCCATCGAGCCCACCGACAAATCGATGCCGCCAGAGATGATCACGAAGCACATGCCCACCGCGATGATGCCGATGAAGGCCGTGCGCGTGAGCACGTTCATCGCGTTGTCGACGGTGGCGAAGTCGCCGTTGAGCAGCGTGCCTGCGATGCACAGCAGCACGAGGCCGATGACCGGGCCGAGGCCGTGCAGACGTTCGGTCCAGCGCGGCTTGGCCTCGCTGCGGTGCGCAGCGGCTGCCGCGCCTTCAGGCTGCGACGGGGGAGTTTGCTGTTCCGGTGGCATGAGCGATGAGCTCCTCTTCAGTCAAATGGTCCGCGTCCAGCGTGGCGACGAGCTTGCCTGCGCGCATCACCGCGACGCGATGGCACAGGCCGATCAGTTCCATCAGCTCCGACGAGACGACGATCACCGCGAGCCCTTCGCGGGCGAGTCGCTGGATCAGGAAATAGATATCGCGCTTGGCGCCCACGTCGACACCGCGCGTGGGCTCGTCGAGCACCACCACCTTGGGCTGCGGCTGCAGCACCTTGGCGAGCGCGAGCTTCTGCTGGTTGCCGCCCGAAAGCGACGAGGCCTTGACGTCGAGCGAGCCGGTGCGGATGCCGTAGTCCTTCACCGCCTCGGCCAGCGCGCCGCGCTCGCCCTCGGGCTGCAGCCACGGCTTGGCATAGCGCTCCAGTGCCATCAGCGTGAGGTTCTGGCGGAGGCCGAAGTTGACGTGCAGGCCCTTGCCCTTGCGGTCTTCGCTGAGGTACGTGAGGCCGTTCTTGGCGGCATCGCGCGGATTGCGCCAGCCCTTGTTGTGGGGCACGGGCTCGCCGAGCATCTCGATGCTGCCGCTCGCGGGGCGCAGGCCGAGGAGGCCTTCGAACAGTTCGGTGCGGCCGGCGCCAACGAGGCCTGCGAAGCCGAGGATCTCGCCGGGGCGCACCTCGAAGCTCGCGTCCTGCGCCCAGCCGGGCACGGTGAAGTTGCGCACGCGCATGGCGGGTGTATCGGCGGCCACGACGAGGTCGCGCGGCGGGTAGAGGTCGGCGAGTTCTCGGCCCACCATCAAGTTGGCCATCTGGTGGCGTGTGACATCGGGCGTGAGCGCACGGGCAACGAAGCGGCCGTCGCGCATCACGATCACCTCGTCGGTCACCTGCTCCACTTCGTCGAGCTTGTGCGAGATGTAGACGATGGTCACGCCATCGGCACGCAACTGCGCGATGAGCTTGAACAGGCGCTCGGTCTCGCCGGGCGTGAGCGTGGCGGTGGGCTCGTCCATGATCAACAGGCGCGCGCGGCGGGCGATGGCCTTGGCGATCTCGACGAGCTGCTTCTCGGCGACGATGAGCTTGCGCACCTTGGTGCGCGGATCGACCTGCAGGCCGACGGCGGTGAGCGCTGCTGCGGCGTCGCGCTCCATCGAGGTGTCGTCGAGCAGCCAGCCTTTTTTCTTTTCGTGGCCGAGGAAGATGTTCTGCGCGACGCTCAGGTCTTCGGCGAGGTTGAACTCCTGGTGGATCAGCACGATGCCCAGCGCCTCGGCATCGCGCGAACTCGCGAACTGCTGCGGCTGTCCGTTGATGCGCAACGTGCCGCCGGTGAGCTGTTCGTAGCCCGCGAGGATCTTCATCAGCGTGGACTTGCCCGCGCCGTTCTCGCCGAGGAGGCCGTACACGTGGCCGGGCGCGAGCGCGAAGCTCACGCCGTGCAGCACCTGCACGGGGCCGAAGGCCTTCACCACGCCGTCGAACTCGACGGCGACGCTGCCCTTGACGTTTTCCGCTGCACTCATGGCGCCACTCCGCGAACTTTCAGGGTCTCGTGCATCGCGAGAACACCGGCACCGATCAAGCCGCCCTGCGTGCCGAGCGGCGTGTACTGGATCTCCAGGTGCCGCGTGGAGAGCGCGAGCGAGCGCTGGTACACGCTCTGCCGCACGGCCGCGAGGAACAGCGGCCCGATGCGCGTGATGCCGCCGCCGATGAACACGTGCGACGGATTGAAGAAATTGACCACCGACGCGAGCATCTGCCCGATCAGGCTCCCCGCGCGCTGGATGATGCCGTTGGCCGCGGTGTCGCCGCCGCGGCTGGCCTGGCCCACGTCGATCGCGTCGATGCGGCCGTGCACGCGCAGGCATTCGGCCAGCACCTCGCTCTCGCCCGCCTCGGCCGCCTGCATCGCCATGCGCGTGATCGCGGGGCCTGCGGCCATGGCCTCGACGCAGCCGAGGTTGCCGCAATGGCAGCGCGGGCCTTCCTGGTCGACGCAGATGTGGCCCACGTCGCCGGCCGAGCCCGCGGCGCCGCGGTACACCTCGCCATGGCAGACGATGCCGCAGCCGATGCCGGTGCCGATCTTGATGACGAGAAAGTTGGTGAGCGAGCGCTTGAGGCGCCACAACTCGCCGAGCGCCATGAGGTTCACGTCGTTGTCGACGAAAACCGGCGCGGCGTAGTCTTCGCGCAGGTAATCGCGGATCGAGAAGCTGTCCCACGCCGGCATGAGCGGCGGGTTCACGAGCTGGCCGATCTCGAAGTTGACGGGACCGGGTACGCCGATGCCGATGCCCAGCACGTTCTTGGCGCTGTGGCCGCAACGGGCGAGCAGTTCGCGCATCAGCGTGCGGACGCGGGCGAGGACGACCGCAGGGCCGTCGCGCACGTCGGCAGGTTCGTCATGCTGTGCGAGCACGGTGAGGTCGGGGCGCAGCACCGCCACGTCGAGGCTGGTGGCGCCGATGTCGATGCCGATGAGCACGCCGAGGCCGGCATGCAGCTGGAGGTTTTCGGCGCGACGGCCGCCGGAGGAACGTTGCAGGCCGGCTTCGGCCAGCAGGCCCTGGTCGACGAGCCCGGCGATCAGCGCGTTGGCCTTGCTCTTGGAAAAGCCCAGCTGTTCGGCCATGGCGTGGCGCGAGCCGCCGGCCGACCAGAAGGTCGTTTCCAGCAACCGCATTTCATCCGCAGTGATGCCACTCCAGGGTGCCACGCGCTTGTCTCCGTGTTCTTTTGTCTTGCCGCCCCGAAAGCCTTCGGCCGCCGGGCGAACGCGAATACTAGGGGTGGAGCTTCAGCCGGACAAGGTCGAACTTCGACCAAGTTCAGATCGAAGATGACTTGAGGCACACGTCCAGACGCAAAAAAGCCGCCCGAAGGCGGCTTTTCGTGGGAAGAAGCGCAGTGTGGCGCTTACTTCTTCTGGCGGTACTTGCGCAGCGCAGCGATCTGCGCGGCCATCACGGCCAATTCGGATTGCGCCATCGCAATGTCGATGTCGCTCTTCGCGTTCTTGAGCGCTTCCTCGGCCGCGGCCTTGGCCACGTTGGCCTTCTCGTCGTCGAGGTCCTTGCCGCGGATCGCGGTGTCGGACAGCACGGTGACGGCGTTCGGCTGCACTTCGAGAATGCCGCCGGCCACGAAGACGAACTCTTCGCCGCCGTCGGCCGTTTCGATGCGCACGGCACCGGGGCGGATGCGCGTGATCAGCGGGGTGTGGCGCGGATAGATGCCGAGCTCACCGGCTTCACCGGGCAGCGCGACGAACTTGGCTTCGCCCGAGAAGATCGACTCTTCCGCGCTGACCACGTCGACGTGAATGGTGTTTGCCATCTGAGTTCCTATCTATGCCGCCTCAAGCGACCTTCTTGGCTTTTTCGAACGCTTCGTCGATCGTGCCCACCATGTAGAACGCTTGTTCCGGCAGGTGGTCGGCTTCGCCGTTCACGATCATCTTGAAACCACGGATGGTTTCGGCCAGCGGCACGTACTTGCCGGGCGAGCCGGTGAACACTTCGGCCACGTGGAACGGCTGCGACAGGAAACGCTGGATCTTGCGGGCGCGGGCCACGGCGAGCTTGTCGTCGGGAGCCAGTTCGTCCATGCCCAGAATCGCGATGATGTCGCGCAGCTCCTTGTAGCGCTGCAGCGTGCCTTGCACGGCGCGGGCCACGTTGTAGTGCTCTTCGCCGACCACGTTCGGGTCGAGCTGGCGCGAGGTCGAGTCCAGCGGGTCCACGGCGGGGTAGATACCGAGCGAGGCGATGTCACGCGACAACACCACGGTCGAGTCCAAGTGGGCGAAGGTGGTAGCGGGCGACGGGTCGGTCAAGTCGTCGGCTGGCACGTACACGGCCTGGATCGAGGTGATCGAGCCGACCTTGGTCGAGGTGATCCGCTCTTGCAGGCGGCCCATTTCCTCGGCCAGCGTGGGCTGGTAGCCCACGGCGGAAGGCATACGGCCCAGCAGCGCCGACACTTCGGTACCGGCCAGCGTGTAGCGGTAGATGTTGTCCACGAAGAACAGCACGTCACGGCCTTCGTCGCGGAACGACTCGGCGATGGTCAGGCCGGTCAGCGCCACGCGCAGACGGTTGCCCGGGGGTTCGTTCATCTGGCCGTAGACCATGGCCACCTTCGACTCGGGGAGGTTGTCCAGGTTCACCACGCCGGAGTCGGCCATCTCGTGATAGAAGTCGTTGCCTTCGCGGGTACGTTCACCCACACCGGCGAACACCGACAGGCCCGAGTGAGCCTTGGCGATGTTGTTGATAAGTTCCATCATGTTCACGGTCTTGCCCACGCCGGCGCCGCCGAACAGGCCCACCTTGCCGCCCTTGGCGAACGGGCACACCAGGTCGATCACCTTGATGCCGGTTTCCAGCAGGTCTTGCGACGGCGACAGTTCGTCGTACGCGGGAGCCTTGCGGTGGATGGAGGCGGTGAGGTCCTGGCTCACTTCGCCGCGCTCGTCGATCGGACGGCCAAGCACGTCCATGATGCGGCCGAGCGTGGCCTTGCCGACGGGCACCGTGATGGGTGCACCGGTGTTGGTGACGATCAGGCCGCGGCGCAGGCCGTCGGACGAGCCCAGTGCGATGGTGCGCACCACGCCGTCGCCCAGCTGCTGCTGAACTTCGAGGGTCAGTCCGCCGCCTTCGAATTTCAAGGCGTCATACACCTTGGGCATCTGGTCACGCGGGAACTCCACGTCGACCACGGCGCCGATACATTGGACAATTTTTCCTTCAGCCATGGCGTTTCCTTCTGGATGGATCTCAATAAATTTGCGACAGGTTCTTGCAGAAGCGTCCTGGTGCCAAAACGGGCCGCTTTTGCAAGAATGCCGGACGGGCCGGCACCCTTGAACTACTTCTTCAGATCAGCACTTCATGGCCGTCGCTTGTGCAGCGAAAGCGTCCGAAGCGGCCTTGCAGGCCTGGCCCAGGGCAGCCTTGTCGGCGCCCATCGAAGCCCAGGTGGCCTTGGTCTGGTCGAGGCTGGCCTTCATCGCATCGGCGGCAGCACCGCTTTGTGCGCCCACGCAGGTCTGGACCTTCGTCAGGTAGTCGTTGCACTCTTGCGGCAGGTCCGCGGCCGATGCCGTCGGGGCTGCGGCAGCAGGTGCTGCTGCGGCCGGTGCCGATGCCGGAGCGGCAGGAGCGGGCGCAGGTGCGGCGGCAGGAGCCGGAGCAGCAGCGGGCGCTTCTTCCTTCTTGGAGCAAGCAGTCAGAGCGGCAGCAACAGCCACCAGAACGAGAAGTTTCTTCATGTGCGCAAAGTCCCCTAAAAAGTAGGCCTGTGTTGTCGGACGCGCAGAGCGCGCCCGTTCGGCAATGTGGCCCGTTGCACTGCCTCTATCAAACGCCGGCGGCTGCAGCCGCGCCCGACACGATTTCCGACAGCTCTTTCGTGATGCCGGCTTGGCGGGTCTTGTTGTAGACCAGTTTCAGCTCGCTGATCACGTTGCCTGCGTTGTCGGTGGCAGCCTTCATGGCCACCATCCGCGCCGAATGCTCGGACGCCATGTTCTCGGCCACGGCCTGGTAGACCAGCGACTCCACATAGCGAACCAGCAACTCGTCGATCACGCTTTGCGCATCGGGCTCGTAGATGTAGTCCCACGAATGCTGGCCTTCCTCGACTTTCAGCGAGTCTGCGGCCAGCGGCAGCAGCTGCTCGACGAGCGGCTCCTGCTTGATCGTGTTGATGAACTTCGTGTAGCACAGGTACACGGCCGAGAGCTTGCCTTCCGCGTAAGCGTCGAGCAGGGTCTTGACCGGGCCGATGAGCTTGTCCAGGTGCGGCGTGTCGCCCAGGTGGGTGACATGCGCGACCACGCGGGCGCCGATGCGGTTCAGGAAGCCCAGGCCCTTGCTGCCGATGGCGACCGACTCGATGGCCACGCCAGCGGACTGCGCTTCGCGCAGCTTGGTCGTCACGGCGCGCAGCAGGTTGGTGTTCAAGCCACCGCACAGCCCCTTGTCGCTCGTCACGATGATGAAGCCGATCGCCTTGGCGTCGCTCTTCTTCATGAATGCGTGCGTGTACTCGGGGTTCGCCTTGCCGAGGTTGGCCGCGATGTTGCGGATCTTCTCGCTGTAGGGGCGGGCGGCACGCATGCGCTCTTGCGCCTTGCGCATCTTGGAAACCGAGACCATTTCCATGGCCTTGGTGATCTTCTTGGTGTTTTCCACCGATTTGATCTTGCCGCGGATTTCCTTACCAGCTGCCATATGAACTCCTTCTTGCGTCGGTCAAGGGGTCGATCAGGCGAACGACTTCTTGAACGAGGTGGCGGCTGCCAGCAGTTCGGCTTCGGCGTCCTGGCAAACCTTCTTGAAGGCTTGCTTTTCAGCGCTGTCGTCCGGCTTGGCGGGCTTCACGTCCCACTTGGCGCCATTCTTTTCCATGGTCTCGAGCAGGGCAGCGTGGCTCGTCTTCAGCAGCTGGTGGAAGCCGTGTTCGAACGAGAGCACCTTCTTGACGTCGATGTCGTCCATGAAGCCCTTGTTCACTGCGAACAGCGTGGCATTCATCAACGAGATCGGCAGCGGGCTGTACTGGGTCTGCTTGAGCAGTTCCGTCACGCGCGCACCGCGGTCGAGTTGCTTGCGGGTCGCTTCGTCGAGGTCGGAAGCGAACTGCGCGAACGCGGCCAGTTCACGGTACTGGGCCAGGTCGGTACGGATACCGCCCGACTGGTTCTTGATCAGGTTGGTCTGCGCCGACGAACCCACGCGCGACACCGAGATACCGGCGTTGATGGCGGGACGGATGCCGGCGTTGAACAGGCTGGTTTCCAGGAAGATCTGGCCGTCGGTGATCGAGATCACGTTGGTCGGAACGAAGGCGGACACGTCGCCGGCTTGCGTTTCGATGATGGGCAGTGCCGTCAGCGAACCGGTCTTGCCCTTGACTTCACCCTTGGTGAAGGCTTCGACGTAGTCAGCGTTCACGCGGGCTGCGCGCTCGAGCAGGCGGCTGTGGAGATAGAACACGTCGCCGGGGTACGCTTCGCGGCCTGGCGGGCGGCGCAGCAGCAGCGACACCTGACGGTAGGCCACGGCTTGCTTGGACAGGTCGTCATAGACGATCAGCGCGTCCTGGCCGCGGTCGCGGAAGTATTCGCCCATGGTGCAGCCCGAGTAGGCCGACACGTACTGCATGGCCGCCGATTCGGAGGCCGATGCGGCCACCACGATGGTGTAGTCCATCGCGCCGGCTTGTTCGAGGGAGCGCACCACGTTCTTGATCGACGAAGCCTTCTGGCCGATCGCAACGTAGACGCAGGTCATGTTCTGACCCTTCTGGTTGATGATCGCATCGATCGCCACGGCCGTCTTGCCGGTCTGGCGGTCGCCGATGATCAGCTCGCGCTGGCCACGGCCGACGGGCACCATCGAGTCGATGGACTTCAGGCCGGTCTGCATCGGCTGGTCGACGGACTTCCGTGCGATCACGCCCGGAGCGACCTTTTCGATCACGTCGGTCATCTTGGCGTTGATCGGACCCTTGCCGTCGATCGGCTGGCCCAGTGCGTTCACCACGCGGCCGATGAGTTCGGGGCCGACCGGCACTTCCAGAATGCGGCCCGTGCACTTGACGGTGTCGCCTTCGGAGATGTGCTCGTACTCGCCCAGAATCACGGCGCCGACCGAGTCGCGCTCAAGGTTCAGCGCGAGGCCGAACGACGGCGTGCCGTCTGCCGTGGGCGGGAATTCAAGCATTTCGCCTTGCATCGCGTCGGACAGGCCGTGCACGCGCACGATGCCGTCGGTCACCGAAACCACGGTGCCCTCGTTGCGGATGTTGGCGCCGACCCCGAGGCCCTCGATGCGGCTCTTGATCAGTTCGGAAATTTCTGCGGGATTGAGTTGCATGACTCTTTCCTTCTTTCTTTGTAAGGCGATGGAGACCGTCAGGCCGCCAGCGCAACTTTCATTTGTTCAAGGCGCGCTTTGACGGAGGTGTCGAGCACCTCGTCGCCGACCACCACACGAATGCCGCCGATCAGTTCCGGATCCTGCTGGACCGTGACCTGCAGCTTGCGGCCGAAACGCTTTTCGAGCGCAGCCGACACGTTGGCCAGAGCCGCGGCATCGATCGGGAAGGCGCTGTAGACCACGGCGTCGGACGAACCGCTCTTCACGTTGGCCAGTGCCCGGAACTGCTTCGCAATTTCCGGCAGCACCGAAAAACGCCCGTTCTCCAGGAGCGCGCCCAGGAAGTTCTGGGCGTGAGCGGCCAACGGCGCACCGAAGGCACCGGCGACCACACCGAGAACCTGCTCGGCCGTGGCCTTGGGGTTGTCGGCGAATTGCTGGAGCTCGGGGTTGGCCGCGATGGCGGCAACCTTTTCGAGCCAGGCGCTGGTTGCGGCAACGTCGGACGACGAGGCCTTGAAAAGCGCCTCGGCGTAGGGACGTGCAATGGTGGCGAGTTCTGCCATGGCTTCTATCAGAGTTCGGTCTGCAGACGGGCGAGCAAATCGGCGTGGACGCCTGCATTCACTTCCTTGCGCAGAATCTGCTCTGCGCCCTTGACGGCCAGTGCGGCAACCTGCTCGCGCAGGGCTTCACGGGCCTTCAGTGCCTGCTGGTCGGCTTCGACGCGGGCAGCAGCAACGATCTTGTTGCCTTCTTCGGTCGCACGGGCCTTGGCCTCTTCAACGATGGCCTGGGCGCGACGTTCGGCATCAGCAAGACGTTGTGCGGACTCATTGCGTGCCTGGCCGAGTTCGGCTTCCACGCGCTTGTTGGCGGCGGACAGCTCGGACTTGGCCTTGTCGGCGGCAGCGAGGCCTTCGGCGATCTTCGCAGCGCGGTCGTCCAGCGCCTTCGCGATCGGCGGCCACACGAACTTCATCGTGAACCCGACCAGGATCAGGAACACGATCATCTGAACGATCAGGGTACCGGTAATGCTCACTTTTCACCCTCTCTTTGGGATTGAATGCGAAGCCATTCCACAGAGGGGAACGACGACACGGGTCCGACGAGAAAGACTTACTTCGGCAGGTTGGCGATTTGCGCCAGGAACGGGTTGGCCGTTGCGAACCACAGGGCGATACCGGTGCCGATAATGAAAGCAGCGTCGATCAGACCGGCCAGCAGGAACATCTTGGTTTGGAGTTCGCCCATGAGTTCAGGCTGACGTGCGGCCGACTCGAGGTACTTGCTGCCCATGATGCCGATGCCGATACATGCGCCCACAGCGCCCAGACCGATGATCAGGCCGGCGGCCAGTGCAACAAAGCTAATAACTTCCATGATGACTCCTAGAGGACTTTGGTTGAAGAGAAAACGAAAAACAGAAACGAAACCGGGTGATCAGCGCGATCAGTGGTGATCGTGGGCCTGGCCGATGTAGACCAGCGTCAGCATCATGAACACGAAGGCTTGCAACGTGATGATCAGGATGTGGAAGATGGCCCAGGCCGTGCCCGCGATGATGTGGCCGATCGCCAGACCGATGCCGGTGGCCGACAGCGACCAGGCACCACCCATCAGGGCGATCAGCAGGAAGATCAGTTCGCCAGCGTACATGTTGCCGAACAACCGCATGCCGTGCGAGACGGTCTTTGCGATGAATTCGATCATCTGCATGGCGAAGTTGAAGGGGTACAGCGCCCAGTGATTGCCGAAGGGTGCGGTGAACAGCTCGTGGATCCAGCCGCCAGCGCCCTTGATCTTGATGTTGTAGTAGATGCAGATCAGCAGCACCGCCACCGACATGCCCATCGTCACCGAGAGGTCGGCCGTGGGCACGACGCGCAGGTAGGCGTGGTGCGGATCGGCGCCGGCGATGCCGAAGATCTTGGCCCAGATGGCCGGGAACAAATCGACCGGGAACAGGTCCATTGCGTTCAGCAGGAAGATCCAGACGAAGATGGTGAGTGCCAATGGAGCGACAAACTTGCGGCTCGTGGCGTTGTGCACGATGCCCTTGGCTTGCTGGTCGACCATTTCGACCAGGAGCTCGACGGCGGCCTGGAAGCGGCCCGGAACGCCCGACGTGGCCTTGCGTGCAGCCAGCCAGAGCAACCAGCAACCCAGGATGCCCAGGGAGATGGAGAAAAACAGCGAATCGAAGTTGAAGACCGAAAGATCGGCCACACCTGCAGGCTTGGAGCTTTGCAGATGCGTCAAGTGGTGAACGATGTATTCACCAGCGGTCTGACCATGTTCCGCAGCGTTTTCAGCAGCCATTCCGTTACTCGTCTCGTTGTTGCCGGCGCCGGGGCGAGAACATCACCGCCAACCAGGCCGCCTTCATTGTCACCACCAAGCCGACCAGCATTGCAGGCCAGCTCAGCGCCGTTATCAGCCTTGGCGCGGCGATCAGCATCGCCACGGACAAGGCCATCTTGACCATTTCCCAGAGGAAGAACCCAAACACCGCAGTGCCCGGATTCAGGGAAGAGAACCTGCCGGTCAACCCGCGTGCGAACACCGCCGCCGGAATGACCACTGCGATCGCGCCGTAAGCGGCGGACCAACCCAGATTTTGCCTCCCCGTCAGTCCCCAGATGGCCAAAGCCACCACCAGACCGACAACCAACTGACCCGCGACCACCCGCCAAGGGGAGACCGAAGGGTTCTTTGCTCGCAGTTCACGCGCCTCATCGGCGGTCAACGGCTTGAATTCTGCGTCGAGGTCTTCAGTGACCTCCGAGTCCTGTCGGGCGATTGTTTTCATTTCGAATGAAGCCCGGATGACGACCCAGAATTTCTACAAAGCCATTGATTATAAGTAAAAACCCAGCCACTCCCGCCACATCCGCGTCACGATTGCGAATCGATGGCCACAAGACCTGACGTGAACCCGACTCGGCGCACGCAACCATAATTCCTTCATGCACCCTATCACCGACGCCCTGCCCGCCACGCTCTGCTACCTCGATGGCGAGTACACCGCCCTGCGCGACGCGAAGATCAGCGTCCTGGATCGCGGCTTCATTTTCGGCGATGGCATCTACGAATTCGTTCCCGCGTACCACGGCCAGCCCTTCTGCTTCGAGGAGCACATGGCGCGGCTCGATCGATCGCTGGCCGAGCTGCAGATTGTCAATCCGCTCTCCCTCGCCCAGTGGCGCGAGATCCTGATGCGCCTGATCGCGCCAGGCGGCAACGCACCGCAAGCCGTCTACTTCCAGGTCACCCGCGGCGTCGCGCCGCGCGACCACGCCATGGTCAAGGGCCTCAAGCCCACCGTCTTCGTGATGGTGAATCCACTCCCGCCCGTCTCCGACGCGGTGCGCGCCAAGGGTGTGGCCTGCGTCACCGCAGACGACTTCCGCTGGCAGAAAGCCCACATCAAGAGCACCAGCCTCCTGGGCGCCGTGCTCTCCCGGCAGATCAGCGTCGAGGCTGGCGCGGCCGAGACCGTCATGTTCCGCGGCGACTCGCTCAGCGAAGCCTCGTCGAGCAACGTGTGGATCGTGAAGGACGGCGTGCTCATCGGCCCGCCCAAGGACAACCTCGTGCTCACAGGCATCCGCTATGGCCTGCTTGAGCGCCTTTGCCAGGAAGGCGGCATTCCCTTCGCACTGCGCCGCGTGTCGCGCGACGAAGTGTTCGGTGCCGACGAGCTCATCCTTTCCTCGGCCAGCAAGGAAGTGCTGCCTGTCGTCACGCTCGACGGCAAGACCATTGGCAACGGCCATCCCGGCCCCATCTACAAGAGCTTGTATGCCGCCTACCAACAGGCCAAGCAACGCAACGCTGAAAAGCAAGGAGCCACTGCATGACCGAGAACACCACCGACGACGCAGTCACCACGCCCATTCCCGATCCGCGCAAGGAATCGCTGATCGAGTACCCCTCGCAGTTTCCGATCAAGGTCATGGGCGCCAAGACCGATGGCCTGGTGCACGCGATCACGCAGATCGCCGAGCAATTCGACCCGACCTTCGACGCCACCACAGTCGAGCTGCGCGACAGCAAGGCGGGCAATTACCTCGGCGTGACGATCACCGTCACCGCCACCAGCCGCGAGCAGCTCGACGATCTCTATCGCGCGCTCTCGGGGCATCCGTCGGTCAAGGTCGTTCTTTGATTTGAACTGAGCCCCGGATGACGACGGTCGCAGAACTCTCGGCGAACACCGCCATCGCCCCGCAATGGCTGCGCCGCGTCGACTACGCCAGCACCTTCGCGGCGATGAAGCAGTTCACGCTGGAACGCTCGGCCGAGACGGCAGACACGCTGTGGATCTGCGAGCACGCCCCCGTGTTCACGCAAGGTGTTGCCGGCAAGCAGGACCACATCCTGAATCCCGGTGACATCCCCGTGGTGCAGACCGACCGCGGCGGCCAGGTCACCTTCCACGGCCCGGGCCAGGTGGTGGCCTATCCGCTGATCGACCTGCGCCGCGCCGGCTACTTCGTCAAGGAATACGTCTACCGCATCGAGGAATCGGTGCTGCGCACGCTCGCGCATTTCGGCGTGACCGGCCACCGCGTGCCGGGCGCGCCGGGCATCTACGTGCGGCTGGACGACCCGTTCTCGCATGCGGCGCTGACCGGCCCGCTGCCCGCCGGCGACCCGTTCCGCGGCCTCGGCAAGATCGCCGCGCTGGGCATCAAGGTGAGTCGCCACGCCACCTATCACGGCGTGGCGCTCAACGTCGACATGGACCTCGAACCCTTCTCGCGCATCAACCCTTGCGGCTACGCGGGGCTGCAAACGGTCGACCTTTCTACAATCGGCATCCAAACCACATGGGAAGAAGCCGCCACGGTGCTGAGCCAGAAGCTCTGCACTTTCCTGGCGCCTTGACATACCAATGAGCACCACCGAAGTCGTCCGCGACGCGCAAAGCGCCGAAACCTACAACCCCCTGGCCAAGCAGAAGGCCGCGGCCAAGCTCTCGCGCATCCCCGTCAAGGTGGTGCAGACCGGCGAAGTGCTCAAGAAGCCCGAATGGATTCGCGTGAAGGCCGGCAGCCCCACCACGCGCTTCTACGAGATCAAGCAAATCCTGCGCGAGAGCAACCTGCACACCGTCTGCGAAGAAGCCTCGTGCCCGAACATCGGCGAATGCTTCGGCAACGGCACGGCCACCTTCATGATCATGGGCGACAAGTGCACTCGCCGCTGCCCGTTCTGCGACGTGGGCCACGGCCGCCCCGACCCGCTGGACAAGGACGAGCCCCTCAACCTCGCCAAGACCATCGCCAAGCTGCGCCTGAAGTACGTGGTGATCACGAGCGTCGATCGCGACGACCTGCGCGACGGCGGCAGCCAGCATTTCGTCGATTGCATCCAGAACATCCGCGAGCTCTCGCCGATGACGCAGATCGAGATCCTCGTGCCCGACTTCCGCGGCCGCGACGACCGCGCCCTGGAGATCCTGAAGGCCGCGCCGCCGGACGTGATGAACCACAACCTGGAAACCGCGCCGCGCCTCTATAAAGAAGCGCGCCCCGGCAGCGACTACCAGTTCAGCCTGAACCTCCTGAAGAAGTTCAAGGCACTCCACCCGAACGTGCCGACCAAGAGCGGCATCATGGTGGGCCTCGGCGAAACCGACGAAGAGATCCTGCAGGTGATGCGCGACATGCGCGCCCACGACATCGACATGCTGACCATCGGCCAGTACTTGTCACCGTCGGGCTCGCACCTGCCGGTGCGGCGCTATGTGCACCCGGACACCTTCAAGATGTTCGAGGAAGAGGCCTACAAGATGGGCTTCAGCCATGCGGCTGTGGGGGCGATGGTGCGGTCGAGTTATCACGCGGATCAGCAGGCGCACGCGGCTGGGGTGTGAGGCGGCATCGTCCGCCGCTGGCGCGACTCGATCAAGCGCGCCGATAGCTCGGCCTGTGGCTTGATGCGGCCGCAGGGCATTCAGACAGACGCCCGATAGCGGAGCCTGCATCAGGTCACACGCTCGTTCGATTCGCGCGTGCCCAATCTGCCAGATCCTTCGGAGCAGATGGGTCGTCGCCCTCATCGCTCTGCAGTTGCAGACCCAGTGCCTCGGAGGCAGCATCGAAACGCGTGAAGTAGGGCATCGCGTCTTCTGGTAGCGCGAGCTCACCGGGCGTGTTGCCAATGTGGTAGCCCAGTCGGGGCACGCGGATCGACTTGAGTACGCGGTTCAACCAAACATAACGAGGTGGCAGGCGATCGTCCATGTGACCGGGCTCTGGATACTGCCCCACGTGAATGGATACGCCGCCGTTGTAGGGTTCGACAGTGGATGAGTCGGCCGGGAGTTGATCGCGCAAGCGCTCCAACCCGCCAAGCCTTTCGCCCCAATCGTCGTTCAGAAAATTGAGCCAGTGGGCGCCGGTGATGCCTCTGACCTTCTGTTCGTCTGACGAGTACAGGTGACCAAGCTGGATGGCCGCGCACGCTCGCGGTGTCCTGCACGCTGCCCGCCGCCCGCTCCTGCGCCAGCGTCGAAATCAGCAGGCCTTCTCCCGCGCGCGTGACCACCCACGCATCCGAGCGCAGCTCGGCACCGGTGCCGCGCCACGCACCGCGGTTGCTCTCATCGGGCGACTGCGCATTGAGGTGCCCCAGGGTCAGCTGGCTCGCCGCATGCGAGCTCGCAAGCCGCGTGCGCACCTGGCCGGGCGCATCGTCCGCGATCCACTGGTTGTAGCCGCTGCCGTCGAGCGCGCGGCTGTGCCAGCCCGAGAGCACGCCCGCATGGTTGGCCGACGAGTCGGCGCCCGCCGACCACGGCGGCAGGTCCTGTCCGTTGTAGAGCTGCTGGCTCACCACCGGCCGGTCGATGTCGCCTTCGATGAACGACACCAGCACCTCCGAGCCGACGCGCGATTTGTCATGAATCGATGGCCCGAAGCGCCGCCCCGCGAACGCCACAAACCAATTTGCCTTAAAGCTTCAGACCTTGGCCGAAGACTGATCGATGTCCCATTGCCAAAAAGTGGCGCCGTACTGACTGCCTTCAATGACAGGCATGACTTCGCCAGCTTTGAAGTAGCGGCGACTGGCGACCTTGGCGGGTGTAATCCACCAGCCCGATTTGGAACACAGGCCCCCACCTTCGACACGATCCGGGCTCGCTGGCGATTGCGCCACCGATGCAGCAGATGGGGTGTTGCTTTCATCGACTTCAAGCTGGCGTCCCAGCGCATCCGAAGCTACGTCGAAACGCGTGAGATACGGCAAGACGTCCTCCTGCGAAGCGAGCTCGCCCGGCGTGTTGCCTCGGTGATAGCTAATGTCGGCAACGCGGATCGGCTTGAGCACTCGATTCAGCCAGACATAGCGGGGCGGCAGGCCATCGTTCTTGTGGCCGGGTTCGGGGTAGGGCCCGGCCTGAATAAAGATGCCGCCATCGTATGGTTCGACCGTGAAAGAGTCGGCCGGGAGTTGATCGCGCAGGTGTTCCAGTCCACCAAGCTTTTCAATCCAATCGGTGCTCAGGAAGTTGAGCCAGTGGGCGCCGGTAATGCCCTTGGGTTTTTGATCGTAGAACGAATACAACCCATTGAGCTGCGCGCTCGGCACGTCGATGTCTACTCCGCTAAAAATCTTAGACATCTGCGCCTCGGTCCGACGCGTTGTGCTTTCCTCGTTGTAGGTTCTCAGGAAGCCGAGGCCTCCGTAAGCCTGATTGGGTTTCAGACGAGAGGCGCAGCGTTTGATCAAGGCGACGAAGTCGGTCAGTCGACCGTTAGCAATGAATTCTCTTGGGGCCTGAAGGCGGAGATAGGCAAATTGGGTCGGAAGTTCGGGGGCGCTATAGACAGGGAAAGCTGCCAAGTCAAAGAGGTACTCGCTCGCATCGTCGTCGTGCACTCCGCCGCTGCCGTAGTACTGATAGCTTGCGAAATGGGCCGGGACATTCAAAATTTCATCAATCGGCGGCACCTTTTCGGTCGGCACTCGATAGGAAGGAACTGACGACCCTGGCCCCATGAGGTCATACACCCATCGCCAGTTCTTGATACCGACCACCTTCCAGTAGTCATGCCAGCATTCGATCAAGGCGCGACGGACAGCCTCGTTCGAGGTCACCATTGGATGTGTGTGTTCGAAGTACAGCGTTGCATACAGCCCGATGCGATGCTCCACGAACTTCTTGTCGTCGCGCCACAGTTCCGCATAAGGCTCGACGCGCTCAAGTCGTTTCAAGTAGGTTTCGGTTGGCATGTTTGAGTCTCCTCAAGGGGCTGCGACGGCCGCGCGAAGGCCGGGGGCAGGCTCGTTGGCCGGAAGATGCGTCCGCGTCGCCCTTTCTCTCCTATTGAGCCATCTCGAATTTGAATCTCAGAGCTTGGGTACAGACTGATCGATGTCCCATTGCCAGAACGTCGAGCCATAGTCGCTGCCTTCGATGTTCGGCATTACCTCGCCTTGTGTGAAATAGCGCCGACTTCCCTTAAGTGCGGGCGTGAACCACCAACCTGCCTGCGGGCACGCCTCCCCTCCCGGCGTGCGACTTGGACCTGATGGCAAAGGCTCCATTCGATGCCCGCGAGCCCAATCCACAAGGTCCTTCGGGTAGACCAGATGGTCTCGGTAGCTACTGTCATCAATGTCCCATAGCACCGTCACAAGCGCAGCCTCGAAGGCCCAGTAGCCAAAATAGCCAATTTGGTCCGTGTGGGTGCCGTGCCAGTAGCACTCCTTCAGTCCCTTGTACCAACCGTCCAAAAATTCCTTGACCAAGGCGGGGCGGTCCTCCGGGACAGCAACGGTGGCCTTGGCCAGTGGTTTGTAGGGCACTGGGTGCAACAACACGCGCTCAGTGGCCTCCCTAGGCTGGCCCAAGCGCTCGACTACCGACTCGAACAGGCCATCGCGGCCTCTGCTGAATTCACGGGCAATGTCCAGCCAACTCAGAACTTTGGGCACCAGATCGGCATGGCCCAGCAGCTTGCACAGGGCCAGCAGCCACATGACATAGACGTAGGCCTCGATCTGCGTGATGGTGAGGGTGCGAGCTTCGCTGGGACGCGGATTGTCGAAAGGGATGTATCGGTCGAAGGCTTCGACGACGGAAGGAAGCTCGCGCGACAGGTTCTCGATGGGACTGCCGGCGGTGTAGCGGAGGACGAGGAGTTCAAGGGTTTCACTTGCAACTTTCCACGCATAGCTCCCCCGCGCGCCCTCTCGCAAAGCAGTATTTGAGATCTCGGTTCGAAAGTCACTGATCCTGTCTTGCAAGTCCTCTTCTCGGTCCTTGGCGTGAGCCTCGTCAAGAAATCTCTGCCGTCGCACATCTTTGAATGCCATATCGTTTCCTAGTACGTGTTGCCCTCAGGCGTAGTCGATCCCTTGCGCGGCTTCGGCGTCATGCTCTCCAGGTCCATGCCTGAGGCCACTACGTCGATCAGGACGTAAAGCTTGGTGTTACTGCCTACAGGCCCCGAGAGGCACACGAAGATCCATCGGGCATAGCCCGCATTCGTGATCTCCTTTTCCTTCGTATTTCGAAATGCACTATTTCCCGCTCTCGGATAGTGCCGCTCTAACGCCTGCGGAATACGTTTCTCCGTCCACTTCACTCCCAACTGCTGCCCATCACAAGTATTCTTCAGCCGATTCTTCGTCTCATCCTTGATCCCCTCGATGTCCTTTTCATCGAACCCCTTGGCAATGTTCTTGGCCTCGAACACCACGAACTTCGGATAGGTGCTTTGCGGCGGCTCGCCCGCAAAGTCGTAGCGCGTCTGTGGCGGCTTGGCATCTGGCGGGATAAAAACTAACTTGCCCGGCTTGGGCTGCGTCACCTGTGTGGGCATCGGGTTGGGCTGGTCGCGGGGTTCGTGCTTCTCGAATAGTCCATCGAGCCCGCGCCCTTTGGGTGGATCGACCAAGCGCTTGTAAAGCAGCGCCTGCTCCATCAGCACGTAGCCGTCGTTCTCGCACTCAGCGCCGTTCTTCTGGTTCTCTTCCTTCTGCGCCCTGCAGCGGTTGTTGGTTGTGTCGGTGTCGGCCAGTGGCTTGGACTCATCCAGCGGCACCACGATTTGCGTGGGCGCATCTTGCGGGGCGAGTGGGGGCCTGGCGTCGCCTTGGGGATCGGCCGGGGGTACTGCGGGCGCCGGGACTGGTGGGCGTCTGGGTGTATCACCGGGGATCATCAACGGGACCAGCACGATAAGCCAGGGGTAGCGCAACAGGTAACGCAGCAAACTCTTTTCTGCCGCCTGCGCACCGGCCGGCGGCAGGGGCGGCGGCACCAACCGCAGATTGGGTTTCGGCCGCGGCATGCGCGGATCATTGGCCGGCACGTCGGTGACTGGCCCGCCTGGCGGCGCAGGCATCGGGTTAGCCTGCGCCAGCAGCACCGGCTCGCCCCAAGCGGTTTCCTGCAACGCCTTGTCCTGCGCCTGCAGGATGTCCGCCCAGGCCTTTATCTCGCTTTGCGCCTTCGTCTTGGCGCCACCCCAGTCGAAGGACTCCACATAATGGCGCGCATCGCCATAGCTCTGACTGTGCATGAAGGCCTGCAACTCGCTCCAGGGTTGCCCTTGAGCGGCCATCTGCATCAATGTGCAGGCTGCGCCGTAGCTAGGCATGAAACCGCCGAAGTACCAGCCCAATTGATCGGCGACCTGCGAGCGCTCGCCGCCGCTCAGCACGTAGCTCAGGAAGTCCCGCGTCAGATGCAGAAAGTCATCGTCGTTGTGAAAGCCCTTGACCCGCGAGAGCCACTGCCCCGCGACAGCCCTGGCCGCATCCGTTTGCCGAATGGCCTCCGCGGGATAGAAGAGCCCGAGAAAACGCTCGATTTCCCCTACCGCCATGCGAACGGCATCCGACAGGTTCGGCTTGACCTGCTGGATGGGAATGGTGCGTGGAATCACGACATTAATCCCTTCACCAGCGCAATGGCCGCATCGGCATCGGTGGCCGCCCCGAAGCGGTCATTCGGCCGCTTCGATTCACTGTCCCACTTGCGCTCGTCTTCGCCCCAGACGACTTTCGCCGAACCCGGTGGCACGCCGTCGTGGCGCGCGAAGCCGTTGTCGTCGAGCTTTCCGCGGATGACGGCGCCGTTGTCGAAGATGAGCTTGTACGCAGCCCCTTTGACGGGCTCCAGATCGTCGTAGTGGTGATTCAGCTCGATGAAGTGCTGCGGCTCGTTGATCGCCCCTGTGGGCAGGTGCGGCAACTCCGCCGGGCTCCCCTTCGGCCCCACGAAACTCTTGCTCGTCCCCTTCACATCCAAGAGCCCCGGCATCTTCAACGTGATGTTCGCCCCATCCAGCTCGATGCTCGTCTGCCCGCCCTTGAGCGTGATCTTCTCCTTGGCCAGCACGTGGATCTCGTCGTTGCTGCTCGTGACCGTGAAGCCTTCCTTGGCCAGCCATTCGAGTTCATCGGTGTGCGCCTGCACGCTCACCAGCCCCTCCTGCGCGATGACCTGAATGCCGCCTTCATGGCTGTAGAGCCCCACGGATTTGCCGGCCGCAAAACTCACCGTCTTGCCCGCCGCCATGTGCGCCTGCTCCTGCGCGGTCCAATGGATCGCCTCGCCCGCAAACACCGTCGCGCTCGCAGGCGTGGCCATGTTCAAGCTCATATTCGCATCGAGCACCATGAGCGGCCGCGCGAAAGCGGGCACCGGGTCCTGGCCTTGACGTGAATCCGCACCTTCGCCGCCCTTCGGCTCCCGCGCATCCTGCCCGTTGACGCTGCCGGGGTAGTGCCCGTTCTTCTCCGGATCGATGTCGTCGATGAGCGGTTGCAACAGCGCCGTCGCCTTCAGCGCCAATGCCTTGGCGCCACCGGCCGCATCCGACAGGTTCTGTGATTCACGCAACGCACCAGCCAGTTGCCCGCGCACGCTCGCGGTGTCCTGCACGCTGCCCGCCGCCCGCTCCTGACCCAGCGTCGAAATCAGCAGACCTTCACCCGCGCGCGTGACCACCCACGCATCGGAGCGCAGCTCGGCACCGGTACCGCGCCACGCACCGCGATTGCTCTCGTCGGGCGACTGCGCATTGAGGTGCCCCAGATTCAGCTGGCTCGCCGCATGCGAACTCGCAAGCCGCGTGCGCACCTGGCCGGGCGCATCGTCCGCGATCCACTGGTTGTAGCCGCTGCCATCGAGCGCGCGGCTGTGCCAGCCCGAGAGCACGCCCGCATGGTTGGCCGACGAATCGGCGCCCGCGGACCACGGCGGCAGGTCCTGTCCGTTGTAGATCTGCTGGCTCACCACCGGCCGGTCGATGTCGCCTTCGATGAACGACACCAGCACCTCCGAGCCGACGCGCGGCAGGTGGTGCGCGCCCCAGTTCGGCCCGGCCACCGGGGCGGCCACGCGCAGCCACACCGACTGGCGGTTGCTCGCATGCCGGCCGGCCGCGACAAGGCTGCCCTGCCCGCTCTGCGCTGACTGCTGTTGCGTTGCCGCACGTTGCGCCCGCCAATGGAAATGCACCTGCACGCGGTGATCGCGTTGCGCGTGAACGGCGGTCAGCATTCGTCGGCATCTGCGCCGACCACGAGCGCGACCAAGGTTGCGCTGGCCGTGGCGCTGCCCGGAATTTCAAAGCTTCGGAGCGGACTGATCCACATCCCATTGCCAGAATGTTGAGCCGTAGTCACTGTCCTCGATCACGGGCATCAATTCGCCAATCTTGAAGTAGCGGCGCGACTTTGTCTTTGCAGGGGTAACCCACCAGCCGGTTCGCGGACACGGCATGCCTCCTTCGATGCGCCCTTGTGCATCCACTCCGCGAATCGTTGCGTGCGCTGCCGAGTCTTCGCGCTTCGCTATGTCCAATCGGTCGCCCAGCGCGTCCGATGCATCATCGAAACGCGTGAAGTAAGTTCCGGCATCCTCGGGCAGGGCAAGCTGGCCAGGCGTGCTGCCGATGTGATACTGCATTTTGGCCACGCGTACGGGCTTGAGAACCCGGTTCAGCCACACATAGCGCGGAGGCAATCCGTCATCTTTGTGCCCAGGCTCTGGATGCGGACCTACCTGGATGAACAGCCCCCCCGAATACGGCTCTACCGTAAAGGTTTCCGGCGCCAGTTCGGAACGCAAGTGCTCTACGCCTCCCAATCGGACCACCCAGTCATCATTGAGAAAATTGAGCCAATGGGCACCAGAGATACCGAGAAGCCCCTCCCGCGAGTTACCAAGCTGGGATGCGATTCGATGCGGTATATCAACGTCAACTCCACTGAACAACTTCGCAAGCTGAGCTTCGGCCCTGCAGGTCGTACTTTCCTCGTTGTAGGTGCGGAGAAAGCCGAGTCCGCCATAAGCTTGGTCGACTTGCAGTCTTTGAGCGCATCGTTTGATCAACGCAACAAACTTTGGCAAGTCGCCATTGGTGAGGAAGGCGAGGGGCGCTTGAAGTCTCAATCTGGCAAAGCTGAAAGCGAATGCCGGATCGACATAGCTTGCGGCAGTGTGGAACAAATAATCGCTGGCGTCATAGGCATGATCCCCACCGCTAGCGTAGTACTGATAGGTGTCCTCGTTTTCCGGATCCCTTAAATATTGCTCGATGGTTGGCACTTTGCTTGTGGGCACGCGATGGCTCGAAACGGTTCCGTTCTTGAAGCCGTAAATCCATCGCAAATTTTCTATACCAACGACGCTCCAGTAATCGCGCCAGCACTCGATCAGAGCCTCGCGTGCCGCCTTCGTGGACTCACGCTCTGGATTCGTATGCTTGAAGTAGAAGGTCGCATAGAGACCTGCTTTGTGCTCGATAAACTTTTTGTCGTCACGCCAGAGACTTTTATAGGGCTCGAGTCGACCGAGGCGGTCTTGGTAGGTGTCGTTCGTCATAGCATCAGGATTGTTCAGCGATTTGCGGCAATCGCAGCTCCGCCTACTGTCAGCATACGCAACATAAAAATTCCCACGGCTGCAACGGCTGCTTCAGGCAGAGCGGCAACCACCAGTGCACCTACTGCAAGGGCGCCGACGATGGCCAACCCATTTGAGACCGTTCCTGGCGACATGCCCCCACCTCTCTGGTTCTTGTCGTTTGCAGCCAACGCCGCACTCACAGCGGCTGCCCAAGCCATCAATTCTGCATGGGTCATCTGACGAATTCTTTCCTTCCTTTTTTCGCAGCGGCAGTCTTTGACCTCGATGGTTTCGACCCGACTGAAATCACCTTGAACGATGTCTCTGTATGCTTCCTCCTGCCTTTCATCGCGGGGCTCGTCAAATTTAAGTTCGTAAATCTTGGCGATATTGAAGCTTTCTGGGGGCATCGCGGGATTTCGCACCAGAACAACATCTGGTCGGCGCAATGATCTGCCACCACGAACGAAGACCGGACTCGAAAGCTGAGCGTTTTTACGGCGCCCCACATGACTGATTACTCCCCAATGCCAACTTAGGGCCTTGGTCACATTGTTCCGCGACATCAGCGGTTGCGGCCATGCGGGGGTTCTGTCCCCTATGGCTCGGAATCGCGCTTTGTAACCTTGCATGTCGTAGTAGACCTCCGCCTTGACCCAACTCTTGTAGTCAATGGCTGCATCCAATGTCTGGAAAAGGCCGGACACACAGTTCTGCTGCATCCGGCGAGTCTCAGCAACTGCCTCCTCAGGCGTCTCTGTTACTGCGACCACGGCTTCAGGGCTTGCCGTCTCTCCATCGGTTAGCGTCTCCGGAACTTCCCCGTCGTCTTGATAGATCTTCCTGCAAGCGCACATCACTACGCACATGAACTCCTTCACGGGATCCTGAAAGGCGGGAAGCCCAGTCGGCGCATCCGTGGTCATGCCTTGGCCAACCACACGGCGTTCTCCGTTCAAGTCGAGCACGGGATAAGTTCTTTGATCGTTCATGCCTGGATATCCAATCCATCTTGTTCGACTTCCAGCCGGATCTGCTCAGGCGTCTGGGTCACCACATTGCCCGTACGCCCTTCTTCATCCGTCCAACCTTCAATGGTTTCGCCCGAAGCGAGAGTGATCCAGTAGCGCACGTTCGCCGCAGCCTTGCCCGTTGCGCTTTCGATCAACTTGAACCCCTCGCTGTAGATTTTTCCTGTGGGCAGCGCAGGCAGTGCGGCAGGCGCACCCTTCGGCCCCACGAAACTCTTGCTCGTCCCCTTCACATCCAAGAGCCCCGGCATCTTCAACGTGATGTTCGCCCCATCCAGCTCGATGCTCGTCTGCCCGCCCTTGAGCGTGATCTTCTGCTTGGCCAGCACGTGGATCTCGTCGTTGCTGCTCGTGACCGTGAAGCCCTCCTTCGCGAGCCATTCGAGTTCGTCGGTATGCGCCTGCACGCTCACCGGCCCCTCCTGCGCGATGACCTGGATGCCGCCTTCGTGGCTGTAGAGCCCCACCGACTTGCCCGCCGCAAAACTCACCGTCTTGCCCGCCGCCATGTGCGCCTGCTCCTGCGCGGTCCAGTGAATCGCCTCGCCCGCATACACAGTGGCGCTCGCAGGCGTGGCCATGTTCAGGCTCATGTTCGCGTCCAGCACCATGAGCGGCCGTGCGAAGGCAGGCACCGGGTCTTGCCCCTGACGTGAATCAGCTCCCTCGCCGCCCTTGGGCTCCTTCGCGTCCTGCCCGTTGACGCTGCCCGGGTAGTGCCCGTTCTTCTGCGGATCGATGTCGTCGATGAGCGGTTGCAGCAACGCCGTCGCATTCAATGCCAGTGCCTTCGCGCCACTGGCTGCGTCCGACAGGTTCTGCGCCTCGCGCAGCGCGCCGGCGAGCTGGCCGCGGACGCTCGCGGTGTCCTGCACGCTGCCCGCGGCTCGCTCCTGCGCAAGCGTCGAGATCAGCAGCCCTTCGCCCGCACGCGTGACGACCCACGCATCGGAGCGCAGTTCGGCGCCGCTGCCGCGCCAGGCCCCGCGATTGCTCTCGTCGGGCGACTGCGCATTGAGATGCCCCAGGTTCAACTGGCTCGCCGCGTGCGAGCTGGCAAGCCGCGTGCGCACCTGTCCGGGCGCATCGTCCGCGATCCACTGGTTGTAGCCGCTGCCATCGAGCGCACGGCTGTGCCAGCCCGAGAGCACGCCCGCGTGGTTGGCCGACGAATCGGTACCGGCGGACCAAGGCGGCAGGTCCTGTCCGTTGTAGAGCTGCTGGCTCACCACCGGCCGGTCGATGTCGCCTTCGATGAACGACACCAGCACCTCCGAGCCGACGCGCGGCAGATGGTGCGCGCCCCAGTTCGGCCCGGCCACCGGTGCGGCCACGCGCAGCCACACCGACTGGCGGTTGCTCGCATGCCGGCCCGCCGCGACAAGACTGCCTTGCCCGCTCTGGCCTGACTGCTGCTGCGCTGCCCGCTGCGCCTGCCAATGAAAGCGCACCTGCACGCGGTGATCGCGCTGCGTGTGAACGGCAGTCGGCGCCTCGTCGTCATCGGCGCCGACCACGAGCGCGACCATCGCCTCGGGCGCCGTGGGCTTGGGCCGCCAGATCGGCGCGATCTGCGCTTCGGCCGGCTGGGCCTCGAAGCTGTTGCGGTAGCTGCCCTTCTCGAGCTCGCCGGCCTCGAGCACCTGCGCGGCCTGCGCGCCGAGGTTGTTGGCGGCCTCGTGGCGCACGCGCAGCGTGACGAATTTCTGGCCCTCGTAGCGGTCGTGCTGCGTGAGCGTGAAGCGCTCGCCGGCGCCCAGCTGACGCACGCTGCCCCCCGCGCTGTAGCGCTTGATGCGCGACTCGAACGCCACCAGCTGGTTCTCGGCACGCCGCTCGGCCGCTGCGTTGTTGGCGTAGCGCTGGGAGCCCGCGCCGTCGTAGTGCTCCAGCACGGGCACGTCGCCCATGGCCAGCGCGCTCTGCGTCGAGCCGGTGGGCGCCTGCAGCACGCTGGCGTCCCACGCGTTCACCGTGACGGCGTTGCTGACAAGCTGGCGCTTGCTGCTCCATGCGGTGATGGCGTCCTGCTGTTCGGTGGCGTCGACGCGGTGGAAGCGGATCTCGGGCAATGCGCAATCGGGCGTTTTTGCCTCGCGATCGAAGATCACCAGGCGATGGTGCGAGGGCGTCGTGTTGTTGCTGTTGTTGGTGCCGCTCCCGCCATCTTTGGTCTGCTCGTGCTCGAAGCGAAAACTCAAGCCTTCCTCCGTGAGCAGGCGCATCACGAAGGCGAGGTCCGATTCGCGGTACTGCACGCAGGTCGGCCGCACGGGCAGCTCTTGCGTGACTTCGAAGGTGAAGCTGGCGGTCGTGTGGTCGGCGAACACTTCGCTCACGATGTCCTGCACGCTCTTGGCGGCGTACACAAAGCTGTCGCGGCGAAGGCCCAGCGCGGCGAGCCAGGGCTGCAGGTGCAGCCGGTAGCGCGCAAGGCCGCCGTCGCCGCCCAACGCGTCGACGGCCGTGAGGTAGCCGTGCCAGGTGCGGAAGCTGCCGTTGGCCAGCAGGAGACGCAGGCTCAGCTCCTCGCCGATCAGTGCGAAGGGATCGAACTCGCTCGATGTGGCGAGGGTGTCGATGGTGAAGGCGAAGAGTTCGTTGATGCCTTCGGTGGCGGTGAAGCGTTCGACGACCGCCGCGTTCTCGGAAAAACCGGCGGTCGTCGGCCACCGCAATACGGCCAACCGGGCTCGTTGCGAGAGCGCAGCGACGTTGAGGTTGCCCGCCGACAGCAAAGGAACATCCAGGGCTTTGTCAAACATGATTTATCCAGATATTCAGTTCAATTCGGATTCATTCCGGTCGAATTCATCGCTTGGCCAAGTGCCTCCATCTGCAATTCCGGCTCATTCAACCAAGAAATTTTTCGATGCTTCCCGTTGGAAAATGCACTTTGCTGCACCCATTTTTCTATTTCATCGTCAGCTGTTCGCCAAATGATGATTTCGACGATGACGGTCAGGAGAATTCCCCATGGACCGATGATCATTCCGAAAATGCGACCCGCACCAAACGAGGCTAGTCCAAGACAGACTTCCATCGCGCCAGCCGCCCGTACGCTGTAGGTGGTTGCCACATAGATGCTCGCAATCGCTTGCGAAAAATCGAGCACCGCTTTGGTACAGAGAAGGCCTTTTCGAAAACCACTCAATCTTTCACGGCCAACGGCCAACAGATCGTCATAGACAGCAAGCCCCGAAGAAATGCCACCGCACAGGCCGGAGAAGAATTTGAACCTGCAATACGCGGGCGTTTTGAAAGGCAATTCGGCGCCGGCATTCAATTGCCTTGCGCGCTCGACCTGCGCGGCAAGATCAAAAGAGCATTGAGCCACGACAGAAGAGCAGCCAAGCAACTGCCTTGTCAAAATCCAGTTGTCATATTTCTTTGTTCGCGCGTAATCGAGCAGATAGAGCAATCTTCCAAACTCCACCAGTCCGACGGTAATGGCCAGAAATGCGCCGCGACTCGTCAATTCTTTTTGTCTGACCAGTCCTTTGTCTGCCGGCTCTTTTCCTAACTTTTTCCAGGTCTCCGCCTGCGTGGGAGTCACCGCCGGATTCGTCCTGGTATTTTTTATGACTTCCTCGGCCTTGGCGTGCAGTTCGGATTGGACATTCTTGCCAACCTCCGCCCTGACTGCTGCATCGTCCGCCGTTCCATCCAGCAGAAAAAAATAGATGATGTTCGCGCCAAGGCGATCCATTCTCTTGTTGATTCCAATCCACTTAAACAACGTGTAATCCCGTCCGTACCACCGGGTTTGCGGCGTTATTTCCCGGGAGCCACCTCCCCCCATCGTCTCCATGGCGGCAAAAATTGTCGCGTTCATTTTTGGAAGCTGCTGGTGGATTTGCACGCCCTTGGGCGTTTGTATGCCTTTCCCTTTTCCAGCCAATGCTTCGTGAACCTGCACGCCAAGCTGTGCCCGATAGATATTTGGCACAGCCTTCACGTTCTTTGCCATTGGATCGATCTGATCCAATTTGACAAATTCCTTATCCCTCAGCGCATAGGCCGCCCTGAGAACCGCCATCACGTCTTCTTCCTTGTCCGCACGGCAATGACACAATGTTCGGACGAGAAGATTTTTCTTTCCCTGGATCTTCAATTCCGCCCATTGAGAATAAAGGCTCATCCCGCCGTCTGATGAATCGATTCCGTCCAGCAGATCGTTCATGACCGTTGCCAACTGCAAGCATTCATCCTTGGAGGTCGAATCGTAATCGTCGAATATGAGAAAAAGTCCGTCATATTGAAGCCAGTCGGCCAAAGCGTCGCATCGGTCTTTTACAACTTCAGCATGGTCCTTGAGAAAATTCTTGTAGCTGGCGTTGAAATAATTAAATCTTTCCCAGTCGACGTTCTGGTAATAGTCCGTAGCATCGTGAAAATCGGACCAAGCCCATTGAGTGTCGCGCAGGACCTTCTGCATCAGAGGGCCTGGGCTTTCGGCTTCCTTCAATGCGGCTTCATCGGATTGACGGACGGTGTACCTGGATATCGTCTGAGATCCGCCCGACAGGTCCCCCGGGCTTCCGATGATCGGCTCTTCTTCAATATCGACCTGCGCTTCCGGCGCCAGGAACGACTTTCTCTCTTCATATTCGCGTTCGGACATGGGCTCGGCGCTTTTCCTGATGACGCGCGCCCGGTATTCGCCTTCTTCTTCTACATTGAATATTTTTTTGCCGAGCGGCCCACCTGATTTCGCCTCAGCCCACGCGTCTTCGGGCGACTGAATGATCCGGTAATCGGTGCGCGCTTCGCTGATGACGTATTTGTCGCCGGTTTTCCCGTTGTAGCCGTACTCCGCGGGCACCGGAATTTCTTCCTTGGTAAAACCGGCGGCTGGCCTGCGCTCATCGTACTCGTCTTTTGTCAATTGCCGGCTGCTTTGCTTGTGCGCCCAGGCAATCGGAAATGCATGAATTGCATTGGCGGCTTCAATTTCGGCTTTTCGCTGGGTTTCGTACTGCACGAGATCCATCAGATTCTTTCCGAGAATCCCGTTTAATTCCAAAGCAACGCCCAGCGGATCGTCCAGCGCCAGCAATACCCCTGGATGAGCGTCGCCACTGCGCAGCTTCATGGGATCAAGATAATTTTGAACGATTCGGACATCCCAATCATTTTTCTGACTACGCCGCGTCTCCAGGGAATTATTGGCGTAGATATGAAATTCATTACCAAACGTATAACCCTTGGTATCGGGCTCATTGTCTGCCCAGCGAAACAATGACTTATAAATGGAGCCCCATGACCTCAAAATATCCGGATTATGCAGGCCGCACAATTTAGGATCGGTCGATATGGCTCGCCGTGACCAAGGCGACAACTCGTGAAGAAGCGTTCCAGGCTCATCCTGATCTATCATTTCTTCCGCGATTTTTTGCCTCTCGTAGAAGTTTTTTACGATATGCTCATTAACGTCGGGGCAATACTCCAATACGCTTTGAATTTTCGTGATGTCGGCATTCACCCATCCTTGGCCTTGCTCGCCTGCGCCCTTCTTCTTGAGCATGTCTGCCGGCTGTATATGCATCATTCTCGTGGCAGGCTCCTTTTCCATGTGCAGCCGTGTGTTCCGGCTCCAGGCGTGCTCGCTGAAAGCGATATAGGCAGTGTGACAATCCTCGGGGTCCACGATGGTGATGTGGCCCAACGTTTTTCCTGATTGTGGACCGCATCTTTTGCAGGGTGCCGACTGTTCTTCCCGAATAGTGAGGGAGGGCTTGGGAGCTGCCGCCGCAGTGAGGGAAAAAGAGCCGGATTCGTTGACGGTATAAACCTCCCACTTCGCGATCACCCCATATACCGTCTTGCGCGCTGTCGGGTAGTAGACATAAAGATAACCGGACCGCATGGCTCGCAATCCCGCCTGCGCGTTGCCTCCCAGATTTCTTCCTGTCCATTTGCAATGCGCCCAATCTGGCATTTTCAATACGCCGGGCAAATCCTCCCAGACGTTTCTGTTTTTTTCTCCGACATCCTTGTCGACAATAAATTTCCTGGGCAAAACCGCCATACGTACCGGCAGGATGGCAAGCCCGGTGGCTGTGCATTGAGAACAGGTGCCCGTCATTTCTTCTCCATTTGCTCGGCCGCCCATTTTTCTTGCGGAAATTGGGAGAGCGCTATTGCTATTTGCCGGTCGATGTCCAGTTCGGCGTTGCGTCGGGCGTGCCGTAGGGCATCCAGCGCCTTGTCCCGCAATGTCTCCAGGGGCGGGAAAGTGTCCGTGCGCATGCTGCCCGGCGGTTTGCCCCGCAGACCGGCCTGCCACTCCCGCAAGGCAAGGTTGAACGGGGTCACGGCATCGATTTCTTCCCACTGGTGCGGCGTCAGCAGCAACGAAGCCCACCTGGGGCTCGCCAGTGCGTCTTGGTCGCGCACATCGTCCAGGGCGCGGGAGGGCGCCGTCATGCATGCATGGATCGCCATCAACTGCCCATCCGGCCTGAGCAGCCACCAAGCCTCGCAAGAGCGCGTCCAGGCACGGCGCTGCGCCGGTCTCAGGCTCGACCACAACCCCCACAGCACGGCGGGGTCGTAGAGGCGAACCAGCGCGCTGCTTCCGTCGGGACGTCGCTGGACCAGCAGGCGTGCCGTGTTCTGGGCGATCGCCGCGCCGTCGCGCGCCACGATCCAGCCGCACACTCTGCGGCCGCGGCCCAACGCAAGGGCCTCGGGACGCATTTCAGCCAGCGCGTATTCCAGCGTTTCCGCAATCAACGCCCGGCCGTCACTGGCCTCCAGATCGCAGGCCAGCCACAAGGGGCAGTTGCCGCTATGCATTTCGTACCCGGGAATGGCGGGCTGGACTCTGTCCTGCGCCAAGGCGATCCAGCGATCGACTGTCTCCTCCCGACCCAAGGGGCAAAAGGTCGGGTCGACCAACACCCAGGGCACGCCCGATCTCACTCCGCGAAGCTGTTCTAGGAGCGATATCGAGGTGTGCTCGAGGATGTTGTCATTCACGTCCCGTTCCTCCGGCTACAAGGCGATCGCGCCAGCTTGCGCAGCCGCGGCCGTCTGGGCCTTGAAGGGGCAACCCTTGTAGTCGGCAGCGGGAACGGCGTTGCTCGCCTGTGTTGCCTGCGGCCCGACGAAGTTGTGCATCCCCCTGAACGTCACCTTCCCCGGTGCATGGATCTTGATGCTCGAGCCTTCCAGCTTGATGTACGCGCCTGCACTGGTCAGCAGCACGTGTTTGGGCGCCTCGACATCCACGTTCTTCGTCGTGCTGGCGATCGTCACCTTCTTGTCCGCCGCGATCTTCGTCGCGCCCTTCTGGCTCTGCAGCGTCACGCTGCCGCTGGCTGCGTGCAGCGCAATGCCGCGCTCCTGATTGGGCTCTGTGCCTTCGCCCACCTTGGTGCCGAGCGTGTACAGGCTCACCCCCTTGGCCACGCTCACCGCGATCTGCCCCTGCGCGGGCAGGTCGATGTCCTGGTTCGCGACGATGGTGGTGTTCTTGCCACTCACCGCAATCGCCTCCTTCGGCGTCACGAAGCCAATTCCCATCGGCGCGCTGAACTGCAGGTGCGGCTCGCTGTACGCGGTGACGCTGCCCTGGCCGCCTTCGGTGGTCTTGATGCTGTCACTGTTGCCGCCGTTTGCACTGCCTGATTGCGCCGCACTTCCCTCCTGTGTCGCCCCCAGCACTTCAGCCACATGCTTCAGCGCCTCAATGGCAGGGAGTTGTTCGGGTGCACCCTCACCCTTGATCTGCGCCTTCTGCGTCTGCGCACTCTTGGCCAGCGAGGTGGCCAGTTCTTCGGCCTGTTTCGTTTGCTGTTGTGCCTCGCGGCTGGCCATGAAGGCGCCCTTGGCGTTCTGTTGGGCATGGGCGCTCACGAGCAAGCCTGCGCCAGCACGGATGGCACCCTGCGCAGTCGTGGCGAGTTCGGCGCCATGCCCGCGCGCTTTGCCGCGCGCGTTGTCGTCCTGCTGCTTGTGATGCCCCAGATGCAGCCGGCTGCTGGCCTGTGTGGTCGCCAGGCTCGTGCTGCCCTGCCCGGGCGTGTCGTCGAAGACCAGCTGGTTGTAGCCCCCATCGCCGCTCTGACTGGCGCTCAGCTCCTGGGTCTTGATGCCGGAGAAGACGGCGTTGTGTGCGTGTTCCTTGGCGTCCTTCCCTTCGCCGGCGAACCAGGCCGGGGCGTTGCCGGTGGATTGGGCCGCACCTGCGGACTTCTCGTTGTGCTGCGCGTCGGTCTGGCCGGCGCCGTTGTAGAGCGCGGCGACGACGACCGGGCGGTCGATGTCGCCATGATGGAACTCCACCAGCACCTCCTGCCCCACGCGCGGCAGGGTGACCTGGCCCCAGTTGTCGCCGGCCGCGCTGGCGGCCACGCGCACCCAGGCGCCCAGGCGGTCAGAGGCGGGGGCGTTGTCCTGGCCGTCGGGGCGAAGCTGTCTTGCGCTGGAGCCGCTGCCGCGCTGCCAGTGGAACTGCACCTTGACGCGGTGGTCGCGGTCGGTGTGGATTGGTGCATCACCGCCCGCGCCGATCACGATGGCGCTCTGGCTGCCGTGCACGCTGGGTTTGGGGTGGATGCGCTGGCCGTGGCCGTCCAGGCTCAGGGGACGGTAGGGGATGGCCGCACGCACGGTGGTGAAGTCGTTGCGGTAGTGGGTGACGGTGTCGGGCTTGGCCGCGGCATTGCCGCTGTCTTGGCCGTCGTCACTGTTGCCGGCATCGAACACGGTGGCGATGTCCGGCAGGCCCAGGCGTTCACTCACGCCGACTTTGAGGTCTTCGTCGAAGTTGTTGCGCGCGATGTGGCGCACGGCGAGTACTGCGAAGCGGCGGTCCTCTTCGCTGTCCTTGTCGTGCTGCTCGTGGCCGGTCAGGGTGAAAGTGGTGGCGGGTGCGAGGGTGCGCACGGCGCTCTGGCCTTCGAAGCGCTTGTTGCGCAGCTCCAAGGCTTGCAAGGCGTTGGACAACAGCCGTTCGCCTTGGGCCGAGGTCTCCCAGCCGTAGGCACCAGGGTCGTCGCTCCACTGCAGGGTGCGTTGGCCCGAGCTCCGGCTTTGCTGCTGCACAGGTCTGGCGCTCACACTCTTGTAGTCCCAGCTTTGCTGCGCGAGGCTGTTGGTCTGCAGCTGGCGGCTGCCTCGCCATTGCTGGATGGTGTCTTCGCGCTCGCTCGCATCGGCGCGGTGAAAGCGGATGGTGGCTTGCGCATTGGCGCGGAAGGCGCCGTTGTGGTCGGCGATGACCAGGGTGTGGCTGCCCAGGTTGCCGTCCTTGCCGGTCGCGTGTTCGAACCAGTAGCACAGGCCCTCTTCGGCCAGGAGGCGCGCGACGAAGTCGAAGTCGCTCTCGTGGTACTGCGTGGTGATGCCGCGCACGGGATAGATGTCGCGCTGGGCGATCTCCCAGCGCCATTGCACGGCGAGCTTGCCTTGGCTTTGGTAGCGCGCGAACACGGCATCGACGATGTCGAACACGCTCTGGTGCTGGAACAGGCAACTGTCCTGGCGGTGGCGCAGAAATGCGAGCCAGGGTTCGATGACGATGCGGTAGCGCGCCATGCCGCCGTTGCTCGAGACGCACTCGGCCTCGGTCACATGGCCGTGGAAGGGGCGCAGTTCGGTACGGCTTTGCGCAGTCTGCAGATCGAGGCGCACGCCTTGGCCCATGAGGGTCTTGAGCTCGATGTGGGCGTCGTCGCTCAACGCTGTGAGTTCGAAGCGGAAGCCGCCTTCGTCAAGAGACTCCACGCCTTCGAGGCGTTCAGCCAGGAGCTTGTTCTCGCCCAAGGGCGTGTGCAGCACCAGCAGCCGATACTGCTGTGTCGTACCCGCACGCATTTGCGCGCCGAGCGAAGCCGAATTGAAGTTCGTCATGTCTCTGGTTCTCCCTTTGACCCGAACCGCCGCAGCGCCTAGGTGATCCGGTAGCGGAACTCGCCGCTCTTGGCGCAGCTGGCCTTGATCTTCGCGAGCGGCGTCTCGTCGGCCATGCGCGTGAGCACCGCTTCCGCGATCTCGGGCAAGAGCGTTCCGTTCAGGATGTGATCGACGTTGCGCGCGCCCGAATCGACCTCGGTGCAGCGCGCGAGCACGGCCTCCACCAGCGCGTCGTCCCACTCGAACACCGCCTTGTGGTTGCTCGCGATGCGGTCGCGGATGCGGCCCAGCTTCAGCGCGATGATCTGCTCGAGCACCGCATCGGTGATCGGATAGAACGGCGCCACTTTCATGCGGCCGAGAAAGGCAGGCTTGAAGGCCTTCATGAGCACGGGGCGCAGCGCATCGGCCAGCGCGTCGGGTGCGGGGCGCTCGTCGTCGGCCTTGTTCAGGCACGCCTGCATGATCTGCGACGAGCCGATGTTCGAGGTGAGGATGATCAGCGTGTTGCGAAAGTCGATCTCGCGGCCCTCGGCGTCGTCCATCATGCCCTTGTCGAACACCTGGAAGAACATCTCCAGCACGTCGGGGTGCGCCTTCTCGACTTCGTCGAGCAGCACCACGCTGTAGGGCTGGCGGCGCACGGCTTCTGTCAGCACGCCGCCTTCGCCGTAACCCACGTAGCCGGGCGGCGAACCCTTGAGGCCCGAGACGCTGTGCGCCTCCTGGTACTCGCTCATGTTGATGGTGATGAGCTTCTTCTCGCCGCCGTAGAGGATGTCGGCGAGCGCCAGCGCGGTCTCGGTCTTGCCCACGCCAGAAGGGCCGACGAACATGAACACGCCGCGCGGCTTGTTGGGGTCTTCAAGCCGCGCACTCGCGGTGCGTACGCGCTGGGCCACGGCGGCGAGCGCGTGGTCCTGGCCGATCACGCGTTCGGCCAGCAGCGTATCGAGGGCACGCACGGTCTTGATCTCGTCCTTGACCATGCGGCCCAGCGGCACGCCGGTCCAGGCCGAGACGATCTCGGCGACGACATGGCCGTCGACCTGCAGCGGCACCATCGGCGTGGTGCCTTGCAGCGCGCGCAGTTCGGCGAGCAGGGCGTCGAGCTGGTCGCGTTCGGGGTCGGCGACGGCGGCGGTTTTCTTGCGGCCTGCGGCGCGGGCGGGTACGGCTTTGTCCGTAGTCACGGGCGCCTCAGCAGACTCGGTCGGCGCAGCCGACGTGTCGCGCTGCGCGCGCAGTGTGCGGATGCGTTCAACCAGCACGTTCTCTTCGGTCAGGCGTTGCCGACTCGCGGCCAGCTCGGCCTGCAGCGCGGCCTTCTGTTCCGCCAGTTCGGCCTGTCGCGCTTCATGGCGCCCGCCGGCCGCGGTGTCGCGCACCAGTGCAGCGCTCTCGGCCTCGATGCGCTCGAGGCCGCGGTTCGCTTCCTCGATCAACGCCGGCGTCGCGCTCTGGCCGAGCGCCACTTTCGCGCACGCGGTATCGAGCACGCTCACCGCCTTGTCAGGCAACTGGCGTCCGCTGATGTAGCGGTGCGACAGGCGCACCGCCTCCGTGATGGCTTCGTCGAGCACGCGGATGTTGAAGTGCTTCTCCATCAGCGGCACCATGCCGCGCAGCATGGCGGCAGCCAGCGTTTCGCTGGGCTCCTCGACCTTCACGACCTGGAAGCGCCGCGCGAGCGCCGCGTCCTTCTCGAAGTATTTCTTGTACTCGCCCCATGTGGTGGCAGCGATCGTGCGCAGCTCGCCGCGCGCGAGCGCGGGCTTCAGAAGATTGGCCGCGTCGCTCTGCCCGGCCTGGCCGCCCGCACCGATCATGGTGTGGGCCTCGTCGATGAAGAGCACGATCGGGTGCGGGCTCTTCTTCACCTCTGCGATCACGTTCTTCAGGCGGTTCTCGAACTCACCCTTCACGCTCGCGCCGGCCTGCAGGAGGCCCATGTCGAGCGTGTGCAGCGCCACGGCGCGCAGCGACTCGGGCACGTCCTGCGCCGCGATGCGCAGCGCGAGCCCCTCGACCACCGCCGTCTTGCCGACGCCGGCCTCGCCGGTGAGGATGGGGTTGTTCTGGCGCCGGCGCATCAGGATGTCGATGACCTGGCGGATCTCGGTGTCGCGGCCGATCACCGGGTCGAGCGCGCCATCTTTTGCGCGCTGCGTGAGGTTGGTGGTGAACTGGTCGAGCGCGGGCGTCTTGCCGGGTACGCCTGCGGCCAAGGCATCGGCCTGTGGCTGCTGCGCGTCGCCTTCGGTGGCTGTACCGCCCGATGCGCCAGCCTCCGCCGCTTCGCTCGAACCATCGGTGAGCTTGTCGAAGTCGTGCTTCAGGTCTTCCAGGCGAATCTTCGCGAAGAGCGGCGAGCCGCGCTGTGCAAGCTGCGCGAGATCGGGCTCGGTCAGCAGCGCGAGCAGCAGGTGGCCCGAGCGGATCTGCGCCACGTGCGCATCGAGCGAGGCCAGCAGCCACGCCTGCTGGAACAGCTGCTGCAGGTGCTGCGAGAACACGGGCGTGCGCGTGTTGCCGTTCTTGAAGGTCTGGATCTCGCGCTCCAGGTCCGACTGGATCGCGGTCGCGCTGATGCGGTTGGCGCGCAGCACGCGCGCGAGGTCGTTGTCGGTCTGCTCCAGCAGCGCCAGGAACAGGTGCTCCAGGTCCACTTCGTAGTGGCCATTGGCCAGGCACAGATTGGCCGCGCGCTGCGTGGCCATGCGTGCGCTGCCGTTGAGCTTGGTGATCAGTGTTTTCAGCGATGTGCTCATGAACGGTGGTTGT
This sequence comes from Variovorax trehalosi, assembly GCF_051216415.1. Classification (NCBI taxonomy): domain Bacteria; kingdom Pseudomonadati; phylum Pseudomonadota; class Betaproteobacteria; order Burkholderiales; family Comamonadaceae; genus Variovorax; species Variovorax trehalosi. The sequence continues at coordinate 131,132 of NZ_JBPJZG010000002.1, forward strand.
CTTCTGTCGGTCTTCTTCGTTGAAAGGTCACTGCCGCTACTGCAGCGGCTGGAGTTCGTACTGGGTGTCGCTGCGGTCGCTCTCGGCCTCGCCGGTGGCGATGAAGCTGTCCCAGCCGAGGTGGCTGCCGCCGCCGTCGCTCAGCTGCACGGCGGCAACCTCCTCGCGCGCGAGGATCAGGCGCACTTCGTACTCGCAGGTCACGCCCGCGAGCAGTGCCAGCATCTTTTCGAGCGCCTTCGCATGCGCGCGGCCCGGAAAGAATTCGCGCAGCGCGCTGCGCTTGAGCGGGCCGATCCACAGGCGGATGCGCAGGTCGCGCTGCCAGATGCGTTCGCCCGCCATCGCGTTCTGCCCGAGGCTCACGTTGCCTTCGCCCAGGCGCGAGCGCTGCTGCACGGGCATGTCGTACCACTTGCCCAGGAACTGCTCGATGCGGATGTTGCTGCGGAAGTAATCGGACAGCACGCGCTGCAGGTAGGCGGCCGACATCGGCCGGTGGCGCACCGCAGCTGCATAGCCGGCCACGGTTTCGTCGAACACCGTGCCCGTGCCGTCGGTGAGCGGATCGCGCTGGGCGGTGTGCTCCAGCCCCGCCATCGACAGCAGCACCGGCAGGTAGGCGCGGCTGCGCTCGTGCTCGTAGTGCAGCGGCAGGCGGTACTTGCGCCAGGCCGCATAGAAGAGCGCGGTGGCGCGGTTGGTGAATACGTCCAGGAACGCGCGCGCCGAGCTGTCGCGCAGATGCTGCTCGCGGCGCATCAGCATCTCGGTGTAGACGATGGGCAAGGCGCCCGACACGCCGAGCATGCCGAAGGAGGCGGGCGTGAGCTCGATGCGGCCGAGGCCATGCGCGTCTTCGCCCTGCGCCGGCGGCTCGCAGAGTTCGGCGCTCGACACCAGCTGGCCCACCGCATCGCGCACCGCCAGCGCTTCGATCTCGCTGGGCGGAAAGGTCAGGCTCATCGAGCTGCGAAAGCGCAGCCAGCGCGGCACCATGCGCTCGCCGGGCACCAGGCGATGGTGCACATCGCGCTCCTGGCGGCGCAGCAGCACGAGCTCGAGCAGCCGCACCGCCTGGAAGAACTCGAAGCGGTACGGTTCGCGCAGCAGCCGGTCGGCTACAGCAGGATCGATTCGCCGCTGCGGGGTTTGCATCGCACCAGCTCCTCCTTGTCGCGCGCCGAAACGATCACCAGCTGGGTGAAGCTGTTCAGGTGCACATAGAGACCGAAGAAATGATCCATCACGCGCGCAAAGGCCTGCAGGCTGCTGCCGACGAAGCCGGCCTCGTCGACCGTGAGCTTGAGTTCGATGCCGCGCACGAAGGTGGCGAAGGGCTTGCCCGGTAGCCACTGCGTGGTGGCCTGCTGATCGATGCCGGTGATGGCCTCGATCTGCCGTGCCGACACGGCCGAGCGGCCGAGGTCGTACAGGCGCAGCATTTCTTTCAGCGCCGGCAACCCGCTCGTGGCCAGCGACAGATGATTGAGCGACAGGTGCGAGACCAGCCGCCATTGCACGCCCTTGCCGCGCGGCATGCGCAGCGTCTGCGTCGGCCGGCGCAGCATGCGGATCGAGCGCGCCACCGAGTTGCCTTCGATGAACAGGTCGCCGCCCGGCAGGCCGAAGGCCAGCGAATGCGGCAGGTCGCGGTTGGTGCAGGTGAGGTCGATGCTCAGCGTTTCGGTTTGCGGCAGCGAGGGCTGGAAGTCGATGTCGACAATCGAGAGCTCGGTCTCGTAGCCCGGGCTGCGTTGCGCCACCAGCTCGTTGCGACGCGCGAACCAGTAGTGCTCGGCCTCCTTCGGATGCTCGCCGTGGTGCAGCGAGTAGAACGGCCGGAACTCGATATAGGCGTCGCCCTCGGCGGTCTGCTTCACGAGCTTGACCGAGTCGATGCTGTAGACCTCGAAGCCGAAGGCCCGGCGCGCATCGGCCACCACCGGGTACGCGGCAGCCGCATGCGTCACTCGGATCGGATCGCTGCGCTGTTTGAAAAGGTTGATGACGGGCGTGCAGCCCAGCCGCAGGTTGCGGCTGGAGACGCCTTCGAGCAGCCGCGCCGCGGGCGAATCGGCGCGCACGCCGGTCATCACGAGGTGCAGCGTGATCGAGCGGCACGAACCGATGTGGCGCAACGCGTTCGCCAGGTCGATGTCGACGAAGTTGAACTTTTCGGGGAACGCGAAGTACTCGCTCAACAGGCGGTAGGCGGGATGCGAGCGCGGCGGCAGTTCGATGAGCGCATCGGCCTCGTCGAAGCCGACCGGGTGCAGCGCCTCGCCCTGCACCTGCGTCCATTTGCCGCTGCGCTCGGGCTCCACGAAAACGGCGGCCGTCTTCAGGAAGATGGCATCGGCCAGCGCGGTGGCGAGCGAGGGCTCGGCGTCGATGAAGGTGCGAAGGCGCGCCATGGTGAGCGCGAGCGTGCCGAGCGACTTCTGCTCGCCCGTGGCTTCGAGCGTGATCGACAGGCACCCCGTGGCGTTGCGCGGCAGCGAGGCATGCGCGGGCGCATTGACCACCGAATGGAACACCACGTTGGACACCTGCACGGCTGCCAGCGTCACGTCGTAGACGCTGCGGAAACGGCACGCGCCGCCGCGCACCGGCTGCGAGGTGAGCTCGGTGCCGCGCGCGATGGTGACGGGCTTGCTCAGCTTCGCGAGCGCCGCGCCGCCGGCGTCGAACTGCGCGATCGAGCAGGAAGGAAAGGGCCGCAGGTAGTGCGGGTACAGCACCTCGAGCAGTGCTTCGGTGAGCTCGGGGTAGTCGTCGTCGAGCTTCTTGCTGATGCGCGCGGTGAGCAGCGCGAACGACTGGATCATCCGCTCGACGTGCGGGTCCTCGCTGCTGTCGGCGGAGATCGCCAGGCGCGCCGCGATCTTCGGGTAGCCCTTGGCGAACTCCTGCGAGTAGCCGCGCAGGAAGGCGAGCTCTCGTTCGTAGAAGGGCAGCAATTCGTCCATGGCGTCCTAGGCGGCGTTGCGGCTCTTGCCCGTGCCGCGCGTGATCGAGTACTGCAGAGTCGTGGGCTGCAGCATCGCGTCGAAGTTCACCGGCTCGGCGAGCTCGGGCAGCACGAGCAGGGCGGTAATTCCGAAATAAAGCATGTTGGTGCTGGTCTGGCCGTCGACCTCGAGCGTCACGACGACGTCGCGCAGCCGCGACTCGTGGCGGGCAATGGCCTGCTCCAGCGAGCGGCAGATGAACGAACGGTCGTAGTGGCTCGCGAGGCTCAGGCCCGAGAAATCGCTGAGGCCGTAGGTCATGACGGAACGACGGCACTCGGGAAACGACTCGAGCTTCGCGTCGTTGAAGACCATGCGCGTGTTGAGCAGGGATTCGAGATCGCGCGCGACCATGTTCTTGACCTCTTCGAGCGACAGGTGCCGAAGCACCGGCGAAGCCGGCCCGCGCCAGTCGTCATCGAAGAGTTTGTCGAGCAAGCCCGGTTCGAATCCATTCATGGGTCTCTCGCCTCGTGCTTTGGATATCGGGCATGGGCGCCGCGCGTGGGCGCGGCGCCAAAAAGAAACCGCGGCCTCGCGCCGCGGTCGACATTGCCCGAAGGGCCTCAGACCGAGTAGGTCTTGTCGTTCTTGGTCAGGCTCCAGGCGCCTTGCGAGTTGCCGCCCTGGTTGCCGCCGATCTTCTGTTGCGTGTACTTCCACTGCACTGCGGCGTACTTCAGCGAGAAGGTCTCGCTCGGCACGCTGGCCACATCGTTACTCACGACCTTCGGGTTCACGCTGGCGATCAGCACGTACTTGAGCTTGATCTCCATGTACTGCACGCGCTTGCCTTCGCCGTCGGCGCGGTAGAACTGCACCGTCACCTCGTCGAAGGTGGTGCCGCCCGACGCGTGCTGGTACAGCAGCGGGCTCACCACGTCCATGTCCTTGGTGAAGATCATTTCGCCGTGCTCGCAGCGCTCGGCGGTGTGGCCGCCGGCGGTCGATGCAGTGGCCGAACGCGGCTGCACGATGCTGTGCTGCCACGAGCTGACTTCGACCCAGTCCTTGTGATCCTTGTCCTGCGACTCGCCGTTGATGGCCGGGCTGCCGAACTTGACGTAGATATCTTTCATGTTTCTTCCCCTTCTTGATTGATTGAATGACAGTTAACGTGTTGATGCACGGCCCCTCGGCCGCGCGTCCGATCCGCCTCTTCTTACTTGTTCACTGACTTCGGCAGATCGGCGACCAAGCGCAGTGAAATCGACAGCTCATCCAGTTGAAAGTGCGGGCGCAGGAAGGCAACCGCACGGTAGACACCAGGCCGGCCGGGCACTTCGCCCACCTGGATCGACGCTTCCCGCAGGGGGAATTGCGCCTTCTGTTCCTGCGTCGCGTTGTCGTCGAGCAGCACGTACTGCGCGATCCAGCGGTTGAGGAACTGTTCGACGTTGTGTGCCGAGGCAAAGCTGCCGATCTTGTCGCGCATCATGGCCTTCAGGTAATGCGCGATACGGGACACGGAGAAGATGTACTGCAGCTGCGCCGAGAGCACCGCGTTGGCGTTGGCGCTATCGGTGTTGTACTTCTTGGGCTTCTGCAGCGACTGCGCACCGAAGAAGGCCGCGTAGTCGGAGTTCTTGCAGTGCACGAGCGGAATGAAGCCCAGGTCGCTCAGTTCCTTCTCGCGCCGGTCGGTGATGGCGATCTCGGTCGGGCACTTGAGGGCGATCTCGCCCTCGTCGGTCTTGAAGGTGTGCGTGGGCAGGTCTTCGACCAGGCCGCCGCCTTCCACGCCGCGGATCGCGGCGCACCAGCCGAAGTCGTCGAACGCGGCCGTCAGGCGCGTGGCGAAGGCCCAGGCGGCGTTGCACCAGAGGTACTTGGAGTGGTCGGTGCCGTCGACGTCTTCCACGTAGTTGAAGCTGTCAACCACCGTGCCTTCGCGCGGGTGATACGGCAGGCGGCCGAGGAAACGGGGCAGCGTGAGGCCCACGTAGCGCGAGTCTTCCGAATCGCGGAACGACTTCCACTTGGCGTACTCGACGGTGTCGAACACCTTGGCCATGTCGCGCGGCTTGCCCAGGTCGTCGAAGCTCTCCAGGCCCAGCAGCTCGGGCGAGGCGGCGCCGATGAAAGGCGCGTGGGCGGCAGCCGCCACGTGCGCCATCTGGTCGAGGAAGTACATGTCTTCCGGCTGGCGGGTGACGGCGAAGTCGCCGACCAGCGCGCCGAAGGGCGCGCCGCCGAAGGTGCCGAATTCTTCTTCGTAGACCTTCTTGAACATCGCGCTCTGGTCGAACTCGACGGCGGCCTTGAAGTCACGGATCAGGTCGCGCTTGGTGGCGTTGATGACCTTGATCTTGAGCATCGTGCCGGTGGGCGTTTCCTTCACGAGATATTCGAGGCCGCGCCACGTGCTCTCGAGCTTCTGGAACTCGGGCGCGTGCATCACGGCGCTCAGCTGCGCGGAGATGAGCGCGTCCAGGTCGGCCACGCGGGCGTCGATCATGGCCGAGACGTTGTCGGAGACGATCACCGAGCCTTCGAGCACCTGGCTCACCAGTTCGCCGATCAGGTCCTTGGCGCGAGTGTGCTCGGCGTCGGACTTGGCGACCTTGCTCTTCTCGACGATCTGGTCGAGCAGGTCGACCGAAGCTTCTGGCGAGGCGGCACCGCTGGATGCCGAAAGTGCTTGCGCAGTCATGTTCAGCTTCCGTCCTTCTTGCCGGCGCCCTGCCCCAGGCGCTGGAGTTGCTCGGTGTTGTTCAGCACGTCGGCCAGCAGGTCTTCGAGCTTGCTGTTGCCGGCCATCTTGTTGCGCAGGTCCGCCAGCTTGGTGCGCGCTTCGAGCAGGCGCTTGAGTGGCTCGATCTGGTCGACCACGGCCTCGGGCGAGAAGGCGTCCATCGAATTGAAGGTGAGGTCGACGGCGAAGGTGCCGCCGCGCTGGTCCAGCTTGTTCTCCACCTGGTAGGCCGCGCGCGGGGCCAGGCCCTTCATGACGTCGTCCAGGTTGTCGCGGTCGACATTGACGAACTTGCGGTCCTTCAGCTTGGGCTGCTCCACCTCGGACTGGCCAGCCAGGTCAGCGACCACGCCAACGACGAACGGCAATTCCTTTTTCTCGATGGCGTCACCGAGTTCCACGTCGTACGTGAGTTGCACACGCGGCGGGCGCACTTTCTGAAGGCGCTTTTGCACACTCTGTCTTTTGGTCGCCATGACTTCAATACCTTCCGAATAGGACTGCGAGACGAATTACTACTTTGTGCGTCTTATTGCGGGTGCGCACACATTTCAATTAATACTTTGGTTTTGCGGAAATCAATTCGGCGTGCCGAAAAGACTTACTTGAGCGCATCGAACGGATTGGCGCTTCCTCCCGCGCGCGGCGCAGCGGCGGGTGCGGGCGCCGGACGCGCCGCTGGTGCAGGTGTCGGGCGTGCGGCAGCGACCGGGGTGGGCTGGGAAGCAGTCGGCGTCGACGTGGAGGGTGCTGGCCCAGGATTGGTAGCCACGGGTCGGCGCACAGGCGGCTTGGCGTCGGAGCCGGTCGGCACCAGCACGGAGAGGCCGAGGGTCTCGCGCAGCAGCGCGGCGAGCCGGTAGGCGTCGGCGTTGACATCGCCGCTCAGGGTGCTGTCCTTGCCCAGATCCTCGATGGAGCGGGCTGCCAGACGGAGACCGCCCACGGCGGTGATGCTCTTGGCCTGGCGGCTGGTGGGGTCGCGACGCAGCGTTTCCTCGGCGGACGAGATGGCCAGGCTGTAGCGGCCTTCATTGAAGTAGATCTGCGCGATGCGCGACCACGGCTCACCGCGGGTCGGGTTGTCGGTGGCGATCTTCTGGTACTGGCGGATGGCGGCGGACTTGTCGCCGGTGGCTGCGGCTGCAGCGGCGTCGGCTTCCGCCAGGCTCTTGTTGAAGGCCTCGGCGGACTGCGCCACCGCGGCGTCTGGTGTGGTGGTGCAACCCGACAGGAAGCTGGTGGCTGCAATGGCACCAGCAATCATCGTGCAAGTCATGTACTTTCGAATCAACACAATCCCTCCGCTTGGATCTGACTTTTTTTGGCGGGTCGCAATCATTCAATACGTTGCGGCCAGTGGACAATACACGATACTACATATTGGTTTCCGTTTGAATAACTAAAGTCACGTAACCCAAACTGCTTAATTGCGAAGCCAAAGGGCTAATTATTTAAGCCTAATGACAGCCAATTGATTGCATTACATCAGCCGTCCTAATGAAAATACCAGTCACGATTGGCGCGCTGCTGATGACGCTGATGCTCGGCGGATGCAGCTCTCCCGCCCTCACGATTGCCAACATCGCTCTGGAGGCGAGCGGCCTGAAGAAACCGGAGTTGCCCGAGTCGCAGAAGCCGCCGCGCAAGGTGTCGATGTCGATCGCGGCGGGCAAGAACCTCAACGCCGACAGCCGCAACCGCCCACTCGCCGTGGTGGTGCGCATCTACAAGCTGAAAGAAACGACGGGCTTCTACCAGTCGTCGTTCGATGCCTTCGTCACCCCCGGACGCGACAAGACGCAGCTGGGCGACGACCTCGTCGAGAGCCGCGAGATCACGCTCATTCCCGACCAGCAATACACCTGGACCGAGACCGTGCCGCGCACCGCCAATGCGGTGGGCGTGGTGGTGCTGTTCCACTCGCCCGATGCACAGCGCTGGCGCTTCGCCTTCAACGCGGCGGACGCGGAAAAAACCGGTATCGTGATGGGCGCGCACGCCTGCGCGCTGACGGTGACACAGGGCGCGGTGGTCGGCCAGCAGAATGCGCAAGGCGGCGCCGCGACCGGCAGCGCACTCAACCTGCTGGGCCCGGTGACATGCCGACCCTCGCCGGCGTGATGTGCCTGGTGCGCCCGAAGCGCTTGTCCGCGAGCAAACTACGATGCGATACTGCCGAAAAATCAAGGGGAGCTGATCCGACGTGAGCTATGCCGCCAAGGTCCTCTGGGGGGAGGGCCTGTTCCTACGCCCCCAGCATTTCCAGCGCCAGGACGCGTACCACGAGGCGCGCCTGCGTGCCACGGCGCAGACGCTGCATCCGTACTTCTGGGGCGTGCGCTCCATCAGCTTCGACCTCGACGCGCTTGCGAGCGGCATGCTCCGGGCCTCGCAGCTGTCGCTGGTCTTCCCTGACGGCGAGCCCTACTCGGCGCCGCAGGCTGACGCACTGCCCCCGCCCATCTCGCTCGACACGCTCAACCCGGGCCAGAACGAGATCACCTTCTACCTGGTGCTGCATCCGGTGAAGGAGCTGGGCAAGAACTACACCGACCCCAACGAAGAAGGCTTTGCCGCGCGCTACACGAGCGACGCGACGCAATCGCTCGACCTCTACACGAACGCGGTGAGCGCCGAGGTGGTGTTCCTGCGCAAGAGCGTGAAGCTCCTGGCCGACACCGAGCCGCGCGAGCAGTTCGTGTCGATCCCGGTGATCCGCATCCGCCGCACCGCCGCGGGCGGCTTCGAGATCGACCGCAGCTTCGTGCCGCCGTGCACCTCCATCGATGCCTCGGCCACCATCTTCCAGCAACTGCGGCGCCTGCTCGACGTGCTGCAGGCCAAGGTCAACTCGCTCTACGGCATCCACCGCGAGCCGAGCAAGAACATCATCGAGTTCCGCTCGGGCGACATCGCCTCGTTCTGGCTGCTGCACACGGCCAACTCGGCGTTCGCTTCGCTCTCGCACCTGTTCCATCACCCGTCGCTGCATCCGGAGCGGCTGTTCCAGGAACTGCTGAGCCTGGCCGGCGCGCTGATGACCTTCGCGAAGACCTACTCGCTCAACGACCTGCCGGTGTACGACCACGAGAAGCCCGGCCCCGCCTTCGCCGAGCTCGACCGCATCGTGCGCGACCTGCTCGACACGGTGATCTCGACGCGCTACTTCGCGATCGCACTTACCGAGACGCGCAACGCCTTCTACCTCGGGCGCCTGGATTCCGGAAAGATCGACGAGAAGACGGTGTTCTACATGTCGGTCACCGCCAGCATGCCGGCCGCCGAACTGGCAGAAGCGGTGCCTCAGCGCTTCAAGATCGGCGCGCCCGAAGACGTCGACAAGCTGGTGCTCTCGGCCATGCCGGGCGTGCGCATCGTCTACGCACCGCAGGTGCCGCCGGCCATTCCGATCCGCGCGGGCGCCTGCTATTTCTCCATCGACAGCAAGAGCCAGCTGTACGACCGCATGCTGCAGGCGCAGAGCGTCACCATCTATGCGCCGGCCGGCATTCCCGACATGCAGCTCGAACTGATTGCCGTGACCGGCTGATCTTCTGATCGCAATGAACACCACCATCAACAAGGCCCCCTCCCTGCTCGGCGCCGACGCACCCGCCGCGTCGTTCACGCCCGCGGGCGCCGCCCCCGACGCCGATGCGAGCCTACTCGACCTGCTGTACGACGGCTTCGTGATGCTGTTCCTCTTGAAGAAGAAGCAGCAGCCCGCCACCACCGAGCAGTTCCTCGCGGGCATCCGCAACTATCTGGGCGAGTTCGAGCGCAACGCACGCAAGCTCGATGCCACGGCCGAGCAGATCCATGCGGCCAAGTACGCCTTCTGCGCGACCATCGACGAGTTCGTGCTTTCGGCGCCCGAGTTCGCGATCCGCTCCGAGTGGGAACGCCGGCCGCTGCAGCTCACGCTGTTCGGCGACCAGCTCGCGGGCGAGAACTTCTTCAACATGCTCGAGGTCGAGCGGGCGCACGGCGCCGCGCGCATCCAGACGCTCGAGGTGTTCTACATGTGCCTGTTGCTGGGCTTCCAGGGCAAGTACGCCATCGACGGCACCGAGAAGCTGGCCTACCTCACCGCGCGCGTGGGCGACGAGATCGCCAACGCCCGCGGCAAGCGCACGCCCTTCGCGCCGCACTGGCCGCTGCCCGACCTGATCTCGCATTCGCTCAAGCGCGAGGCGCCGCAATGGGTGGTGGCCGCGCTGTTCGCGCTGATCGGGCTGCTCGGCTTCATCGGCCTGTCGGCGCACATCGGCAGCACCACGCAGGGCACGCTCGCGAGCTACCAGGACATCGTGAAGCTCGGCCCGCGCCAGGCCAACCTGACCATTTCGCTGCCATGACGACGCGGCTCGACCTGCCGGCCTTGCTGGCCCCGATCTCGGAAGCCTCGCCCTGCGGCGAGGACATGCTGTTCTCGCGGCAGTTCGACGCCATTCAAGAGGCACGCAAGCACGACGACCCGTCGCTCGAACAGGGCGAGTGGGTCATCGAGCTGAAAGAGGCCAACTGGCCCTTCGTGATTTCCGAGTGCGAGAAGCTGCTGCGCGAATCCACCAAGGACCTGCGCCTGGCCGTGTGGCTCACCGATGCAGCCGCCAGCCAGCGCGGCTTCGAGGGCCTGGCCGACGGCTACCGGCTGCTCACCGGCCTGTGCCAGCAGTATTGGGACCAACTGCACCCGCTGCCCGAGGGCAGCGACATCGAGATGCGCGTGGGCAACGTCACTTGGCTGATCGGGCGTTCCGTCGAGCTGTTGCAGCGCGCGCCCATCGTGAGCGATGCCCACACCGGCTATGGCGCGCTGGTCTGGGAGACCGCACTCGCGCTCGACCAGAGCATCCGCCGCACGCCCGCGCAGGCCGACGAGCTGCAGCGCAACAAGGTGACGGTCGAGCAGTTCGATCGCATCCGCCGCGCCACGCCGGCGAAGTTCCTGCAGAAGACGCACCGCGACGTGCAGGCCTGCGAACAGGCGATGGCCGAATTCGAGGCGGTGTTCGACGAACGCACCGCTTCCAACGGCCCGAGCTTCCGTGCCGCCAAGGATGCGGCCGCAGCCATCCGCCAGACGGTCGAGCGCTTCGCGCGCGAAGCCGGCGTGCCGATGGACAGCGGTGCGCCGACGGCACCTGCAGCGGCACCGGCCACCGGTACGCCCGCGCCCTCGCGCATCGAGCCGGTGTTCGATGCCGTGGTGCCACACCATCACACGCCGACGGCGGCGCCTGCCGCGCTGCCGCCCGGCATCCACAGCCGCGCGCAAGCCATCGCCCAGCTCAAGGAAGTGGCAGCGTATTTCGAGAAGACCGAGCCCTCGAGCCCCGCCGCCTACATGGCGAACAAGGCCGCGCGCTGGGCCGACATGCCGCTGCACGCGTGGCTGCGCAATGTGATCAAGAACGAGCAGGAACTGGCCCAGCTGGTGGACCTGCTCGACCTGCCCAAGAACGACGACGAGTCGCGCTGAGCAACCCGCGAACACGGGTCGCCAGGCGCTTGCTCGTCAGGTGCGCCCGACCCGGAACTCGATGCGCCGGTTGCGCGAGCGGCCCTCGTCGGTCGCGTTGTTCGCCACCGGCTGGTCCGGGCCGACGCCCGAGGTCGTGAGCGTCATCGGATCGATGCCCTTGCCCACCAGGTAGCCCTTCACCGCCTCGGCGCGCGACTGGCTCAGCGCCAGGTTCGACGCCCGGCTGCCGGCGTTGTCGGTGTGGCCGACCACCGCCACCGATTTGTTCGTGAGCTTCTGCAGGATCGGCGCCATTTCGTCGAGGATGTCTCGGCCCTTGCGCGTGAGCGTGGCGCTGCCCAGCTCGAACTCGATGGTCCGGTTGGCCAGCGCCTGGTCGACCGTGATCTGCTCCGATACCGGCACGCGCAGGCTGTTCTTGATGGTGTAGGTCGGGTTGAGCGAATTGGCCATGTCGCTCACGATCTTCTGGCGCAGCGCCTCGTTGCCGACCTCGCCGCTCAGCGCCATCTGCGTGCCCTCGATCTGGAACTGCCCTCGATGGATGTCCTTGAGCGCGGGCGTGATCAGCCGCTGCACGTTGGCGGCCCAGTTGGCCGGCATGCTCACGGTGTTCACCACCTCGATCTTGTCGATGACGCCGCTCGGGCCGTAGATACGGCGCAGCGCCTCGATGACGGCGACGCGCGTGGCCTCGTCGGGCACCTGGCCACCGGCCACGACCTGCTCGCCCTTGCCGGCGGCCGCGGGCGTGGTTTCGACCAGGGCGCCGGGGGCGCCTGCCGTCTGGGCCTGCACGGCGCCGACGAATGCGAGGCCCAGGGCCAGCGACAGAACGCGCAAATAACTTTTCATGACCGTCATTCCCCGATGAAGACTTCGCGAAAAGCCGTGAGCACGATGTCCAGCGGCAGCTGCGGCTGGTCCAAGTAGCTCACCAGCTTGAACATCGCGTAGTTGCTGTGGATGGTGTCTTCGACCCACTCCGGGTTGTCGATGTCGATGTTGTGCTCGGTGTAGACCTGCGGATGCCACACGCTCTGCAGGCTGCGCGGCGACAGGCCGTTGAAGCCGATCACCAGGCGCGAGCGACCGTCGATCTCGGTGGCCATCAGCACCAGCTCGAAATCGGCCTTGGCGAGGAACTGCGACACCAGCTCGAGCCAGAAGGTGGCGATCAGCGAGCGGTCGACCGGGTCGCGCGGCAGCGGCAGCGTGAGCCCTTTCTCAAGGTGCGACACCGCGCTGGCCATCACCGGCTGCAGCAGGAGGCCCAGCGCCAGGATGGCGCGGCGCAGCGACACCTTGTGGCCGTCGAAGTTGAGCATCTGCTCGATGCGCAAGAGGCTCGTGTCGCGCGTGAAGGCCGCATAGGCCGCGCGCGAGGCCGACTTCTTGAAACCCGTCTCGATGGCCGGATCGAGCGCCTCGAAGCGCTTCAACTCGCTGTCGAGGTCGGTGCCTTCGGTGAGCGCGTTGACCTGCACCGCCATCCGGTCCCAGTAGGGGCCGACGAGCATCGGCGCGCCGCGCATGAAATCGAGCGCCTCGTCGACCTCCACCGAGGTGGCCGCGAGGAACGGATAGCGGCGCGACGACTCGTCGCGGCTCGCCTTCAGGTGCCCCGCAATGGCCACGCGGCTGCGCGAGCCGAGGCAGACGAAATGAATCGGCGCCGCGTTGTCGTAGATGATCTTCCAGCGCGGGTCTTCCGACAGCATCTCCATGGTCTGCGACAACCAGTTGTCGAACACCTTGATGAGCTGCGGGTTGTAGAGCCCTTTCACGAAGTCGCCGCGGCCGGGCAACTTGCCGAAGTAGCACAGCTGTTGTGTCTGCAATGCGCTCATTTGCCGACTCCCTGTGCCGGTGCCGTTGTCGCAGGCGTTGCGCGCGATGCCGCAGGCACGCCGATCTCCGCCACCGACGACGGCAGCACGGTGCCGCGCAGCCCCTTGCCCTGCGGCGAATCGTTGGTCGGGCCGCTCTGCGTGTTCTGGACCACGCGCAGCTTGACGGTCACGCTCGCGTTGTCGCGCGCCCAGGTGAGCTCGAAACTGCCGTCTGGCAGCTTCGTGCGCTGGGCCGTGCTGAGCAGGCGCTCCAGCCCGAAGTTGCCCGGCTCGTTGATCAGCTCGACGGTGCGCCCGTCGAAGGTAACAGCCGTGATCCGCGCGCCCGGCGAGCCCTGTGCGTTGGGCCAGACGAAGTTGGACCACTGCGGCGGCGTGTTCCGGTAGCGCAGCTGCTGGCCGTCGATTTCCACCATGTATTCCGTGAGCCCCGACACGGGCTGCGGCAGGATCTGGAACAGCGTCTGCGGTTGCGCGGCACTGCCGCCGCCAGCCGCGGCGCCCGAGAGCGGCGCCACCCATTGCGAAAAACCGTTCACGAAATCGGGACTCAGCGTGAGGCCCTGGTCGCCCCAGGCGCGCGGCGAGAGCAGGTCGCCGCGGCGGATGACCAGCGAGCCCAGCGTCGTCGTCACGAACTTGCCGATGGCGCCTTCGGGTCCGAAGAACTGCGCGATCTCCGCAGGCGAAGCCTCGATCTTGGCGCCCGCGGCGAACGGGTACTTGGTCGCGAGCGACTGCTGGAACGGCTGGTGCACCTGCGCGCTCCAGATCTTGTTGACCTCCACCGCCGTCGGCTGGATCGTCACCGCATAGGCCTGCAGCAGCGGCCGCACCAGCAGGGGCCGCAGGGCTTGACGCTGCGACGCGTCCATGCCCGTGAGCATCTGCTCGTCGACGTACTTGAGCGCGTCGGCCAACTCCGAGCCGTTGCCCTCCAGCGTCTGCTGCATGAGCTGGCGCGCGCCTGGTCCGGGATCACCCTGGTTCTTGATCTGGTTGAAGCGTCCGCGCAGCTTCGACAGCGTGGCGAGGTAGCCGCGCAGGAGCGAAGTGTTGTCGCGCTCGACCACCAGTCGCGCGACGCCCGCGAACTCCCGGCCGATCGGGCCCATCGGAATCTCGGTGCGGTTGCCGCTCGCGTCGATGTTCACGTTCACCTGCGACGGCGTGGCGCGGCTGAAGAGGTTCTTGAACCAGTTGAGCGCCCCGGTGCGCGCCTGCTGCAGGCCGGCGTTGACCAGCGAGGGGTTGTCCCAGGAGGTCTGGTCGTAGACGGTGTCGAAGACCTTGCGGATCGGCGAGTTCTGCGGATCGCCCAAGAGGTTCATCGCCACCACGGCCTGTTCGAAGCTGCCCATGTCCTTGACCGCGATGCCCTGCAGGAAGCGCTGCCACTCCTTGGCGTACTCCAGCTTGTACATGGTGGCGAGCGTCTTGCGGATCTGCTCGGGGCTGCCTTCGAGCGTCAGGTCGTCGTTGCCCGCGACGTTGAGCACCCAGTCCTTGCTCGATGTTTCCTTGTTGGCGGCATCGCGGATCGCATCGTCCACGTACTGCTGCCAGGCCTCGCGCGTAAAGGCGCCCGAGATGGCGACGCTGCCGGCGATGGTGCCTTCGCTCTCGGCGCCGGCCGTCGCACCCAGGATGCGCGCCACCGTCATCGGCGCGAAGCGCGTGGAGGCGCGCGCCTTGATCTCGGCATAGACCCGTTCGCGCGCCGGCATGCCGCGCACCACGCGGCGCAGGTTGTCGCGCGTCTGCTCGACCAGCGCGAGGTTGGTGTCGGCCAGCGCGGGCCAGTTGTCGTCGCCCACGCGGCGCAGGTAGAAGGTGATCATGCGCTCGGCATCGCGGATGACCGCCGCGCGCGGCATGTCGCCGCGGTTGCTCTCGAGCCAGCCGCGCCAGAAGCGCGAGATCTGATCGGTCAGGTGCGCGGTCTCCACCTGCCGCTTGTCGGACAGCATGAGATACGTCTTGAGCGCGTTGTAGGCGTCCTGCACATCGGCCGGCGACGACCCCGCATACAGGCCACCGCTCTCCGCGGCCGGCGGCGCCGCCGGCGTGGCGGCCGAGACCGCAACCGGCGCGGCAGGGTTGCCCGCCGCATCGGCGCGCTTCAGGCGCTCCGGATGCGCGTTGACCTCGCGCAGGAACGCCTGCAGGTTGTCGGACACCGGCGCCAGCATCAGCTGCTTGACGCCGCCGTAGTACTCGGCAACGAGCTTGTCCTCGAGCTGGTTGCCCTGGTAGAGGCCGAGCGAGAGCGACAGCGGCCGGTCGTTGCGGAATTTCTCGAGCTGCTCGATGCGGTCCTGCAGGATGCCGAGCGCCTCGAAGCGCGTGCGCAGGCCGTTGTCGCTGGCCTGCAGCTTGACCACCTTGTCGAGGTCGGCCTGCACGTTCTCCACCAGTTGCCGGTTGCCCAGGTACGACCAGGTCCACCCGCCGAGCAGGAGGCCCAGCACGGCGACGAAAGCGAAGAAGCTCACATAGCGCACGCGCGCCTTCACCGGACTGGAGAACTGCCGCACCGTCTTCTTGTCGGCAAAGATCACCTTGGAGAACAGGTCACGCAGGAAGAACCCATTCTGCGAATAGATTTCCTTGGACTTGGTGGCCGCGTTGTTCAGCGTGAGCCCGAAGCGCTTGGCGATGCGCTCGGTCGAGAGGCTGCGCATCGTGCCTTCCTGCAATGCGCTGGTGAAGTAGAAGCCGCGGAACACCGGCTTGTGCTGGAACGGGTTGCTCTCGAACAGCGTGGCCAGGAAGGCGCGCAGCGCGGGCTTGATGGCCGCGAACTCGAGCGGAAAGATCAGCAACTCGGGCGACGGGTCGCTGCTGCGATGGCTCGCGAAATGCGAGACGCTGATTTCCTTCAGGCCCATGTAGAGCTCGTCGAAACGCTTGTCGAACAGGGCAACGGCGTCCTGCTTCTCATCGCCGTCGTAAGGCAACGACGCGCCCCACACGCGGTCGCGCTCCATCTTGTCGCTGTCGCCGAAGAACTCCGCAAAGCCGGTGATCAGGTCGGCCTTGGTGAACATCACGTAGACCGGCGCGAACACCTCGAGCCGCTCGGTCAGCTCCTGCATGCGCTGGCGCAGGTTCTTCGCGAGTTGAATGGCGAAGTCGGGCCGGCTGCCGATCAGCTCGGGAATGCTCGCCGTGATGATGATCCCGTTGATCGGCGCCTTCGGCCGGTACTTCTTGAGCAGGTCGAGAAAGCCGAACCACTCCTTGCGGTCTTCCTGGTGAATGGAATAGCGGCCGGCGGTGTCGAGCACGATGCCTTCGGTGGTGAAGAACCAGTCGCAGTTGCGCGTGCCGCCGATGCCCTGGATCACCGCGTTGCCCTTGTCGGCAAACGGGAACTGCAGGCCCGAGTTCAGGATGGCGCTGCTCTTGCCCGCCGCCGGGTTGCCGATGACCATGTACCAGGGCAGTTCGTACAGCGCCTCGCTGCCCGACATCTGGCCGATCTTGGAAGTCTTGATGGTCTTGACCGCCTCGACCATGCGCCCGCGCAGCTCGTCGATCTCGGCCTTGCGCTCGGGATCGCTGTCGCGCACGGCGGCATCGGCCTGGTCTTCGAGCATGTCGCCCAGCTTGCGGTTGGCCGCGCGGGTGCGCATGCGCCGGATGAACCACACGAGCAGCCACAGGAGCAGCAGCACGACGAAGATGCCGACGGCCCAGATCGCGCCGATCTCGAGCGTCTGCGCGCCGATCAGGAGGAACGCGCCGAGCGCGATGGCGCCGATCACCGAGAGGGTGCGCGGATCGGCCAGGAAACTGAAGAATCGCCGCATAGATGTTTCTGGAATCGGTCCGGTTAGGTAGCTTGTGGCACAGGGCTCGCGGGGCCGGCCAGCATGGCCGTCCGGGCGCGCGCGTCCTGCACGGAAAGCGCGAGCACATGCCGTGAATCTCGCACGGCGAGGTGACACGCGAGTGCCACGGCAGTCATGTCGGCTGCGGCCCCGAGATAGCCCAGGCTCGCGCAGACGGAAAGGTTGTTTTCGAAAGGCAGGTGCGGCAGCCGTTCCTGCACGAGCTGGGCCACCTCGGTGACGCGGCTCGCACGGTGGTCGGCATCGCTCACGACCCAGTCGATGGTGTCGGGCTGCAGTGCCGAAGCCGACAGCAGGCGCTGGGCAAAGAGGTCGAGCAAGCTCGCGTCGGGCATGCGCGCGGTGTCGGCGGACTCGTCACGCTGGCCGCTCGCGCTGCGCGAGAGCACCACGGCGTGCGGCTGCGCGAACAGGGCATCGCCGGCGCGCGCCAACAGTAGGCCCGCGGCCGCTTCGCCGGGCACGCGACCGTTGCGGCGCGCAGCGGAATGAAGCAGGCCTTCGGCTTCCCAGCGGGCGATGCACTCGCTGGAAATCGCGGAGTCGGCGGCCAACGCCATCCACAATGCAGGCCGCTGTTCGCGGTGAAGCGAGAGGTTGATGCGATCGAGCAGCGCCATCGCGGAGACGCCGGCTTCGCTCTTGAAGCAGTCCACGGTCCAGTGCTGCGAGGGGTCGGCTTCGCGCGCCAATTGCTGCACCCATTGCGTGGCGATCGCACGCTCACTCTCGCTCCATGCGCCCGGCAACAGCAGCGAGATGCACAACTGCGGCGCAGTCGCAGAGCCAGGGACGATCGCTCCGCTCGACACGAAACGCCCGGGCGCGCGCACCGAGAGCGCATCGCCGGCATTCAGCAGCGCGTCGGTCGCCGAAGCGAGCAGCTCCTGCAGCACGTCGGACATCAGGTGAATGGCGCGCAACCGATCGTCGGTCAGCGCATCTGCATCGAAGGCCTCTGGCGCGGGCCGCAGCGATTCGCGCAGGTGTTCGCGGAGTTCGTTGGCGTCGAGGCCGGCGACACAGCCCGCGAGAAGGGGAAAGCCTTCGCCGTCCCGCAGTTCCGGAACCAGCTCGGGCGCTTGCGCCTGGCCGACGGCGGCGGCCACCGCGTCAGCATCGTTGCCGCGCGGCGTGTGAAGAGCGAATGCGAGCACGGACACCTGCAGGCGTTCTTGCTGCACGTCGGCTGCTGCCCCCGTCGATGCGGCACCACCAGTTGCAGCGGATGCACCGCGCGCAGCCGAAGGCAATGCAGCGGAAGGCGGTGCCCCGGTGAAGATGCGTCGCAGCAAGAGATAGAACACCACCAGCGCCAGCGGCAGCACGACGAGGTAGAGCGCGATGTCGCTCGTGCTCGGCATGCGCGCGGTGTAGCTCCAGTAGACGACCACGATCACCCACACCGTGATGAACACGGCGGAGAACAAGAGGGTGGGCTTGACCAGTCGCGCCAGCATCAGGAGTTCGTCGATGCCTTTGTCACGCGGCGACGCACGCAGACGCGATGCCGCATGCCATGCCTGCAGCCAACGATGTGGCCTTTGTCATTCGGACGCGGAAGCGATCTGGCTGGACAGCAGCGTGCAGCCGCACCGGGCCTTGTCGCCGTGCCGCGCAACGTATCGGCCGTCGAGCATGACGTAGCGGCTGCCGGTCACGATGGGGTTGATGCCATGGCCGGGCCGCGGGCAGGACACGAGGTCGCCGATGCGGGCCACGCGGCGCTCGTCGATGCTCGTGTTCTCGGATGCGGTGATCACGATGCCGCCGTGGTCTGTCTTGTCGTGCAGGACGATCCACGGACGATCGTTGTCCGCTGCGGGTTGATCCTCTTCCATTCGAACTCCCCCTTGCTTGCCTCGTTGGTTTGTCGATGCAACCGATGCCGTTCCGGCATTCAGTCGCGTGGCAATTTGAAACCGGGCTTGCGGTACTCCACGTGACCGTAGTCCTTGATTGAAGACCAACGACCACCCCACACAAGCCCTACGGACTCGGCCACCTCGCCATAAAGACGGTAGCCCTCCATGGCCCACGGGTCTCTTTCCGAGATCACCAGCTTGCCATTGCGAAAGAACGCATTGTCTGCCGCAAGTCCATATTGATGATAGCTTTGATTCGCCTTGGCGAGCGTCACCGTGTTGCCCAACGCGGCGAGTTTGGCCTGCCGTTCGGGACTGCGATAACCCTCGAGCAACGCGAGGTCGTAGCCGTGTTTCTCTTTCATGATCTTGTAGACCAGCAACAGGCGATTGCGGAAATCCGCATCGAGCACAGCCCAGTCTCGACTGCCTTCCTTGGTGAGCGGACGGACCTGCTCGACCTCTGCGGTCGCGAAGATTTCAGGAGGCAGCGCAGGCGGCGGCACGAGCTGCTCGCCCTTGAGAAGCGCCTCGATCTTCGGATCGCTTGTCGTGGCCCAGTCATCGAAAAACAGGACGCGTCCGGTTCCGAAGGCCACGCTCAACAACACCGGAATGACGAGCAAGCCCATGCCCGACAACAACAGATAACGATGACGTACGGCAAAAGTACGCACACCCAAACCACCATCGCGCACCAACTGAAAACTTGCTTCGGACACCAGACCGAATCGATGGCCGATCTTGATGAAAAAGACTCCAATTGAAGTCGTCAAAGTGATCGTGGCTCGCAACACACGCTCACGAAAAGAAGGGAACAAGAAGATGGCAAGCGCAGCCACCATCAAGGCAAAATAACAAAAGAGAGCGAAGAAGATCAACGGTGTTCGGAAAGTGCAATTCATTGTATGAGTCGCACAACGCTTCGAACCACTCGCACGCAACAACTGCATCCAAGTTGCAACGTTGCGTCGGTCACACCATAAGCCGCGGGGAGAAAAAACATGCCTGCTTTCGGGACCACCCATCCATGATGGGCGCGCCAGACGACAACAAGGGACGGCCGAGCCTGCTTGGTTCGAGCACTCCCGCCGCAGACGCATCGTCTGCGACGACATCCAACGCGGAATCCACGCGCGTGCTCGCGCAGCTCGGCGGCCGCGAGAGCGGTGCACGGTCCTTCTTCAAGCGACCGAGCGTGTGGGCTTCACTCGCGCTTTTGATCGGCGTTGCGGGTGCCACGACCTACCAGTTGCAATCGAAACGCGCCGATGCATCGGTGAACATCGCTGCTGCTGCGCCAGCGAAACCTGCACCGGCCGTCGAGGCTGCGCCCGCTGCGCCGCCAGCGCCGGAGATACCCGCTCCCGCCAGTGCAGCGACACCCGCTGCGCCCGAACCGGCAACCGCGCGCATCGTCGAGGGCGACACGTCCTCGCCTTCTCAACAGCAGCAGCAACAACAGCAATCCACGCCGTTCGCTGCGATCGGCGCGCAACCCATGGTCGTTCCGCCTTCGGGCAAGTCGGCGCGGACCGCGGCCACAACAAATCCGCCGCGCGCAGAGAAGACGACGATGGCTGCAGTCGCAAAGAAGCCAACGCAAGCCGCTTCGTCGAAGCAGCCTGTGCGCGCGGCCAACGGCAAGCCCGTCAAGACTGCGGCCAATACATCGAAGACACCGAAGCGCACCAACAACACCGTGCAGACGGCATCGCGCCCCAGCAAGCCCGATCCCGACACCGACCTGCTGACTGCCCTGCTCAGGCGCAGCAAGGCACCAGACCCCGCGCCTCAACCATCGGCGCTGGCCGAGGTCGCGGCAGATTGCAAGTCCGGCCAGCGATGCAAACCATGAGCCCCTGTGCCGACGCGAATCACGATGCCATCCGCTGACCGCAGCGCGCTCTGGGCCGAGCTCAGCCAGACCAACCGGCTCTACCGTCTCGAGGTTCCAGGCGCTTCCACAACGAACGCCAGCATCGACGCCCTGCGCGTCGAAGGCTGGGTGCAGCGCGAGGCCGTGTCGCAGCCGTTCGAGATGCGCATCGTCTGCCTGAGCCTGCGCGCTGACCTCGCGCTCTCGTCGATGATCGATCAGCCTCTTACGCTGGTCACCGTGCTCGCCAACGGCTCGACCGGCAAACGCACCGGCCTGATCCGCGCGGTGGAGTCGCTCGGCTCCGACGGCGGCCTTGCGCGCTACCGACTCACGCTCGTGCCATGGATCTGGCTGGCCACGCAGCAAGGGCGCAGCCAGGTGTTCCAGCAACGCTCGGTGGCCGACATCATCGAACGCGTGCTTGCGCCGTATGCCGATGCGGGCAGCTGGGCTTTCTCTTCCGAGGTGAGCGGCTTTCTCGCCGACGCGCCCGTTCGCACCTACTGCACGCAATACCGCGAGAGCGACTTCGATTTCTTCTCGCGCCTGCTGACCGAAGAGGGACTCGCCTGGCGCATCGAGGAAGACGAGAAGGCGCCCCTGGGGCACAAGCTCGTGATCTTCTCGGCGAACGATGCACAGCCCGCAGACCCGGGTTCGCCCATCCGCTTTCATCGCAAGAGTTCGCAGGAGCGCAGCGATGCGGTGCAGGCGTTGGTGCGCCGCATGCGGCAGTCGGTCGCGCAGGTGCATTTGAGCGCGTGGAACGTCGACGGCAAACGCCAGTTGGCGGGCAGTGCCGCCGCGCGATTTGCGGTCGGCGGCAAGAACGCGCCGCGCATCGAGTACGACGACGTACTCGGCCTGAACGACCGCAGCCGCGGCTGGGACAGCAACCGCACGCTCGAACGTTATGCCGGGTTGATGATGGAAGCGGCCGAATGCCGCGCCGACGTGATGCTTGGCCACAGCACCGTGCGCACGCTGCGCGCGGGCACGCGCATCGAAGTCGACGACGCGCCTGCGCTTGGTTTGCAGGCGAAGCCCGCGCTGCTGCTGGACACCGTCGAGCATGTGGGCATCAACAATCTGCCTAAGGACACGGTGGCATCGATTGCTGCGCAGTTGGGCGATCTGTCGGAGCACTTGGTATTCGACAGGCCCTGTGCATCCGTCACTGCCGAAGACGATGTGTTCGGGCTGGTGCCGACGGCCACGGGCAGTGCGCACGACGAGGCGAACGATGCCCGCCCGCAGGCGCAGAGCCTTGCCGCGGCGAAAACGCTCGGCTACGCCAACAGCTTCTCGGCCGTGCATGTGGATCGTCCGTGGCGGCCCGTGCTCGCAGCAGCCGACGGCGCGCGACTGCATGCCAAGCCCACGGCCAGCGGCGTGCACAGCGCGATCGTGATCGGCCCCTCGGGCGAGACTTCGCCGAACGGCGCGGACGAGCTGTATTGCAATGATCGCGGCGATGTGCGCGTGCGATTCCACTGGCAGAACAACACGACCGAGAACGGCGGCGACGCACAGGACAACCGCAGCACGCGATGGATTCGCGTGGCGCAGCGGCAGGCAGGTCCCGGCATGGGCTGGCAGTGGCTGCCGCGCATCGGGCAGGAAGTGCTGGTGAAGTTCGTCGACCTCGATGTCGACCAGCCGGTGATCGTCGGGGCGCTGTACAACGGGCGCGGCGATGGCGGCATCGAGGCTACGCCTGGGGGCGCATCGCGCAATCAGGAAGGCTCAGGCCAGGGTCAGGGGAGCGATGTCTTTGCGCAGGCGCGCAACGGGTCGCCGAGCGCACAAGCCAATCTCGCGGCGGGCCACGCACCGGCCTGGCACGGTGCCAGTGCGGATGACAAGGGTCATCGCAATGCGGCGGCGCTGAGTGGCTTCAAGACCAAGGAGTTCGGCGGTGAAGGGTTCAGCCAGTTGGTGTTCGATGATTCGAACCAGCAACTGCGCGTGCAACTGCATGCGAGCACGGCACACAGCCAGTTGAACCTCGGGCATCTGATTCATCAGGCGGACAACTTCCGCGGCAGCTTCCGCGGGCAAGGACTTGAGCTTCGCACCGATGGGTATGCGGCGTTGCGCGGCGGCAAGGGTGTGTTGCTGAGCACGTACCGCGGTGCCGGCGGCAAGCAGCTTGAGCCTGTGGGCGACTTCGCCCCTGGCATGGCGCTGCTCAAGCAAGTGCAGCAGTTGGGGCAGGCGCTGAGCGAAGCCGCGATGAAGCACGAGACCGTGCAGCTCGCTGGACACATCGGTGCTGACAAGGCCAACGTTTCGCAGCTCGATAAGGAACGCGCGCCGTATGCGGCGATGCTGCATGCAGCGAGCGGGATGGTGACTGGCGATGCGCTGGATTCGGCTTATTCGGATGCGTCGGACAAGTCCATTGCGACCGGCGACGGCAAGGTGCCGCATACGACTGATGCGGTTGTTGCGCTGGCTGCGCGCGGTGGCCTGGCGATGGTGGCGGGGCAGCAGCTGCAGATGGTGGCTGGGGAGACTGCCACGTTGGCCAGCGGGGGGGATATCAACCTTGCGTTGGCTGATGTGTTGAGAGTCCATAGCGGACAAGCCATCGGTCTGCTGGCCGGCGCGCAGAAGGCGGATGCCGAGGCGGGCCTGTCGATCATCGCGGGCAGTGACGACCTGGACTTTCAGGCGCAGCACGATGAGCTTCGGGTGCAAGCCAAGGATGCGCTGAAGATTGCGAGTACGGACAAGACGGTGGAGTTTGCGGCGCAAAAAAAGATTCGCTTCGCCACTGCGCAGGGCGCGTCGATCACACTGCAGAACGGGGACATCACGTTCGAGTGTCCGGGGAAGATTACCTATCACGCTATGCAGAGGAAGCTGGCGGGACCGGTGCAGCAGAGCTATCCGTTCCCGCAATTTCCAAGTAGCGTGTGCGTGGAATGTCTTCTCCATGCCATGCAATCGGGACAAGCATTGGCGGCGAAAAATGGCTAGCGTGGAACTAATTGATCCGCCACAGCACGACTCGGCCAGTCTGATCCAGGAACAATTGGCAATAGAGCCAATCGCCTCTGGGACCTACGCGCTGCTGGACATGGCGTTTGCTCCGGAACTGGCGTCGCAATTGAAACAGGCGCCCAGCGAACAGCCTTGCGTCTCTCTTTATGCAAATTTGTATAGCGGCCTAGGCCTCGATGCTATCGCGCCGACGCTACTAGTGCTTCCTGCGAAGGATAGTGAACGGCTCTCGTTGCTCCAACGACTGTTGCGCCTGACCAGCGGCAAGCCGATGCTGAGCATCATTGCCTCCGACTTACCCTTCGAGATGCTCGCTCTGCATTTGCAGCAGCAGATGGAAGCAGTGACATCGGACGAAAAGGCTTGGATGTTGCGCCTGGCGGACACTCGATCATTGCACGCGCTACTCGAGGTGTTCACCCCCCTTCAGCGCGAGCGGCTTCTGGCGGGAATGAGGTGCTGGCACTACCCCGGGCGCGATGGGCGGCTCGTATCTGTGCCCGGTACGTCGTCACAGACGGCATCAAGTACCAAGCCCTACGAGTTGGACAATCACCAGCATCAACGGTTGCAACGCATGGCACTACCGGA
Source organism: Variovorax trehalosi (assembly GCF_051216415.1). Lineage (NCBI taxonomy): Bacteria > Pseudomonadati > Pseudomonadota > Betaproteobacteria > Burkholderiales > Comamonadaceae > Variovorax > Variovorax trehalosi. Next base: position 155,389 of record NZ_JBPJZG010000002.1, read on the forward strand.
TGCCCTGCTCTTCAACATCGTGCGGCGTCCCGATCTGTTCGGCCAGTTGCACGGGCGGGTCTCCATTGCGCATGCGTGCATTGAAGACGCGTTGAAACGGTTGCCGACGACCATCGATCTTCACGACGCAAAGCTCTATGGTGCCGTGATTTCGGCGCTCTCTGAGCAACGGCTGATCCTAGATGAAGTGGTTTGACGCATGCAGAATATCCGTGCATTGAAGACGTTGCTGCTCCAACTGTTCGCCATTCTGCTGGTTGGCACCTCAATCGCAGGTTGCGATGCCAAGGAGTCCGTGCAACCAGTTGTCAAAGAAGACGAGATCGGATTGCAAGTAGAAGGGTTGAACTACTCTGGCGTTCCAATTGGTGTTTTCTACGTGAATGACCAATGGGCAGGCAATGTGGGCACATTCGCGGGTGGTCATAGTGTTGCCACCAGCATCGGACTCCCCCATGTCTGGCGCCCCGGCCTGAAAGTCACCATTAAGTGGCGTAACGATCTGCTATATGCCAAGGAGCCCGAGGGGCTCTACACCACGGTGGTGGATGTTCCCCAATACAGCGGCCTTGGTGGTGGCTCTTTTTGGGTCGCATTTTTGCCAAACGATCAGATCAAGGTTTATGCATCCCAGTACGCCCCAGGACATCCCAAGTTTCCGAATTCAGAACTTATCAACCCCCGGCAATACTGCTTGATACGTCCGGCGTGCCACGACAAGTTCTACCCAGGAGAGCGCGTCCCCGAGGCTTGGGAAACGTTGCCGATTGCATTGCAACCTTCTCCACCTCCAGCCCCTGCTGCAGTCGCACCACCGCCGAAGGACGACGAAGAAAGATTTAAGCGATGACTACAAGCAAAGTTCTGGAGTCCATAGGAGAAGATCCATTGGCCTTGACCAAAGTGCAAAAGGCGCTCTGCCTGGCACGACAGTCTTCGACCGCCAGCCTGCCATGCACCAAGGAGCTGCACTTCGGCTTCTTCTTCGATGGCACCAACAACAATCGCTTGCGTGATACGCCAAACAAGAGCCAGAGCAATGTTGCTCGGCTCTATGACGTCTTTGACGCAAATCCAGCCGAGAACGCACGTATCTACGCCGCGGGGGTGGGCACACCGTTTTTGAAAGAAGTTGGTGACAGCGGCTTGGGTGCCGCTGCCAATGCAGGATTGGGAGCCGGCTGGGGTGGTGAGGTGCGCATTAACTGGGCATTACTGCAATTGCACGACTCCCTGTATAGACACTTCTTTGGATCAAACTTCAGCGAATCCCTCGGTACAACCGATCTCGCCACGGTCAAAAAGATGTCGGCCGACATAAACATGTCGCCCGGTGCGATTCGTAATCTCGGCAAGAGTGAAGTTCAGATGCTGCGAGAGGTGGGTCTGACGTCCAAGATCGGGAACATTCTTGACACGACCGTCACTCCCGTTCGGGACAAGGAGCGTGGCGACATTTTGCGGGAGCGCCGACAACAGTTGTGGAGCAAGCTCAGCAGCTTAGTGCAGCGCAAACCCAAACTGGAGAGGCTGTGCATCTCAGTTTTTGGCTTCTCTCGAGGTGCGGCGGAAGCACGCGCATTCTGCAACTGGTTGACCGATGCGCTTGACCCTGACTTCACGCTGGCCGGACTTAAGGTGGAAGTCACGTTTCTGGGTATTTTTGATACCGTGGCCTCAGTCGGCATGGCGCAAAGCGCTTTGATCAGAGATGGGCATGACGCTTGGGGGCGCCCCAAAGACTTGGCCATTCCTGGTTACGTGCAACGCTGTGTGCATCTGGTGTCAGGGCATGAAGTGCGTGGCTCCTTTCCACTCGATCTCGCTGGAGGTAACGGCATTGAGGTGGTCTATCCCGGCGTTCATTCGGACGTAGGAGGTGGCTACCCTCCTGGCGAGCAAGGACGCGGCTGCGCAAACGGCCCATTGCTCAAGAAGGACGACAGCGCAAAACTCTCGCAAGCACCGCTATGCCAGATGTTTCGCGAGGCGGTCGCAGCAGGGGTACCGCTGAATCCCAATGCACCCGGTGTGACTCAGGAAATGCGCGACGCTTTCAAGGTAGCGCCAGCGTTACGCGAGGCGTTCAATGCCTATGTTGCGGCCGTCAAACCGCTGTTGGGTGATGGCATCAGTACGCCAGCGGCCATGCAAACCCACTATGGACTCTATGTGCGTTGGCGTCGCCTGCGCCTCGGACCAACAGGGGCGGAGGCCCTTGAGACACAAGATTTTCTCAAGCGTGCCAAGCAGTTCAACTATGGACAGGACTACACCGACTTGACGCTTGCAAACGCCGAACTGAGAGATGAGTGGAAGGCTGTCAAGAAGGATGAAGACAATCCTCTGTACGAGGACACTTTGCTGGGCAAAGTTTTGAGAAACAGCTCTGTCTCAACATACCTTACTGATTGGGTGTGGGGTGAAAAGGTGCGGCAGTGGCAGGACGTTCGACGGCACTGGAACAGCCCCGATCCACTGCCCTCGGCCGTTGTTCGATTGCTGGACGACTATGCCCATGATTCACGCGCTTGGTTCAAACCGACGGGCGAGACCAACGAGGCGACTTGGCGTGCGAAGCAAACAGAACGCATGGCGCAGCTCGAGGCCAAGGATGCAGCTAACAAGGAGGGGGAACGCAAAAATCGTGCGCTTCTTGATACCCTACGAGAAGAGGCGCGCAAAGGCCGACCTGTTTACGCACCCATGCTCTCGCCGCCGCCGCCGGCTCTGACCAAGCAGGAACTTGAAGATCTGACTGCCTATCGAAAGGACAAGACTCTTCCGACCGAGACGGGCAGCCGTGAGCCCAGTTCAATCTGGGGCTACCTACGCTGGCGTACGCTCTACCGAAACGGTGTGGCACTGACTAACAAGGAACGCTTGGACGCCTATATTTTCGCTCAGCCGCCCATGCAACCGCCGCCTATGGATTTAGAAGGGATGCGACAAATCATGAGCACCAAGAGCATTGGCGACGTATTCAGCGGTATGCGTTAAGAGTGCGGGAGCCAACTCTGCGCCGCACGGTGGCTAATACGACGCCCGTGCAAGTCATCTCGTACTGATGCGAATGCGCAGGTCCGCGATATTCGTGCTCGCATGGGCATGCGCGAGCTCAAGCCAAGCCGCCTGCAATAACCCATCAAACTGGCTCGAGTCACCGAAAGACGGTGTCAAGGTCTTGATCGGCTACGAGCAAGACCTGGGAGGGCGCTTTGCGTCACAACCTGCGAACGGACTTGATACGCCCGCGTTCGCACCATCCCTGCCGCAAGACATGCAGGCCAAGGGCGGACCAGGCACTTTGCCCAAGGATGAAGACAAAGGCGTCGTGTCGTACTACGAGCCAGATGGCAAGGATGGCTGGCGCGTTTGCCGTAAAGAGGACTGGTTCCGGCGCAGCGAAAGCACTCGTCCCGCCAGTATCGCCAGGACCGAGAAGAACCAGTCGCGCAACGCCAGCGTCGCGCCTCTTTTGAGATCGCATGTCATGGGAGCCGCGCGGGTCTATCTCTATGACCCGAGGGGAAGGATTCAGGAGACGTTCGCGGCGGCTGTTTATGAGCCGGAGAAAAGCGAGCGCGTGACTACGGATGAGCGTCAGTGCTTCCGCTTCGACGATCAGAACTTGCTGCAACTGTACGTTTCCGCCACCGCGACCAATGCTTGCCCGCCTGGCGATCCCGATCCCAGAGACATGTGGCGCAAGTTCCGCTACGGCGCATTCAAGAATGATCGTGGCCAGACCGAAAACGGCAGCCTCTGGATTCAATGGCACTACGGCAAGGAGGACGGTCGCTGGAGCGAGTCGATCGTGTTTCGCGACTCACCCAAGCCCAGCCCTGAGCGCCATGGTGGCAACGCAAGCGTCGACTCCAACAAAGGCGTCACGCAAATTCTCGGTGGCTTCAACATCGGTCTGCGAGACCGCAGCGACGGCGCCGCGCTGAAGTACACCGACGGAAGTAGCAAGCCAATCGAGTACTACTTCACCAAACCCCCGGTGCCGGTCTCGATCCTTGACGACGTCGACCAGATGTACCGCCATGACCGTCGGCGCGAGACACAGGTGCTCTCGGGCATCAAGCTGATCGAGTTCTACCCCGCTGGCGCGCATCAGCCGCGCGACCGCTTCTACATGGCGGCCGGCCGAACGCTCCGCCAGGAACAGTACGACAACACGGGCAAGCTCAAGCGTGCCATCAATCTGGGCTTCGTCGGGCTGAACAAGAAAGACGGCGGCTTCTACGATGAAGATCTGCGCGGCAAAGTCGGCCTCAAACTCAAGGACAACAAGCTGTTGTACCGGGTGTGGGACTACGACGCGGCAGGCAAGGCCAGCTTGGCAGCCATCGGATGGGACACCAGGTTCGCCTCGGCCATGCGCGAAGAGCCACTGGACCTCGCGCAGCTGGCTTTCGGGTCGCCCGACGGCACGGTGCGTTGGAAGCGTGAAGAGGATTTCTTCAGGGCCTTCGACTTCGACCCGCTGGCCAGCCGGGCGTATCCCGATTCGGTCGCCAAATAGAGAGCTGCAGCCTCGCATCAACGTGATGAAGCAAGAACACTTCAATCCACGTCCTGCGGTACTTGCGTTGCTCGGCATGCTGCTTTCGAATCAAGTCATTGCGCAACCGCCCAAGACCATTCGCACCGAGTGCCTTGGCTATCAAACCATCGATTTACCCGGCAACATCGAGTACGCCACTCTGCCGCCCAACATGTCGCCCGCGAATGGAGGAGGCTATGGATTTGGGAATGGAGTAAGCGTCTGGAAGACGTACCAGTTGGTGGAAACCGACGGCGTATTCGACTCAAGTGAAAGCTCTAGGTCCATCTATGTTTCGAGCTTGACCAGCACGTCGGATCTGCAAGCACATCTTCTTAAGCTCAACAAGGAAATTCAGCGGCAGAAGGATCTTCTGCTTGATCGGGCCAAGTGGCTTGACGAAAATCCGGTGTATGAGATTGATCCCACGGGAACTGATCGAACTGCGCTGCGAAAGCGAGCGGCGGCAATCCGCTTTCAACAGCCCTACAACAACGGTAATGCCGTCGGCTTTGTCGACGACTTTGGAAAATTTGATTTTTCCGCGTTGACCGGCGACCACGTGGTGTCCGCCAGCAGAAAACTCGAAGGCACACCGGAACAGACGATCGCAAATTTCCAGAAGCTCCATAGCTCGCGCGCACCGTTCGAGATTCCAGGCAAGCCTGGGGTGTGCTTGCCCTATGGCTTCATGACCGGCGAGAAGAAGCCTGCCTATGTTGCCGCCTCTTTCCGGCTCACCGACAGGCCCGACATTGTGGTGTACCTGAGCGATAGGGACGCTTCGAGTGAGGACAGCATAGATCCCGAAAGATTCGTCAACGAAGCGGTGCAACGAGGCTACTTTTACGGGGCCAAGCTCACAGAGCCGTTGGACGGCCGCGTGCGTCCGCTTCATTCCATCACAGTAGACGGGCGAAAGGGGCTTGGCGGCATGGCCCTCATCACTCGCAGCGTTCTCAGTGGACCGCCAATTCACAACGAAGCCAACAAGAACCAGGACTGGGGCTATCTGGCCTACATACCCGGCGACAAGAACGCACCGCCCGGTACTTCGTCCAATCTCATCTTCAAGGTCGAGCGTTTCGGTCGTTTCGCCAAAACGCCCATGACGGAAAGCGAGTTTCGCGATCTGGTCAAGACCATCGCGCAAAGCATCAAGCGCAGGCCTGGGGCGTGGCGCGCAGGTTGATGATTTGCTCCGGCACCCGAGGTTGACCTCGCTGCCGCCACACGCATCACCCTCGCGTCGCGTTCTCCTTCATCTTCGCCAACGCAATCGCCAACACCGCCCCACCCAGCGTCTTCACCAACCCCGAGTGCTGCGCATAGAACCGGCTCACCTCGTCGATCACTCCCGCATGCTGTTCTTCCGCATGCGCCGCGATCTCCGTCACCTGCGCGGGTGACAACTGCGAGGCCTGCTCCGGCGTGAGCTGCGTCTGCCCCGGCTGCAGCAACCGTCCGAGTACCCCACCCGCCAGCATCGATGCAGCAGCCGGCCCCAGCGTCGCCAATATCTGGTTGAGCACACCCGCTTGCTGCATCGGCGAAGACTGGCCGAACAGCCGCCCCACTGTGTCGCCGAATGCCGGCGTCTGGTCCGAGCGCATGGCCGCCGCGAGCCCCGCGCCGATCGCGTCGGGCGAAGCATGCTGGCTGATCTGATCCACATGCGCGCCGGTATCGCTGCCGATGGCCTCTTGGAGGATGTCGAGTAGTCCCATGTCGGAGCTCCTTCCTGAAGAAGCTGCGATCCTCGACCTGCACCCCTGAGCGGTGGCTGACTGCGTGCGCGCACCCGTCGCGCGCGGCTCACCGGCTGCAAAGCTTCTTCGCTATCCTGCCGGCTGGCCAAGACGAAGGATTCGATTTTGCAAACGCACCCCGCCATTCAAGCCGCCATGGAACGCGATTTCGGCGCCATTGCCGACCTGGTTCGCCTCCACGCTCAATACACCCCCGATCACCCCGCGCTCGCGGACGCGCAGTACGCGCTGAACTACGGCGCGCTCGACGCGCTGATGGACCGCATCGCCGCCAGCCTGCAGCGCGACGGCCTCAAGGCCGGCGACGCCATTGCGGTCTGCGCCACCTCGTCGGTGAACTACGCCGCGGTGTTCCTCGGCGCATTGCGCGCGGGTGTCGCGGTCGCGCCGCTCGCCCCCGGCTCCACGCCCGCGAGCTTGGCCCGCATGATCGAGGACGCCGACGCGCGCATCCTCTTCACCGACGCCTCGGCCGCCGACGTCGCTGGCCCCGCGAAGGAAGGCGGCATTCCGCGCATCGCGCTCGACGGCTCTTCGGCAGGACGCGATTTCGCCGCTTGGCTCGCACCGGTCGGCGCCAAACCCGCTCCCGTCGAAGTGCAGCCCTCGTGGGCCTTCAACATCATCTATTCCTCGGGCACCACCGGCGAGCCCAAGGGCATCGTGCAGGGCCACGGCATGCGCTGGTCGCATGTGCAGCGCGGCGCCAAGTACGAGTACAGCGCCGACACCGTCACGCTGCTCTCGACGCCGCTCTACTCCAACACCACGCTGGTGGTGTTCTTCCCCACCATCGCCTTCGGCGGCTGCGTGGTGCTGATGCCCAAGTTCGATGCCGGCGGCTATCTGCAGCTGGCCGAAGCGCGCCGCGTGACGCACACGATGCTGGTGCCGGTGCAGTACCAGCGGCTGATGGCGCACCCGCGCTTCGACGCGCACGACCTCTCGTCGTTCCAGTACAAGTTCAGCACCAGCGCGCCCTTCAACGCCGCGCTCAAGGCCGATGTATTGAAGCGCTGGCCCGGCGGGCTGATCGAGTTCTACGGCATGACCGAAGGCGGCGGCACCTGCATCCTCGAGGCGCACCTGCACCCGACCAAGCTGCACACGGTGGGCCAGCCGGCGCCGGGCAGCGACATCCGGCTGATCGACGAGGAAGGCAACGAACTCCCGCAGGGCAACACCGAGGTGGCCGGCGAAGTGGTGGGCCACTCGGCCGGCATGATGACCGGCTACCACCGCCAGCCCGCGAAGACGCGCGAGGCCGAATGGTTCGACGCCACGGGCAAGCGCTTCATCCGCACCGGCGACGTGGGCCGCTTCGATGCCGACGGCTTTCTCACGCTGTTCGATCGCAAGAAGGACATGATCATCAGCGGCGGCTTCAACATCTACCCGAGCGACCTGGAAGCCGTGCTGCGCAGCCATGCGGCGGTGGCCGATGTGGCGGTGGTGGGCATGCCTTCGGAGCAGTGGGGCGAGACGCCGGTGGCCTTCGTGGTGCGCCGCGACGGCGACGCCACCACCGAAGACGCGCTGCTGCAGTGGACCAACGAGCAGTTGGGCAAGACGCAGCGCCTGGCGCGCCTTCGCTTCATCGACGAGCTGCCGCGCAGTGCAATCGGCAAGGTGCTCAAGCGCGAACTTCGGGAATTGCGGTAACGGCCGGACGCGCCTCCGGCTGACGCGCGGAGGCCTGCAGAAGAGGCACGATCGCGACATCCATGAAATCCCTCCGCGGCCAGCTCGTCTTCTTCTGGGTGCTGCTGTTCAGCGTGTGCGCCGCGCTGGCCGTGGTGATGCTCACGCTGTACCGCAGCAGTGCGGGCGCGCAGGTGGAGGCGGGCCAGGCCGCCACCGAGCAATCGTGCCGCGCGATCGCGGCGCGCTACGCCAAGTCGGTGAGCGCCCCCTCGCCCCCGCAGCCGCAGGTCGACCTGCTGCAGGTGCTGCTGCAACTGGTGCTGATCGAGGCGCCGCATGTCGAAGGCGGCGTGTGGCAGGGCGCCGGCGGACTGCTGGCCTATGCCTACCCGACCTATGAAGGCAGCGGCGTCAAGCGGGACGTGCCCGCCGCCGAGCAGCCGCTGATCGTCGAACTCTCGCAACTCGCGGCGCGCACCCAGCAGCCGCAGACCGATGTGGTGCGCGGCAGCCGCGAGGCGCTGATCGTCTCGGCCTGCCCGCTCTCCGCGCCGGGCAAGGACCTCGCAGCCTGGACCATGACGCGCACCAACGCCGGTGCGCTGGCGGCGCAGGGGAGCCTGCGCACCGGGCTGGCGGTGCTGCTGCTGGTCGTGCTGGCCTCGGGGCTGTGGCTCGGCTTCATCCTGTTGCGCGGGCTGCGCCATGTGCAGCGCCTCGAAACCCGGTTGGCAGAGGCCGATGCGGGGGGCGACGCGATGCCCGAGCTGCCGCGCACCGGCGTGCGGGAGCTCGACCGCATCGTCGACGGCTTCAACCGCTACCGCCTGCGCTTCGAGGAAGCGCGCGCGAACCTGCGCACAGCCGCGCAGCAGCGCAGCCGCGACCAGCGGCTGGCGGCGCTGGGCCGCATGACGGGCGGCATCGCGCACGAGATCCGCAACCCGATCGCGACGATGCGCCTGAAGGCCGAGAACGCGCTGGCCGCCACGCCCGAGCGGCAAGGCGAGGCGCTGCGCACCATCGTCGGCCAGATCGATCGGCTCGACGGCCTGGTGCAAAGCCTGCTCGCGCTGGTGCAGCCGGTCACGCTGGCGCCGCAGGAGGTCGACCTGCACCGCTGGCTCACGGACCGCACAGCCGCCGTCGCGGCGAAAGCAGCCACCAGCGACGTGCAGGTCGCACTGCGGCACGAAGGCCCCGCGATGGCGGTGTTCGACCCAGTGCACCTGGCGCGCGCCATCGACAACCTGCTGGACAACGCCGTGCGCCATGCGCCGCGCGGCGGCCGCGTGACGCTGGCCGCGCTGCAGCCCGATGCGCGCACGCTGGCGATGCGCGTGGACGACGACGGCCCCGGCGTGCCCGAGTCGCTGCAACCGCATCTCTTCGAGCCCTTCGCCACCGGTCGGGCCGACGGCACCGGGCTCGGGCTGGCGCTCGCGCGCGAGGTGGCACTGGCGCATGGCGGCGAGCTGCACCATGTGCCGCTCGCACCGGGCACCCGCTTCGAACTGGAGATTCCATGGCGCACCTCCTGATCGTCGACGACGACGACGCCTTTCGCGACACGCTGGCCGAGACGCTGCAGGGCCTGGGCCACGACGTGATCGCCGTGGCCGGCGGCGCCGAAGCGGTGGAGACGCTGGCGCGCGAGCGTTTCGACGCCGTGTTCCTCGACCACCGCATGCCTGGCATGGACGGCCTGCAGACGCTCGCCGCCATGCAGGCGCGGCTGGTGCACCTGCCGCCGGTGATCGTGCTCACCGCCTTTGCGAGTGCGGGCAACACCATCGAGGCGATGCGCCTGGGCGCCTTCGACCATCTGGCCAAGCCGATCAGCCGCGAGGCGGTGCGCGAGGTGCTCGAGCGGGCGCTGCAGCAGCGGACGACCGCAACGACGCCGTCGCCCTCCCCGGTGGACGAAGACGACATCGGCGAACTGGTCGGCCCGGGCCACGCGATGCGCGAGGTGCACAAGCGCATCGGCCTGGCCGCCGCGAATTCGATGCCGGTGCTGGTGCTCGGCGAAACGGGCACCGGCAAGGAAATGGTGGCGCGCGCGCTGCACCGCCATTCGGCCCGCGCCGACCGGCCCTTCGTGGCCGTCAATTGCTCGGCCATTCCGAAGGAGCTGCTCGAGAGCGAACTCTTCGGCCATGTGCGCGGCGCCTTCACCGGCGCGACGGGCGAGCGCCCGGGGTGCTTTCGCGCAGCTGACGGCGGCGTGCTGCTGCTCGACGAGATCGGCGACATGGCACTGGACGTGCAGGCCAAGATCCTGCGCGCGCTGCAGGAAGGCGAAGTCACGCCGCTGGGCAGCCACAGGACGGTCAAGGTCGACGTGCGCGTGATCGCCGCCACGCACCGCGACCTGGCCGTCGCGGTGCGCGAGGGGCGCTTTCGGGAAGACCTGCTCTACAGGCTCGACGTGCTCTCGATCCGCCTGCCGCCGCTGCGCGAGCGCCTGGCCGACATCATTCCGCTGGCCGAGCATTTCCTGCGTCGCGCGGCAACGCCCGAGGCACCCAAGGCGCTGTCCGCCGACGCCGCGCAGCGGCTGTTGAGCCACCCCTGGCCCGGCAACGTGCGCGAACTGCGCAATGTGATGGAGCGTTGCCAGGCGCTGGTGCGCCACCGCGTGATCGGAGGTGCGGACTTGGCCGCCGCACTGGGCACTGAGCGCTTCAGCGAGGCCGTGGAAACGCTCCCGGCCGGCTGGCTCGACGCCGAGCTGCCCGCCGCCGTGGAGCGGCTGGAGCGGCTGCTGATCGCGAACGCGCTCGCAGAGGCCGGGGGCAATCGCGCCGAGGCCGCGCGCCGGCTGGGCATTCACCGGCAGTTGCTCTACCGCAAGCTCACGCAGTACGGGCTCGAGTAAACCGGAGTGTCCGGAAACCGGACGCCCGGTGTCCCGGGATCATCCGGCCACTGACCGGCCGGCGTGCGCAAGTCGTTGATTTCAAAGGGCTTCCCGGCTGGCACGTTGTGTGAGATGTCCTTGGGCATCCATCCACACAAGGAGCCCTCCATGACACCCCGCATCCCCTTCATCGCCGCTGCCTGCCTGCTGGCCGGGAGCACGGCCTTCGCGCAAATGCCGCCGCCACCGCCCGGCGGACCGATACCTCCTGCGCCGACGCCCTTCGCCGCCGCACCCGAGGCCGGCATTGCCACCGTCAGCGGTCGCGCACAGCAGTGGCTGATCAACCCGAACGGCGAGGCCGACGGGCTGCTGCTCTCGGACGGCACGCAGGTCGCGTTCCCGCCGCATCTCTCCGCGGCCGTGATGCAGATGCTCAAGCCGGGTGACACGGTACAGGTCAGCGGCTGGCGCGCGCCGAACGTGCCGGTGGTGCGCGCCCAGGCCATCGTCGCCAACGGCCGCAGCGTGACCGACCAGCCGCCGGCACCGGGCATGGCCCCGCCGCCACCGCGCGGATCGGGCGCGCTCAGTGCGATGACCGCCGGCGGCCGCATCGAGCGCCTGCTCTACACCGACCGTGGCGATGTCCGCGGCGTGATGCTCGAAGACAGGACCATCGTGCGCTTCCCGCCGCACATCGGCGCGGCGTATGGCGCGCAGCTGCAGCCCGGTGCGCCGTTGCATGCGCGCGGCTGGGGAACGCGCAGCGCGCAAGGCGCGGCGCTCGAAGCGACGAGCCTGGGCGAGAGCGCCGGCACCGAGCGCGAAGTGTTCGGCGGACCGGGGCTCGAGCCCGCACCGCCAGTTGGCGGCCCGCGTGGACCGCGCGGTCGGGGTCCGGTGCCGCCGGCCCCGGTGATGCCGCCGCCCGCACCGAACCCCGCCTCCTGACCCTCGCGCGAAATCCGCCATGACCCGCCCCACCGCCTCCACCACCACGCCTTCGCGACGCAGCTTGCGCGCGCTCGACGCGCTGGCCTTCCTCGCGCCCGACATCCAGGGCGGCGTCGGGCCGTTCCTGGTCGTCTTCATGGCCGGCACGCTGGCCTGGGACCCGCAGCGCATCGGCACCGTGATGTTCGTCTCGGCGCTGGTGGGGCTCGTGGTGCAGGCCCCGGCCGGCGCGCTGATCGACAGCGTGCGCCACAAGCCGCGCTGGATCGCGGGCGCGATCTCGCTGATCGCCGTGAGCCTGCTCGTCATGGCGAACTGGCCGAGCTATGGCGTGATCCTCGCCGGGCAATCGCTCATCGGCGCGGCCGGCACGCTGGTCGCGCCGGCGATCGCGGCGACCAGCCTCGGCATGGTGGGCCGCGCGGGCCTGGATGCGCGCATCGGCCGCAACGCCGCGATCACCGCGGCGGGCACGGTGCTGTGGGCCCTGGGCACGGGCTGGGTCGGCCACGCCTTCGGTTCACACGCGATGTTTTTCTATGCCGTGGTCATGGCGCTGCCGACCATTGCGGCGGCGCTTCGCATCCGGCACCGCGACATCGACCTGCAACTGGCGCGGGGCGCCGATGCCGAGCCGCCCACCGCGTCCTCGTCCGTGCCGGGTGCGCGCGCTGCGCGCTGGTACGACCACCGGCTCCTCGTGCTGCTGGCCTGCGCCTTCCTGTTCCACCTGGCCAACGCCGCCATGCTCACGCTCGTTGCGCAGAAGGTTGGCACGCGGGCCGGCACCTCGGCTGCGCTGTGGCTCTCGGCCGGCGTGATCGTCACGCAGCTGGTCACCATTCCCATCGGGCTGGCGGTTGGACGCTGGGCGCCGCGGTTGCCGCGCAAGCCGATCTTCCTCGTCGGCTTCGCGGTGCTGCCGGTGCGCGGGCTGCTCTACCTCCTCGCCGACAGCCCCTCCGCGCTGCTGGCGCTGCAACTGCTCGACGGCATCGGCGCGGGGATCTTCGGCGTGATGCTCACGCTGACGATCAGCGATCTCACGCGCGGCAGCGGCCACTTCAATTTCGCGCTCGGGCTGGGTGCGGCCTGCGTCGGGCTGGGCGCGGCGCTGAGCAACCTGGTGGGCGGCGCGATGGCGCACGCGGCTGGCTACGGCACGGCCTTTGCCGTGCTCGCGGGCATCGCGGCGGGCGCGCTGACATTGTTTGCGGTGGCCATGCCTGAAACTCGCGAAACTCGCGGCCAAGGCCCCTCGCCAGCCGGCGCGCCGGCCGCTTCCGCATTGACCTCCACCGCTTCATGACCAAAGACACCGCGCCCGCCCTGCCCGCCTCGTCGTCCGACACCTCTTCGCCCCACGAAGGCGGCGGCAACGGCCTGCTCTGGGTGCTGGTCGCCGTGGCCGTCGCGTTCGCCTTCCTGCGCCCGCGTGCGCCGATGGACTGGCTCAAGCTGGTCGACTGGCAGACCGTGGGCGCGCTGGCCGGCCTGCTCGCCATCACCCAGGGCGTGGAGAAGAGCGGCATGCTGCAGGCCGCCGCGCAGCGCCTGCTCGCGCGCACGCACAACCAGCGCAGCCTGGCGATGCTGCTGACGACGAGCGCGGCACTGCTCTCCGCGCTGGTGACCAACGACGTGAGCCTGTTCCTTCTGGTGCCGCTCACGCGCGTGCTCGCCAACCAGGCGCACCTGCCGCTCGCGCGGCTCGTGGTGCTGGAGGCGCTGGCGGTGAATGCGGGCTCCGCGCTCACACCGATCGGCAATCCGCAGAACCTCTATCTCTGGCACCGCTCGGGCGAGAGCTTCTTCGCCTTCATGGGGATGATGGGACCGACGGTGGCGGTGATGCTGTTCTGGCTCTTCGTCGCCGTGTGGCTGCTGGTGCCGCGCACGCCCATCGCGCTCAAGCCGGCGACCGAGGCCGCGCCGGTGCAGCCGCGGCTGCTGGCGCTCTCGGGCGTGCTGTTCGTGGGCTTCGTCGTCGCGCTCGACCGCCACTGGCTCGTTGCCGGCCTGGCGGTGGTGTTCTGCGCCTATCTGGTGTTCCAGCGCCGGGTGCTGCGCGACATCGACTGGGCGTTGCTCGCGATCATCGCGCTGATGTTCGTCGACCTGCGCCAGCTCGCGGAGCTGCCGGCCATCGCATCGCTGATGGGCCAGTGGCCGATTGCCGAAGGCTGGCGCGCCTACCTCGCGGCCATCGTGACCTCGCAGTTCATCAGCAACGTGCCGGCGACCATCCTGCTCGACCGCTATGTGCATGACCTGCCGGCGCTCGCGGCAGGCGTGAGCGTCGGCGGCTTCGGCTGCGTGCTGGGCTCGCTCGCCAACCTGATCGCGCTGCGCCTGGCCAAGGTGCCGCACGGCCTGCGCGAATTCCACCGCATCAGCATTCCCTTTCTGCTCGTGTGCGCAGCATCCGCGGTGCTGCTGCGGCTCGGCTGATTTTCCCCTCGCTCCCCCACACTCCGACAAAGGAACTCCCATGCCGCATTCCCACGACACCCTCGACATCTGGTCCGTCGAAGGCCGATTCCAGCATCTCGTCTACAGCCCCAAGGGTGGCATCGAGGGCGTGCTCATCGACACCGACGGCATCGCCACGCAGTTCGTGTTCGATCGCCACGAACACCCGGCCGCCACCGCCTTCGCCGGTCTGCGCCCGGGCCAGGCACTGGTGATCGAGGGCGCCGAACAGGGCCCGTCGCCCAAGGGTGATGCGGCGCACAGCGTCTACCAGTTCGAGCGGCTCGTTTCGGTCGACGGCCAGGCGCCGCAGGATGCACCGCCCCGCAAGGACATCGCCGGCACCGTGGTGCGCCTGAACTACGCACGGCACGGCGAAGCGAACGGCGTCGTGCTGGACACCGGTGATTTCATCCACACGAAGCCGGACGGCTTCGCGCGCCTGGGGCTGAAGGTCGGCGACACGGTGCGCGCCGAGGGCCGCGCGCAGCCGCTCGCGACGGGTGGTGGGCAGGTGGTCGAAGCGGTCCGGGTCAACGGCCGGCACGTCAAGGAGACCGAAGGAGCCTGAGACACGGCTTGCGGCACCGCGAGGGCTGCGCGGACAATCCGCAGCAGCCCTCCATGCACGCGACACACGAACTCTCCCTGCGCAACTACGGCCCCTCGCACGGCAGCCATGCGCACGACCATTTCCAGGTGCTGATCGGCCTCGATGGCGTGCTGGATATCGAGGTCGAAGGCCGGGGCGCGGGCATCGGTGCCGGCCAGGCGCAGGTAGTCGCACCGGGCGACCGACATGACTTCGAGGCGCGCGGGCACGGCAGCGTGTGCCTCGTGCTCGACACCACGCATCCGCCGTGGGCCCGCTGCGCCGAGCGCGCACCGGCCGATGTGCCGCAGCTGCATGCGCTCGCACGCTATCTCGCGCAGTGCATGAAGCAGCCGCAGCAGTCCATGCTCGCGCTGCAGCACGGCCCCGCGCTGTTGCTGGAAGCCTGGAGCTCCGTGCCTTCGCCTCTGCCGGACACGCACCGCCGCCGCGGCATCGACTGGCAGGCGCTCACGGCCTGGGCCCGGGCACGCTGGCACGAACCCCTGACCGTTTCCGACCTCGCCGGGGTCACCTGCCTGAGCCCCAGCCAGTTCGCACAGCGCTGCCGCGAAGAGCAGGGCGTGAGCGTGATGCACTGGCTGCGCGGTCTGCGTCTGGCGCATGCGCGCGAACTGCGGCTGGACGGCATGGGTGTCGCGGAAACGGCGCGGCGCACGGGCTACCGCTCGCCGTCGGCGCTCACGGCCGCGATGCGGCGCCGGGGCATCTGACGACAAGACCGTCGCCACGCGACGAGCGACCGGCGTTGCGCGACGACCGCATCGCGTAGCCTCGCCGGTCATGTCTTCCACCGTCTACGCCCTGCTCGCCATCGCGCTCTGGACCAGCCTTGCCTCACTCGGCACGGCGCTGTCGCACCTGCCGCCGTTCCTGCTCACAGGGCTCGCACTCATGATCGGCAGCGTGCCGAGCTGGCCGCTCGTGCTGCGCGACCGCCGCGCCTGGAAGGTGCCGCCGCGCACGCTGGCTCTCGGCATCTATGGCCTGTTCGGCTACCACTTCCTGCTGTTCATCGCGCTGCGGCATGCGCCGCCGGTCGAAGCCAATCTCGTCAACTACCTGTGGCCGCTGCTCATGGTGGTGCTGGCGCCGGTGCTGCTGCCGGGGGTGTCGCTGCAGCCGCTCCACGTGGTGGCGGCGTTGCTCGGATTCGCGGGGGCGGCGATGGCGATCCTCGGTGCGCGCGGCGGCGCGGCCCCGGCTTCGGGCGCAGCCGCCGGCTACTGGGGTTTCCTCCCTGCGCTGGGCTCGGCCTTCATCTGGGCGAGCTACTCGCTGTGGACGAAGCGGGTGCCAGCGTTTCCGACCTCGGCGATCGGGCTGTTCGGGCTGGTCTCGGGCGCGCTGTCGCTGATCTGTCACGCACTGCTGGAGCCCTCGGCGGCGCTGTCGACCCGCGACTGGCTGCTGGTCGCGCTCTGCGGCCTCGGCCCGCTCGGTGCGGCCTTCTTCGTCTGGGACATGGCGCTCAAGCGCGGCGACGCGCGGCAGATCGGCATCCTGAGCTACATCACGCCGCTGGCTTCCACGTCGCTTTTGCTGGCCGTGACCGGCCGCCCGCTCACCTGGAGCATCGCGCTTGCCGCGGCGCTGATCATCGCGGCGGCCGTCATGGGCACGCGCGCCCGTTGAACGAATGAGCGAATCACGCCCGTGTCCGACGGATCGGCGCGCTTTTTCTGGCTAGAGTGGAGGCTCAGGAAAAAAAGGAGCCGAACCCATGGACGACAAGAACAAGAACGACAACTTCGAAATCACGCCCAAGCTGGTGTTCGACCTGAACCTGGCGCTGTACCTGGACCTGGTGGCCGCGCTCGAAGGCGCCGGCGCCATCACCTACCGGCAGATGGCCGCCCGGGTGCTCAACATCAGCATGGACGCCCGCGCCGACGGGGAGGCCGGCCTCTCGACGGCGCTGGAAGGCATCGCCAAGGGCTTCGCGGGCCATGGCGACGGCTTGTCGATCGAACTGCTGAAGGCCGCGCGCGGCCTGCGCGAGGACGACGCGATGGGGGATATCCCCATGCGCCCCGCCGACTGAGCCTGGCTACTTACTTGTAGTCGAGCGTGAAGGTCGCCGTGCCGTTGGCACGGCCCGGCGTCACCTTGTCGCCGGTCTGGAAATAGCGCGCGGTGTAGGGCAGCACATAGGAGCCGTCCATCGACGGCCCCACCAATGCCTCTTCACCGAATTTCACCGGCACGGTCTTGTCGTCCACCACCTGGATGCCCACGCCGGTGGCGGTGGTCGAACCGGCTTGCGTGATCTTCAGCACGCCCTGTTCGTTCGACGGGTCCTGCGTCGCATCCATGCGCAGGTAGACCGTGTTCTGCGCGTTCTGCCCGGCCTTGCAGTTGAGCTTGATGTTGAACTTGCGGTCGCCCGTGGTGGTGCCCCTGCCCTTGAAGTTGCTCTGCGGCACCTTGCCGAATTCCACCAGGATGTTGCGCGAGCCCAGGTCCACCGAGCACGAGGGCGTGATGATGGTGATGCCCTCGCCCAGCAGATTTGTCGTGAGCACCGACTTGTTGTCCGCCACGCTGTAGTACCGGGTGTAGGTGCCCTGCGCGAGCGGGCCATTGCCCGTGACGGGCGCGATCTTGAACAGCTCGACCTGAAAACGCGACGCTGCATTGAAGTCGCCGAAATCGCTGGTGGTCGAGCGGTCGTGCGGGTAGTAGCTGACCTCGGTGTCGCTGAAGTAGCGCGACAGGCGGATGCCCACGCCGGGCACCGCGGTGGTGAACACGTGGTCATAGCCCGGCACCGCGGTGCCCTGCAGCATCACGCCCTTCACGTTGCCCCCGCCCACGCAGGTCCATGGCTTGTTGGTTGTGCCGGAGAGGGGCAGCGGGAAGAGTTGGCTCTTGAACATCGTGCCCACCGCCGCATCGTTCGGAATGAGGACGCGGCCCATCGCCATGTTGACGGTCTTCTCGACATAGCCCGGCGTGACGGTGCACGCCGCCCACGCGCCCTGTGCGCCGAGCAACAGCGCGAGGGCCGATACGGCGAAGCGCACGGAACGGCGGAATGGATGGCTGCGGTTCATTCCGCTCCCTTCGGTTGCACATCGACCGGTGCAGCAGCGGCGCATTGGCCGTTCAGCTCGCGGATCGGCGGCGGGTTCTTTTCATCGGGCAGGCTGTAGGGCACGACGCATTGGTCGGCCTTGTCCTGGCCCCAGCGCACGGTCAACTGGCCGCTGCTGCCCGCGCCGGTCACGAAGGCCTGGCCGTCGGGGCCGACGATGCCGACCTCCTGGCCCGCCTCGTTCTCGATCTTCGAGCCGAGCGGCAGCATGCGGCCCTTGCGGTCGGTGAGCACCATCAGCAGGCGGAAGCCCACCGAGGTCTCGAACTTCGCGACCACCACGGCACCGCGCGTGGGCACCACCTCGGTGGCGGCGTTCTTCACTTCCACCGTGTCGCCGAGATCGCCGGTGCGGATGGCCAGGCGGTTCAGGCGATAAGGCGTGAGGTTGGGAATGATCGCGTTGCCGGCCCAGTCGGTCGCCACGCCAGGCTGCGACTCGAAGCCCACGCCGGAGGCCTTGGGCGCCTGCACCAGCGCGACGGTCTCGCCCAACGGCTGCGACATCGTGACGCCGCCGCCGTGGATCAGCACGCCGCCCGACACGCCGAAGGTGCTCTGGCCATAGCCGCTGCCCTGCGAGTGGCCGACATCGAAGCGGCCCACGGACGACAGGTAGCTCGCGCTCGCGCTGCCGCTGCTGCCACCGCCCTGGTTCGCGGCGCCGGCGGTCACGTTGTAGGTCAGGCGGCTGTCGTCGAAGGCCGAGCCGTAGACGCTGGCCTGCTGGTTGACGCGGCCGGTGCTGTCGCGCGTGACGGCGTACTGCGCGCTGGCGCGCGTGTCGCCGAGCGGGATGCTCAGCGTGAACATCACCTGGCGCACGGCCGGCCGGTTCAGGCTGGTGGTGTAGTTGTAGAAGACGCTGTAGCCGAACTGCTTGTAGTTGCCCGAGTAGCCCAGCTGCACCAGCCGGTCCTTCGCACTGGTGCCCCAATAGCTTTGCTGGCGCGCCGACGCGAACACCGTACCCAGGTCGCCGACCTGCTGCGAGACCTCGAAACGCACTTCGTTGCGACGGCTGTTGAACGACTCGAAGGGCCGCAGGTCCTGCATCTGCACCGCCTCCTGGAAGGTGCGATAGCCGCTGGTCGAGTACCGATAACCCGCCACGCGGAAGTTGGTGCCCGAGGTGAGGAATGCCTTCGAGTAGAGGAATCGCACCGACTGGCCGTCATAGGTCTTCACACCGTTGATCGGTGTGCGGTCGGTGGTGCGCGCGCTCGAGAGATCGACCGACACGGCGCCGAAATCGCGCAGGTTCTTGCCCACGCCTGCGAGCAGCGACTGGTACATGTTCGCCATCAGCAAGCCGCCGTAGACCGAGAACTCGTTACCCAGCCCGCGCGCCAGCGTCGCCTGCATGAAGACCGGCTGCGAGAGTGACGACCGAATGCCCAGCACGCTGCTGCCGTCGAAGCCGTTGCGGTATTTGCCGACAGTGGCCGAATAGCGCCAGGTGCCTTCGCGCAGCAGCGTGGGCACGGCCGAGAAGGCCTGCGTGTACTTGGTTTGCCGGCCATCGGCTTCGGCGACGGTCACCTCGAGGTCGCCGCTCGATGAGGTGGGATACAGATCGTCGATCACGAACGGGCCCGGCGCCACGAAGGTGCTGTAGATGACGTAGCCGTTCTGGCGCACGGTGACGCGTGCGTTGGTCTGCGCCACGCCGCGGACGGTGGGCGCGTAGCCCTGCTGGCTGTCGGGCAGCATCGCGTCGTCGGAAGAGAGCTGCACACCGCGGAACGGCAGGCTGTCGAAGAAGTTGCCCGGCGTGTTGCCGTCGCCGATCAGGAGGCGTCCGTTGATCGAGGCGATGTCACGCTGCATGTAGGTGTTGATGCCCTGCCAGCGGCTCTTGCCGTCGATGCCGCGGTTGTAGGTCGAGAAATGGCGAAAGCGCCAGTCGCCGTAATTGAAGCCGGCGCGCAGGCCTGCGAACAGGGTGTTGCGCTGCAAGGTCCTGTCGCGCTCGGCGAAGGGGTTCCCGTCGAACACGTTCTGCGGCGGCGCGAAGGGGTTGGTGTCGTTGCGGTAATTGCTGCCGCTGTAGCGCGCGAAGTTGAGCTGGTAGTCCAGCATGCCGGCGGTGATGCCCTGGTCCCATTTCTCGGGCCCGACCGCGCCGCGCGCCGAGCGCTTGAGCGCCGCCTGCGGAATGCTCACGAACAGGCGCTGCTTGCCGGCGTCGTAGGTCACGGCCGCATCGGGAATGACCTTGGTCAGCTCGATACAGGCCTCGTCCGCGGCCGCAACGAGTTCAGGGAACACCGCCACGTTGACGCCCCACGCGTCGAGCATGCCGCGCGTGAGACAGGGCTCCGCATCGCTCTTTCCTTCTTTGGCGGCGAAGCGGATCTCGGTCTGTCCCGCGCCGCGCTCGTTGAGCGACACGTCGACCATGTACTTGCCCGCGAGCACGCGGTTGCCGAAGGAAAAGAGCGAGAGGTCCGCGTGCGGCTGGTCGCCACCGATGCCGAGGAATTCCTCGTTGAAGCTGGAGCCGGCCAACTGCTGTGGCTTCTCCTGCGCATGACCGGGCGCGCCGAGCGTGCCCAGCAGGGCGGCGCACAGGGTCAACCGGAACGGTGCGCAAAGAGCAGGTGAACGGCGCATGGCGATTCGTCTCTTGCGTCTCAGCGCTTGGCGCCGTCGGCGGAAGGCACAGGCGGCGGGACCAGCTCGGCCTTCACGGCCACGGGCTCCGCGCCAGCCGGCACTTGCACGCGCTCTTCAGGCGTCTCGCCGCCGTAGTCGTTGAGCGTGGTGTAGTTGACCTGGATCGCCTGCGGCGCCTTCACCGTGGTCAGCGGATAGCTCATCTCGCCGAACGGCGGCACCATGTCGGCGTTGATCAGCTGCTGGCCGCTGTTGATGTTCAGCGCGGTGAAGGTCACGTGATAAGGCGTCGGGTTGCCGACCTTGAGCACCGCGCCCTGCCCTTCGGCACCCGCGCTCACCGCCCACTTGAGCTGGCCGCGCGATTCCTCGGACTTGCCCACAAGCTTCGAGGGCCGGTAGAACAGCTTGATGCGGCTGCGCACCGCGATCTGGAGCACGTTCTCTTCCTTCGACTTCTCGGGAATCTCCTTGACGTTGAGCCAGAAGACCGATTCGCGGTCGGGGGGCAGATCGCCCTGCACACGCATGATGCGCAGGATGTTTTCCATGCCCGGGTCGAGCCGCGACAGCGGCGGCGTGACGAGCAGCGGGGTCTTGTTCTTGCCTTCGCCGGCGTCGATCCAGGACTGGACCACGTAGGGCGAGGTGCCGGTGTTCTTCACCGGAATGGAGGCTTCGCGGTCCCTCTCACCGAGGATCACGCGGGTGCCGCCGAGCATCACGCCCGCGCCGGCCAGCCCCTGGAGGCCCAGCATCAGCAGGATGGCGAAAGCCCAGCGGAAGCGATGGTTGCTGCACATAAAAAAGAATCCTTGGGCGCGGGTCAGACGCATGGAACACGCGCGCCCCAGCACGGCGGTGCGCATAGGGGCACCGTCGGAAAAAGGCGAAAAAGAAGGAAATGCCGGCGCCGATGGACGCGGAAGTCAGGCGGCGGCGCAGGCATGGGCGGCATCGCCGGCCGGCCCGGAGCGGCTATGCGCTCCGGCTGGCCGCGGCAATGCCGCGGACGCTACTTACTTGTAGGCAACCGTGAACTGCGCGACCGAGTTGGCCGGGCCGACCGTGACGGCCGTCTTCGTTGCCACGTAGGCTGCCTGGAACTTCAGCGAGTTGTCGCCCAGGCCCAGGGTGTATTCGCCGGACGGCGAGCCGAGCGGGATCTTGGTGGCAGCGGAGTCACCGAGTTCGATCGCCACGCCCGAAGCCGCGCCCACGCCGACCTGGCCGGCATTGGCCACGCGCAGGTTGGTGGCGTCGTCGAGGTCGGCGGTGCCCGAGAAGGTCACGGTCGCGCCCTTGGCGGTGGCGCCGCAGCCCAGCAGGTCGATGTTGAACTTGGCGGGGGTGGCCTTCTTGCCGACCAGCGCGGTGCCGGCGGTCGGGCCGTCGAACGCGGTGCGCGAGACCTTGCCGAGTGGCACGGTCAGGTTCTGGCTGTTGGGCGAGATCGAGCAAGGTGCGTCGACGATTTCGCCGGTGAAATTGATCGTGCCGTCGGCGGCGAAGGCGCCTTGCGACAGGACGCCGGCCACGGCCAGCGATGCGAACTTGACGAGTACAGACTTTTGCATTTTGTGTTCCCTGAGGAGATGAAATAACCGAATTGCAACCTGCCTTATGCAGGGCAGGCCGCAGTCTAGTTACCCGATGACGCAAAATGGACTGTTGTTATCGTCAGTTCACCGTAGTTAACAGTTCTATTCAATTGTCCGTGACATAGGCACGAACGTTAACAAGTCGATACTAGTCTGCGGCAATTTGCAGAACCAGTTTGCCAAAGTTCTCACCACTGAACAGTTTGTTGAGCGCTTCCGGGAAGGTATCGATGCCCGAAACCACGTCTTCCTTGCTCTTCATGCGGCCATCTTTCAGGTATCCGGCAAGTTCCGCGATGGCGATGTGATACCGGTCGGCGTAGTCGAACACCACGATGCCTTCCATCCGCGCGCGGTTCACCAGGAGGCTCAGGTAGTTCTTCGGGCCGGCGCCCGGCATGCTGTTGGCGTTGTTGTACTGGCTGATCGCGCCGCAGATGATCACGCGGGCCTTGCGCGCGAGCCGGGCCAGCACCGCGTCGAGGATCTCGCCGCCGACGTTGTCGAAGTAGATGTCCACGCCCTTCGGGCAATGCGTCTTGAGGCCTTCGCGCACCGCGCCGGCGCCGGCCTTGTAGTCGATGCAGGCGTCGAAGCCCAGCTCCTTGACCACCCAGTCGCACTTGGCAGCACCGCCGGCGATACCGATCACGCGGCAGCCCTTGACCTTGGCAAGCTGCCCCACCGTCTGGCCGACGGCACCCGCCGCGCCGGAGATGACGACCGTTTCGCCCGCCTTGGGCTGACCGACGTCCATCAGGCCGAAATAGCCGGTCATGCCAGGCATGCCCAGCACGTTGAGCCATTGCGTGATCGTACCGACGCGCAGGTCGATCTTGACCAGGCCGTTGCGCTTGACCTGGTCTTCGGGGATCAGGATGTATTCCTGCACGCCCAGCGTGCCGTAGACGGTGTCGCCCACCGCGAACTGCGGGTTCTTCGAGGCGATGACCCGGCCGACGCCGCCGGCGCGCATCACCTCGTCGATGGCCACGGGCGCGATGTAGCTCTTGGCGTCGTTGAGCCAGCCGCGCATGGCGGGGTCGAGTGACAGCGACAGCGTCTTGACCAGCACCCCACCCTCGGCCGGCTCGCCGACGGGCTCGGTGGTGAACTTCCAGTTCTCGCGGGTGGCCGTGCCTTCGGGGCGTTTGGCGAGGCGGACCTGGTGGTTGGTGAGTGAGCTGCTCATGGTGTCTCCTTGATTGACGGACGCGCCGGACGCGGGTTGGAGGCGCATCGTAGCCGCGCCCATCGCACTCGCTGGTAGCGCAGGCGACAGGGTCGACACCGGGAGGAAACTCAGATTCGCACGACGATCTGCAGGCCCGGATTGGCGTTGCGCACGGTCAGCGAACCGCCGTGCGCCTCCGCAACCAGCCGGCACAGGTACATGCCCAGCCCGACGCCACCGGTGGCCCGCGCCCGCGCACCGTCGGTGCGATAGAAGGGCTCGGTCAGCCGCCCGAGCTGGGCTTCGTCGACGCCCGGGCCGAAATCGCGCACCTCGAGTTCGACGCCCTGCACCTGGCCGTCCACCACCGCGCGCAGCGATACGCACGGCGGCCGGGGCGCCTCGGTGCTGTAGCGCATGGCGTTGTCCAGCAGGTTGCGCACCAGGAGGCGGATGCGCATGCGGTCGATCGAATGCGGCGGCAGGCCTTCGGCCAGATCGAGGTGCACCTTTTCGGCACCCGGCATCTCGGCCACGATCTGACGCACCAGCACCGCAAGGTCGACCGGCTCGCGCTGCAGCGCCGCATGCGGGCTCGCCAGGCGTTCGCTCTCGAGCAGGTCGCTGATCAGGTCGCGCATCTCGTTGAGATCGCGCAGCAGCGCTTCGCGCTCGGCCCGGCCCTCGGGCGTGGCAGGCAGCAACTCGGCGTTGAGCCGGGCGCGCGTGAGCGGCGAGCGCAGCTCGTGGCTCAGCGCCAGCAGCAAGCCACGCTTGGCATCGAGCATGGCCTGGATGTCGTCGGCCATGGTGTTGATGCGCTGCGCGAGGTCGCCCAGGTCGTCGTTGCGGCGCACCGGAATCGGCTCGGTGAACTCGCCCCGGCCGAAGCGCTGCGCGCCTTCGCGGATGTCGATCAGCGGCCGCAGCAACCGGCTCACGTAGGCATAGCCCAGCAGCACGCACGACAGCAGCAGGCCCAGCGTGGCCCAGCCGGTCGCGCGCGGCGCGAGCTGCCAGAGCTTGGGCGCCCAGCCGAAGATGACGCGATGGCCGTCGGCCGTCGGCCGGATGAACCACTTGTCGCCGCCGAACACATCCTCGCGGTCGTGCATCCAGCCGCCGGGGCTGTGCGACCCGCCCGGGTTGGAATCCCAGTTGACCGTGGGGCCGACGATGCGGATCGTGATCGGCAGCCGGGCCACCAGCGCCTGCGCGCGCGTCACGTCGGGCGGCGTGCCGATCTCGGCGACGAGCCGGTCGGCGTAGTCCACCAGCATCGGCTTGGCGGCCTCGGCCCAGCCGGTGGAAAACGCCTTCTTCATGCCGCCCATGAAAACGCCGGCCATCACCAGCGCGAGCAGCACGAACATCATCACGAGACGGATGCGCAGTGACCGGCGCCAGCGGCGCTTGCCCTGCACTTTTTCGTGCCACTGGGCGTGCCATTGCCTGCGCATTTCGGCGCGGCGGCAAGCCATCTGGCGCCACGCTTCGCGGTGGTCCCGTCCGCCGAACCTCATGCAGGCTCGCTGCGTGCCACGGCCAGCGCGTAGCCGGCATTGCGCAGCGTCTTGATGCAGTCCAGCGGCTCCAGCTTCTTGCGCAGGCGGCTCACCACGATGTCGACCGCGCGGGTGTAGAGCTCGGCCTCGTGGCCGCGCAGGCGGTTGAGGATGTCGTCGCGGCTGAAGACCTTGCCGGGCTCGGCCGCCAGCAGCGCGAGCAGTTCGAACTCGGTGCCGGTGAGCTCGACGCGCTCGCCCTGGCGCAGCACCTGGCGCCGGTCGAGATCGATCGAGAGGCCGTCGAACACGCGCAGCTGCGTGCCGTTGTTGCCGCCATTGCCGTTCGCCGTGGCCGGCGTGCTGCGCTGGCGCCGCAGGATGGTCTGCACCCGCGCCACCAGTTCGCGCGGCTCGAAGGGCTTGGGCACATAGTCGTCGGCGCCGAGTTCCAGGCCGACCACGCGGTCCATCACCTCGCCGCGGGCGGTGAGCATCACGATGGGGATGTCGCTCTCCTTGCGGATCTCGCGGCACAGCGCAAAGCCGTCCATCTCGGGCAGCATCACGTCGAGGATGGCCGCGTCGTACTGGCCGGCGCGCAGCTTGGCGAGGCCTTCGCTCGGGCGCACGGCGCTCTCGAGCGTGCAGCCGAAGCGGGCGAAGTAGGTGGTCAGCGGCGCGGCGAGGTGTTCGTCGTCGTCGATCAGCAGGATGCGCGGCATGGCGGGATTGTGCCTCCTGGCAAACATGTGGCGAATGACTTCGCTGGCCATCAGACCGGTCGGCATCGCACCGCCATGGTCAGGCCCGTCACGAGCGTTGTGAGCAGCAGCGCGTGAAAGACGACGTCGGACATCGTGTGCGGACCGATGCCGAGCACGATGGTGATAAGGCCGACCAGCGTGCCGACGAGCGCAAAGCCCTGGCCGAAGATCGCTGCCGGGCGCGCGTGCGCGGGACGCAGCCATGTCTCAACCGAGGCGAGCACCAGCACGGTGGCGATCACCGCCTCGGCGATGCGGGCCTGCGGATGGGCATGGCCCGGCACGAGCAGGCCGGCGTGCACCGTCGATGCGACGCCGAGCGCGAGCGCCTCGACCAGCATCCAGGCGCGCGCGACCTGCGGGCGCAGCACGGGAGCGGTGTCGTTCATCGTCACCATGGATCGGCGCGGCCGACGCGGCCCAGGTGCGTGAGGCCGAAGCCCGAGGCGTACTTGAGCCCGTAGCCAAGTGCGCGGTCCAGGCCGAGGTGCGTGAACCAGATCAGCGCGCCGGCCACGGCCCACGGCATCGCCGCGAGCACGCCGAGCACGAGCAGCGCGACGGGGCCGATGTACGAATGCGCCGCGTTGTAGAGCGCCGCGCCTGCGCGAGGGCCCGCGAGGTAGCCGAGCAGCGACAGGTCGGGCACGAGCAGCCACAGCGCGAACACGCCCCAGCCCAGGCCGAACTGCGTGTAGGCGGCCAATGCCGCGGCCAGCACGACGGCGCCTTCGAGGCGCAGCAGCGTGCGAACGCCGCCCGCCGCTGCGTTGGGCGTGTCAGCCGCGGGCGTGACCCGTGTCGCCCATGCCACAGCTGCCGAAGCACGTTGCGTCATGAGCCCGTGCGCGGAGACCGACTCAGCCACGGTGGCTCCAGCGACGTCCGCCACGGTCCATGAAGTCGCGGACCTTTTGCTGTTGGGCGGCGTTCAGGCTGTCGAAGAAGTCGGCGGCGGCGGCGATGATTTCAGGACTGCCATTGCGTACCGCGGTGGTCTTCTCGTCGATGAGCCGCGTGGCACCGGCCTGGTCGAGCTTGTTGCCCGCGAACAGCGCCTTGAACTGCGAGCGCGGATCGCCCGAGCCGCCCGCGCCACGCAAGGCTTCGCGCTGCGCCTGCAGCTTCTCGGCCAGCACGGTGAGCTTCTGCTTTTGCGCGGTGTCGAGTTCGAGCTTGCTGCCCACGCGCTCGACCATCTTGGTGCGGAACTCGGCGCTGTCGCCGCCCCAGCCGTGACGTTGGCCTGCACAGCCGGCGATGCTGCCAGCCACCATCGCCGCGCCGGCGAAACCGAAGAGAGTGCGCTTGATCCAGTGTTTCATGAGACGTCCTTGTGTTGTCGGAAGAAGAGGAAGCTCGATGGTGCGATTTGCGCGCTCCGAAGTCCTCTCACCGCGGTTTCGGCGTGTTTCGTTTTATTGCGACGTACGAGGCGACAACGCGATGTTGTTGCTCAGAGCTTGCTGCTGTTGTTGCGTGCGGCTTCGGCGCGTGCATCGACGGGGTTCTGCATCGTCGAGATGACCTTGCTGTTCACGCGCGAGCCCGAGGTCACGTTCTGGTCGGGAGCAGCGGCGGTGCGCACGGCTTCGGCCACGACGCGGGCGCGTTCGGTCGAGACCGCCACGGTTTCAGGGCCGCGCGAACCGCGCACGATGTTCTGGTTGGGTGCCGATGCGGTGCGCACGGCTTCGGCGCTGACCTCGGCGCGGCTCATGGCCGACACGGCGGGCTGCACGCCCTGGTAGCTCTCGGCCTTGGCGCCCGCTGCGGCGAGCATGGCGAACGAGCCGACGGTGATGATCTGGGTCAGGGAGAGGGACTTCATGATGCAGGCCTTTCAGGGTGTATTGAGGAGCCCTGATCGTGCTTGCAGAGGCGCGGCAAGTCCTTTCACCGCGGTTTCGGCATGTTTCGTTTTATTGCGGCGCTATTGCTTTCGGATTCAGCAACGCAACGCAACGCCGCGGCTTGCGCGCGGCGCTTGAGATCGAATGGAAGGCAGGCGAGGACGGATGGACAGCGCCCCTCGTCCGACGCACTCGTCAGCCCGTGAGCGCGGCCGAGGGATCGTCCGACTCGAGCACCCCCCGTGCCCAGGGCTCCAGCTTGCTGGTGTCGGCGCGCAGCACTTCCTGCTTCACGGCCAGGATGCGCGACGGATGCATCGAGAAGCTGCGCAGGCCCAGGCCCAGCAGCAGGCGGGTGAAGGCTACGTCGCCCGCCATTTCGCCGCACACGGCCACGCCCTTGCCCTGGCGGCGGCACTCGGTGATGGTGTCGGCCACGAGCTTCAACACCGCGGGGTGCGCGGGGTCGTAGAGGTGCGCGACCGACTCGTCGGCGCGGTCGATGGCCAGCGTGTACTGAATCAGGTCGTTGGTGCCGATCGACAGGAAATCGAAGTGCTTGAGAAAGGTCTTGAGCGTGAGCGCGGCCGCGGGAATCTCGATCATGGCGCCGAGCTTCACGGGGCCGTACACGGCCCCGCGGTTGTCCAGTTCCACACGCGCAAAGTCGATCAGCGAGAGCGTCTGGCGAATCTCGCTCGCGTGCGCGAGCATGGGGATCAGCAGGTGGATCTCGCCGTGCGCCGCGGCGCGCAGGATGGCGCGCAGCTGCGTGAGGAACATCGCCGGATCGGCCAGGCTCCAGCGGATCGCGCGCAGGCCGAGCGCGGGGTTCAGATGCTCCTGCTTGCTGCCGGACTTGTTCTCCAGCTGCTTGTCGGCGCCCACGTCGATGGTGCGGATCGTGACCGGCATGCCCTGCATGCCCTCGACCGCGCGCTTGTAGGCCTGGTACTGCTCTTCCTCGTCGGGCAGGCGGGTCTGGCGCGCTGAAGATTCACGGCCCATGAAGAGGAATTCGCTGCGGAACAAACCCACGCCCACGGCACCCGCCTTGACGGCGCCCACGGTGTCCTCGGGCATCTCGATGTTGGCGAGCAGCTCGACGCGCTGGCCGTCGAGCGTGACGGCGGGCTTGTGACGCAGCCGCGCGAGCCGGCCGCGTTCGAGGTCGCCCTGGCGCTGCTTGAAACCGTACTCGGCCAGGATGATCGGCGAGGGGTCGATGATCATCACGCCGGCGTCGCCGTCGATGATGACCCAGTCGTCCTGGCGCACCAGCTGGCTCGCGGTGCGCGCGCCGACGATGGCCGGAATGTCCATGCTGCGCGCGACGATCGCGGTGTGCGAGGTGCGCCCGCCCACGTCGGTCACGAAGCCCGCGAACACGCTCTTCTTGAACTGGAGCATGTCGGCCGGCGAGAGGTCGTGCGCGATCAGCACCAGCGGCACGTCGATGCCGTCGCCCGCAGTGGGATCGTCATCGTCGTCGTGGGTGGCGGCGCGCTTGCGGCGCGGCGGGCTGGGCGCGAGCACCGCGGCCGTGCCCTTCATTCGGTGCAGCAGGCGCTCGACCACCTGCTCGAGGTCGGCCTTGCGCTCGCGCAGGTACTCGTCCTCCATCTCGTCGAACTGGCGCGCGATGATCTCCAGCTGCGTAGTCAGCGCCCATTCGGCGTTGTAGAGCCGGTCGGTGATCCAGTGCTTGACGCCGCCGGTGAGGGCCTCGTCCTGCAGCAGCATCTGGTGCACCTCGAGCAGCGCGGCGAGCTCGTGCGGCGCGTCGTTCGGGCCCATCTGCGCGACGCTGGTCTGCAGCTTGGCGAGTTCGTCGGCCACGGCGTTGCGCGCGGTGCGCACCCGGTCGATCTCGGTCTCGATTTCCTCGGGCTTGATGAAGTAATGGGCGACGTCGATGCGGCTCGACACCACCAGCACCGCGCGGCCGATGGCAATGCCACGGGCGACAGGGAGGCCGTGGACTGCGAAGGTCATGAGCGTGGACCGAAGGTCATCGGCCGCCGCCGGGCCGCCCCAAGGCGGCCGAGCCCCCTCGGGGGGCGGCGACGACACGCAGTGCGGAGCGTGGGGGCCACATTCATTCGCCTTCGCCGAACTTGTCGTCCATCAACTGGACGATGGCGTTCATCGCTTCTTCTTCCTGCTGGCCATTGGTCTCGAGCTCGACGGTGGAGCCCAGGCCCGCGGCCAGCATCATGACGCCCATGATGCTCTTGGCATTGATGCGGCGGTCGCCGCGCGAGAGCCACACCTCGCAGGGGTAGCTGCCTGCGAGCTTGGTCAGCTTGGCCGATGCGCGTGCGTGCAGGCCCAGCTTATTGCTGATGGTCACGGATTTCTTGATCACTGTGCTTTCTTTTTGCCTGGTTCTGGGGAGCCGCCACCGCCACCTGCATGACGCCTGCGGTGCCACCCGCGATGGCGCGCTGCACGAGCGTGTCGAGCGGTTCGTGGCGGTAGGTGACGGCGCGCAGCAGCATCGGCAGGTTGACGCCGGCCACCAACTTCGAATGGACGCCGTCCACCAGCTTCTGCGCCACGTTGCAGGGCGTGGCGCCGAACACGTCGGCCAGCACCAGCACCTGCGAGCGCGGGGCATGCAGTTGCTGCTGGAGCGTGATGCGTGCGGCCGCCAGCGTTTCCTCGGGCGACACGTTGGGCAGCACGTCGAGCGCGACGACGGCCTGCTCGCAGTCTGGAAACACATGCAGCGCGCACTGCCGCAGCGCCTGCGCGAACGGTGAGTGGGCGATGATGAGGATGCTGTTCATGCGGCTCGGAGGACGACGCGTCGATTATGCGGGGGCGCCCAGGGAAAGTAGAGATAAGACATAACGCATCAGCCCGCGAAAGAACGGACAGTGCCGTCGCTCATGGGAGGCGCAGGCCTTCGAAAAAGGTCTTGGGCGCCTCGGGGGAAGACGGCTTGCCGAGCACAGTCGCCTGGTAGAGCGCCACGGTGCCGTTTTTCTGCGATTGTGCGAACCAGAGCACCTGGACGGGCGCTGCGCCCGATGGCGCCGGTTGCGCGTCGAACCGCACCGGCGCAGGCATCGCGGTCGCCCGCTGCAGGGCTGCGGGGGCTTCGGCCACCTTTGCATCGCCCAGCTGGCCGCGCGTAGCGGCGCGCCAGGCGTTGAGCCAGGCCTCGGCTTGCTCCGGACTGCCGGCGGAGGCATGGGCAATTGCGAAGGTCGCGCCACCGGTCTCGCAGCCGGCCATGTCGACCTGCACGGATTCGGCGCCCAGCGGGAGCGCGCGGTTCGCGCGGTCGGGCTTGCAGGGCAAGAGCGCGACGAGGCCCGCATCGGCGATCGACACCTCGCGCCAGTTGAAGGTGGGGCTGCAGGCGGCGAGGAAGGTGGCCGCGGCTGTCAGCGCAAGCCAGGGGCGGGGGGCGAACGACGGCATGGGGGAGCGATTATCGAGCCGGCCCGGGCACACGCCAGCACGATCCCGCAGGCGGAACTAAAATCGCGCCGCCCTTCTCTCTCCCGCTGCCATGAAAAAATACATCGCTGCCGCCGCCGTCGCTCTTGCATTGGCCGTCGGCGTGGGCGTGTACCTCGGCTCCGGCAACACGGCGGCCCCGGCCTCCACCTTCGTGCTGCTGGACGGCAGCCAGAAGACCACCGCCGACCTGAAGGGCAAGGTCACCCTGGTCAACTTCTGGGCCACGAGCTGCGTGACCTGCGTCGGCGAGATGCCCAAGGTCATCGCGACCTACGACAAGTACAAGTCCAGGGGCTACGACACGCTGGCGGTGGCCATGAGCTACGACCCGCCAAGCTACGTCGTCAACTTCGCCGAAACCCGCAAGCTGCCGTTCAAGGTGGCGATCGACAACACCGGCAGCGTGGCGCAAGCCTGGGGCGACGTGAAGCTCACGCCGACCACCTACCTGGTCAACAAGCAGGGCGAAATCGTGAAGCGCTACGTCGGCGAGCCCGACTTTGCCGAACTGCACAAGCTCATCGAGAAGCTGCTCGCCGAGGCCTGACGCCTCTTCGATCCACCCGCAAAAAAGGCGCTACCCGGTAGCGCCTTTTGTTTTTTGCGGCCGCTCTTACTGATTGCGGAAACTGTCGTGGCAGGCCTTGCAGCTCGCGCCGGTCGGGCCGAACTGGGCCTTGAGCGCGTCGATGTTGCCGGCCTTGGCCGCGACCACCAGCTTGCCGGTTTCCTCGATGAGCTTCTGCTGGCGCTCCTTGAACTTGGCGTCTTCCTTCCAGACTTCGGGCTTGGCCTTGCCGCCCTCGGTGCCGGGGCCGAAGCCGGCCCAGGGCAACTTGGCCATCTCGGCCACGATTTCGGCGTTGGCTGCGGCAGCCGCGGCGTCGTAGGGAACCCGGCCGTTGGCCATGGCGCCCAGGCGACCGAAATGCTGGCTCATCACGAACAGCGCGCTCTGGCGGTACTTGATGGCGTCCTCGGGCTTGGCGAACTGGGCGGCGGCGGGCAGGGACATCGCAGCGCAGGTGGCTGCAAGGGCGAACGAGGCAAATCGGGTCATCGTGGGTCCTTGTGTGGGTGGGCAACGCCGTCGAACGCAGCGCTGCGGCCGAGTGTAGGGGCAGCCCATGTCGGGCGCATAGCAACAACCCGAAGCAGCCTTGCGCCCGGACTTTGCTAATCTGCGCCTTCCGCAGCCTCGCGCATCCGCGCCCCCATCGATGACCGACACCTCCGTGGCCGCCCTCCAGGCGACCGCCAGCACCGCGGCCCCCACGCGCGTCTGGGACCTGCCGACGCGTCTTTTTCACTGGGCATTGGCCATTGCCGTGCTCGGCCTGATCGGCACCGGCCTGAACGGCATCATGGAATGGCACTTTCGCCTCGGGTACACGGTGCTAGCGCTGTTGCTGTTCCGGCTGCTGTGGGGCTTCGTGGGCGGGCGCTGGTCGCGCTTTGCGGCGTTCATCTACGCGCCGGGTTCGGTCCTCAACTACCTGCGCGGGCGGGCGCACCCGGACCACCTGATCGGGCACACGCCGCTGGGTGCCCTTTCGGTGTTCGCGGTGCTGGCGATCCTGGCGTTCCAGGTCGCCACCGGGCTGATGGCCGACGACGAGATCTCCGCCTCCGGGCCGCTCACCCGCTTCGTCTCGGGTGCGGTCGTGAGCTTTGCCACCGGCTGGCACAAGGCGCAGGGCAAGTGGATCGTGATCGTCCTCGTGAGCCTGCATGTGCTGGCCGTGCTGTTCTACGTACTGGGCAAGCGGCATCGCCTCGTGCGGCCGATGGTGACGGGCGACAAGCTGGTCTCGAGCGCAAACGGCCAGGTCGCCGGAAGCCGCGACGACGCGGCTTCGCGCGGGCTGGCGCTGGTGCTGTTCGCGCTGTGCGCCGGCGTGGCGTACTGGGTCGCGTCGTTGCGCGTATGAGCTCTTCGGTTTCACGCCCTCTGCCGCTGGCGGACACGCCGGTCGTCGTGCTGCTCACGCCCGATGAAATCCACGAGATCGATGCCGCGCGCGCGATCTTTCGCGACTATGCGGCCTCGCTGAACATCGACCTGGACTTCCAGGATTTCGACAGCGAACTGGCCGACCTGCCGGGTGAATATGCCGAGCCGCGCGGCACGCTGGTACTGGCGCTCGTGGACCCGGCGAACATCAAGGAAGAAGCGGGCCGGCAGGCTCCGACGCTGCAGCGCACCGATGGCTCGCTGGCGCACGTGGCAGGGTGCTGCGCCCTGCGTCCGCTCGACAACGCGGACT
Source organism: Variovorax trehalosi (assembly GCF_051216415.1). Taxonomy (NCBI): domain Bacteria; kingdom Pseudomonadati; phylum Pseudomonadota; class Betaproteobacteria; order Burkholderiales; family Comamonadaceae; genus Variovorax; species Variovorax trehalosi. The sequence goes on from NZ_JBPJZG010000002.1 coordinate 188,616, forward strand.
ATGCGAATGCGGCGGAGATGAAACGGCTGTTCGTGCGGCCTGGCTTCCGAGGCCTCGGGTTGGGCCGGCAACTGGCCGAAGCGATCCTCGACGCCGCGCGCGCCGCAGGCTACGGCTGCGTACTGCTCGATACGCTCGACGACATGGAATCGGCGCGGGCACTCTACGAAGACCTGGGCTTCGTGGAAGTGCCGCCCTACTATCACAACCCCATCGCTGGGGCTCACTACCTCAAGGCCGATCTCTGAACGATCGGCTGATCGATCACCCGCGGGCTTGCGCCAGCAGCGTGTCCGCGTCGCTGACTTCGAACTTGCCCGGCGCTTCGACGTTGAGCGTCGCGACCTTGCCATCCTTCACGAGCATCGAATAGCGGTTGCTGCGCAGGCCCATGCCACGGCCCGTCAGGTCGAGCGTGAGGCCGGTGGCCTTGGCGAAATCGGCGCTGCCGTCGGCCAGCATGCGCACCTTGGCGCCGGTCTTCTGGTCACGCGCCCAGGCGCCCATCACGAAGGCGTCGTTCACGCTCACGCACCAGATCTCGTCCACACCGGCGGCCTTGAAATCGTCGAAGTGCTGCACGTAGCCCGGCACGTGCTTGGCCGAGCAGGTGGGCGTGAAGGCGCCCGGCAGCGCGAACAGCGCAATGGTCTTGCCGGCCGAAGCCTTGCTCACGTCCACAGCGTTCGGGCCGATGCTGCAGCCTTCGCCTTCGACTTCGGAATATTCCTGCAGGGTTGCCGAAGGAAGGGTGTCACCGACTTTGATCATTGAATGCTCCTGAAAAAGAAAAACGGCCCACATTGTGGGCCGTTTCCGGTTGAGTCGTTGGACTCGAAGATCAGACCAGCACGGCCTTCTCGACCAAACGGGTCACAACCCAGTTCTTGGTCTTCGAGATCGGACGGCTTTCCGTGATCTCGATGGTGTCGCCCAGCTTGTACTCGCCCTTTTCGTCATGGGCGTGGTACTTGCTCGTCTTGGCCACGATCTTGCCGTACAGCTCGTGCTTCACACGGCGCTCGACCAGCACGGTCACGGTCTTGGCACGCTTGTCGCTGACCACCTTGCCGATCAAGGTGCGCTTGAGGGATTTTTTAGCTTCCGTCATGTTCACTCCTTACTTGGCGGCTTGGGTTTCTTGCTGCTTCTGCGCAAGAATGGTCTTGGCGCGCGCGATGTCGCGGCGCGTCACGCGCAGCGTCGAGGTGTTCGACAGCTGTTGCGTGGCTTTCTGCATGCGCAGACCGAAATGGGCCTTCTGCAGGTCCTTGATTTCGGCTTCGAGGCCTGCGACGTCCTTCGTGCGAAGGGTTGCAGCCTTGGTGACCTTGGCCGGAGCCGCGGTTTCTTTTTTCTTACGTGTTGCCATGGATGTTCTCCTCTCAGGCGCCGAGCTGGCGAGCGACGAACGTCGTACGCAGCGGAAGCTTGGCGGCGGCCAGGCGGAACGCTTCGCGGGCGAGCTCTTCGGGCACGCCGACGATCTCGAACACGATCTTGCCAGGCTGGATTTCAGCGACGTAGTACTCGGGGTTGCCCTTACCGTTACCCATCCGCACTTCGGCGGGCTTGGTCGAGATTGGCTTGTCCGGGAACACGCGGATCCAGATACGGCCACCGCGCTTCACGTGACGCGAGATCGCGCGACGAGCGGCTTCGATCTGGCGCGCCGTGAGGCGGCCGCGGTCGGTGCATTTGAGACCGAAGTCACCGAACGCAACCGAGTTACCCGTGGTTGCGATGCCGGTGTTGCGGCCCTTTTGTTCCTTGCGGAACTTTCTGCGTGCAGGTTGCAGCATTTTTGTTACTCCGTAGTTCTAAGACCAATTACTCGGTCTTGGCACCGTCAGCTGCTGCAGCTGGCGCGGCTTTGCGGACGCGCTTAACGGCGGGTTTCGAGTCTGCACCGGCACCGCCGGTTGCTTCGGCGGGCTTGTCGCTGCCATCGGCCGGAGCGGTGTTGCCACCGATCGGGCCGCGGGCGCCGGCACGGGGGCCGGGACCACGACGATCCGAACCCGGACGGTCGCCACCCGGGCGGCCATCGCGGCGCGGACCGCGCGGACGACGTTCTTCTTCAGGACGCGGCGTTTCGACGGCCGGCAGGTCGTTGCGACCCAGCGTGTCGCCCTTGTAGACCCAGACCTTGACGCCGATGACGCCGTACGTGGTCTTGGCTTCCGAGGTGCCGTAGTCGATGTCGGCACGCAGGGTGTGAAGCGGCACGCGACCTTCGCGATACCACTCGCAACGAGCGATTTCGATGCCGTTCAGGCGGCCCGACGACATGATCTTGATGCCCAGGGCACCCAGACGCATGGCGTTCTGCATGGCGCGCTTCATGGCACGGCGGAACATGATCCGCTTTTCGAGCTGCTGCGTGATGCTGTCGGCGATCAGTTGCGCATCGATTTCGGGCTTGCGCACTTCTTCGATGTTGACTGCGACCGGCACGCCGAGCTGCTTGCCCAGTTCGCGCTTGAGGTTCTCGATGTCTTCGCCCTTCTTGCCGATCACGACGCCCGGACGTGCCGAGTAGATCGTGATGCGAGCGTTCTTGGCGGGGCGTTCGATCATGACGCGCGAGACCGAAGCGTTCTTCAGCTTCTTCTTCAGGTATTCGCGAACCTTGATGTCTTCGGCCAGCATGCCCGCGAAATCGCGGTCGCTTGCGTACCAGCGGCTGGACCAGTTACGGGTGACCGCAAGGCGGAACCCGGTTGGGTGGATTTTCTGTCCCATATTTCTTCCAGGCCTTCTTAGTTGCCAACCGTCACGTACACATGGCACGTGGGCTTGCTGATGCGATTGCCGCGACCCTTGGCCCGCGCGGTAAAGCGCTTGAGCGTTGCACCTTGCTCGACGTAGATGGTCTTGACCTTCAGCTCGTCGATGTCGGCACCGTCGTTGTGCTCGGCGTTGGCAATTGCCGACTCGAGCACCTTCTTGATGATCACAGCGGCCTTTTTCTGCGTGAACTGCAGAACGTTGAGCGCTTGATCGACCTTCTTGCCGCGGATCAGGTCCGCGACCAGACGGCCCTTGTCGACCGAGAGGCGGACACCGCGGAGGACTGCACGTGTTTCAGACATGGTCGTTCCTTACTTCTTCTGGACTTTTTTGTCCGCGGGGTGCCCCTTGAACGTGCGCGTGAGCGCAAATTCGCCGAGCTTGTGGCCGACCATCTGGTCGGTGATGTACACAGGCACGTGTTGCTTGCCGTTGTGCACGGCGATGGTCAGACCGATGAACTCGGGCAGAACCATCGAACGACGCGACCAGGTCTTGATCGGCTTCTTGTCCTTGGTCGTCACAGCCTTGTCGGCCTTGGCCACCAGGTGGTGGTCGACGAAAGGACCCTTTTTGAGAGAGCGAGTCATGGGCTATCCCTTACTTCTTGCGACGCGACACGATGAAGACCTGCGTGCGCTTGTTGTTACGGGTGCGATAGCCCTTGGTCAGGTTGCCCCATGGGTCGACAGGGTGGCGGCCTTCGCCAGTCTTGCCTTCGCCACCACCGTGCGGGTGGTCGACCGGGTTCATCACCACACCGCGAACGGTCGGGCGAATACCCATGTGACGCTTCACACCGGCCTTGCCGAGTTGGCGCAGGCTGTGCTCTTCGTTGGCCACTTCGCCGATGGTCGCGCGGCATTCGATGTGGATGCGACGCACCTCACCCGAACGCATGCGGACCTGGGCGTAGACGCCTTCGCGAGCCAGCAGCGTGGCCGACGTACCGGCCGAACGCGCGATCTGCGCGCCCTTGCCGGGTTGCAGTTCGATGCAGTGGATCGTCGAGCCGACCGGGATGTTGCGGATCGGCAGGGTGTTGCCGGCGCGGATCGGGGCTTCGGCGCCCGACAGCAGCGTTGCACCGGCTTCAAGACCGCGCGGGGCGATGATGTAGCGGCGCTCGCCGTCGGCGTAGCAGACCAGAGCGATGTGGGCGGTGCGGTTCGGGTCGTACTCGATGCGTTCGACCTTGGCCGGGATGCCGTCCTTGTTGCGCACGAAGTCGACAACGCGGTAGTGGTGCTTGGCACCGCCGCCACGATGACGGATCGTGATGTGGCCGTTGTTGTTACGGCCGGCCTTCTGGAACTGAGGTTCCAGCAGGGGAGCGTGAGGAGCACCCTTGAACAGGTGGTCACGCGAAATCTTCACCGCGCCGCGTTGGCCCGGCGAAGTGGGTTTCATCTTGATGACGGCCATGATTAAGCGCCTTCCCCGACGAGGTTGAGCTCTTGACCCGGCTTCAGGGTCACATAGGCCTTGCGAACGTTGTCGCGGCGGCCGATGGACTTGCCAAAGCGCTTGGTCTTGCCCTTGGTGTTGAGCACCGACACGCCCTGGACTTCGACCTTGAACATCAGTTCGACAGCGGCCTTGATCTCGGGCTTGGTGGCGTCTTGCAGCACCTTGAAAGTGACAGCGTTCGACTTCTCGCCGACCATCGTTGCCTTTTCGGACACGATCGGGGCGACCAGCACCGCCATCAGGCGGCCTTCTTCGAACGTACGTTCAGCGGCGGTAGGGTTCACGCGGCTCATGCGAACATCTCCTTGAGCTTGTCGACGGCACCCTTGGTGACCAGCACCTTCTTGTAGTGAACCAGCGACACCGGATCGGCGTAACGGGGTTCGACCACGAGGATGTTGACCAGATTGCGCGAGGCAAGGTACAGGTTTTCGTCGACTTCTTCGGCGATCACGAGCACGGACTCGAGATTCATTGCCTTGAAACGGGCTGCCAGCGGCTTCGTCTTGGGCGAATCCACGGTCAGCGAATCCACCACGGCCAGACGGCCTTCGCGAGCGAGCTGCGAGAAGATGGCGGCCATGCCGGCGCGGTACATCTTCTTGTTGATCTTCTGCGAGAAGTTTTCGTCAGGCATGTTCGGGAAGATACGGCCACCCCCGCGCCACAGCGGCGAGGACGTCATACCGGCACGGGCACGGCCCGTTCCCTTTTGCTTGAAAGGCTTCTTGGTCGAGTGCTTGACCTGCTCGCGGTCCTTCTGGGCGCGCGTGCCTTGGCGGGCATTGGCCTGGAATGCAACGACGATCTGGTGAACCAGGTCTTCGTTGTAGTCACGGCCGAACACGGTCTCGGGGGCGTCGTACTTCGACGCGGCCTGGCCTTGTTCGTTCAGGAGTTCGAGTTGCATTACTTCGCTCCTTCAGCCGCTTGCGGCTTGGCCTTGATGGCGGGACGCACGGTGACGAAGCCACCCTTCGAACCCGGGATCGCGCCCTTGATGAGCAGCAGTTGACGCGCTTCGTCGATGCGGAAGACATCGAGGTTTTGCGTGGTCTTGGTCACATCGCCGAGGTGACCCGTCATGCGCTTGCCGGGGAACACGCGACCGGGGTCTTGTGCCATGCCGATCGAGCCAGGAACGTTGTGCGAACGGCTGTTACCGTGCGACGCGCGTTGCGAGCTCATGTTGTGGCGCTTGATCGTGCCTGCGAAGCCCTTGCCGATGGAAGTGCCTTGCACGTCCACCTTCTGGCCCACAGAGAACACGCTGCCCGCTGCGATCACGCCGCCAGCTTTGTGCTGACCTGCGGTTTCTGCGGTGACGCGGAATTCCTGGATGATTTCACCAGCTTCGACACCCGCCTTGGCGAGGTGGCCGGCTTCGGGCTTGGTCACGCGCGATGCTTTGCGCGAACCGAACGTCACCTGCAGGGCGACGTAGCCATCGGTCTCTTGGGACTTGATCTGGGTCACACGGTTGTTGGACACATCCACCACCGTGACAGGAACTGCGTCCCCGTCATCGGTGAAGAGACGCATCATCCCCACCTTGCGGCCCAGCAACCCGAGGGAGTTGCTCAGACTCATTTGTTTTCTCCAAAAATGGAAGCTCCCTTCGCCGCTGCCACTTCAATTGGCGACAGCGTTTGGCCGATTCCCCTGAGGGTTTCCGGCCTGCGGAAGGAGGTTGATAAATCTCTGCTCGAACTACACCCCTACGGACGCACCAAGGGCAGAGCCAGCGATTATAGCCCGCGATGCGGGCGCCGTGCAAGCGGTGTTGCAGGCCGGATTTTCGGGGGCGTCCGACCCCTTTTCGTCTGTTTTCCTGCCTATTTGGCAGGCATCATGATGATGTTTTCACCCTCTGGCGTGGTTTTCAGCTCACCGGAGGACTTCATGACCGGAGCGGCAGTGCCGGTCTGAATAGGGACGGAAATGGCGCTGGTGGCGCCCTTTTGCGTGATGAACACGTTGAGGTAAGCCAAGCCTTCCCGCTCGCTCACCACGGTGACGGTGACCGAGGTTCGCTTGTTCGCCGGCAACGCCAGAGCCTCGCCGCCCGAGATCGTCAGACCTGGATCGGCGCTCAACTCCACCGTCGCACCCTCTGGGGCAGTAACGCCGTCGAACTGCAGGGTCACGGGAGTGCCGCGCCCCACCTGCGGCTTGGCATCGAGCCGGGCTTGCAGCGTGACACCGGAGTCATTCGGTTTGCGTGCAGCGGTCATCATGGCCCCTCCGCGCTGGGCTGTCGATTTGGTGTGGTTCGCACCGGGCACGCCATCGGCCAGGACCGGCATCGACAACGCAGCCAGCACCAGCCCTGCCATGGAAATCATGGAACGTGGTTGGATGTTCATGATGGCCTGCCCTATTGAATGCTGACGTTGAAACATGGCTTCGCCCCGGAATTGCTGAGATCGTTGACCGCAAGGACGTAATCGCCAGCCCCCAGGCTGACCCTGTTGCTGGTTCGGGCAATCAATCCGCCGCGGTAGATATCGAAATCGGGCTGCCCGACAGGACCATTTACCACGAACTGATAGTCACGGTTCGCAGGGGCGCTGAATCGAATGTAGGCAAAGCTGCCGAGCTTGTTGTCATTGCCCGCCTCGTTGGATACACACGCCTGTACGACTGGGCCGCCCACTGTCGCCGTCTGATACATCGGCAGCGCCACGGTCACGCCTCCATTATTTTGCTCCTGGCTCCCGTATGGATCGTTCGAGGCCGCACTGATACTTTGCCCGTTCAGCAGGCCCGCCAGCGCCGATGCACTACCGGGTGCCGTCACATTGAAGGCCGCTGCGAAGGGATGGATCGACGTGACGGGCGCACCGCTCCTGAACAGAATCCCCGTCATCGCACTGTGGATAGGTTGGAAGCCGACCTGCCGGTTGAGATTCCAGAAGATGGACTGGATCGAATCCTCCGAATACCAGCCTGGGTTGCTCGAAGGTCCAGCCGTCAAGTCGAGGAGATTGCCCCGACGCGACTGCCGAACGCCGACTGAGTCCGCATAGTTGGACCGGTTGAGCGCAATGCCTGACCAGGCATTGCCCCATCCCTCGGAAAAAGCCAGCCGGCGGTCAAGGCGGTCATTCGGACCGTGATTTCCACCAGGCGAGTCGTCCCGGCTGAAAGACGACTGATAGTAGTGCCCCCACTCGTGCGCGATTACCGATTCGTCGAATTCATCGGTATCGGAGTCCTCCTTGCCGAGAACATAGATCTCTTTGCCAGTGCTCCTGTTGATGAAGAACGTGGTCCCGATGTTGCCCGAAGGCAGGTCGATGACGCCGGTCGACGGTGCATTGCTCGGGCTCCAGAATATCTTCAGTGGAGGGAACGCCGTTCCCGGCGCAACCGACAGCACCTTTTGCATCGCCGTATAGACCGTGTCGAGCACGGCAAAAGGTGCGGCGACGCGCGTCTCGGTGTAGCTCGATCCGCCCCAGCCGGTGTCGGCGCGCAGGTTGCGCGTCAGCGCAGTTGCACCCGTTCCGAAAGGCGAGGAGGCCATCGAATACAGGCCGTTCGGCTGGGGCTTGCTCGTGTTGTCGAGGACGCTCACATCCCAATTCGGCAATGCGCCGGCGCGGGTCAACTGCGCTCTGACCCGCACGATGATCGTGGTGTTTGCAGGCACGGCGACCGAATATGCCCCCGCATCGTCGGTCGCTGTGGTGGCAAGCGTCGCGGATGACGCCGCATCGAGCACATCCACCACTGCGCCCCGCACCGGCTTGACGGTCATTGCGGAATAAACAAGAGGCCCGTTCGTATTGGGAACGGATTCGTAAGTGGCCTTGCCGGTCAGAGCGACCGAATTGCCTGGCGGAAGGATCGGAAATCCTCCCCCGCCTCCTCCGCCCCCCCCACCACCGCCGCCGCAGCCCGCCAGCAGTACGGCGGCAATGCATGCCGCGCCCAACGCAAAAGAGAACTTGTGACTCATAGCTGTGCTGCCCTCGTTTCAGCCGCGGCCGATGCTTGAAAGATTTACCGGTGCGAGAGGATGCCATAGCCGCACCGCAAAAAACAAAGCCCGCCTGCATTTCTGCAGGCGGGCTTTGTCAAAACGCGACGCTGGGAGTTCTTACTGTTTACTGCAGCTTGATCTCGACGTCCACGCCGGCCGGCAGGTCGAGCTTCATCAGCGCGTCCACAGTCTTGTCGGTCGGGTCGACGATGTCCATCAGGCGCTGGTGCGTGCGGATCTCGAGCTGGTCGCGCGACGTCTTGTTGACGTGCGGCGAACGCAGGATGTCGAAACGCTTCATACGGGTCGGCAGGGGCACGGGGCCCTTGACGATCGCGCCGGTGCGCTTGGCGGTGTCAACGATTTCGGCAGCCGATTGGTCGATCAGCTTGTAGTCGAACGCCTTCAGGCGGATGCGGATTTTTTGCTTGGTAGCCATGATGTTTCCTTTGCGTCCGGCTTAGATGTCGAGGATCTTTGCCACGACGCCCGAACCCACGGTACGGCCGCCTTCACGGATGGCGAAGCGCAGGCCTTCTTCCATCGCGATCGGGTTGATCAGCTTGACGGTGATGCTGACGTTATCGCCAGGCATGACCATTTCCTTGTCCTTGGGCAGCTCGATCGCGCCGGTCACGTCCGTCGTGCGGAAGTAGAACTGCGGACGGTAGTTGTTGAAGAACGGCGTGTGACGGCCACCTTCGTCCTTGGACAGCACATACACCTCGGCGGTGAAGTGCGTGTGCGGCTTGATCGAACCGGGCTTGCACAGCACTTGGCCGCGCTCGACTTCTTCGCGCTTGGTACCGCGCAGCAGCACGCCGACGTTGTCGCCAGCTTGACCCTGGTCCAGGAGCTTGCGGAACATTTCCACGCCGGTGCAGGTGGTCTTGACGGTCGGGCGAATGCCGACGATCTCGATTTCCTCGCCGACCTTGATCACGCCACGCTCGACGGCGCCGGTCACCACGGTGCCGCGACCCGAGATCGAGAACACGTCTTCCACGGGCATCAGGAACGTGCCGTCCACGGCGCGCTCGGGCGTCGGGATGTACGTGTCCAGCGCTTCAGCCAGCTTCATGATGGCTTCTTCACCCAGCTTGCCCTTGTCGCCTTCCAGGGCGAGCTTGGCCGAGCCGTGGATGATCGGGGTATCGTCGCCAGGGAATTCGTACTTGTCCAGAAGCTCGCGCACTTCCATTTCGACCAGCTCGAGCAGCTCGGCGTCGTCGACCATGTCGCACTTGTTCAGGAAAACGATGATGTAGCCCACGCCCACCTGGCGAGCCAGCAGGATGTGTTCACGGGTCTGGGGCATCGGGCCGTCAGCAGCCGAGCACACCAGGATGGCGCCGTCCATTTGAGCGGCGCCGGTGATCATGTTCTTCACATAGTCGGCGTGGCCAGGGCAGTCCACGTGAGCGTAGTGGCGGTTGGCCGTCTCGTACTCGACGTGTGCGGTGTTGATCGTGATGCCGCGGGCCTTTTCTTCGGGCGCTGCGTCGATCTGGTCGTAAGCCTTGGCTTCGCCGCCGAACTTGGCCGACAGAACGGTTGCGATCGCAGCCGTCAGCGTCGTCTTGCCGTGGTCAACGTGACCGATCGTGCCCACGTTCACGTGCGGCTTGGTGCGGGTGAATTTACCTTTTGCCATTTTTCAATCCTTGAAAGAGCATTCCCGTGTATTGGTTTTATGTCTGCACCCGATTGCTGGTTCGCCTCGCACGGGAACGTGGCGGCACCGGATCGCAGACAACGAAGGACGCGCACTGCGCGTCCCAGCATGCTTCTAGTCAGTTGGGGACAGAGCAAATTCGCTGCGCGAATCTTGGTCTGTCCCGCAAAGACATTACTTAGCGCGAGCGGCGACGATGGCTTCGGCAACGTTACGCGGAGCTTCAGCGTAGTGCTTGAACTCCATCGTGTACGTGGCACGGCCTTGCGACATCGAACGCAGCGTGGTCGAGTAGCCGAACATTTCCGACAGCGGCACTTCGGCCTTGATGGACTTGCCGCCACCGATCATGTCGTCCATGCCCTGCACCATGCCGCGGCGTGAGGACAGGTCGCCCATCACGTTGCCAGCGTAGTCTTCAGGCGTTTCGACTTCCACGGCCATCATCGGCTCCAGGATCACGGGGCTGGCCTTGCGGGCGCCTTCCTTGAAACCGAAGATCGCGGCCATCTTGAACGCCATTTCGTTCGAGTCCACGTCGTGGTACGAGCCGAAGTGCAGCGTGACCTTGACGTCGACGACGGGGTAGCCCGCCAGCACGCCTTGCGTCAGCGCTTCGACAACGCCCTTTTCCACCGCGGGGATGTATTCGCGAGGAACCACACCGCCCTTGATGGCGTCGACGAACTCGAAGCCCTTGCCCGCTTCCTGCGGCTCGAGCTTCAGGATCACGTGACCATACTGGCCCTTGCCGCCCGACTGGCGAACGAACTTGCCTTCGGCATCTTCGACGGTCTTGCGGATCGTTTCGCGGTACGCCACCTGGGGCTTGCCCACGTTGGCTTCCACGCCGAATTCGCGCTTCATGCGGTCCACGATGATTTCAAGGTGGAGCTCGCCCATGCCGGCGATGATGGTCTGGCCCGATTCTTCGTCGGTCTTGACGCGGAACGACGGATCTTCCTGAGCGAGACGCTGCAGGGCGATGCCCATCTTTTCCTGGTCGGCCTTGGTCTTGGGCTCAACGGCCTGCGAGATCACCGATTCCGGGAACACCATGCGCTCGAGCGTCACGACGGCTGCCGGGTCGCACAGGGTTTCGCCCGTGGTGACTTCCTTCAGGCCCACGCAGGCGGCGATGTCGCCGGCGCGGATTTCGTTGACTTCTTCGCGGTTGTTCGCGTGCATCTGCACGATACGGCCGATACGTTCCTTCTTGCCGCGCACCGGGTTGTAGACGCTGTCGCCCTTGGTCAGCACGCCCGAGTAGACGCGCACGAAGGTCAGCTGGCCCACGAACGGGTCGGTCATCAGCTTGAATGCGAGCGCCGAGAACTTCTCGCCGTCGTCCGCCTTGCGGGTGACGGGCGCTTCGTCTTCGTCGGTGCCGTTGACTGGGGGAATGTCGGTCGGTGCGGGCATGTATTCGACGACGGCGTCGAGCATGGCCTGCACGCCCTTGTTCTTGAAGGCCGAGCCGCACAGCATCGGCTGGATTTCGCCGGCGATGGTGCGCTGGCGGATGGCCGCCTTGATTTCTTCCTCGGAGAGCTCGCCGCCTTCGAGGTACTTGTTCATCAGCTCTTCGCTGGCTTCAGCAGCGGCTTCGACCAGCTTTTCGCGGTATTCGGCGCAGACGTCGGCCAGGTTCGCGGGGATTTCACCGTAGGTGAAGGTCACGCCCTTGTCTTCGTCCCAGATGATCGCCTTCATCTTCACGAGGTCGACGATGCCCTGGAAGTGCTCTTCGGCACCGATCGGGATCTGGATCACGACGGGGTTGGCCTTCAGGCGGTCCACCATCATCTGGCGCACGCGCAGGAAGTCGGCGCCGGTGCGGTCCATCTTGTTGACGAACGCGAGACGCGGAACCTTGTACTTGTTGGCCTGGCGCCAGACGGTTTCGGACTGGGGCTGCACGCCGCCAACCGCGTCGTACACCATGACGGCGCCGTCCAGCACGCGCATCGAGCGCTCGACTTCAATGGTGAAGTCCACGTGGCCGGGGGTGTCGATGATGTTGATGCGGTGTTCTTCGAACTTGCCGGCCATGCCCTTCCAGAAGCAGGTGGTGGCAGCCGAGGTGATCGTGATGCCACGCTCTTGCTCTTGCTCCATCCAGTCCATCGTGGCGGCACCGTCGTGCACTTCACCGATCTTGTGGTTCACACCGGTGTAGAACAGGATACGTTCGGTCGTCGTGGTCTTGCCAGCGTCGATGTGCGCGGAGATGCCGATGTTGCGGTAGCGCTCGATGGGGGTCTTGCGGGACATGATTTACTTTCGGGTTGAAATGCGTTGAGCGCTGGGCCCCGAGCACGGGCACAACGCCCGACACTCGACACCCAACGCCCAAGCGAAGTTTGATTTTTAGAAGCGGAAGTGGCTGAACGCCCGGTTGGCTTCTGCCATGCGGTGCACTTCGTCGCGCTTCTTCATGGCGCCGCCACGGCCTTCCGTGGCTTCCATGAGTTCGTTGGCCAGACGCAGGGCCATCGACTTTTCGCCGCGCTTGCGAGCAGCTTCCTTGATCCAACGCATCGACAGGGCGAGGCGACGGACAGGGCGGACTTCGACCGGCACCTGGTAGTTCGCACCGCCGACGCGGCGCGACTTCACTTCGACCATCGGCTTCACGTTGTTGATGGCAACGGTGAAAGCTTCGAGCGGGTCCTTGTCAGGGTTCTTCTTTTCGATGAAGTCGAGCGCGCCATAAATGATGCGCTCGGCGATCGCCTTCTTGCCGCCTTCCATGATCACGTTCATGAACTTCGACAGCTCGACATTGCCGTACTTGGGATCCGGCAGGATTTCACGTTTGGGGACTTCGCGACGACGTGGCATTTTTCTAACCTCTTTGCTTCAGTTGGCACCGTTTCCGGCACCGCGAGAGCCAGTCAGGACTCTCACTTACTCGACCCGGGATTGGGTCACTTCGTTCGACAAGCCCGCCAAGGCCATCGAACACCGCTTGTTTTCTGACGACAGGAAGGCTTAAGCCTTCTTGGGGCGCTTCGCGCCGTACTTGGAGCGCGACTGCTTGCGGTCTTTCACGCCTTGCAAGTCGAGCGAACCGCGCACGATGTGGTAACGCACACCGGGCAAGTCCTTGACACGACCGCCGCGAACCAGCACGACGCTGTGTTCCTGCAGGTTGTGGCCTTCGCCGCCGATGTAGGAGATGACTTCGAAGCCATTGGTCAGACGGACCTTGGCAACTTTACGAAGCGCCGAATTGGGCTTCTTTGGCGTCGTGGTGTAGACGCGGGTGCAGACACCGCGACGTTGCGGCGAGTTCTGCATGGCAGGGCTCTTCGAATTGATCTTTTCGACCGTTCGACCCTGACGCACCAGTTGATTGATGGTTGGCATGAATGAATTAGTCCCAAAACAACCCGGCCCTGGTGGTGAAACCGCCCTTGGTCCTGACGTGACGCAAGACAAGGAAGCCGGGAATAACGAAAACGTGAAACCCTTCGGAAAATTCCGAAAAGCCCACGAGTATAGCAGGCGAGCCTGAAACGGCAAAGTCAGGCGCGGCCAGCGCTCGCTGGCGGCCTCACGCGCCCGGCTTCCTTACTTGATCCAGAGGCGCACGGCGCCCCAGGCGCGGCCGAAGACACCGGCCTGCTCGACCGCTTCCAGGGCCACCAGCGGCACATCGGCCACCGGCTGGTCGTCCAGGGTCACCTTGAGCGATCCCACGGCCTGGTATTTGGTGAACGGCGCCACCAGCGGATCGGGGCGCGCCACCTGGGTCTTGATCTTGCTGGCGGTGCCGGCAGGAACGGCGACGACGATGGCTTCCGGACGGCCCAGCTTGAGCACGTTTTCCTTGCCCTTCCAGACCGCCGGCGTGGCGGCCGGCTGGCCGGCGTCGAACAGGCGGACGGCATCGTAGGCCGTGTAGCCCCAATTCAGCAGCTTCTGCGATTCGTTGGCACGCACGGTCTCGCTGGAGGCGCCCAGAACGATCGACAGCAGCCGGCGGCCGCCGGTCAGGTTCGGGAAATCGCGCTTGGCGGTGGCGATCATGCAGTAGCCGGCGGCTTCGGTATGGCCGGTCTTCAGGCCGTCGACGGTCGGGTCACGGAACAGCAGCAGGTTGCGGTTGGTGTCGTTGGTCGACGGTGTGCCCGGATAGCGGTACTTCTTGATCGCGTAGTACTTGGCTTCTTCCGGGAAGTCGCGCACCAGCCGCGTCGCCAGGATGCTCAGGTCGCGGGCCGTGGTGGTGTGGCCGGGCGCCGTGAGGCCTTCTGGATTCTCGTAGCTGGTGTTCTTCATGCCCAGCGCCTTGGCCTGGGCATTCATGAGCTCGACGAAATGCTCGACCGTCCCGCCCACGCCCTCGGCCAGCGCCACCGTGGCGTCGTTGCCCGACTGCACGATCAGGCCCTTGATCAGGTCTTCGACCGGCACCTGCATCTTCGGATCGATGAACATGCGGGAACCGGGCATCTTCCAGGCGCGCGGGCTGACCGGGAAGGTCTGGGTCAGCGTGATCTTCTTGGCGCGCAGCGCGTCGAACACGATGTAGGCCGACATCAGCTTGGTGAGCGAAGCCGGCTCCACCGGACTGTCGATGTCCTTCTGCGCAAGGATCTGGTTGGCGGTCACGTCCAGCAGCAGATAGCTGCGCGCGGCGATTTCGGGCGGTGCCGGCACCTGGGCGGCAGCGATCACGCCGACCGAGGCAGCGGCGGTCAGCACCAGTGCGCGGAGCGCATTGAAAAAACGATTCATGGGGAGGATGAGAAGAGACGAAAACAAGCCCGTGAGGCTTTCATTCAATGCCCGCGCGGAGGTGGCGGGCAACCAGACTTTTGAGCAGCGGCAATTGTCCGTGAAAGAAATGGCCGCCCCCGGGAATAACCGTGACAGGAAGTGACTGTGGCCGCGCCCAGTCCATCACGGCGGCCAGCGGCACGGTGTCGTCCGCTTCGCCGTGGACCACCAGCATGCGATCGTGGGCTTCGACGGGAAGCGTGGCGACGGTATTACGCGCGGCGGCCGTGCCGACCAGCACGACTTGCTTTATGTCGCGCGCGGCCCAGAGCTTTTCAGCGGCGCCGCAGGCAACGAAAGCGCCGAACGAAAAGCCGGCGATGGCCAGCGGGCCTTCGGGCGCCAGCTGACTGACGACATTCAGCATGTCTTCCAGCTCACCGCGCCCTTCGTCATGCACCCCTTCGCTGGCACCCACGCCACGAAAGTTGAAGCGCACCGTCGTCCAGCCGCACGACACGAAAGCGCGCGCCAGGGTCTGCACGACCTTGTTGTCCATCGTGCCGCCGAACAGTGGATGCGGATGGGCGATCACCGCGATGCCGCGCGGGGTGCCGGCAGGCTGGTCGCGCTGCACCTCGATCGCGCCGGCAGCGCCCTGGAGGCTGATCTTTTCGGTCTGGGAGTTCATGGCAAGGTGGGTGGGCGGGCCGGCAGCGCCGGGCGGGAGCACGGTACGAGCGAAGCGCCCGGGGGAAAGTTCAGCGTCCGACGTCGGCGGGGAGCAGGAGCCGCTCGACGACCTGGCCGTTCTTGAGGTGCGACTCGACGATCTCGTCGATGTCGTCGGCATCGACGAAGGTGTACCAGACGGCTTCGGGGTACACCACCGCCACCGGTCCTCCGGCGCAGCGATCGAGGCACCCCGCCTTGTTGACCCGCACCTTGCCGGGCCCGGAGAGCCCCGCCTCCTTCACCTTCGCCTTGCAGCGATCGAAGCCTTCCTGCGCGTTGTGCATCGCACAGGAGTCTTCGCCGTTCTTGCGTTCGTTGAGGCAGAAGAAGATGTGGCGGCCGTAGTAGCCGGACGGCGCGGCGGGGATGGAACTGGACATCGGTCGATTTTAGTGACCGCCATCCCGATACCCGGGCTACGGCGCGAACCGCCCCCTGCGCGACAGGGCGGCCACCACGTACGCCAGCACCGCGAACGGCCAGACCCATCCCAGCCACTGGGCCAGCCCGTGGAAGCGGATGAAGCGCCCCTGCTCCCAGGTCGCCAGGGTCTGTGCGAAGTACGCGCTCTCGGGCGCCTGGTTCAGCAGGCTCAGCTGGAGTACGAGCCCCACCAGCAACAAGGCCGCGCACAAACGGCGCGGCGCGGCCACCAGCAACACGCCTGCTACGAGCGCCGCCGCCATTCCCACCTGGACTGGAAGATCCAGCCACGCCCAGGCATGCGCGGGGCCATAGCTCAGGGCCGCCGACAACGCCGACGCCGCAAAACCCGCCAGAAAGATCAGCGGAAGCAGCATCGCGCGCTGGACCACGGTGCGCGCCGCAAGATAGCCCAGCAGGCACGGCACCAGCGCGCCGAGCATCACGCACAGCAGTTCCACCGCCGGCACCAGGGGCTCGAGCTCGAACTGGCGCACGGGCAACCAGTCGATGAAGGGCGTGTCGAGCAGCCATTCGGAAATCGCGACCTCGAGCCGTTCGAAGACCTGGCCCAGCCCGAAGGGGACGGCCGCGGGGAAGAGCAAGGCGAACGGCCAGAGCGCGAGCAGCACGAGGGTCCCGCGCGAATCGTCGATGAACCATTGTGAGCGCGCACGGCCCCAGTGGGCCACCGCGCCCAGCCGCTCCAATCCCACCGCCAGCACGGCGCCCAGAACCGTGCCGGTCGTGTTCAGCCCCAGGTCGACGTTGGAGGGGATGCGCGCGGGCAGGTAGCTCTGCAGCGTCTCCATCGCGAAGGCGATCGCCGCGCCGGCCATGGTGGCGCGCAGCACCGCGCCCCAGACCCCGGCGGTCCGGCGCGTCCGCAGCACCGCCAGGGCGCACAGGAACCCAAAAGGCACGTAGCCCGCGACGTTGACCGCGAAGTCGAAACCCGTCCAGTACTTGGGCCACGGCGCTGACAGATAGGCCCAGGGCGCAATGCCTTGGTCACGCCAGTCGGCGAAGGGATAGAGGCTCGCGTAGACAATCAGCGCCGCGTAGGCGAGCGCAAGGGGAAGCGCGGCGGACTTGTGCGGCTTCTCCACCGTGTCCATCGGGCTCAGAACGGCTTGACGACGACCAGGATCACGATGCCGAGCAGCAGCAGCACCGGCAGTTCGTTGAACCAGCGGTACCAGCGGTCGTTGCGCTGGTTGCCTCCCGCCGCGAAACGGCGCAGCAACACGCCGCAGCCATGGTGATAGCCGATCACCACCAGCACCAGCGCCAGCTTGGCATGCATCCAGCCGTTGCCCGGCCCGCGGCCGATGCCGTAGCCCAGCCAGAGCCACAGGCCGAAGCCCAGCGCCGGGACGGCCAGGAAAGTGGTGAAACGCAGCAGCTTGCGCGCCATGAGCAGCAGGCGTTCGCGCTCGGCGACCGACTCCGGCGGCACCATCGCAAGATTGACGAAGATCCGCGGCAGATAAAAGAGCCCGGCGAACCAGCTTGCGATGAAGACGATGTGGAGAGATTTGACCCAGAGCATGGCGGCAGTTTAGTGGTGCACCGCACTGGCGCACCGGGCCGTCACGTAACGCCCGGAAAGCCCCGGACAAAAAAAAGCCCGACGTCTTCACGTCGGGCTGGGAAGCCCTTTTGCTGTCACACATCAAGGCACCCGCTCAGGGAGGAAAAGCGGGGAGCGGCAAGCCGCCCGCTTCAGAATTTAACAAAGACGAAACAAGGTTTCAAGCGACTGCGCCACTTTCTTTGCAATTCATAACCATTTATTTAGAACTTTATAGTTACGAATTTCCGTAGTTGTCAGACAACCTGTCCCGCAGGCGACAACACGGCAATTGAATGCTTCAGGCACAATTTTCGGGATTATGACGCGCCCCCATTCCCCCCTTGCCATGTTCCCCGCCGGCCGTCCAAGGCGCCTGCGCCGGGACGCCTTCACCCGCAACCTGGTGCGCGAGAACGCGCTGACGGTCAACGACCTGATCTATCCGGTGTTCGTTCAGGAAGGCGAAAAGCGGCGCGATGCCGTCCCCTCCATGCCCGGCGTGGAGCGCCTGAGTCTCGACCTCTTGCTCCCGGTTGCCGAACAATGCGTGGCGGCCGGCATCCCGGTGATGGCGCTGTTCCCGGTGATCGACGCGAGCCTCAAGACGCCGGCCGGCGACGAGGCATTCAACCCCGATGGGCTGATTCCCCGCGTGGTCGCCGCCCTCAAGTCGCGCTTTCCCGAACTCGGCGTGATGACCGACGTGGCCCTGGACCCCTACACCAGCCACGGGCAGGACGGCCTGCTCGACGAGAGCGGCTACATCCTCAACGACGCCACCGTCGAAGTGCTGGTGAAGCAGGCACTCACACAATCGCAAGCCGGCGTGGACATTGTGGCGCCCAGCGACATGATGGACGGCCGCATCGGCGCCATCCGCACCGCCCTGGAAGCCCGTGGCGACATTCACACGCGCATCATGGCCTACAGCGCCAAGTACGCGAGCGCCTTCTACGGTCCGTTCCGCGATGCCGTCGGCTCGGCCGCCACGCTCGGCAAGAGCAACAAAAGGGCCTACCAGATGGACCCCGGCAACAGCGACGAAGCGCTGCGCGAGGTGGCCCTCGACATCGCCGAAGGCGCCGACATGGTGATGGTCAAGCCCGGCATGCCGTACCTGGACATCGTGCGCCGCGTGAAGGACGAATTCCATGTGCCGACCTTCGCCTACCAGGTGAGCGGCGAATACGCGATGCTCAAGGCCGCCGCCCAGAACGGCTGGCTCGACCACGATGCCGTGGTGCTCGAAAGCCTGCTGGCCTTCAAGCGGGCGGGCGCCGATGGCGTGCTCACCTACTTCGCGCTTGACGCCGCGCGGTTGCTACAAAAATAATAGCTCCCCAGGCCCATTGCACATGGGGGAGCTGGGCGGATGGACAAGAAAACCAAGGCAGGGCGATGCGCATCTTCGAAATCAACCGCTCGCAGGTCAGCGAGCATCCGGCGCTCACGCCGCTGACCGTGCCGGGCGCGTGCGCCGCCAATGGCTATCTCTGGATTTCGCTCACGCGCGAGGAATTTCGCGCCTCCCTGGCCGAGGTCCAGCAGATCCTCCAGACGCTGTGCCAGACCCAGCTGGTGGACCTGCACGTGGCCGACCTGCTCAACGACCAGTTGCCCTCGCACTACGACTACACCTCCCAGTACGACGTGCTGGTGTTCCGGCGCCTCGCAACCAGCCAGGGGCAGGCGGCGCTGGGCAACGGCAAGGGAAATGGCAACGAAGCGCCGCCGATTCCCGCCGCCACCACCGAGGCCTCCAAGCCCCGGGGCGGCCCGCCCGTGCTGCGTCGCGTCGACACCCGTCCGGTCGGCTTCGCGGTCTTCGACCGGGTACTGCTTTCGGTGCACCCCGAAGACGGCGCGGTGCGCGACGCCTTCGCCGCCCGGCTGCTGGCGGCCGGGTCGTCCGATGACCGCAGCGCCCCTGCGCTGGACGTGCGTGCAACCTCTGCGCGCGTGCCCACGGGGCCTTCGGACCTGATGCTGCGCGTCATCAACCAGATCGTCGACGGCTACCTCGACCTGCGGCGCGAACTCACCAAGCAACTCGACCACTGGCAGACCGAACTGATCGATCCGCGCAGCCGTTTCACCAACTGGGGGGCGCTGATGGAGGCGCGGCAGTCGCTGCACCACCTGGACGAGATCTGCGAAGACCAGCGTGCCGCCATGCAGGACTGGATCGATACGCTCGAAACCCTGCCGCCGCCCAAGGGCGACGCCGAGCAGCGCGAGCGGGAGCTCATCATGATCAGGAGCCGCGACGTGCTGGAGCACATCGAGCGAGTGGTGCACCACGTGCACCGGCTCGAACAGAACGCCGAGACGGCCGTGCAGATGCACTTCAGCGTCCAGGGCCACCGCGCCAACGACATCATGCGGGTGCTCACCGTGCTGACGGCCATCTTCCTGCCGCTGAACCTGATCGCGGGGATCTTCGGCATGAACTTCGAGTTCATTCCGCTGGTGCACAAGGCCGACGGCTTCTGGATCGCAATGACCGCCATGCTGGTCATCGCGGTGCTGCTGGTGCTGGTCTTCTGGCGCAAGCGCTACCTCGCGCGAACGCGCTGATCACCGCCCGCCCAACGAAAAAGGCCACGCTTTCGCGTGGCCTTTCTGCTGAACTGCCCCGAGGGGCGGGTTCTTTACTTGGCGGTAGCGCCCGTGCCTTGCTGGGCTTGAACGCGTGCGTCCATCGGGTTGGCCATGGTCGAGACGACCTTGCTGTTGACGCGCGAACCCGAGGTCACGTTCTGGTCGGGAGCGTAGGAGGTGCGAACGGCTTCGGCTTCCACGAGCGAACGCTCCTTCGACACGGCGACCGTTTCCGGGCCGCGCGAACCGCGGGTCACGTTCTGGTTCGGAGCCGCTGCGGCGCGCACGGCTTCGGCGTTGACTTCGTCGCGGCTCTTGGTCGAGACGGCGGTGTTCACGCCTTGGTACGTTTCGGCTTGGGCGCCGGTGGCGGCCAGGAGGGTCAGAGCAGCGGCGGCGAGGATGTGCGAGGTCTTCATGTCAATTCCTTGTGTTCGTCGGATGGTTTGTCCACCAGGCTTGCTCGGTCGCTTGCCTGTGCGGCGAGTGTCAAACGAAATTCCGTAGAGAAAACGCTCGGATCAGAGACACGGTGTTTCCTCTATTGAAACAATGCCTACACATTGGCATGCACATGAAAAAAGGCCGGGGCCGCATGCACGGCCCCGGCCTTTTCGAAACCCGAGGACTTCGGCCTAGCGGCCGGGACGCGCCGCTTGAAATTGCGGCGGGACCTCGCTGTTCGCGAAAGCGCGGCGGTCCAGGTTCTGGTTCGGCGCGTGAGCGGCGGCAACCGCTTCCGCATGGACCGAGGCGCGATTGAGCTGGCTGGGGTGCGTGGTCAGCGGCGATGCCACCACGTCGCCATAGACGTTGCCGCCGCGCGCGGCCGCAGCCCCTTCGGCTTCCAGCTGGGCGCGGCTCCCGCCGATCTTCAACGGCTGTAAGGGCTCGAAACCCTGTGCGTGCGCACCGACGGCCGTCAGGATCGACAGGGCGGCAACGGCGATGATGTTCGAGGTGTTCATGGTTCGGCTCCTTCGGCGCGTGGACGGAGTGTGACGCAGGTCGCCTGAGAAAAACGCCGGAGAATCGAACCACCGCGTTCCTCGAACGGAAACAATGGGCTCTTTGACATGGACAGTCTCGATCTGATCAGAACCTTTCGCGAAGTCGCCTCCCACGGCAGCTTCTCGCAGGCCGCCAAGAAGCTCGACATGTCGAAAGCCACCGTCAGCAAGTACGTGGCCGAACTCGAAACCCGTTTCGGCGTGCGGCTTCTCAACCGCTCCACCCGCTCCGTGAGCCTCACCGACGCCGG
Source organism: Variovorax trehalosi (assembly GCF_051216415.1). Classification (NCBI taxonomy): domain Bacteria; kingdom Pseudomonadati; phylum Pseudomonadota; class Betaproteobacteria; order Burkholderiales; family Comamonadaceae; genus Variovorax; species Variovorax trehalosi. The sequence goes on from NZ_JBPJZG010000002.1 coordinate 209,866, forward strand.
GCAATTGCTGCTCGAGCGCAGCACCCCGGTGCTCGAAATGGTGGAACTCACTCAAGCCGAGTTGCAGGATCGCGCCAGCCAGCCCGCCGGCCGCTTGCGCATCTCGGCCCCGCACGGCATGGGCAACGGCGAATTTCCCAACCTGCTGGCCGATTTCATGCGCTATTACCCGGACGTGAGCATCAGCCTGCAGCTGACCAATCGCGCGGTGGATCTCGCCGAGGAAGGCATCGACGTCGACATCCGCAGCGGCCCCGTCGAGGACGCCAACCTCATCGTGCGCAAGCTGCGCCTCATGCAGATGGTGGTCTGCGCCTCGCCGGTCTACTGGAAAAAGCACGGCAAGCCCGAGCATCCGCGCGACCTGGCCGGGCACGACGCGCTCACCCACTCTCTGCTCGGCGCCCAGCCGGTGTGGCGCTTTGACGATGGCGGGGAACCGCTGGACGTGCACGTCAAGAGCCGCATGGACTGCACCGAGGGCGCGCCGCTGATCCGGGTCGCGATGCGCGGCTTCGGCGTGATCTACCTGCCCTCGCTCCTCGTGCAATCGCACATCGAGCACGGCGAACTCGTGCCCGTGTTGCAGGACTACGCGCGCAAGGACATGTGGCTGTCGGCCGCCTACCTTCAGCGGCGCCACAACAGTGCCGCCCTGCGCGCGCTGCTCGACTTTCTCCAGACCCGCGTGGGCGATGCGCCGGGCCTCAAGAAATAAAAAAGCCCGGCGCGGGCCGGGCTTTTTCTTGCACTGACCCCGCAGGTCAGCCGACGTGCTTGGCAAAGAACGCGAGCGTCCGTTCGCGCGCCAGCTTGGCCGCATCCGCGTCGTACGAACCGCGCTGGTCGCAATTGAAACCGTGGCCGACCGGATAGACATGCACTTCCACCTCGGGATGCGCCTTCTTGAAGCTCTCGACAGTGTCCAGCGGAATCCAGTGATCCTGGTTGCCGAAGTGTGCCAGCACCGGCACCTTGGGCTGGCGTGCGGTTTCAGCGGGCGAAGTCATGCCGCCGCCGTAGTACGGCGCCGCGGCCGCCAGGCCCGGCAGCAGGGCGGCCGCGCGCCAGGTCAGCAAACCGCCCCAGCAGTAGCCCACGATGCCGACCTTGCCGGCCTTCGATGCATAGGCGATGGCCGCTTCGATGTCCTGCAGTACGCCGGGCGCGGGCAGCGCCTCGACCGCCGCCTTCAGGGCGGAACCCTCCTTCATGTCCTCGTCGCTGTAGCCGAGTTCGACCCCGGGCTTCACGCGAGGGAAGGTTGACGGCGCGACTGCGAGATACCCCTCGGCCGCATAGCCGTCGGCCACCGAGCGGATGTGCGAGTTCACACCGAAGATTTCCTGCACCACCACCACCGCGCCGCGCGGCTTGCCCGCGGGCTCGGCCACATAGGCGGGAAAACTGAAGCCGTCCTTGGCTGTGAGATCGATGAATTGACCCATGTTTGTCATGCTCCTGATAGCAATTGGATAAAAAAGGTTGTCGTCACTGGCGCAGCGCCCGCTCGACGAAATCGAGCCGGTCCTGCCCCCAGAAAATCTCGCCATCGATCACATAGCTCGGCGCGCCGAACACCTGGATATCAATGGCTTCCTGCGTATAGGCCTCGTAGCGCTCCTGCACCGCCTGGCTTTGCGATTGCTCCGAACGCTTGGCGGGCAGGCCGCATTCGACGACCAGCGCTTCGAGCACGTTCGGATCGCCGATGTTCCGCTCCTGCACCCACACTGCCGCGAACACCGCGGTGCAGACGCGCATCGCGGCCTCGGTGCCGTCGTGGATATCGGCCGCGATGATGATCCGCGCCGCGTCGTCGCTGGCCACCGGAAAGAACTTGGGCTTGGTGTTCATCGGCAGGCCCAGGTGCCGCGAGAACCGCGCCATCTCCACCAGCCGGTAGGCCTGCCGCTGCGGCGCCCGCTTGCCCAAAGGAAGTCCGCCGGACACCGGGAACACGCTGCCCATGTCGATGGGCCGCACGCGCACCGTGGCGCCAGCGGCCGCAGCAATGGCCTGGAACCGGGTATGACCCAGATAAGTCCATGGGCTCTGGGGCGCAAAGTAGTAGTCAATCGTCTTGCTCATGCGCGTGCCCTCGAATGATGTAATCCAAGCCGACGGTTTTAACTGACACCCGGTTTCTCTGCAGGAGGTAGGTTTTGAATCCAGTGCTATTGATCACCGGCGGCGGACGCGGCATCGGTGCCGCCACCGCCCTGCTCGCCGCGCAGCGCGGCTACGCGGTGGCCGTCAACTACGCCAGCAACTCGCTGACCGCCGACGAGGTGGTGCGCACCATCCGCGACGGCGGCGGCACGGCCATCGCCGTGCAGGCCGACGTGGGCAATGAGGCCCAGGTGATTTCGATGTTCGAGAAGATCGATGCCAAGCTCGGCCGCCTCACCGCCCTGGTCAACAACGCCGGCGTGGTCGACGTGCAGGCGCGCGTCGACGAGATGAGCGTCGCGCGGCTCGAGCGCATGTTCCGCATCAACGTGATCGGCAGCTTCGTCTGCGCGCGCGAAGCCGTGCGCCGCATGAGCACGAAGCACGGCGGCGAGGGCGGAGCGATCGTCAATATCTCCAGCGGCGCCGCACGCCTGGGCTCGCCGGGCCAGTACGTCGACTACGCCGCCAGCAAGGCCGCCATCGACACCCTCACCATCGGGCTGGCAAAGGAGGTGGCCGAGGAAGGCATCCGCGTCAACGCGGTGCGCCCGGGCCTCATCGACACCGAGATCCACGCCTCCGGCGGCATGCCCGACCGCGCCGCCGAGCTTGCGCCCACCGTGCCGATGAAGCGCACCGGCAGCCCCGAGGAAATCGCGGGCGCCATCCTCTGGCTGCTGTCGGCCGAGGCGAGCTACACCACCATGGCCCTGCTCGACGTGACCGGCGGAAGGTGAGCACCATGAGCACCTCGATGGACCTCATCAAGCCGCTGGTCACGCTGGTGGCCATCGTCAACCCGCTGGCCATCGTGCCTTTCTTCATCCACTACACGCAGGGGTATTCCGATGCGCAGCGCCGGCACACGGTGCGCATGTCGGCGTTCAGTGCGTTCGTGGTCATCGCAGTGAGCGCGCTGCTGGGGTTGCAGCTGCTGTCGTTCTTCGGCATCTCGATCGCGAGCTTCCAGGTCGGCGGCGGCCTGCTGCTGCTCATGAGTTCGCTGTCCATGCTGAATGCGCAACCGGCCGAGAGCAAGACCAACGTCGAGGAACTGCGCGCCACGGAAGTGAAAGCCTCGATGGGTGCTTCCATCGCGGTGGTGCCGCTCACCATTCCGCTGCTGACGGGGCCGGCCACCATTTCCACGGTGGTGATCTACGCCGACAAGGCGCAGCACCTGTGGGAGCTCGCGGTGCTCGTGGGCTACGGCGTGGTGGTGGCGCTGGCGACTGCGCTGGCGTTTTCGCTTGCGCAGCCGATCGCGCGGGTGCTGGGCAAGACGGGCATCAACATCATGACGCGGCTGATGGGCCTGATCCTCGCGGCGCTGGCCGTCGAAGTGATGGCGGACGGGCTCGGCAAGCTGTTCCCGATCCTGTCGAAGGTCGCCTGAACGCAGAAGTTCAGGCCAGCATCTTCTCGATGATCTTCCAGTGCGCCGGTTCCACCGGCGTGATCGACAGCCGGTTGCCCTTGCGCAGGATGATCAGCTCGGCCAGCTCGGGCTTGGCGCGCAGTTCGGGCAGCGCCAGCAGGCGGGTCTTGCGCACGGCCTTCACATCGACCAGCAGCCAGCGCGGGTCTTCCTTCTTCGAGCCCGCGTCGTAGTAGGGCGATTTCGCATCGAACTGCGTCGGATCGGGCTTGATGCCCGAGGCCACGCGTGCGATACCGGCGATGCCCGGCTCCGGGCAGCTCGAGTGATAGAACAGCACGCCATCGCCGACCTTCATGCCGTCGCGCATGAAGTTGCGCGCCTGGTAGTTGCGCACGCCGGTCCACGCCACGGTGGCGTCGGGCGCGGCGAGCGCATCGTCGATGGAGACTTCGTCGGGCTCGGATTTCATCAACCAGTACTGGGGCATGGCGCTCTCGCGAAGGGTTCGGCGACGAAATATAGCCGCCCGCCCCCGTACTGGCGAGCCGGTCTTACGGTGTCACGTAGTCCGACACCACCACCCACTTGCCGTCCTTGATCTGCGACAGCCGCGACTGCTCGTTGCCGAGGCGCTTGGTGGCCGTGTAGTTGCTCTTCGGGCTGCCGAACATGTCGGGCTCGAAGGTCATGCCGTCCATCGACTTGATGAAGCTGTCGGTCGTCAGGTTGGGGCCGGCCTTGGTCGCCGCCTTGATGAACGAATCGATGATCACGTAGCCATACACCGAGAACACCGTCGGGTCTTCGTTGAACTTGGTCTTGTACTTGTTGGCCCAGAAGCGCAGCGGCTGCGACTGCTCGTCGGTGTAGGGGTTCTGCACCGTCATGGTGGCGTAGATGCCGTCCATCGCCTTGCCGCCCAGCTTGTGGATCAGGTCGGTGTAGGCCGCGCTCGAACCCAGGAAGGTCGGGTTGAAGCCGGTCTTGCGCGATTCGCCCACCGTGCCGATGGTCTCGCGGATGATGGTGCCCAGCACCACGAGATCGCAGTTGGCCGCTTTCATCTTCGCGACCTGCGAGCTGAAGTCGGTGGCGCCCCGTTTGAACGAGGTCTTCTCGGCGAGTTCCATGCCCGCGGCCTTCAAGCCCGCCTCAGCGCCGCGCTGAACCTCGAGCCCGAACTCGTCGTCCTGGTAGATCGTGCAGACCTTCTTGGCGCCCTTGTCCTTGACCATCTTGGGCAGTGCAAGGCGGATCTGGTCGTAATAGGTCGCCGCGAACGAGTACTTCAGCCGGTTCAGCGGTTCGTACATTTCGCGCGCCGCGGTGATCGGCATGAAGTTGACGATGTTCTTGTCGAACTGCACCGGCATCGCCGCCATGTTCTGCGCCGTGCCGATGTGGCCGGCCATGATGAAGATCTTTTCCTGGTTCACCAGCTTCTGCGCGGCCAGCACCGCCTTCTTCGGGTCGTAGCCCGAATCCTCCACGAAGAGCTTGAGCTTGCGGCCATTGAGGTTGCCCTGCTCGTTGAGCTCGTCCACGCGCAGCTGCATGCCGTTGCGCGCCTGCTTGCCGAAGCCCGCGAGCGGACCCGACAGATCCTGGATCGTGCCGATCCGGATCTCGTCCTTGCTCACGCCCTGCTGCTGCGCGGACGCGAGCGTTGCGATCAGGCCCAGCACGGCCAACGTCGTCACTGTCTTGAGCTTCATTCGGTTGTCTCCTCGGGTTGACACTAAAAACGTTCGCCGATCAGCGGTACATGGCCTCGATGCGCTCGGCATATTTCGTCTGCACCAGCTTGCGCTTGAGCTTCATCGTCGGCGTGAGCTCTTCGTCCTCGGCGCTCAGCTGCGTCTCGAGCAGGAAGAACTTCTTGATCTGCTCCACGCGCGCGAACTTCGCGTTGACGCGGTCGACCTCGCCCTGGATCAGGTCCAGCACCTCCTGCGCGCGCGTCAGGCTCTCGTAGTTGCTGAACGGCACGTCGTTGTCCTGCGCAAACTTCTCGACGTTCTCCTGATCGATCATCACGATCACCGTCAGGTAGGGTTTCTTGTCGCCGATCACCACCGCGTCGGTGACGTAGGGGCTGAACTTGAGTTCGTTCTCTAGCTCGCTCGGCGTGATGTTCTTTCCACCTGCCGTGATGATGATGTCCTTCATGCGGTCGGTGATACGGAAATACCCTTCCGCGTCGACCAGCCCGACATCGCCGGTGTGCAGCCAGCCGTCGGCGTCGATGGTCTCGGCCGTCTTCTCCGGCAGGTTGAGATAACCCATGAAGACATTGGGGCCGCGCACCAGGATCTCGCCGGTCGTCGGGTCCAGCCGCACCTCGTTGTAGCTGGTGGCCGGGCCGATGGAGCCCGGGGCGATGCGCGACGGCGGCACGCCGGTGGCGGCGCCGCACGACTCGGTCATGCCCCACACCTCCAGCATCGGCACGCCGAGCGCGAGGTACCAGCGCACGAGGTCGGGCGAAATGGGCGCCGCGCCGGTCACAAGGAAGCGCGCGCGGTGGATGCCGATGAGCTTGCGCACGTTGTTGAGCGCGAGCCAGCGCGCGATGCGGAACTTCAGGCGCAGCCCCGCGCCGATCGGCTTTCCCTGCAGCACGCGCTCGGCAATCTCCTGTCCCACGCCGATGCTCCAGCCGTAGGCGGCCTGCTGCAGGCGGCTCGCCTCCTTCAGCGCGATCATCACGCCCGAATAGAACTTCTCCCACACGCGCGGCACGGCGGTGAACACCGTGGGCGAGATCTCTCGCACGTTCTCGGGCACCGTCTCGGGGTTCTCGACGAAGTTGAGGATCGAGCCGGTGTACATCGCGAAGTACTCGCCGCCCATGCGCTCGGCAATGTGGCACAGCGGCAGGAAGCACATGCGCTCGTCCGTCTCGCCTTGCGCGAGCAGCGTGTTGTAGCCGCGCATGGTGTAGACCAGCCCGCGGTGGCTGTGCATCGCGCCCTTGGGCTTGCCTGTGGTGCCCGAGGTGTAGACGAGGATGGCGAGGTCTTCGGCACGGCAGGCAGCGATGCGCTGTTCCAGCGCTTGCGGGTTCGCCTTCAGGTGCTCGCGGCCGAGGGCGCGCAGGGCATCGAGGCTGATGACGCCGGGGTCGTCCAGGTCGCGCAGCCCTTCCATGTCGAACACGATCACCTTGCGCAGCAGCGGAAGCTGCGCACGCACTTCGAGCGCCTTGTCGAGCTGCTCGTCGTCTTCCACGAAGAGCATGGTGGTGCGCGAGTCTTCGCACAGGTACGTGACCTGCGAGGCCGCGTCGGTGGGATAGATGCCGTTCGACACGCCCCCGCAACTGAGCACGGCCACGTCGCACAGCACCCATTCGATGACGGTGTTGGAGAGGATCGAGCAGCACTCGCCATGTCCGAAGCCCAGCGCCAGCAATCCACCGGCGATCTCGCGCACGGCCTCAGCGGTCTGCCGCCAGGTCCAGGTGCGCCAGATGCCGAACTCCTTCTGGCGCATCCAGACCTTGTCGCCGCGCAGCTCGACGGCCTTCCAGAAGACGGCCGGAATGGTGTCGCCGGGCACAACCACATCGAGCCGAGGTTGAAGATGCGCCAGGTCCCAGAGACCGGCAGGAGCGCGCAATGCGAGTGTGCTCATGGGGTCATCTCCAGTTCTTCTTCTTTTTCCAGCGCCGCTCGCCGCGCACGCCGTCGTCCTTCATGCCGAGGTAGAACTCCTTGATGTCTTCCTTCTCGCGCAAGCGGTCGCAAGAGTCCTCCATGACGATGCGCCCGTTCTCGAGCACGTAGCCGTGGTCGGCGGCATTGAGCGCCATGTTGGCGTTCTGTTCGACCAGAAGGATCGTGGTGCCGCGCTCGCGGTTGATGCGCACGACGATCTCGAAGATCTCCTTCGTGAGCTTGGGGCTCAGGCCCAGGCTGGGCTCGTCGAGCAGGATGAGATGCGGCGCGGCCATGATGGCGCGCGAGATCGCGAGCATCTGCTGCTGCCCGCCCGAGAGCAGGCCGGCGTCCTGCGTGGCGCGCTCGCGCAGGATGGGAAAGTAGGTGTAGACGGTCTCCATGTCCCGCGCCACGCCGTCGCGGTCCTTGCGGGTGTAGGCGCCCATCAGCAGGTTGTCCTTCACCGAGAGCAGCGGGAACACCTCGCGGCCTTCGGGAACGTGACTCAGACCCTGCTGCACGATGAAGGCGGGGTCCTTGGCGGTGATGTCCTTGCCCTGGAATTCGATGCTGCCTTTGCGCGGATCGATGATTCCCGAAATGGTCTTGAGGATCGTTGTCTTGCCTGCGCCGTTCGAACCCAGGACCGTGGCGATCTCGCCCTGCTTGACTTTGAGGCTGACGCCGCGGATGGCCTTGATCGGGCCATAGGCGCTTTCGACGTTGAGCAGTTGCAGAACGACGTCGCTCATGCGGGTGCTCCTGAGGTCGGGGAACGGCGTTGGGGCCCCGGAGCCCGGTGTGCGGTGCGGGGCGGACGCCCCCTCTGCGCCGCCGAGGAGCGCAGCGTTTCGCGGATCAGGGCTCGCAGCTGTTTGAGCGAAGCGAGTTCTGCGAGACCCCGCGAAATGCGAGCACCGCAGGGGAGCCGCGAAGCGGCCGGCGCAGTGGGGGCGACCGCGCCGCACCGCATACCGGGCGCCTCTCCAAAGGTAGCGAACAAGACATTCACGCCGCCACCCTCCTCAAGCTGCTCACGTCGTCCACGGTGCCAAGGTAGGCCTCGATCACACGCTCATCCGCCTGCACCTCACGCGGCGTACCGGTGGCCAGCACCTCGCCCATGTTCATTGCCAACACGCGGTCCGACACTTTCGACACCAAAGACATGTCGTGTTCCACCATGAGCACCGACACGCCCAGTTCATGCTGGATGTCCTGAATCCAGAACGCCATGTCCGCCGTCTCTTCGACGTTGAGCCCCGACGACGGCTCATCGAGCAGCAGCAGCTTGGGCTCGGTGCACAGCGCACGCGCCAGTTCCACCACCTTGCGAACACCGTAGGGCAGGCCGGCCACCATCGAGTCGCGGTGATGCTGCAGGTCGAGCAGCTCGATCACCTGCTCGGCCTTCTCGCGCGCCGCAATCTCGGCACGCCGCGTGGCGGGCGTGAAGAACACCTCGCTCCAGAACCCCGTCTGCCGGTGCGTGTGGCGGCCGATCAACAGGTTGTGCAACACGGTCGCGTGCTCGAAGAGCTCGATGTTCTGGAAGGTGCGCGCGATGCCCAGCGCCGCGATCGCATGCGGCGCCTGCTGCGTCAGCGCAACCGGGCCGGCGGCTTCGCCGTGCCATGTGATCTCGCCCGTGGTCGGCGTGTAGATGCGGCTGATCAGGTTGAACACGGTCGTCTTGCCCGCGCCGTTCGGGCCGATCAGCGTGAACACCTCGCCGCGCCGCACGTCGAAGCTCACTTTGTTGACCGCGAGCACGCCACCGAAGCGCACGCTCAGGTCCTTCGCCGAAAGGAGGATGTCGCCGCTGCTGCTCATCTCAGCCGGTCCGATTTGGTGAAGGACTTCTGCCGCTTGAACAGGCCCTTGCGGTAGAACGGGAAGAGTTGCAGGTACGTCCTGATCTTGAGCCACCGGCCATAGAGCCCCAGCGGCTCGAACAGCACGAACGTGATCAACACCACGCCATACACCAGCCCCTGCAGGCCGGGCGCCTGTCCGATCACGGCCGGCAGCCAGTCCTTGCCCATCGAGATGAGCTGCGGCATCGCGATCAGGAAGATCGCGCCCAGGAACGCGCCATGCACCGAGCCGAGGCCGCCGATCACCACCATCAGCAACAGGTCGATCGACTGCAGGATATTGAACTGGTCCGGCGAGATGAAGCTCAGCTTGTGCGCATACAGCGCGCCGCCGAGCCCCGCAAGCGCGGCCGAGATCGCGAACGACATCGTCTTGTAGCGCGCGAGGTGGATGCCCATGCTCTGCGCCGATATCTCGGAATCGCGGATGGCCACGAAGGCGCGCCCCGTCGGCGAACGCAGCAGGTTCAGGATGCCCAGCGTGCTGAGCACCGCCACCACCAGGCACAGGAAGTAGAAGCCGTCGCCCGAACCCAGCGACCAGCCGAAGAGCTGCGGCGACTTCACATGCAGCCCCGCGTTGCCGCCCGTGACGCTCTCCCACCGCGCGAACACTTCCTCGACGATGAAGCCGAACGACAGCGTTGCAATGCCGAGGTAGATGCCCTTCACTCGCAGCGCCGGCAAGGCGACCACCACGCCCACCGCTGCGGACAGCGCCGCGGCTGAGAGCAGCGCAAGCGGGAACGGCACGCCCATGTTGGTCAGCACGCCCTGCGTGTACGCGCCCGCGCCAAGAAACGCCGCATGCCCGATGGAGAACTGCCCCGTGAAGCCCGCGAGCAGCATCAGGCCCAGGCCGACGATGCCGTAGATCAGCACGAAAGTCAGCTGTGCAAGCCAGTACTCCTCGATCACCCACGGCGCAGAGATGAGGAACGCGACGAGCAGGCCATACCAGAACACATGGCCGCCGTGCCGGGCGAGCCGGATGTCCTGGTCGTAGCTGGTCTTGAAGATGTAGCGCATGGAGACTTACACCTTCTTGCGCAGCTTTTCGCCGAACAGACCGTTGGGCTTGATCATGAGCATCAGCAGCACCACGATGTACGGCGCCGTGTCCTTGAAGCCGTCGGGCAGGTAGAACCCGGCGAACGATTCGACGATGCCGATCACCAGCCCGCCGACGATCGCGCCCGGCAGGCTGCCGAAGCCGCCCACCACCGCCGCCGGAAAGGCCTTGAGCCCGATGAAGCCCATGTTCGCGTGCACGAAGGTGATGGGCGCGAGCAGCATGCCCGCGATGGCCGCGACCGCAGCCGCCAGCCCCCATACCAGCCCGTTGAGCCGCTTCACCGGAATGCCCATGTAGTAGGCCGCGAGCTGGTTCTGCGACGAGGCCTGCATCGCGATGCCCAGCTTGCTGTAGCGGAACATCGCGAACAGGAGGCCGCACAGGATGGCCGTGGCGATGATGATCGCCAGCTGCTCCAGGTTGACCACCAGCCCGCCCAACTGCCAGATCTGGTCCTTGTAGGGCACGGGCAGCGTGTGGGTCTCGGTGCCGATGCCCGGCACCATGGTGATGAGGCCACGCGCCACGTAGGCGATGCCGATGGTCAGCATCACGATGGAGAACTGCGGCTGCCCGAGGATCGGGCGGATCACCGCCAGCTCCAGCAGCACGCCGAAGGCCGCCATCGCCACCACTGCGAGGATGGCCGCGAGCCAGAACGGCATGCCGAAGAGCGACATGCCGGCGAACGCACCGAAGGCGCCGAGCATCATCAGGTCGCCCTGCGCGAAGCTCACCGTTTCGGTGGCCTTGTAGATCAGCACGAACCCGAGCGCGATCAGTCCATAGATGCAACCCTGCGCAATGCCCGACAGCAGGAGTTGGAGGATCTGCATGGGGCCCCTTTCCCTGCCTACTGCCGGAAGCCGCCGGCTGCGTCGTGCAGCGCGAGGCGGCGGGAGCCGGCCAGGATGTCGCTGGGCTTCAGGCCATAGACCTGGCGGATCGAGTGGCTGAAGTGCGTCGAATCGGGGTAGCCGGTGTCCAGCGCGATGTCGGTGAGCGTGGTGGTCTGGCGCACGTAGCGCAGCAGGCTGCGTGCGCGCTTCCAGGCCCGGAAGGCGCGGAAGGCCATGCCGGTTTCCTGCTTGAAGAGATGCAGGAAGCGCGAGAACGACAGGTGCACCGAAGCCGCGCAATCTTCGGCCGAGGCGGACGCGGCCGGGTCGGCGACGAGCGCGTCGATGACACGGCGGATGCGCGCATCGATCGCGCGCGGCGCGAGCGCCTCGCCGAAGAAGAGCGCATCGAAATCGAAGCCCTCGAAATCCGTGCCCCGTCCCGAGGCCGCGAGCAGGTGCGCATGGGCATCGCGCACGCGCTGCACGAAGGCCGGTGCATCGACCGGGCCGCAGTGCTGCAGGAAGGCGGGCATGCGCGCGGGATCGACCGACTCCGATTCGATCAGCAGGTTGAAGATCAGCGGATGCGCGCTCTCGACATGGTGCGGCACCTGCGGCGGCACCACGATGAGCTCGCCCGTCTGCCAGGCGCCGCCACCGATGCGGATGCGGATCGGTGAGACGCCCGCAGGCGACACATACACGCCGTGCCCACCCATCGTGCGCTCGGCGGCCGCGCCGAGCAGGCCGGCGTAGAACACGCGCTGCGGCGTGAGCCACATGAGGCGTTCGCCCTGCCGTGCGCCACCGTTGTCCGGGGGCGCATTACTCGCTCGCTGCATGGTGTTTGTCTCCTGCATCGGGTCTGGCCTGCCCTGCGGTGGGCGGCCTCGTGTTGGCTGGATCGTAGCGGCGCAACCCTGTTGCGCGGCATGCATTTGCGCGGGGACTTTCCCTAGTCCGCCCTCAGTTCGCCCTCACCTCATCGTGAACGCGCGATGCAACTCGGTGGCGCAAAGCGCGACTGCGGTGTTGGCCTCGTCGAGCACCTTGCCCATGGTGATGAAGCCGTGGATCTGGCGCTCGAAGCAGACGTAGTCCGCGCGGTTGCCGGCCGCGGTGAGGGCCTCCGCGTATGCGAGCCCCTCGTCGCGCAGCGGGTCGTAGCCGGCGGTGATCACAAGCGCGGGCGGCAGCTTCGAGAGGTCGGTGTGCAGCAGCGGCGAGGCACGCCAGTCGAGGTCGAGCTTCGCGTCGGTGATGTAGTGGTCGTGGAAGTACGTCATCGTGTCGCGGGTCAGCAGGTAGCCCTGCCCGTTCGCCTGGTGTGACGGGTGGCCGCGGCGCATGTCGGTGGCCGGGTAGATCAGCAGCTGGAAGGCGATGGGCAAATCGCCCGCATCGCGCGCCGCGATGGCGACCACGGCCGCGAGATTGCCGCCGGCGCTGTCGCCGCCCACGGCCATGCGGCTCGCGTCGAGCCCCAGCGTCGCGGCTTCGCGGCGCACCCAACGCGTGGCAGCCAGCACATCGTCGACGGCGGCGGGAAAGCGGTGCTCGGGCCCCATGCGGTAGTCGACCGCCACCACCGCGCAGCCCGCGCCGTTGGCCAGCTCCCGGCAGAGCACGTCGTGCGTGTCGAGGTCGCCGATGACCCAGCCACCGCCGTGGTAATACACCAGCACGGGCAACGGGCCGGCGTCGGAACCCAATGGCCGGTAAAGGCGCACCGGGATGGTGCCGTGCGGGCCGTCCGCTGCGAGGTCGCGCACCTCGGCCACTTCCGTGGGCAGCGGCTGCGTGGCGGCACGGCGCTCGCGGTAGAAAGCCCGCGCATCGACGGGCGAGAGCGTGTGGGTCGGCGGAATGCCGCGCGCCTCGATGAAGTCGAGCAAGGCGCGCGCCTGGGGATGCAGCATGGTGTCTCCGGTGGATCGAGCGGGCGCCCAGTGTGGAGCGCATCGCGCATGCGCGGTATCCGCATGCACCCGCCCCGCTTCGGCCTCCCGGCAAGACCCGCACCATGCCCGCACCCTTGCGGCGCGGCTTGCGAAAACTGGCTACGGCTGTCGCGTGCTGTCCCGAAAGAGCTCAGTCCTTGCGCGGCTTCACGCGTGACGCCGCTTCCTTGGCGAGCTTGCGGGCCGTGTCGGTGTCGGCCGCGTGCACCAGCGCCACGCCCATGCGGCGCTTGAGAAAGCTCTCGGGCTTGCCGAACAGGCGGATGTCGCTGCCGGGCACCTGCAGCGCCTCGGCCACGCCGTCGAAGGCGATGCCGGTGGCGTCGACGCCGCCGTAGATCACCGCGCTCGCGCCCGGGCTCTTGAGCGAGGTGTCGACCGGCAGGCCGAGGATGGCGCGCGCATGCAGCTCGAACTCGTTCTGCCATTGCGTGGCCATGGTGACCATGCCGGTGTCGTGCGGACGCGGGCTCACTTCGCTGAACCAGACCTCGTCGCCCTTCACGAACAGCTCGACGCCGAACAGGCCCTGGCCGCCGAGGTCGGCCGTCACGGCCTGGGCGATCTCTTGCGCTTTCTGCAGCGCGGCGGGCGCCATGGGATGCGGCTGCCAGCTTTCCACATAGTCGCCGCTCACCTGCACGTGGCCGATGGGGTTGCAGAACTTCGTCTCGACGGCACCGGCCGCGTCTTTCGCGCGCACGGTCAGCAGCGTGATCTCGTAGTCGAAGTCGATGAAGCCCTCGACGATCACGCGGCCATGGCTCACGCGACCGCCGGCCATGGCGTAGTCCCAGGCCTTCTGCACGTCGGCGGGGCCGTCGATCTTGCTCTGGCCCTTGCCGGAGCTGCTCATCACAGGCTTGACGATGCAGGGGTAGCCGATGCCCGCATCGATCGCGGCCTGCAGCTCGGCCAGCGAGTCGCAGAACTTGTAGGGGCTGGTGGGCACGCCCAGCGTCTCGGCGGCCAGGCGGCGGATGCCTTCGCGGTCCATCGTGAGGCGGGCGGCGCGGGCCGTGGGAATCACGCGCACGACGCCCGCGTCTTCCAGCGCCTGCAGCGTTTGCGTGGCGATGGCCTCGATCTCGGGCACCACGAGCATGGGCTTCTCGGCCTCTATCAATGCCTTCAACTGCTCGGGGTCGCTCATGGTGATGGTGCGCGCGTGGTGCGCCACCTGCTGGCCGGGCGCGTTCTCGTAGCGGTCCACCGCGATGGTCTCGACGCCGAGGCGCTGCAGGGCGATCAGCACCTCCTTGCCGAGTTCGCCGGAGCCGAGCAGCATCACGCGGGTGGCGGAGGGGGAAAGGGGGGTGCCGAGGGTGGTCATGGTCGAAGTCGAAAAGAGAGAAGAAAAAGCAACCGCCGCACTGTAAGCCACCGGTGGGGCGCCGGTGTCGCGTGCGGTAACGGCGCGCCCGCGAGGCTGCTTCACAATCGATGTCCTCTGCCGCGGCGGCGGCCCTGGCGCCCCGCGCGCTCCCCCTTTTCTTTTTTTGTACTTCCAAGGAGTTTTCTCATGACGATCCAGACCGTCGGCATCATCGGCGCCGGAACGATGGGCAATGGCATTGCGCAGGCCTGCGCGGTGTCCGGCGTCAATGTGGTGATGATCGACGTGGCCCAGGCCGCCGTCGACAAGGGCCTCGCCACCATCTCGGGCAGCCTCGACCGGCTCATCAAGAAAGAAAAGCTCACCACCGAGCAGAAGGCTGCAGCGCTTGCGCTGATCAAGGGCTCGACCAACTACGACGACCTCAAGGGCGCGCAACTCGTCATCGAGGCGGCCACCGAGAACCACGCGCTCAAGCTCAAGATCCTGAAGCAGGTCGACGAACTGCTCGCGCCTGAGGTGATCGTCGCGTCGAACACCTCGTCGATCTCGATCACGCAGCTGGCCGCAGCCACCTCGCGCCCCGACCGCTTCATCGGCATGCACTTCTTCAACCCGGTGCCGATGATGGCGCTGGTGGAACTGATCCGCGGCTACCTCACGAGCGACGCCACGCACGACGCCGTCAAGGCACTGGCCGAGAAGCTGGGCAAGTCGCCGATCACGGTGAAGAACGCGCCGGGCTTCGTGGTCAACCGCATCCTGGTGCCGATGATCAACGAGGCCTTCTTCGTGCTCGCCGAAGGCATCGCCACGGCCGAGGACATCGACGCCGGCATGAAGCTGGGCTGCAACCAGCCCATCGGCCCGCTGGCGCTGGCGGACATGATCGGCCTGGACGTGTGCCTGGCCGTGATGGAGGTCTACCTCGAGCAGTTCGGCGACTCCAAGTACCGCCCTTGCCCGCTGCTCAAGGAAATGGTCGCGGCCGGCCAGCTGGGCCGCAAGACAGGCCGCGGCGTGTACACGTACTGAGTCGGCGTTCCATAAAAACAAGGAGACAAACGCCATGACCGCCACGCCCACCACCCCGCCCGCAGAAGGCTGCATCGACACCCAGGTGCTCGGCCACGTGCTCTTGATCGGCATCAACCGCCCGGCCAAGCGCAACGGCTGGACGCCGCCGATGTTCAAGCAACTGGCCGAGGCCTACACCCGGCTGGACGACGACCCGACCCTGCGCGTGGGCGTGCTGCATGCCTTCGGCGACCACTTCACCGCGGGCCTGGACCTGCCCGCGGTCACCGAGTACATGAAGCGCGGCGAGAAAGCGATTCCCACCGGCCTGGTGGAACCGCACGACTTCGGACTGCCTGACTACCGCCGCCGCACCAAGCCGATGGTGGTGGCGGTGAAGGGCATCTGCTTCACGGTCGGCATCGAGCTGATGCTGGGCGCGGACATCGTGGTGGCCGCCGACAACTGCCGCTTCTCGCAGATGGAAGTGCAGCGCGGCATCATGGCCACAGGCGGTGCCACGCTGCGCATGGCCGAGCGCGCGGGCGTGGGCAATGCGATGCTGCACCTGCTCACGGCCGACGAGTTCGACAGCGCCGAGGCGTACCGCCTGAACTTCGTGCAGAAGGTGGTGCCGGCCGGGCAGGAGCTCGACGCGGCACTGGCCATTGCGCAGCGCATCGCGGCGCAAGCGCCGCTCGCGGTCGTGGCTACGCGGCTCAACGTGATCAAGGCCGTGGAGCAAGGGCCGCTCGCGGCGGTGTCGGAATTCATCGAAACGCAGAAGCGCCTCTCGAACAGCGAGGACGCGGCCGAAGGCGTGCGCTCCTTCGTGGAGCGGCGCCCTGCGCGCTTCAGCGGTCGTTGATGATGAATTCCACCGGGGCCTTTGTGACCATGTCTTTCTTCCAACGCGCGGCGCTCGCCGCCGCCTCCACACTGCTTGCCGTGAACACCTCCATTGCACAGACGCCCGCGCCCGCCGCGCTGCCCGACCCCGCGGCCACCTCGGTCGACGCGCTCGGCTGGATGAAGGGCTTTCCGCCGCCGCCCGACAAGCAGATCACCTTCGACAACCCGGCCGGCGGCGTGTTTCCGCGCACGCGCTGGAGCTTCTCGCACGTGCGCGAGACGGTGCCCACGGCCAACGTGTGGCGCGGCAGCGGCGCAGCGAGCCCGCTGCCTGCGGCGCCGCGCAACGACCTCGAAGCCGTCACCTTCAAGCCGCTCGGCAGCGAAGAGACGGTGACCTTCGCGCAGATGATCCCGCGCACCTACACCGACGGTATCCTGGTGATGCACCGCGGCCGCGTGGTCTACGAGAAGTACTTCGGCGCGCTCACGCCCGAGCGCCCGCACATCGCGATGTCGGTGACCAAGTCCTTTGTCGGCACGCTGTCGGCGATCCTCGCGGACGAGGGCAAGCTCGATCCGTCGGCGCCGGTCACCAAGTACCTGCCCGAACTCAAGGACACGGCGTACGGCGACGCCACCGTGCGCCAGGTGATGGACATGACCATCGGCGTGCACTACTCGGAAAACTACGCCGACCCGAAGGCCGAAATCTGGGACTACGCACGCGCCGGCGGCATGCTGACGCAAGGGCCGAACTACACGGGCCCCAAGTCGTTCTACGAATTCCTCGTGACGCTCAAGAAGGAAGGCGCGCACGACACCGCCTTCGCCTACAAGACGGTGAACGCCGAGGTGCTCGCGTGGATCCTGCGACGCGCCAGCAACCAGTCACTGGCCGACCTGTTGAGCGAGAAGATCTGGCGCCGCATCGGCGCCGAGCAGGACGCCTACTTCATGGTTGACCGCATCGGCACCGAGTCGGGCGGCGGCGGGTTGAACACGGTACTGCGCGACCTCGCGCGCTTCGGCGAGACGATGCGCAACGGCGGGCGCGCGCCCAACGGGCAGCAGGCGTTTCCGAAGGCCGTGGTCGAAGACATCCAGCGCAGCGGCGACCCCGCCAAGTTCGCCAAGGCGGGCTACGCGCTGCTGCCGGGCTGGTCGTACCGCAACATGTGGTGGGTGTCGAACAACCCGCATGGCGCGTACATGGCGCGCGGCATCCACGGCCAGAGCATCTATGTCGACCCGAAGGCGGAGATGGTGATCGTGCGCTACGCGGCGCACCCGATCGCTGCGAATGGGGGGAACGATCCGCTCACGCTGCCGGCATTCCAGGCGGTGGCCGAGGCGCTCATGCGCCCCTGAGCCTTTTCAGCTCAGACGACGGCGCGCTCGCGAGCGATCACGAGCAGGCCGTCCATGATCAGACTCTCGACCAGCTCGAAGTGCCCGTTCATGACGGGCGCCATCTTCCAGCCCGCGCCGCCCGTCATGTAGCAGGCCGGCTCGGCGCCGCAGTGCGAACGCACATGCTGCACCATGCGCTCGACCGCGCCCGCGATGGCGTAGGTGCCGCCGCTGGTGAGAGCGTCGCTGGTGTTGGTGGGAAATTCGCGCACCTCGCCGGTCGGCACATGCAGGCCCGCGGTGCCCGACTCCAGCGCGCGCAGCATGATGCCGTGACCCGGCAGGATCAACCCGCCGAGGAACTTGCCGCTGGCGTCGATCGCCTCCACCGTGACGGCCGTGCCGATCAGCACCACCACCATCGGCCGCGCCGGCCCTTGCGCGAGCATGCGGTGCCGCGCGCCGATCATCGCCACGAAGCGGTCGGCGCCCAAGCGCGTGGGATGGTCGTAGCCGTTGACGATGCCCGCCTCGCCCGCGCTCGACACCACCCAGCGCGGCGCGCAATCGAAGCGCTCGACGATCTGCTCTTCGGCGCGGCGCCGCAGGGTGTCGCCGGCCACCACGCAGCCGAGCATGGAGCTGGGTGCAGGCAGGTCGGCCCAGGGGCCGTCCGCGAGGCGTTCGATGTGGTCCAGGAACTCCGCGCCCGAGGCCTGCAACGCGGCGCCCGGATGCGCCCCGTCGTAGAGCGCCCATTTGAGGCGGGTGTTGCCGATGTCGATTGCGAGGAAGGGGGATGCCATGCGCGGGATTATTGCGACTTTGTGGTTATTCCTGCTGGCGCGTGCGTCGCATACGCGGCTTGGGCCTACGCGGGCCTGCGGTGTTCCACCGCTACATTCGCAAATTCCATCCACCACGGCACAAGGAGAACACCATGGGATTGCTCAGTTTCATCAAGGAAGCCGGTGAAAAACTGTTCGGCGGCTCGTCGGCCCAGGCGGCCACGCCCGATGCGAACACGGCGGCCGCAGCCGCCATCAAGACCTACATCGAGACACAGAACCTCGGCCTCACCGGACTCGAAGTAACCTACGCCGCCAGCACCGGCGTGGTGACCCTCGCAGGCCAGGCGCCCTCGCAGGAAGCCAGCGAGAAAGCCGCGCTCGCCGCAGGCAACGTGGCCAACGTGACGAGCGTGGACAACAACCTCGTCGCACCCGCCGCGCCGCCCGCGCAGTACCACGACGTGGTCAAAGGCGACACGCTCTCGGCCATCTCCAAGAAGTACTACGGCGACGCCAACAAGTACAACGCGATCTTCGAGGCGAACAAGCCGATGCTGTCGCATCCGGACAAGATCTATCCGGGGCAGAAGCTGCGGATTCCGGCGCTGAGCTGATCTTTCGAGACTCCTATAAGAAAAGGCTCACGGCGTGCCCGTGGGCCTTTTTGCTTTTTGCTTTTTGCTTTTTGCTTTTTGCTTTTTGCTTTTTGCTTTTTGCTTTTTGCTTTTTGCTTTTTGCTCGCCGTCATACGGCATGGGCTCTCGCAGCAGTGGCCTTGCCGGGCCGCACCGCACTCGATGTTGCAGGCTTGTCTAATGTCGCCTTATTAGCAACAATCGTCGCCCAATGAGCAACGATTCTTCCCTCATGGACCTCCTGTTCCCCGCCGCGCGGCAGCGCGCGCTGGCAGTGCTGCTGCTGCAGCCGCAGTCGGCCTTTCATTTGCGGGAGCTTGCGCGCCTGACCGACAGCCATGCGGGCACGCTGGCGCGGGAGGTGGACAAGCTGGCGCGCACCGGCCTGCTGCTGCGCAGCGAACAAGGTAATCAGGTGCGCTACAAGGCCAACACGAGCCACCCTCTGTTCGACGATCTGGCGGCAATGTTTCGCAAGACGCATGGCGTGGTGCCGGCTGTGCGCGAAGCGCTGGCGCCGCTGGATGCGCAGATCCAATTGGCGCTGGTATTCGGCTCGGTGGCGCGCGGCACGCCCTCGCCGGGCAGCGATGTGGACCTGCTGGTGCTGGGCAGCGTGGATTTCATGACGCTGGCACAGGCGGTGTTTCCTCTGCATGCGGCGCTGGGCCGTGAAGTAAACACGGTGCTCTATACATCCGAGGAGTTTGCGCAGCGCGCGCGCGATGGCGATGCATTTGCGCGCGACATACTGGCCAAACCAAAATTGCTTGTGAAGGGAGGAGCCGATGAGCTTGCAGAACTTGCTGGCGATCGGGCGGCTGCAGGCCCATCAGCCTGACGCCGCGGGCATCGCCAAATTGCTTCAGGCCGCGCGACGAAATCTGACCGACGCGCATATTGCACAACTCAGCACCGACAACCGATTCGATGCGGCCTACAAATGCATCATGCAATGCGCGATGCTGGCTTTGTGGGCCAACGGCTACCGCACGTCCACCAGCCAGCCCGGCCACCACCAGACGGCCATCCAGAGCCTGGGCCTGACGATGGGTGTGGCACAGCCGCAGATCATCGTGCTCGATGCACTGCGCCGGCAACGCAATGTGAGTGACTATGAAGGTGACCCGGTTTCCACCGCCACGCT
The DNA here is from genome assembly GCF_051216415.1 of Variovorax trehalosi. NCBI lineage: Bacteria > Pseudomonadati > Pseudomonadota > Betaproteobacteria > Burkholderiales > Comamonadaceae > Variovorax > Variovorax trehalosi. Next base: position 229,970 of record NZ_JBPJZG010000002.1, read on the forward strand.
GCAAGCCTGCATCGACCAGGCCGCGCAATTGCTGGCCGGCGCCGAAGCCTGGCTCCGCGCCAATCGACCCGATCTCCTGAGCCCGCAGTGAACACCGACATCGAGAAACGCTTTCTCTTCTAGAGCGGATCGTTCCGTTGCTCGGCTTTGGCCGCGAACGCGACACCGGGGACCTGACGCGGGCTCAGTTCTGCTTCCAGGGCAGCCCACGCTTGCGCCAGCCGCCGATCTGCCCGCGGTGCCCGCTCTCATCCGGATTCCCTTCGAAGCCTTCGAGGATGTTGTAAGCCTCCAGCCCCAGCTCAGTGGCGCGCTTCGCAGCCGCAATGGAACGCACACCGCTGCGGCACAACAGCACCAGCTTCTTGCCGCCTTCACCGGCAGCACGCGCGCCATCGTCGAACCCCGGGTTCATCGCCATGCCCGGCCATTGCTTCCACGCCAGCGGCACTGAGCCGGGCACATAGCCGACCCACTCGCGCTCGGCATCGGTGCGCACGTCGACCAGCACGGCCTCGCCGCTCGCGAGCCACTCTGCGGCCTGCTCGGGCGTCACGTCGCCGGCATAGCCCTTTTCACCAACGGGTTCAGTCATTTCTTTGCTTCCTTCCATTTCATTAGGGTTACCTCGCGGGCCGCCGCATCTTTACCTTGCCTGAAGCCCGCCGGATGGTGGAATTTTTCACCAGTTCGTGAAAACCCTGTTTGTCACGTTTTCGCGCGCGCCAAAGATCGGGCTTGGGCCTGTCAAACATAACTCGAAGAGGCGGGCAGGGTTTTTCGGTCAGTCAGAACTTGTATGGAGAGAGACAACATGACAGAGAGCAAATCACCCCGCCGCCGCAACCTTCTGAAGGGTGCCGCCGTGGCCGCAGGCGCCATGTCGGCGCCGATGGTCAGCATGGCCCAGACCACCTCGCTGCGCTTCCAGAGCACCTGGCCGGCGAAGGACATCTTCCACGAGTACGCCAACGACTTCGCCAAGAAGGTGAACGACATGGCCGGCGGCCGCCTGAAGATCGAGGTGCTGCCGTCCGGGGCGGTGGTGCCCGCGTTCCAGCTGCTGGAGGCAGTGAACAAGGGCACGCTCGACGGCGGCCACGGCGTGGTGGCGTACCACTACGGCAAGAACTCCGCGCTCGCGCTCTGGGGTTCGGGTCCGGGCTTCGGCATGGATGCCAACACCGTGCTGGCCTGGCACAACTACGGCGGCGGCAAGGCGTTGCTCGAGGAGATCTACAAGAGCCTGAACATGGAGGTGGTGTCGTACCTCTACGGCCCGATGCCCACGCAGCCGCTCGGCTGGTTCAAGAAGCCGGTGGCCAAGGTGGAAGACATGAAGGGCCTGAAGTTCCGCACCGTCGGGCTGGCCGTGGACATGTTCACCGAGATGGGCACCGCGGTGAACCCGCTGCCCGGGGGCGAGATCGTGCCCGCACTCGACCGCGGTCTGATCGATGCGGCCGAGTTCAACAACGCCTCGAGCGACCGCGTGCTCGGCTTCCCCGACGTGGTGAAGAACTGCATGCTGCAGAGCTTCCACCAGTCGGGCGAGCAGTTCGAGGTGCTGTTCAACAAGGGCAAGTACGCCGGGCTGTCGCAGGAGCTGCGCTCGATCATCGACTACGCCGTGCAGGCCGCGAGCGCCGACATGAGCTGGAAGGCGGTGCAGCGCAACTCGCAGGACTATGCGGACATGAAGAAGGCCGGCATCAAGTTCTACAAGACGCCCGATGCGGTGCTGCGCGCGCAGCTCGCGGCGTGGGACAAGACGGTGGAGAAGAAGGCCGGAGAGAACCCGCTCTTCAAGAAGGTGCTGGATTCGCAGCGCGTGTTCGCCGAACGTGCGCTGCAGTGGCAGAACGACTACGGCGTCGATTTCAAGATGGCCTACAACCACTACTTCAGCAAAAAGAAGTCCTGAGCGAGATCTGCCGATGACGGTTCGCGCCAGCCATCCGGAACGCTCCGGATGGCTGGCTTTCTGATGCGTGCTTTTCTGCCTGCCATGCTTTCATGACCATCCAACGTTTCCTCCACGCCGTCGACCGGTTCAGCATGGTCGTGGGCAAGACCTTCTCGTGGCTCATCGTCGCGCTGATGCTGCTGGTGTGCGGCGAGGTCTTCAAGCGCTATGCGCTCAACGCGCCCACCGCCTGGATCTTCGATGCCAACAACATGCTCTACGGCACGCTCTTCATGATGGGCGGCGCCTACACGCTCTCGCAGGCCGGCCATGTGCGCGGTGATTTCTTCTACGGCAGCATGAAGCCGCGCACGCAGGCTGCGCTCGACCTCGTGCTGTTCGCGGTCTTCTTTCTCCCCGGCGTGGTGGCGCTCACCTGGTCGGGCTGGACCTATTTCGGCGAATCGCTCGCGATGCGCGAGCAGACTTTCAATGCCGACCCCATTCCCGTCTATCCCTTCAAGTTCGTGATCCCCGTGGCCGGCGCGGTGCTGCTGGTGCAGGGCATCGCGGAGATGGTGCGCTGCGCGCTGTGCCTGAAGACCGGCGTGTGGACGCCGCGGCTGAAGGATGCCGAAGAGATGGACGTGGTCGGTGAACAGCTCGCCGGCAGCAGCTACGTCGACGAAGCCGACAAGCGCGAGGTGATCGACAGGGCCAAGTCCATCGAGCAGGCTGCGCAGCAGCGCAAGAGCGACTCGACGGGAGGCGCGGTATGAGCGAGCCTGCACTCGGCATGCTGATGCTCGGCCTGATCGTGGTCGTGATCATGCTCGGCTTCCCCACGGCGTTCACGCTGATGGGCCTGGGCATGTTCTTCGGCTTCATCGCCTTCTACGACCCCGCCTCGCCCTGGCTGGACAACAAGGTCTTCGACCTGATGGTGCAGCGCGCCTTCGGCGCCATGACCAACGAGACGCTGCTGTCCATCCCGCTCTTCGTTCTGATGGGCTATGTGATGGAGCGCGGCGCGCTGGTGGACAAGATGTTCCACAGCGTGCAGCTCGCGTTCCGCCGCGTGCCGGGCTCGCTTGCGGTGACGACGTTGATCGTGTGCACCTTCTGGGGCATCGCAAGCGGCCTGGTCGGTGCGGTGGTCGTGTTGATGGGCGTGATCGCAATGCGGCCGATGCTCAACGCGGGCTACGACACGCGGCTTGCCGCCGGCGTGATCACGGCCGGCGGCACGCTCGGCATCTTGATCCCGCCCTCGGTGATGATCATCGTGTACGCAGCCGTCGCCGGGCAGTCGGTGGTGAAGCTCTATGCGGCCGCGATGTTCCCGGGCTTCTTCCTCGCCTTCCTGTATCTGATCTACGTCATCGGCTGGGCCGTGCTGCAGCCGAAGGTCGCACCCAAGCTGCCGCCCGACAAGCAGCGCGCACCGATCACGCCATGGGTCGCGCACATCGCGGCCAGCTATTCGCCGCGCATGCTGCCCGCTCTGTTCGCGGCGGTGGTATCGCCGGCGCGCGCGCTGCGTGGCGCGGCCGAGGGCGTGCGCATCACCTGGTGGATGCTGCTGCGCAGCCTGCTGAACGCACTGGTGCCGCTGGCGCTGGCCGCGGCGACGCTGGGCTCGGTGTGGTGGTACGTGACGATCTACTCGCAGAAGGACAACAACGCGCCGGTGGTGGCGGAGCAGCAGGCGACGCAGAAAACCGCGGGAGCAGCCGCGACGCTGCCCGAGGCGTCCTCGTCTGCTTCCTCCGAAAGCGGCACAGGCCTCGCCGAACCGCCGACCGACGACGCGCCGAAGGAAGCCGGATCGGACAGCGGCCTTCAGGAGCCGCCCGGCGGCGTCGAGGAGCCACCCGGCAGCGAAACCGCTTCACCGCCATCCACCGCAGAGGGCGGACTTCAACAGCTCGGCGAAGCGGTCGAAGCACCGAAGACTGCCGCCGTGCCCGATGCCTTCTACACCGGCTTCCTGCTCGCCAGCCTCTTCACGCTCGCACTGCTCGGCTGGTACTACTGGCGCATGGACGCGGAGCAGTTCGAGATCCTGCGCATGCTGGTGTCGTCGGTGATGCCGCTCGCCACGCTCACGCTGGTCGTGCTGGGCGTGATCCTGTTCGGCATCACGACCGCCACCGAGTCGGCGGCGGTCGGCGCGGCCGGGGCATTCCTGATGGCATGGCAGGCCGGCACGCTGGACTTCAAGAAGACCAAGGAAGCGGTCTTCCTCACGCTCAAGACCACCTCGATGGTGTGCTGGCTGTTCGTGGGATCGGCGCTGTTCTCGGCGGTGTTCGCGCTGCTGGGCGGGCAACGCATCATCGAGGAGTGGGTGCTGGGCATGAACCTGTCGCCGCTGCAGTTCCTGCTGCTGTCGCAGGCGATCATCTTCATCCTCGGCTGGCCGCTGGAGTGGACCGAGATCATCGTGATCTTCGTGCCCATCTTCCTGCCGCTGCTCGCGCACTTCCAGATCGATCCGCTGCTCTTCGGCGTGCTGGTGTTCGTGAACCTGCAGGCGGCCTTCCTCTCGCCGCCGGTGGCGATGTCGGCCTTCTATCTGAAAGGGGTGTCGCCTTCGCATGTGACGATCAACCAGATATTCGCCGGGATGATGCCGTACATGCTGATCGTGATCCTGTGCATGGTGTTCATGTACATCTGGCCGGGATTGACGTTGTGGCTGCCGCAGTACCTGTACGGCTGAACGCAAGGAACCCATCGCGTCATCAGGTAACGGCACGGGACCGCGCAGGGTCCATCCGGCTCGGCGAGCAGGCCGTGTGAGGTTGTGCACTGGCCCCCGAAGCGCCGGTGCCGCCTATGATGCGGGCCGGGACCGCCCGCAGGGAAACAGAGCATGAACGACAGGACGCCGCCGAGGTATCTCGCGCTGGACACCGCGCTCGAGATGCGCGTGCTGCGCGAGCACCTGGCCTCGGTGTATGCCGGACACACGACGGCCATCGCGGCGCACGGCGGCTTCGCCATCGCGATCGGCGTCTTCGGCTACCTCAACGTGGCCCCCGTCCATCGCCCGCTGGTGCTGTGCCTGATCGCGGCGATCGTCCTGATGGACCTGTATGCCCTGCTCGCTCCGCGCTGGACCCCGGACGTGCCCCCGGAAAAAAGCCGCCACTGGGCGCGCAAGTACACGCTCCTGATCACGCTGATGAGCACGATGACGGCCCCGTGCAGTCTCTTTCTCGTGCTCATCCAGAGTCCGGCGGTCACCACTTTCGTGACGGTCGTGATCATGGGCAGCTGGACCCGTGCCGTGCAGGCGCGCTGGCCGCTGAAGGCCGCGATGTTCGGCTACGGCATTCCGATGATGAGCGCGCTCGTCGTGGCATTGGCCTGGTGCGGCGGCATGCTGAACTGGTTTCTCGCCGCCTTCTGTGCCGCCAATCTGGTGCTCACGCTGCGCGAGGGCGTCAAGCAGAACAGGCGCCTGACCGCTTCGCTGATCCTGCAGTTCGAGAACGAGGCGCTGGCGGCCCAGTTGCGCGAGCAGGTGGCGGCGACCGAGCGCGCAAGCGCCGAGAAGACCCGCTTCCTGGCCGCGGCAAGCCATGACCTGCGCCAGCCGATGCATGCCATCGCCCTGTTCGGCGCGGCGCTGGGCAACACCTTGCAGCAGCGGCCCGAGATCCGGAGCGTCGAGCGCATGATGCGCGCGGTCGATGCGCTGGGCGCCTCGCTGGACACCATGCTCGACATCTCCCGCCTCGATGCCGGCGTGGTCCAGTCGGCGCCCCGCGCACTGGAACTCGATGCCTTGCTGATCCCGCTGCACCACACCTTCTCGGCGCATGCCGAACGCAAGCACCTGCAGTTGCGCGTGCGCGCCAGCGGCCTGTGGGTACACAGCGATCTGCAGCTGCTGTATCGCATGCTCTCGAACCTCGTCGACAACGCGCTGAAATACACCATGAGAGGGGGCGTCACCGTGATCGCGCGGATGCGCGGCGACGACGCGTGGATCGAGGTGCGCGACACCGGCATCGGCATTGCGCCGGAACAGCTGGACCGCATCTTCGAGGAGTTCTACCAGGTCGACAACCTCGGGCGCGACCGCTCCCGAGGCCTGGGCATCGGGCTGTCGATTGTCAAGCGCCTCTCCCGGTTGCTCGGGCACCGCATCGAGGTGCGCTCCCTCCCCGGACGCGGCACGCGCTTTCGCGTCGTGGTGCCCATGGCGCGGCCGTCCGAAGCGTCGCCGGGCGTTTTCCGTCTGCGCGACCTCGAAGTGCAGGCGCGCCCTCGCCTCGAGGCGCCGGGCCTGCGGGGGCGCATCCTGCTGATCGACGACGAGGAAGAGATTCGCGAGGCGATGACCGAGCTCATGAGCGCCTACGGCATCGACGTCGCGGCCGTGGCCGGAGAAGCCGAGGCCGAAGCGCTGTTGACGCATCCGGACGCGCGCGCCCGTCCGATCACGCTGCTGATGTGCGACTACCGACTGTCGAGCGGTGTGGACGGATTGGAGGTGGGCCTGCGCCTGCGGGAAAGGTACCGGCTCGACGCCCCGATGCTGCTGATCACCGGCGAAACCGCGCCCGACCGGCTGCAGCGGGTGCGCGCGTCGGGCGTACCGGTGCTGTTCAAGCCGGTGAGCGCGGCGACGCTGATGCATGCAATGGCCGAGCTCTTTCCCGCGGAGGTCTAGTGCGCTGGTGCGCCAGGATCAGCGCCGCCGCTCCACATACGGCCGCGCCTGCAGCAGCACGATGCGATCGCCCACCGTCGCCCACTCGATGTCCTGATCGACCGCGTTGAACGTGCGCTTCACGGCCGCCCCCACGCTGGCCAGCCGCACCACGAGCGCATCGGTCAGCACGTTGCGGCCCTGCTCCACCGGCACCTCCTTCACGCCGCCGTCTTTGTCGAGCTGCAACGCCGTCTCTTCCGCCGACCGGCTCAGCACCTGGATCGCCTTCGACCAGCTCGAATACATCACCTGCTCCGCCACGCGCTGGCCTTCGACCACGCGGATGCCGATGCCGCGCTTGGCCGAGATGTAGGTGATGTAGGGGTGGCCCGCGTCGAACGGGTCGCGCGTGATCATCACGCCGGCGTTGGTCGAGTCGATGGCGGTTTGCACGAACACGCCCATCAGCACCGATTCGGCGCCGAAGCCCGCGGCACTGCGCGCCTCCCAGGCCTCGGGGTTGAACACCGAGGCCCAGACCTTCTTGACCGCAAGCTCGAGCGCATCGCCGGTCTTCACGTTGGGCACCGTGGTGTAGAGCCCCGCGCCGCTGAATCCGGGCAGGTCTTCGGAGTTGGACGAACTGCGCACGAACACGCCGCCACCGCCCAGTTGCGACTGCCACGCGGCTCGCCATGACGCTGCGGTAGCGGCGTCGACAGGCCACTTCACGATCTCGTCGCGCAGTTGCGCGAGCGCCTTCTGCCTCAACTGCGGATCGCTCGCGAAACCGGGCTGCTGCTGCATGCGCGCGATGCGATCGGCCAGGCCGTTGGTTCGCATGAACCGGTCGTAGTGCGCGAACGGAATGCAGAAGCCGTCGGGCACGGTGGTCGATGGAATGCGCGCCGCCAGCACGGCGCCGAGGTTGGCGGCCTTGGAGCCGCACTGCGCACTGTGGCGTGCGCGCAGCGACGCGAGCGGCAGCAGGCGGGTTTCGCGCAGGTCGGGCTTCACGGCCCTGTCGCTGCCGGGCACCGCGCCGGTGGCCGCGGTGCGCACGGCACGCGGCGGCAACGCTGCGATTTCGTCCGCGGTGAGGCGGCGCAGTTGGTAGCCCGAGGCCGCGACCTTGAGCGCCACCCACTGGCCCACATGCTCGCGCAGCACCGTCGCCGCATCGCGCACATAGGCGTTCGGAATGCCCCAACCCTTGGCCAGCAGGTTGACGTGCGAGAGCGCGGTCGATGGCCGTTCGGTCAGCACGCCCGCGACAGGCGGCAGGTTGATCGGCACCTGGCGCAGCACGGCGATGTCGTCGGGCAACAGCGCGTTCAGGCCCGATGCATCGTCCACGATGCGCACGCGTCCCGTCGCGGTGCCGAGGTTCATCGGCATGTAGGGCTGCTCGCGAATCAGCGCCTCCTGGCTCACAAAGTCGATGCCCGCTTCTTTCGCCACGCGTTCGTGCAGCGTGGAGTTGGTCTTGAACTTCACGGGCGCGAAGAAGCTCGCCTTCACCTGTGCGTCGGCTTGCTTCAGCAGCGGCGGGGTGAGCTGGTCGCCTTCCCAGAATTCATAGGTGAAGCTGCCGATGTTCTGCTGCCAGCTCAGCGTGCCGAACAGGAAGCGGCGATCGGGCACGAGGTAGTTGCGGTCGATCTCGCGCTTGCCCGCGCGCGGCGAAAGGCCAGTGTCGCGCACGAAGCGCACGTGCAGCTGGTAGCGCGGCGTGTCGATGTAGTACGTGCGCACCGGCTTGGCCTGGCGATCGACGACGAAGAGCACGTGGGCCAGTTGCATCGGCGTGCCGGGGTCGTAGACGCGCGCCAGCGTGTCGAAGTCGCCCTGGCTGCGCAGCGCGGGCAGCGATGCGGGCACCGCAGGACGCGGAACGAGTTGGGCGGCCGGGCCCTCGGGCTGCTGGTTCTGCTGTTGGTAGAAGGAAGGCTTGCGCGCGAGTTGCGCATCGGCTGGCAGGGGCGCGATGCCAGCGGCGCACAACGCCAGTGCCGATAGCCAGCCCGGCGCCTTGCGCGCCCGATCCTGGGTGCTGCTGTTGTTCTTCATGGGGTATCCCTCTCGTTGCAGGGCGGATTCTCGCTCGCGTCCGGCGGGGCCGTACCCGCGCCAAGTCCCGCCGGTAGCACCGGCATCGACCCGCCGCTACAGTCGCCCCAAAAGGAGTTTCTTCTCATGCCCACATTCGACTTCGACCTCTTCGTCATCGGCGGCGGCAGTGGCGGCGTTCGCGCTGCGCGCATGGCGGCACAGACAGGCGCCCGCGTCGGTTTGGCCGAAGCCGCCGATCTCGGCGGCACCTGCGTCAACGTCGGCTGCATTCCGAAGAAGCTCTACAGCTATGCGGCCGGCTATGCCGAATCGTTCGAGGAGGCCGCGGGCTATGGCTGGAAGCTGTCCGCCGAGCCGCAGTTCGACTGGGCACACCTCAAGTCGCAGCGTGCGAACGAAATCGGCCGGCTCAACGGCATCTACGCCTCGCTGCTGAAGAACTCGGGCGTCACGCTGATCACCGGATGGGCGCAGCTGGTCGATGGCCACACGGTGGAAATCGACGGCAAGCGCCACACCGCGCGCCACCTGCTCGTGGCCACCGGCGGCACCCCTTATGTGCCGGAAATTCCGGGCCGCGAACACATCGTGACGTCGGATGCGATGTTCGATCTCGACCCGTTCCCCAAGCGGCTGCTGGTGGTGGGCGGCGGCTACATCGCCTGCGAGTTCGCATCGATCTTCAACGGCCTGGGTTCCAAGGTGACGCAACTGCACCGCCGTGCGCACCTGCTCACCGGCTTCGATGACGACGTGCGCCAGTTCCTCGCGAACGAGATGGGGAAGGCGGGCGTGGACGTGCGCCTGAACTGCGAAGCCTCGTCGATCGCGCGCGGGCCCGATGGGCTCGTCGCGACCCTCGCGCGCGGACAGCAGATCGAGGCCGACACGGTGCTCTTCGCCACGGGCCGCGTGCCCAATACGAAAGGACTGGGCCTCGAAGCCGCGGGCGTGAAGCTCGACGAGAACGGCGCGATCGCGGTCGATGCGCACTACCGCACCTCGGTGCCGTCGATCTACGCGGTGGGCGATGTCTCCACGCGCGTGCAGCTCACGCCGGTGGCGCTGGCCGAGGCGATGGTGGTGGTCGATGCACTGTTCGGCAAGGGCAAGCGCCGCATGGACTACGAGTTCATCCCCACGGCGGTGTTCACTCATCCGAACATCGGCACCTGCGGCTACACCGAGCTCGACGCGCGCGCGAAGTTCGGCGAGGTCACGGTGTTCTCCAGCGAATTCAAGTCGCTGCGCCACACGCTCTCGGGCCGCAGCGAGCGCACCTTCATGAAGCTGGTGGTGGACAAGAAGAGCGACCGCGTGGTGGGCCTGCACATGGTGGGCGCGGACGCGGGCGAAGTCGTGCAGGGCTTTGCGGTGGCGATGCGCGCGGGTGCGACGAAGGCGATCTTCGACAGCACCATCGGCATCCACCCGACGGGTGCCGAAGAGTTCGTCACCATGCGCGAGCCGATGCCCGGCTAGACGACGGCCTTCTGCCGCTTTCCTTCGAGCAGCTTCACCATCACGAACAGCACGCGGTTCGCGGGCGTGGGCACGCCGAGCGCCTCGCCGCGGCGCACGACCAGGCCGTTGAGGTGGTCGATCTCGCTGAGCTTTCCGCGTGCGAGGTCCTGCGCGGTCGACGAGTACTGCGAGGGCATCGACTGCGCGATGCCGCGAATGGCCGCATCGGTGTCACCCGGAATCACGACGCCTTCGGCTTTCGCAACGGCGAGGCATTCGGCGACCACGTCGCGGATCACATCGGTCACGCCTACGCCTCTGGTGAGTTCGCCGTAGGGCAGTTGCGACACCGCCGACAGCGCGTTGTAGGCGCAGTTCAGGATCAGCTTGGCCCAGAGCGAGCCGCGCACGTTGTCTGAAATCTGCGTGGGCACGCCGGCGGCGACCAGATGCTGCGCGACCTGCTCGCTGGTGCGCGAGGGCGCGATCACCAGCTCGCCGCGGCCGTGGTGCTTTACATGGCCCGGGCCCGCCATCTCCGTGGCGACGTAGACCACGGCGGCAGCCACCTCGTTGGACAGCACCGAGCGCACGCGTTCGTCGTTGTCGACGCCGTTCTGCAGCGTGAGCACCAGCGCGCCGAGTGCGAGATGCGGCTTGATCTGCGCGGCGGCGGATTCGCTGTCGGTGGACTTCACACAGAACAGCACGAGATCGGCGCCCTGCACGGCGCTCGCTTCGGTGCTCGCGCCAAGGCGCACCTGCTCGTCGAAGGTCTTCGTCTCGAGCCGCAACCCGTTCGACTTCACCGCCTCGACATGCGAAGTCCGCCCGATCAGCACCACCTCGTGGCCCGCGCGCGCCAGCATGGCGCCGTAGTAGCAGCCGACTGCGCCGGCGCCCATGACTGCGACTTTCATCGATTCGTTTCCTTGCTCGTTGTCTGTTCGACGGCAGAGGCTAACGAAAACCTGCGCGTCGTGCTTTTTGCACGGAGGAGCACCCGTCGCTCTTCCATGGGCATGCAGACTCTCCGAACTGCGCACGCCCCACGGCTCGTGGGCTCTCGACCACTCACCTCTCATGCCGATCGATTCAGACTTTTTTCACTCTCAAGGCCACGCCCAACTGTCCAAGGCCATCGCGCCGGACCTGACCGATCGCCTGTGCGCCGCCATCGACGCAATCCAGGCCCGAGTTCCCCAGATGTCGGAAGCGGAGCGCGCCAGACTGGTTTTCGAGCGGGACTTGCCGGCTCATCGCCGCGGCGAGGTCGAAGCCCCGGCGGTGGGCGATGCGATCTTCATCCTCGGCGAACCCTGCGCGTTCGACCCTTTGTTCGAAACGCTGCTTCACCATTCCGCGATTCGCGATGCAGCGCGAGTGCTTCTGGCGAGCGATGCGCTGGCGATCCACTTCATGAACGTGACAATCAAGCATCCGCGCTTCGGCCGATCCATCGGCTGGCACCGGGATTTTCCGAACGACTACATGTGCCCAGCAAGCTCGCGCTTCGTACGCCTGATGCTCTGCCTCGACGGCATGGAGGAGGCAATGGGCGCCACCCGCTTCCTGCCGGGCAGCCATCGCCTTTCCGATGCGGAAGCGCTGCGTGAGAAGCGTGAAGGCACTCGCCCCAAGCCCTCAGACGACGCAGGCGTGGCGCTCGACTGCGCCGCGGGCGATCTGGTCGCGATCCATCCCAAGGTTCTGCACGGCAGCGGCATCAATCGCAGCGACCGCACGCGCCGCAACGTGGTGCTGCAGATCGGGCTGGCGTCCGAGCCACTCGCCACGACCGAGTGCGAGGGAGTGACCGGAAGACTGTTGGGCTAGCAATACGGCAGCCGCACTGCACAATGCCGCCATGCCCTACATGCCCACATTCGTCGCCCCCGCCCGCTTCACCGACGCCGCCGCCGCACTCGACCAGGTCAAGGCCATCTACCAGGGCGGCCTGTCCCATCTGCGCGAGTCGATGCTGCGCTTCGTGGCCGGCGAGGCGCTGCCGGGCCGGGTGCGGGCCTGCTATCCGTTCGTGCGGGTGCACACGCACACCGTCTCGCGCCACACGCCGCCGGCCAATGCGGGCCTGAGCTACGGTTTTGTCGCCGGGCCCGGCCGCTACGAGACCACGCTGACGCGGCCTGATCTCTTCTCGCGCTACTACCTCGACCAGTTCCGCCTGCTGCTGGAGAACCACCAGGTCGAGCTCGAGGTGGGCACCAGCACGCAGCCGATTCCGATTCACTTCTCGTTCGCCGAGAACGACCACATCGAAGGCACGATGAGCGAAGACCGCCGCGCACTGATGCGCGACGTGTTCGACCTGCCCGACCTGGGCGTGATGGACGACGGCATCGCCAACGGCACCTTCGAGGCGCGCGACGGCGAGGCGCAGCCGCTGTCGCTGTTCACGGCGGCGCGCGTCGATTACTCGCTGCACCGCCTGCGCCACTACACCGGCACCGCGCCCGAGTGGTTCCAGAACTTCGTGCTGTTCACCAACTACCAGTTCTACATCGACGAGTTCGTGCGGCTGGGCCACGAGGCCATGGCCGACGAGAACAGCGAATACATCGCCTTCATCGAGCCGGGCAACGTGATCACGCGCCGGCGCGGACTCGATGCGGGCGCGAGCACCACCTTCGGCCACCTGCTCGACGGCAGCCAGGGCACTGCGCCGCCGCGGCTGCCGCAGATGCCGGCCTACCACCTGGTGCGCGAGGACTACAGCGGCATCACGATGACCAACATCGGCGTCGGCCCGGCCAACGCCAAGACCATCACCGACCACATCGCGGTGCTGCGCCCGCACGCCTGGATGATGCTGGGCCACTGCGCGGGCCTGCGCAACACGCAGCAGCTGGGCGACTACGTGCTGGCGCATGCCTATGTGCGCGAGGACCACGTGCTCGACGAAGAGCTGCCGCTGTGGGTGCCGATTCCGGCGCTGTCGGAAATCCAGCTCGCGCTCGAAAAAGCCGTGGCCGACATCACGCGCTACGAAGGCCCCGACCTCAAGAAGATCATGCGCACCGGCACCGTGGCGAGCACCGACAACCGCAACTGGGAGTTGCTGCCCGGCAACCAGCCGCAGCGCCGCTTCAGCCAGAGCCGCGCGGTGGCGCTCGACATGGAGAGTGCGACCATCGCGGCCAACGGCTTTCGCTTCCGCGTGCCCTACGGCACTTTGTTGTGCGTGAGCGACAAACCGTTGCACGGCGAGATCAAGCTGCCCGGCATGGCCAACCACTTCTACCGCGAGCGGGTGGAGCAGCACCTGCGCATCGGCATGCGGGCCATCGACATCCTTCGGGAAGAGGGCTCGACCCGGCTGCACAGCCGCAAGCTGCGCAGCTTCGCGGAAGTCGCTTTCCAGTAATAGTTGGCAGTTGCTGGCGCCTTCAAGGGTTTTTACCTAGGCGCTTGTGCAGGTGTTTTGCACATTTCGCGGACATCATCCGGTTACTTTTGAGAACAACCGGAAACAAAATGGCTAAATCGTCACCTTCTGCCCTTTCTCGCCGCGATTTCAGCGCATGGGTGGCGGGCGGCGTCGCCGCCGCCGGCGCTGGCCAGGCCGCACTGCTGTGGCCCCGGTCGGCCGGTGCGGCCGAGCCGCAGTTGGTTGCCAAATTGCGCATCGTCATTCCCGCCAACGAAGGCGGCGGCTGGGACCAGACCGGCCGCGCGCTCGGCGCGGCGCTGCTGGCCTCGGGCGCGGCGGGCGACGTGGTCTACGAGAACGTCGGCGGCAAGGGCGGCACCATCGGCCTTGCGAAATACGTCGAGAAATACGATGCCGATCCCGACACCCTGCTGATGAGCGGCATGGTGATGGTCGGCGCGGTGGCGCTGCAGAAGCCCGCGGTCACCATGGCGCAGGTCGCCCCGGTCGCTCGCCTCACCAGCGACTACGAAGTGGTGGCGGTGAAGGCCGATTCACCCATCAAGACCCCCAAGGACCTGATCGCCGCGTTGCGCGCCGACGCGGCCAAGACCGTCATCGCGGGCGGCTCGGCCGGCGGCGTCGATCACATGTATGCCGGCATGCTGGCGCGCGTGGCGGGCAACACTGCGGGCCTGGTCTACCAGCCGTACCCGGGCGGCGCGCAGGTGGTGGAGGCGCTGGAAACCGGCAAGGCCGTGGCCGGCATCTCGGGCTACAGCGAATTCAGCGAGGCGCTGGCCGGCGGCAAGCTGCGCGCGATCGGCGTGTCGTCCAAGCGGCCGTTCCTGGGTATTCCGTCGGTGCGCGAACAGGGCGTGGACGCCGACCTCGCCAACTGGCGCGGCGTGCTCACCGGCAAGAAGGTGCCCGCCGAGCGCCGCGCCGTGCTGCTCGAAGCCGTGCGCCGCGCGACCGGCGCCGACATCTGGCAGAAGACCATCAAGCGCAACAACTGGGATGCGTACTGGATGGCCGGCAAGGACTTCGAAAGCTTCCTCGAGCTCGACCTGGCGATGGCCGGGCCGATGATCTATCTGCTCAAGCTGAAAGCCTGACGCAGCGCCTTCAGGCGAACAGCTCCGGCATCTCGCGCTGCGCCTTGGGCGTGAGCGCGAGTTCGCGCCCGTCGAGCTCCTGCCGCACCCAGCCGCGGCGCAGCGACAGCTGCAGCCACGCGGCTCCCAGCGCACCGCCCAGATGCGGACGACGCTCGCTCCAATCGAGGCATGCGCAGGCAAAACGCCGGCGCGAGCGGCGCACCGCATCGACTTCGACGCCCAGGCTCTCGAGCGCGATCGCGCCTTCGGGCGTGAGTTCGTACGAACCGCTCTGCAAACCGCTGAGCCAGCCCTGCGCATGCAGCCGGTCGTGCAGCGCGACGCCGGCCGTGCCGGCCATGTGGTCGTAGCAGGTGCGCGCGGCGCGCAGGCGGCTCGGGGTGTTCGGCTTGAACTCGACCGCGCGCGGAGCGCCCGCCACCACCATCAGGCTTTCGAGCGCGGCTGCGACGTTGTCGTCAGCCAGGCGGAAGTAACGGTGCTTGCCCTGCACGAGCACTTCGACCAATCTCTCTTCCTTGAGCCGTGCGAGGTGCGCGCTCGCGGTGGAGGCGGCCACCTCGGCGACGGTGGCGAGTTCGGTCGCGGTGCGTGCATGGCCGTCCATCAAGCAGTTGAGCATGCGAGCGCGCGCCGGCTCGGCGATGGCGCCTGCGAGGCGGGCCAGTTGGAGATCGGCGTTGGCATTCGAAATCGTGTCCATGCGGCCAATCGTAGAGCGATGCGGCAATCCACACTTCGTTCGCGGGCGAAGTGTGGCGGCGACGGCGATTGCACACTGCGCGCCATGAACACAAGCCCCACTTCTCTCCTCGACAGGCCTGTCGATCCGGTCGCGGCCGTCATGCACGCAGACCCTTACCCCTTCTATGCCCAGCTGCGCGCAGGCCCGCCGCTCGCGTGGAACGAGAAGCTGCGCGTGTGGGTCGCGAGCCGCGCGGATGTCGTCGAATCGGTGCTGCTCGCGCACGGCGCGCTGCGTGTGCGGCCTGCCGCCGAACCGGTGCCGCGCGCCATCGTGGGCAGCCCGGCCGGCGAGGTGTTCGGGCACCTGGTGCGTATGAACGATGGCGCTGCGCACCAAGCCCATCGGCCCGCACTGCAGCGCGCGTTGGCCGGGCTGGATCTGAACGCCGTGCACGCAGCGGCCTTGCAGGTTGCGCGCAACATGCCGATGGCACCTTTGTCGGACGCGCTGTTTTCCATGCCCGTGCAGACGGTCGCGCACCTGCTCGGTTTTGCAGATGAAGCACTGCCGCAGGTGGACCGGTGGATGCGCGATTTCGTCGCCTGCCTGTCGCCGCTGTCCACGGCAGACCTGTTGCAGGCCGCGAGCGCTGCGGCGAGCGAACTGATGATGCGATTCGAGGTGCTGACGGCGAATGCACCACCTCGCAACGGCACGTTGCTCGCGGCGGTACTGGCCGAGAGCAACGCTAGCGCACCCCTCGCTCGCTCCCTGCTCGCCAACATCGTCGGCCTGCTCTCGCAAACCTGCGACGCAACGGCTGGCCTGCTGGGCAACAGCCTCATCACGTTGATGCGGGATCCCTCATTGCGCCAGACCGCACGCACGCGCGACGGATTGCAGGCGATCGTGGAAGAGACGGCGCGGCACGATCCCTCGGTCCACAACACGCGCCGCTTCGCGATCGAACCCATCACCATCGCGGGCACGTCGCTGGCGGCGGGCGATGCGGTGCTGCTGGTGCTGGCCGCTGCCAACCGCGATCCGGCGTTCAACCCCGACCCTGACCGTTTCAAGCTGATCCGCGAACGGCGCCGCATGCTCGGCTTCGGCCACGGCATGCACGCCTGCCCGGGCCAGGCGCTGGCCTGCACGCTCGCGGCCACGGGGCTCGATGCGCTGCTGCGCCACCAGCCCGACCTCGACGCCCTGCAAGCACGCGGCTGGCACTACCGTCCCTCGGCCAACGCGCGGATCCCGGTCTTCCACTGACGGATTCAGCTGCGCGCGGCGGCCCAGTGCCCCGTGCCTGCCAGGTGCGGCGACAGTTGCGCATCGCCCCAACGCAGCGGCAGCGCGGCGGGCCGGCGCAATGCGTGCTCGACATGCAGGCGCAGCAGGCGCTCGGCGCCTTCGAATTCGGCAAGCTCAGGCCCGTCCAGCACGATCTCGGCGGTCGCCGCCACATGGAGCAGATCGCCGTTGTCGTAGTCGATGAACAGCAGCCCCGCGCGCGGGTGCGCCAGCAGGTTGCCGAGCGTGTTGAAAAAGCGGTTGCCGTTGAAGTCGGGCACCGTCAGCACGCCGCCTTCGTCGACACGCACGAAGCCGGGCCGGCCGCCGCGGTGCGACACGTCGACGCCGTGCGACCTGGCATCGGCTTCGTCGCCCGCTGCCACTTCGTCGGGGTAGGCCGTGGCGATGAACAGCGTGTCCGCGCTGCCGATGAGACGCTGCGCCTCGAGGTCTAGCGTGTCGAGCCACTGCGCGGATGCGCTGTCCGTGCGCGTCGGCACGAACACCGGCTCGCGCGCCTGGATGTACCGCGGGCAATTGCCGAAGCTCTGCTGCACCTCGAGCATGAAGCCCGTGGCATCGAGCGATTCGACCGTGGCGTTCATGCGGTTGCGCCGTCGCGTGTGCGGCTCGATGCCCAGCAAGCCGAGCGGGGCGCCCTGTGCGAGCTGGCCCGCGAGCGGATCGCCGGCCGCCGGCAGCGCATCGATGCGCAGGTGCGTCGCATCGGGCGAATGCGCGAAGCCCGCGGGCGCCGCGAGCACGCTGGCCCAGGGCTGCAGGTTCGCATCGAG
Organism: Variovorax trehalosi; assembly: GCF_051216415.1. NCBI lineage: Bacteria > Pseudomonadati > Pseudomonadota > Betaproteobacteria > Burkholderiales > Comamonadaceae > Variovorax > Variovorax trehalosi. Next base: position 247,372 of record NZ_JBPJZG010000002.1, read on the forward strand.
GCTGCCGACCACGACGAACGGCAGCTGCGCGAAGAACGCGCGGTGCTGGTCGGGCATGTAGTCGCGGATCACGCGCGGCCCCGCGACCGCCATCTGCTCGCGGGACCCGGCCTGCAACTGCAATGCGCGCTCGCCGGCGTGGAACGGCGCGGCGATCATGCGGCCGCCGCGAGTCCGACCGGCGTGCGCACCATCGGCACAAAACCGGGCAATGCCTCTACGCGGGCCAGCCATTCGCGCACGCGCGGGTAGCCGTCGAGCGCCACGCGGCCTTCTGGCGCATGCGCCACGTAGGCGTAGTTCGAGATGTCGGCGAGCGTGGCTTCGGGGCCGGCGAGGAAAGGCTGTCGTTCCAAGTGGATTTCCATCACCGCGAGCAGCGCATGCGAACGCGTCACCGTCTCGGTAGGGTCCACGGCCAGGCCGAACAGCGCCATCACGCGCGCAGCGGCCGGGCCATACGCCAGTGGCCCGGCCGCCACCGAGAACCAGCGCTGCACGCGCGCGGCACCCACCGCGTCTTGCGGCATCCAGCGCGACGGGTCGGCCGAATAGCGCGCATTGAGGTAGACCAGGATCGCATTGGAGTCGGCCAGCGTGACGTCGCCGTCCTCGATCACCGGCACCTGGCCGAAGGGATTGCGCGCCAGGAACTCGGGCGTGCGGTTGGCGCGCTGCTTCAGATCGAGCTCGATCACCTCGAAAGGCAGACCGAGCATCGAGAGGAACAGCCGCACGCGGTGCACGTGGCCCGAGATGGCGCTGCCGTAGAGCTTGATGGGTTGCGCGGGGCGGTTCACGATGGCGTTCATGGGTGGTCCTTTGGGATGTCGAAACGAGAGCCGGGGGTGGCGTGTTCCCGATTCTTCTCTCTTGCACCCAATGAATGAATAGCCATTTCTGTATTTGACTGCTGCGTTTTCCGGTTTAATCGCGCCATGGACCGCTTCAAAGCCATGCAGACCTTCGTTCAGATTGCCGAGCAAGGCAGCATGACCCGCGCCGCCGAATCGCTGGGCACCTCGTTGCCTGCGGTGGTGCGTTCGCTCGCCGCGCTCGAGGCGCACCTGGGCGTGCGCCTCTTCCATCGCACCACCCGCCGCCTGTCGCTCACCGAGGAAGGCCGCCACTACCTGCCGAGCGCACGCGAGGTGCTGCTCGCGGCCGACGCCGCCGACCGCGCGCTCAACGCCGAAGCGCGCGAGCCGGCGGGCCAGCTCACCATCACCGCCCCGGTGCTGTTCGGCCACATGTACGTGGCGCCGGCCATCACGCGTTTCATGAAGCGCTATGACAAGGTGCGCTGCAGCGTGCTGCTGTACGACCGCGCGGTGAACCTGCTGGAGGAGAACATCGACGTCGGCATCCGCATCAGCCCGCTGGAAGACTCGTCGCTCGTGGCGCAGTCGCTGGGCACCATCCGGCGCGTGGTGGCGGTGAGCCCCGACTACCTCGCGCGCCATGGCACGCCGCAGCATCCGCGCGACCTGAACGGCGCACCCTGCGTGCGCGGCCGCATCGACGCGCCGCCGCAATGGCAATTCCACGAAGGCGGCAAGACGATCAGCGTGACGCCGAGCAACCGCCTGGAGTTCAACCACCTCGCGCCCGCCGTCGAGGCCTGCGCGGCGGGCATGGGCTTCGGCACCTTCTTCTCGTACCAGGTGCTGCCCTATGTGGCGCAGGGCCGCTTGAAGATCGTGCTCGAGGATTTCGAGCCGCCGCCGCGCCCGGTGAGCGTGATCTATCCGAATGCGCGGCTGCTGCCGGCCCGCACGCGGGCGTTCATCGACTGGATGAAGACGGAGTTCAGCGGCTTGCGGATGTAGCCGCTACGGCGCGAGTGCAGGCAGAGGCTTGCCCTCGCACAACGCCGCGGCATCGGTCGCCATGCTGCGCACCGCTTCTTCCATGCCCAGATTCAGCACCGCCATGAACTCGCCGTTGCCACTGGCCCAGTTGGTGCGCGTGCCCATGCCGCTGTAGAGCCGCGTGGCCGTCTCGCCGCCGGGCAGGCGGTAGTTCACCTTCAGCACCACGTGCGAGACGAGGTTGAGCCCCGCGGACCATGCATGGGCCAGACGCAGCGCGACGACGGCCGAGACCTGCCGTGCCGAAGCGGACGCTGGGGCCACAGCCGGCGCGCCGACGACGGTCTGGAAACCGTAGCGCCTGGTCGACAACAGCGCGGTGCGCGTCCACATGCCCGCATCGCCGCTGCGCAGCGACTCCACCGTCCTCGGCGTGGCATGCACCGTCGGCAGCATCAGCGTCAGGTTGCCCGCGTAGAGCTGGTTGTTGCGGGCGTCCTCGATGGCCGGGAGGTACAGCGTGCAGCCCTGCGGCGCACGCAGGATTTCGACCGGCGGGCCGTTGGGGCGCTGCTCCTGTTCCGGCGCCTGCTCGTAGACCATGTCGAGCGGCTCGCTCTCGCTGAGCGCGTGCGCGAAGCCGGGCACGGCGCACAGGGCGAGCAGGACAGCCGCGGCCATGCCGCTGCGTTGCGCTTGTGGCTTCATGGGGCGGCGCTCCGGACCGAATACATCGCGTTGTCCTGGTCGCGGAACACCACGCGGCCGGGCTGGTCGTCGAAGCCCTGGCCGCCGAGCGTGAACCACGTGCCGTTGACGTTGAACCGCGCGGTGCGGATCGCGCCGGAGCGCGCGCCGGCCAGGTCCAGCCCCACCACGTGCAGCGTCTGCCTGATGGAATCGCGCATCACCGCCTTGAGTTGCTGGCCGTCGTTGGCGCCCAGCCGGCGCACGACGGTGGCGCGCGTCCCGCCGCCGACCGGCGTCTGGAAGATCGTGGCGGAGCGGTACGACGGCTCCTTGTTGCCATCCTGCCAGAGCAGCGCCGTGGTGCGCGTGGTGAAGGCGCCCAGCCCGGGCTCGAGCACGTATTGCAGCAACAGCACCAGGTAGGCGGGGCCCGTCTTCGTGGCGGCGATGCGGGCGTTCTGCTCGGCCTTCGGCGGCATGCCCGCCAGCACCTGCGACGAGGCGATCTTCAGCGGGAACACATTGGGCGTGTTCAGCAGCTCGCCCAGGGCCAGGCCGGCCTCGACCCGGTAGTCGTAGTCGAGCAGGGGGCCGACGATGGCGCCGACTTCCGCACTCATTTCCTTTTGCCGCGCCTGCTGCACCGAGGAGTCGATCAGCGCACCGAGCAGGCCGCCGCCCGTGGCCTCGGCCACGCCAGGGGCCTGCGCGGAGAACATGAAGTTCTCCTGCGCGACGACCACGCGAACATCGACCTCCCGGACCTTTGCCCGGTCCGCCGCCGCGAGCGGCCGGTGAAACTGGGCGCACGCGCCAAGCAGCAGCACGAGGGACAACGCCAACAGGGAACGCAGCATCTTCGGATCTTCTCTCGCGGTGTTCGATGGGGCGTCGATTGTGCCGGGAGTTGCGACGAACATGCGCGAGTTGTCCATCGGTTGAAGCGATGGCGGCACCCGTTCCGGGCCTGGGTCAGAATGGCCGCGTGCCCTCCTCCTCCCCCACCACCCCCCTCTTCCACGCCAGCCACCTGCGCAAGCGCTACGGCGACACCACGGTCGTGGACGACCTGTCGTTCGAGATCGCGCCCGGCGAATGCCTCGGCGTGATCGGCCCGAACGGCGCCGGCAAGACCACCACCATCCGCATGTGCCTGGGCCTCACCGCGCCCGACGGCGGCGAGATCTCGGCGCTGGGCCTGCAGATGCCGCGCGATGCGCTCGCCATCAAGGCGCAGCTGGGCGTGGTCACGCAGTTCGACACGCTCGACCCCGACTTCAGCTGCGCCGAGAACCTCGTGGTGTACGGCCGCTACTTCGGTTTCAGCAAGGCGCAGGTGCGTGCACGCGTGCCGCAGCTGCTGGAGTTCGCGGCGCTCTCGCACAAGGCGGATGCGAAGCCAGGCGAGCTGTCGGGCGGCATGCGTCGGCGGCTCTCGCTGGCGCGCGCGCTGGTGAACGACCCCAAGCTGCTGCTGCTCGACGAGCCGACCACCGGGCTCGACCCGCAGGCGCGCCACCTGATGTGGGAGCGGCTGCAGGTGCTGCTGCAGCAGGGCAAGTCGATCCTCTTGACCACGCACTTCATGGACGAGGCCGAGCGCCTGTGTTCGCGCCTTCTGGTGCTCGACCACGGTCGCAAGATCGCCGAAGGCAAGCCGCGCGACCTGATCGCCGAGCACCTGGAGCCCGACGTGGTCGAGGTGTATGGCAACGGTGCGCTGTCGCTGGCCGAATCGCCCGAACTCAAGGCGATGGCGGCGCGCGTCGAAGTGAGCGGGGAGACGGTGTTCTTCTACACGCAGGACGCGCGGCGGCTGCTCGATGCGCTGACGCAGCATGCGGGCCTGCGCACCTTCCATCGCCCTGCGAATCTCGAAGACCTATTTCTCAAGCTCACCGGGCGGCAGATCCGCGAGGACGGCTAGACCATGAACACGACGACTGCAACGACAACGACGAACACCACGCCGACTCCGCCCTCCGTGTGGCGCGCACCCGAGATCTCGCTGCGCTGGTGGCCCGTGTTTTTGCGCAACCTGCTGGTGTGGCGCAAGCTCGCGATACCGAGCCTCATCGGCAACATCGCCGAGCCGCTGATCTGGCTCGTGGCCTTCGGCTACGGCATGGGCGCGCTGGTGGGACAGGTGGCGGTGGACGGCGTGAAGGTGCCCTACATCCTGTTCCTCGCGAGCGGCTCGATCTGCATGAGCGCGATGAATGCGGCGAGCTTCGAGGCGCTGTATTCGGCGTTCTCACGCATGCATGTGCAGAAGACCTGGGACGGCATCATGAATGCGCCCGTCGGCCTGGACGACATCGTGCTGGCCGAGATGCTGTGGGCCGCGTTCAAGTCGATCTTCACCGTCACCGCGATCCTGTTCGTGATGCTCGGGCTGGGCATCAGCCACAGCCCCAAGTTGTTCGTCGCGTGGCTGGTGCTGATCGGCGCGGGCATCACTTTCTCGTCGATCGCGCTGATCTTCAACGCGCTCGCGAAGGGCTACGACTTCTTCACCTACTACTTCACGCTGTTCATGACGCCGATGATGTTCCTGAGCGGCGTGTTCTTTCCGCTGGAGCAACTGCCCTCGGCGGTGAAGGCGGTGGCCGCATGGCTGCCGTTGACCAATGCGGTGGCGCTGGTGCGGCCGCTTTTCATGGACCAATGGCCGGCCGACTGGTGGCTGCACGCGGGCGTGCTCGCGGTGTATGCGGTCGTGGCGTTCTGGATCGCACTGGCACTGACGCGCAAGCGGTTCAAGGCCTGAGGAATCGCGGCTGAAGGTATCCCGAAACGGATGCTTTCAAATTACATTGCACACAATTAAATTGCTCGATAGAATTCAAGCCATGCGCTCCACGACCGTCTCCGCCGACGAAATGCTCAAGCTGGACAACCAGCTGTGCTTCGCCGTGTATTCCGCCTCGCTGGCGATGACCCGGCTCTACAAGCCGGTGCTGGAAAAGCTGCAGCTCACCTACCCCCAATACCTCGTCATGCTGGCACTCTGGGAGCAAGACGGATTGATGGTCTCCGAGCTCGGCGAACGCCTTTCGCTCGATTCCGGCACGCTCACCCCGCTGCTCAAGCGGCTCGAAGCCAACGGCTATGTGGCCCGGGTGCGCGACGTGGCCGACGAACGTCGCGTACACATCACGCTCACCGCCGCCGGTCGCAAGTTGAAGACGCGCGCCGCCAGCGTTCCCGGTTGCCTCATGGCCGCCACCGAATGCTCGGTGCCCGAACTCATCGCGCTCACCCAGCAGATCCAGACCCTGCGCGACCGCATCAAGAAGGCGGCCTGACGGACAACGTTTTTCTCCCTGCTTCGATCGAACAACGAGAGAAGCTTTTTTACCCACCCCTCCCTCCATCATCAAAGGAATCACCATGACCACCAAGCTCGACAAAGTGCTCTACACCGCAGAAGCCCACACCGTCGGCGGCCGTGACGGCGCAGGCAAGTCCAGCGACGGCGCGATCGACGTCAAGCTCAGCTCGCCCGGTTCGGGCAAGCCCGGCACCAACCCCGAGCAGCTGTTCGCGGTCGGCTATGCCGCCTGCTTCATCGGTGCGATGAAGGCCGTCGGCCCGAAGATCAGCGTGAAGGTGCCCGACGACGTGTCGATCGACTCGAAGGTTTCCCTCGGCCCGACGAACGGCGGCGCCGCTTACGGCATCTCGGTGCAACTCGCAATCACGCTGCCCGGCCTCGATGCCGAGCAAAAGCAGAAGCTGGTCGACACCGCTCACCAGGTCTGCCCGTACTCGAACGCCACGCGCGGCAACATCGACGTCGAACTGACGATCGTCTGATTCCAGCGTCAGCCAAGTAAAAAGCGCCCCGGCCACAAGCCGGGGCGCTTTTTTCATGGCCGGCGTTGTCTCACGGGTGACGCGGAAAGGGACAACGCGATAGCGCCTTTCATCAAGCTTGGCTAACGTGGCCGCACGCCCTTCAACGCACCGTGGAGATCGACCCCATGAGCACCACCAGTTTCCTGATCCGCAAGGACAGCCTTCCCACCACGCGCCTGCACACCGCCACCGACCAGCCATTGGCCGACGGCCAGGTGCGCGTGCGCATCGACAGCTTTGCGCTCACCTCCAACAACATCACCTATGCCGCCTTCGGCGACGCGATGAGCTACTGGCAGTTCTTTCCCTCCGAGGAAGAAGGCTGGGGCAGCATCCCCGTGTGGGGCTTCGCGAGCGTGGTGCAGTCCCTGCACCCGGGCGTGGCCGTAGGTGAACGGCTCTACGGCTACTGGCCGATGGCAACGAGCGCGGTGCTGAGTCCCGACCGGCTCTCGCCCGGGCGCTTCACCGATGCGGCGCCGCACCGCGCCGAACTGCCCGCGGTCTACAACCAGTACTTCCGCTGCAACGCCGACCCGCTCTACACCACCGACACCGAAGACCTGCAAGCGCTGCTGCGCCCTCTGTTCATCACCTCGTGGCTGATCGACGACTTCATGGCCGACAACGACTTCTTCGGCGCCACGACCATGCTGCTGTCGAGCGCATCGAGCAAGACGGCCTACGGCACCGCTTTTCAACTGCACCAGCGCAAAGGCATCGAGGTGATCGGCCTGACCTCGCCCGGCAACGTGGCCTTCTGCGAGAGCCTCGGCTGCTACCACCGCGTGGTGACCTACGACGCGCTCGACAGCATCGCGGCCGACACACCGGCCGTGTACATCGACTTCGCCGGCAACGGCGGGCTGCGCAACGCCATCCACGATCGCTTCGCGAACCTCAAGTACAGCTGCTCGATCGGCGGCACGCATGTGGAGCAGCTCGCGTCCAAGGGCGCGGGCAAGAGCCTGTCGGGCCCGCGCGCCACGCTGTTCTTCGCGCCGGCGCAGATCAAGAAGCGCACCACCGAATGGGGCGCGGAGGAATTCGGCCGGCGCATGGTGGCCGCCTGGCGCAACTTCCTCGCCACGGTGACCAACGCCAGCAACCCCTGGCTGCACGCCGAGCAGCACCGCGGCGGCGAGGCCGTGCAAGCCGCCTATGCGCAGGTGCTGGCCGGCAAGGGCGATCCGCGCACGGGCCATATCCTTTCGCTTTACAAACAACCCGGCGGGCTGTGACGCGGCCGCTGCGGGGGTAGCGACAATCGCTGCATGACCCCTTCCCCCGCGGCGCCCGCCAACACCCATCCCTACGAGAGCCTCACGCCCGACGTGGTGCTCGACGCGCTCGCGACGCTCGGCCTGCACGGCGACGGCCGGCTCACCGGCCTGAACTCCTATGAAAACCGGGTCTACCAGGTGTTCCTGGAGGACCGCAGTGCCGTGGTGGTCAAGTTCTACCGCCCCGAGCGCTGGACCGAAGCCGAGATCCTCGAAGAGCACGGCTTCTCGCTGGAGTTGGCCGCGGCCGAAGTGCCGGCCGTGCCGCCACTGGTATTCGACGGCAAGACCCTGCACCACCACGCGGGGTTCGCCTTCAGCGTGAGCCCCTACCGCGGCGGCCGCGCGCCCGAACTCGACAACTTCGAGGTGCTCGAATGGGTCGGCCGGTTCCTGGCGCGCATCCATGCCGTGGGCAGCGCAAAGCCCTTCGAGGCCCGCCCCGCGCTCGACCTGCAGACCTTCGGCCTCGACTCGCGCGACTGGCTGCTGGAGAACGACAAGATCCCGCTCGACATGCAGCGCGACTGGGAAAAGATGTGCAACGAGGCGCTGGACATGGTCCGCGCGACCGCGCTCGCACTGCAGCCGACGGCCTCGGACTTCAAGCCACGCAAGCTGCGCCTGCACGGCGACGTGCACCCCGGCAACATCCTCTGGACGCCGACCGATCACCCCAACGGTGGCCCGCACTTCGTCGACCTGGACGATGCGCGCACCGGCTTTGCGGTTCAGGACCTGTGGATGCTGCTGTCGGGCGACCGCGCGCAGCGCACCTCGCAGCTGTCGGGCCTGCTCGACGGCTACGAGCAGTTCCGCGAATTCGACCGCCGCGAGCTCGCGCTGATCGAGCCGCTGCGCACGCTGCGGCTCATCCACTACAGCGCCTGGTTGGCACGCCGCTGGGAAGACCCGATCTTCCCGATCAACTTCCCGTGGTTCGGCTCGAGCGACTACTGGAAGGGGCAGATCCTCGTGCTGGAAGACCAGTGCGAGCAGATGGCGGAAGAGCCGCTCTACGCCTGAGCCGCGGTTTCAGCGACACCCTGCAGCAGCCGCTCGATCAGCACATTGGGCGGACCTGCGCGCCACACGCCGTAGGCCTCCGACTGCGCCACCGGGCGATCGAGCGGCCGGAACACCGCGCCGCGCAGGGCTGAATTTCGCATCGCCTGCGGCACCAGCGCCACGCCCATGCCCTGCGACACCAAGGACACGACGGCGAGCCAATGGCGCACTTCATGCCGCACCTCGGGCAGGAAGCCCGCATCGGCGCAGATCGACAGGATGCGCTCGTGATAGTCGGGTGAGGCCTCGCGCGAGAACAACACGAAGGGCTGGTCGCGCAGGTCGGCCGGGGCCAGCACCTTCTTGCGCGCGAGCGAATGCCCTGCGGGCAGACAACACACGAAAGGCTCCGACAGCAGCAAGCGGTGATGCAGCTCCGGCGGCATGCGGCTCGTATGAACGAAGCCGAGGTCGAGCCGGTCGTGCAGCAGCTCCGATATCTGCACACCCGAGTTGAGTTCGTTCAGCGTGATGCGCACCGCCGGGTGCTTCGCCTGGAATGCGCGCAGTGCTGGCGGCAATCCGCGATAGAGCATCGCCCCGACAAAGCCGATGCGGAGGCGCCCCGCCGACCCACTTGCCACATCGCGCGCTTCCGTCGCCGCCTCTTCCGCCTGCTGCAGCAACCGCCGCGCCGAAATGCGCAACGCCTCGCCCGCATGCGTGAGCCGCACCTCCTTGCTGTTGCGCTCGAACAGCCGGGCGCCCACCGATTCCTCGAGCTGCCGGATCGCGACCGACAGCGGCGGCTGCGAGATCGACAGGCGCCGCGCCGCGCGACCGAAGTGCAGCTCTTCGGCCAGCACGGAGAAATAGCGCAGGTGTCGCAGTTCCATGAATAGGTAGATCGAATCGAACAAGACCAATTCGATATTAGACACGGATCGTCGCGGCTTCAACAATGTGGCGAACCAGGAGACAAAACGCAATGTCCGAGAACGCCGCTCACGCCGCGCCGCCAGCCGCGCATGCCCATCCGATTCCCGACCGTCACGGCCAGAACCTGTTCACCGTCGACACCGAGCTGCACGCCCTGCTCGCGCTGTACCTGCCCGAGGACCTGCGCACCCACATGCAGCCGCACTTCGAGCGCCTGGGCGGCCTGGCGGGCGGCCTGCTCGACGAGCTGGCCGGCACCGCCGACCGCAACCCACCCACACTGAAGCAGCGCACCCGCACCGGCCTGGACGAGCAGAAGATCGTCAAGCACCCGGCCTACATGGAGATGGAGCGTCTCGCACTCAGCGAATTCGGCTTGGCCGCGATCTCGCACCGCGACGAAACGCTCGGCTGGAAGGGAAAGATGCCGCCGCTGGTCAAGTACGTGCTGACCTATCTCTTCGTGCAGGCCGAATTCGGCCTGTGCTGCCCGGTCTCGATGACCGATTCGCTCACGCGCACGCTCAAGAAATTCGGCAACCCCGAACTGGTCGCGCGCTTCCTGCCGCGCCTGACCTCGCTCGACTTCGACGAGCTCGCGCAAGGCGCGATGTTCATGACCGAGCAGGCCGCGGGCTCCGACATCGCGGCCACCGCAACGATGGCGAGGCGCAAGGTCGACGGCAGCTGGCGCATCACCGGCGACAAGTGGTTCTGCTCCAACCCCGACGCCGATTTCGCGATGGTGCTCGCGCGCGCCGAGGACGGCGCGGCGGGCATGAAGGGCGTGTCGCTGTTCCTGCTGCCGCGCCGGCTGGACGACGGCAGCCTCAACCACTACCGGATCATTCGCCTGAAGGACAAGCTGGGCACGCGCTCGATGGCCAGCGGCGAGATCCGGCTCGAAGGCGCGGTCGCCTGGCTCGTCGGCGAAGAAGGTCGCGGCTTCGTGCAGATGGCCGACATGGTCAACAACTCGCGCTTGTCGAACGGCGTGCGCGCCGCGGGGCTCATGCGCCGCGCAGTGGCCGAGGCCGAATACATCGCATCGGAACGCCGCGCCTTCGGCCGCACGCTCGACCAGATGCCGCTGATGCAGCGCCAGCTCGACAAGCTGCGCCTGCCGGCCGAGCAGGCGCGCACGATGGTGTGCCAGACCGCGCTCGCACTCGCACGCTCCGACGCCGGCGAGCCCGATGCGTATGCGCTGCTGCGCATCCTCACGCCGCTCATCAAGTTCCGCGCCTGCCGCGATGCGCGCAAGGTGACGGGCGATGCGATGGAAGTGCGCGGCGGCTGCGGCTACATCGAGGAGTGGACTGATCCGCGCCTCGTGCGCGATGCGCACCTGGGCTCGATCTGGGAAGGCACGAGCAACATCGTGGCGCTGGACGTGATTCGTGCGGTGAAGCGCGAGGGCTCGCTGCCGGTGCTGCGCGCGCACTGCGAGAAGCTGCTCGGCGATGCGGCGCTCGCACCTGCTTTCGCCAAGGCCTTGCGCGATGCGCTGGCACGCGCCGCGGCGCTGGCCGAGACCGCGGCGCGCGAAGGCGGCGACGTGCTCGCGCGCCAGGCCGCATCGGCGCTCTACCACTGCACGAGCAGCATCGCGATGGCCTGGGAGGCGAGCCACAGCCGCTCGGCCCCGCGCCTGCGCTGGGCGCAACTGGTGCTGCTGCACCGCGTGCTGCCGCGCGACCCGCTCGCGCCCGATGCGATGCCCGCTGACTGGAACACCACCGCGACACGCACCGCAGAAATCACTGCCTGATTCATAAAAATGGAGACATCCTCTTGAGACACCTCACCCATTTCTTCGCCGCAGCCACTGCTTGCGCCGCACTGCTGAGCGCAGCACCCGCTGCGCAAGCCCAAGGCCCCTTCCCTTCCAAGCCTTTGACGCTGGTCGTGCCCTTCCCACCCGGTGGCCCAACCGACGCGATGGCGCGCACGCTCGCCGCCGAGATGAAAGACCGCCTCGGCCAACCCATGATCGTGGAGAACCGCGCGGGCGCGGGCGGCAACATCGGCGCGGAATACGTGGCGCGCGCGGAAGCCGACGGCCACACGCTGCTGTTCGGCACCTCGGGCCCGCTTGCCATCAACGCAAGCCTCTATCGCAAGATCAACTACGACCCGGTGAAGAGCTACGCACCGGTGATCCAGGTCGGCTACCTACCGAACATCCTGGTGGTGAACCCCGCACTGCCGGTGAAGACCGTGCCCGAGCTCGTCGCCTACGCCAAGGCCAACCCCGGCAAGCTGAGCTATGCATCGTCGGGCAACGGCGCGTCGTCGCATCTTGCGGGCGTGCTCTTCAACTCGGTGGCCGGCACCGACCTGCAGCACATCCCCTACAAGGGCACCGGTCCGGCGCTCAACGACCTCCTGGGCAACCAGGTCAGCATGACCTTCACCGACATCCTCACCGCGCTGCCCTACGTCAAGGCCGGCAAGCTGCGCGCGCTGGGCGTGGCGACGGTCGCGCGCTCGCAGGCGCTGCCCGAGGTGCCGACGATCTCGGAGCAGGGCTACAAGGGCTACGACGTGAGCGTGTTCTTCGGCATCGTCGCGCCGGCTGGCACGCCGGCAGACCGCGTGACCAAGCTCAACCATGCGTTTGCCGAAGTGCTGAACTCGCCCAAGGTCAAGCAGATGTTCGCCGCGCAAGGGCTCGAGGCGTCGGCCGATACGTCGCCGCAGAAGCTCGGCCAGTTCATCGTGAGCGAATCGGCCAAGTGGAAGGACGTCGTGAAGAAGTCCGGCGCGCAGCTCGATTGATCGATCGCGAACGCACGGAACACACCGACATGACATCACCCCAAGGCGCCCTCGCAGGCATCCGCGTCCTCGACATCTCGCGCATCCTCGGCGGCCCGTACTGCGGCCAGATCCTCGGCGACCACGGGGCCGACGTGCTCAAGGTCGAGCCGCCGCAGGGCGACGACACGCGCACCTGGGGCCCGCCTTTCAAGGAAGGCGTGGCCTCGTACTACCACGGCCTGAACCGCAACAAGCGCGTGCAGCACCTGGACTTCTCGACCGAGGAAGGCCGCGAAGCGCTGCTCGCGCTGGTGGCCGAGGCCGACGTGCTGATCGAGAACTTCAAGACCGGCACGATGGAGCGCTGGGGCATCGGCTACGAGGCGCTGTCGAAGCGCTTTCCGCGGCTCGTGTGGTGCCGCGTGTCGGGCTTCGGCGCCGATGGTCCGCTCGGTGCGCTGCCCGGCTACGACGCGGCGGTGCAGGCGATGACCGGCATCATGAGCATCAACGGCGAGGCCGACGGCGGCCCGCTGCGCGTGGGCCTGCCGGTGGTCGACATGGTGACGGGGCTCAACGCGGTGATCGGCGTGCTGCTCGCGCTGCAGGAGCGCAACCGCAGCGGCCGTGGGCAGTTCGTGGAAGCGGCGCTGTACGACAGCGGCCTCTCGCTGCTGCATCCGCATGCGGCCAACTGGTTCATGGACGGCACCGCACCGCGCCGCACGGGCAACGCACATCCCAACATCTATCCCTATGACGCGCTGGCCACGGGCACCGACCCGGTGTTCGTGGCGGTGGGCAACGACCGGCAGTTCGCGAGCCTGTGCCGCTGCATCGGCCTGCCCGAACTCGCGGACGATCCGCTCTACCGCACGGCCGGTGCGCGCTCGGTGCATCGCGACGGGCTCAAGCAGCGGCTCGAAGCGGCGATGGCGGCTTTCGACGGACGTACGTTGGTCGATCAATTGATGGCCGCCGGCGTACCCGCCGCGCCGGTGCTCCCCGTGGCCGATGCGCTGCAGCATCCGCACACGCTGCACCGTGAGATGGTGGTGGAGCTGCCCGGTGGCTACCGCGGCATCGGCGCGCCGGTGAAACTGAGCCGCACGCCCGCGAGCTACCGGCATGCGCCACTGACGCCGGGCAATGCGTTCCTGTCCGCTGCCGACGATTCAGCGCAGCACTGAACGGCCGCGGCCGATGCCGTAGTACGCAATGCCGGCGGCTTCGACTTCGGCGGCGTCGTAGATGTTGCGGCCGTCGAAGATCGCGGGCGTCTTCAGCGCGCCCGCGATGCGCGCGAAATCAGGGCAACGGAACACAGGCCATTCGGTCACGAGCGCCAACACGTCGGCGCCCTTCAGCGCATCTTCGGGCGTGTCGCACCAGCGCACATCGCCGCGTTCACCGACGATGGCGCGCGCATTCGGCATCGCCCCCGGGTCGTGCACCTGCACACGCGCACCCGACGCCCACAACCGCTCCAGCAACACAAGGCTCGGGGCATCGCGCATGTCGTCGGTGTCGGGCTTGAAGGCCAGGCCCCAGAGCGCGATGGCCTTGTTCGCGATGTCGCCTTCGAAGTGATGCGTCATCAGGTCGAACAGCCGGCCCTTCTGCTCATGGTTCGCGGCTTCCACAGCCGAGAGGATGCGCAATACCTGCCCGCCGCGATCGGCCGCATGCCGCAACGCCCGCACGTCCTTCGCCAGGCACGAACCGCCGTAGCCCGCGCCCGCCTGCAGGAAGTCGGGGCCGATGCGCCGGTCCGAGCCGATGCCGCGCCGCACCATCTCGATATCGGCGCCCGCATGCTCGGCCATGCGCGCCATCTCGTTCATGAAGCTGATGCGGGTCGCGAGCATCGCGTTGGCGGCGTACTTCGTGAGTTCGGCCGAGCGCCGGTCCATCACCAGCAGTTGCTTCGCGGGGTCTTTGACGAAGGGCGCATAGAGCTGCGTCAGGAAGTCGATGGCCTCGGGGTCGTTGGCACCAATCACCACACGGTCGGGCTGCCGGCAATCGCGCACGGCCGAGCCTTCGCGCAGGAACTCGGGGTTCACGGCCACCGCGATGCGATGTGCCGCACCGCGTTGCGAAAGCGCCGCGTGCAGCACGGCCTCGACCTGCTCCGCGGTGCCGACCGGCGCGGTGGACTTGCAGACGACCACGGCATCGCGGTCCCGGTGCTGCCCGATGCTGCGGGCCACGGCCATCACATGCCGCAGATCGACATCGCCGTCCGCATCGGCCGGCGTGTTGACCACGATGAAGAGAACGTCGCCATGCAGGCTCGCCGCGCGCTCGTCGGCCGTGAACCGCAGCGTTCCCGCGGCGAGGCCTTGCGCCACCAGCGCCTCAAGCCCCGGCTCGTGCAACGGCATCCGGCCCTGTTGCAGCCCCTCGATGCGGCCCGCATCGGCGTCCGCGCACAGCACGTCGTGCCCGGCTTCGGCCAGGCAGGCGGCGAAGCTGAGGCCCACATAACCGGCGCCGAAGATGGCCGCCTTCATGCGCGCGCCCCTTCCTTAAGGCACTGGCAGCAGCGGCGGTTGTGAGATAAAAGCAGGATGCAAGCCTTCAAAACAATGTCCGGACAGGAAAATTCGATGATGCCCGATCAAGTTGCCGCGCGTTGCGCGCTGGTCCTGGAGACCAACAACCTGCGCGGCGGAGCGGATGCCGAAGCCGCCGCAAGCACCAGCCTGCAGCGTCTGATCGCCCTGTTGGCCAAACAGAAGCTACCGCTCACGGCACTGGCCCAGGTGGTCATCACGCATGACGGCCTGAGCACCGCATCGTGCGAGGCCGTCACGGCGCTGGCGGGCCGCCCCATCGACTTCGTGCGTATCGACGCCGCCACCGGCTACTACGACGCCAAGAACGTCGGCTTCGCGGCCACCGATGCCGCGCGCTGCGACCACGTGGTGTTCGCCGATGCCGATTGCCTCCCCGACGATGACTGGCTGCTGCAGATGCTCACGCCCTTCACACGCGGCGCCGATGCGCCCGCGGTGGTCGCCGGCCGCACGAGCTACGCGGACAGCATCGTCGGCACCGCGCTCACGACCATCGACTTCATGTACTTCCCCAACGCCGACCACGCGGGCGCGACGAGCAACTTCTACGCGAACAACGTCGCCTTTCGCCGCGACGTGTTCGAGCAGCACAGCTACCAGGCGCTCGACGGCGTGTACCGCGCGCACTGCCAGGTGCTGGGCATGCGCCTGAAAGCGGCGAACGTGCCCATCCACTACGCGGCCGCGGCCCACACCGAGCACCGCCTGCCCGACACGCGCACCGAGGCGCTCAAGCTGCGCTGGATGCGCGGGCAGGACACGTATTCGCTCACGCCGCACCTCTTGCGCAGCTACGTGTCGGCGCGCTGGCAGTGGCTCGCGAAGAGCGGGCCGATCGGGCCGCTGTGCGTGTTGTTCACGCGGTTGGGTTTCAGCGTGCGCGCGCTCAACCATCAAGACCTGCCTCCCCTGCGCGGCCTGCGCTGGCTCGCGGGCGTGGCGCTGATCGTGGGCTTTTCGGCCATCGACATGCTGGGCGCGTTCGCGCGCGGCATCGGCCTGCACACGACAGGCCGCACGAACGCGGATGCCCAGGCGCTTTCCTACCATCGCCCGACATGAACAAGAAAAACATCTTCAGCCTGCTCGTGCTGGCCGGCGCGTGCGCCGCAGCGGGCGCCGCCGATTTCACCGGCCGCGGCGTCTTCAATTTCAAGTCCGACAGCGGCTGCCCCTTCTCCGCGCTCGCGGGCCCTGCCAACGAATGCAACCGCCTCGCGCTGGACGATGCCGACACGCGCGCCGCGCTCGACAGCGCCGCGCACACCATCCGCTTTGCCAATCCGCGCATCTACGGCGAGAAGACCATCGTGGGCGATGTGCTGCTGCAGGGCTCCGGCCAGTCGCACAGCAGTGGCCAGCGCGTGCCGCTGACCTTCCATGCGCTCGTGAGCCGCTCGGGCAACGAGTGGTCGGTGAGCAGCCATGCGCACTCGCCCATCGGCGGCGAGTTCAGCGACATCCGCATCGACCCGTACCAGGTCGTGGTGATCGAGGGGAGCGCCGAGCGCGTGGTGTTCACGCCGGCGCAGATCAGCGAGACGCTCTCCAAGCCATCGATCGCCGCGCGGCTCGCCAACGAGATCGTGCAGGTGCAGGACAACCGGACGGGCGGCGCCACGGATGCGGACATCACCGTCGGCCTGGGCTTGAGCCGTGCCTCCAAGTCGGTGGCGCGCGCACGTTTCCGCGCGCCTGCGGCCAAAGGCAGCGAGCTCTCCGAGGCGATGCGGCAAGGCAACTGGTCGCTCGAGCTGCAGGCGCTGAGCGGGAAGATTCCGCGCCAGGTGGTGCAGCGCGACCTGTTCCTCTACGGCCTCGAATCGCAGTCGCTGCTGCAGCCATTGATGCAGCGCGGCTTCCGCAAGAACGAGAAGCTGGTGCTCGGCGCGGCGGGCGGCAAGGGCTACGTGCGCTACGACGGCCAGCAGCGCGAGTTCGTCGGTGCCGATGCATCGGCGCGCGCATTCCTGCAGGACAGCTTCATCGGGCTCGTGCTCGGTTGGCAACAACAGCAGCCGCAGCCCCCGGTGGCAAAGGCCAATGGACGTTGACACCGCCCGGACGAACGCGGGGTTCGACTGCCTCGCGCCGCCGACACTTCAAGGCTGGCCGGCGCTGCAGGCGCGACTGGTGCATCACATCAAGCGCGCCGCATTGCGCCAGATGCATGCGAGCCGCGCGGGCGAAGTGATGTTGTTGCGCCTCTACCTGGTCGGGGAGGAATCGTCCGAGCAGGCGCTGCAGCGCGAGTTGCGCACCAGCGCCCCCGAGTGGCTCACACGCCAGCTCGACCAGCACCTGGCCGACGAGCAACTCCATGCGCAACTCTTCGCCGATGCCATCGTCGAACGCGGCGGCAACGCGCAGGCGGCTGCATCGCCGGAAGAAGCGCCGCAGCCCGACTGGCTGAGCCGGCGCAAGCTCGCGCGCTGGCAGCGCCTCATCCAGCGCCATGCGCCGCACTTCGCGCACGGCGGCCTCGTGCCGGCCTATGCGATCGGCCTTGCCGCCGAGCAGATGGCTTCGCGCATCCTGCAGCGCCATTGCGCGCTGATCGGCCCGCGGCATGCGCTGCATCCGCTGCTCACGCGCGTGCTCGCCGATGAAGAGCGCCACATTCGCCTCTGCAGCCACACGCTGCAGCGCTGCGTGGCGCCGCATGAAGAAGCACAACTCGCGCAGCTGATGCACGAGGTGCGCGACACCGAGCGCGGCTTCGGCATCACCGGCGCGCTGGGCATGTACGCGGCCGGCCTGGCCTTGCGCCTGCGCCCTGGCAGCGCGCGGCCGGTGGCCGCCTGAGTCGATGCCGCCGCGCATCGTCTACTTCGCGACCGCGGACGCGCGCGGCCACCTGATGCGCGCGCAACTGCTCGCGCATTCGCTGCGCGCGGCAGGCGCCAGCGTGCAGGTGCTCACCACCTCCGACGAAGGCGCCCGCTTCCTCGCGGGCTTCGGCGTCGAGGCACCTGTGCTCTCGCGCCACTACGCGGTGCAGTTCGACCGCGAGCAGAACATGCTGCGCCGCGAGACCGACCGCAACGTGGCGCACTACGTGTTTCGCCCGGGGCGCATGCTGCGCGACATCCTACGGCTGCGCGCATGGTTCCGCGATGCGGACCTGGTGGTGAACGACTCCTTCCATCCCGCACTGCTGTTCATGGGCTGGATGCCGGGTTGGCGGCGCAAGGTGGTGCATGTGTACGGTGCGAGCCTGCGGCATGCGCTCGAGACCAATTTCAGCGGACGCATGCCGGCGTGGATGGCGAACCTGTTCGGTCGCATCGTCGCTTGGCAGATCGATCGCAGCCGCGCACGCATCGCGCACGACTTCGCCTACGGCGAGCCGCAGCACGATGGATGCGGCGGCCATCAGCTCGCCACGCCGGTGGCCGTGATGGGCGCCGACACGGAGGCGCACGACGACCTCGCGCCGCAAGCTGCGGTCTATCTCAACCCGCATTTCAAGGAAGCGGCGTTGGCCGACGGCCTGGAGCGCGGACTGGCCGATGCGCGCGTGCCGGCGCACCTCGTCGGCGAAGGCTATGCGCAGCGCGCGGGCTGGCACGCGCAGGACGAGCACTGGATCGAGATGGCCGCGCGCAGCGCCTTCATCGTCTCGGCGCCCGGCATGGCGGCGCTGTCGATCGCGGCGGTGTACCGCAAGCCCATCCTGCTGCTCCTGACCGACCAGCCCGAGCAGGCGATCAATGCGCAGCGCGCCGCGCAGCTGGGCCTGCACCATCGCATCGTGGTGTGGCAGGGCCGCACCGGGGATTTCGCGCGGGCCGTGACGACCGCCGCGAGCGAACTGCTCGCACTGGCCGACGACGGCAATGGACCGCAGGCAGCACAGAAGGGCCGCGAGGCCGCCATCGCACGCCTGCAGCACTGGACCGCGCTGCTCCACGACCTCGCCGCTGAAAAACCTAACCGGTAACTCCGCGCGCCGAGTCGCGCAGCGCGCGGAACACCCAGGCCAGCGCACGCACCGGCCGCATCTCGGACCACTGCACCGACGACACCGCCGGCGGCGGCATCGCGACCACGCCCCGCGCCGTGCGCAACGACACCTGCAGTTTCCTGAGCGTGAAGCCCGGCTTCGCGACCGCGCCGCGCGCATTGCCGCGGCCCGCATCGGCCACGACGAACTGCAGCACCAGGCACTTTCTGCCGGCCGTGGGCTGCACCTCGAACACCAGGCTACGCCGCTTGGCGCCGGTGGTGCAGGAGCCGGGCAGCACCACGCCGTCGAACATCGCGTGCACGCTCGTGGCCTTGGCGTTGCTGCGGAAATCGATGCGCACTTCGAGGCGGTGCGGCTGCTGGTGCGAGAGCGTTTCCGCCAGCGACGGCAGCGGGATCACCAGGCACGCCAACTCGCCGATGCTTTTCGCGCCCTCGGCATCGGGCTTCGACCAGCCGTGGCTCAGCCAGCCCGTCGCGGGGCTGCCGAGGTGGAACAGGTACAGGCGACTCAACTGCAGCTCGGCCACGTCGTGCAGGCCGCGGCTCTGGTCATCGAAGCCCCAGCGGGTCATGAAGGCGCGGTCGATGGCGGCGGCGGGCCATGCGGCGAAGTGGTGCGGCACCGCGTCGTCGATACCGCTGATGGCGGCCATGAAATCCATCGCACCGAGTTGGGGCCCGACGGGTATCCACCCCGAGCACGCCACCGGCAGTTGCCCCGCCGCGTTGCGGTCGGCGCGGATCAGCGCATGTGCGGGCTTGCGGAAGTAGCGCGCCTCGGTGAGCACGCTTGACGACAGGCTGGCCGCGAAATGCACGTTGGCGGCCGACAGCAGCGCATAGGTGTTCTCCTCGGTCCACGCCACATTGGGAACGGCCCGAGCGACCGGCGCGAGGTCGTGCAGCGCGGGCTCGTAGGGATGCGGCTTGATCACCAGCAGGTCGACGCTGCGCGCCAGTTCGCGCAGCGGCGCGATGACGCTCGCGGGATGCATGGTGCGCCCGCCGCTCACCAGCGACAGGTCGACCAGGCTCTGGCCGAAGAAGAGCCCGATGCGAAGCCGCGGATCGAACAGCGCCGGCGCACCATGCCGCCCGAAGTGACCCTTGAGCGCGGCCGCGTGGTTCCAGAACACCTCTTCATCGACACGGCGCGCCTGCAGTGCCGCGGCGATGACCGGATCGTTCGTGCGCGCGCAGAAGTGCAGGTGCTCGGTGAAGCGGCGCGGATCGATCTCGATGTCCAGGTAGCTCGCGCCGCTGCGCGCAATGCAGTGCTGCAGCGCGGGCGTGAGGCCCCAGCCGATCACCAGGCAGCCGGGGTCGAAGGCCGGCATGCCTTCGCGGCCATGCACCGGCAGCAGATCCGCGATGCAGGCGCGGGCCCAGCCGGCGGGCGTCGTGGGCAGGTCGAGCCGCGCCATGAGGCGGGCCACGTCGATGCGGCCGCCACCCTCCAGCGGCGCCACCTCGCGCACCGGCAGGCCCAGGCGGCCGAGCGTCGAATCGAAAAAACCGCGCAGGAATCGCCGGTTCGCGGCGTGGTACGGAAGACCGTTGGCGGCGGACCGAAAGAAATCGTCCGCGAAGATGACGTGATTGAACCGGCGGGTTGTCATTGACTGGGTGCGAGCCGGCCTTGCTTGTGCAACCCGTCCGCGCGACCTTCCATGTGCGATGCGCCAATCTAGGCAGTCACTCTTAGTTCAGAGTGAGAGTGGCCGCCTGCGCGCGCAAAGTTCGTGCAAAGGACCCGTAAAGCGGGCCGAAACATTGCCTGTTTTTTAATCAGTCGAGCGACAGGTTGAGGCTCTTGATCAACGGATGCCAGCGCGCCGTTTCGTCGTCGATCAGCGCCTCGAACTGCGCCGGCGTGCTGCCCACCGGCTCGACGCCCGATTCGGCGAGCTTGCGCAGCACCGCCGGGTTGTGGATCGCGCTGGCCACTGACTGCTGCAGCCGCGCCACCAGCTCGGGCGGCGTGCCCGCGGGCACCGCCAGGCCCATGAGCGCGGCCGCCTCGACCCGCGGCATGCCGAGCTCCGCGAAGGTGGGCACCGCAGGCAACTGCGGCAGGCGGGTGGCGTTGGCGACGGCCAGGGCGCGCGCCTTGCCGCTCTGGATGAAGCGGTTGGCCGCGGCCAGGTCGCTCATCATCGCGGGCAGTTGGCCGCCCGCGAGATCGGCCAGCGCGGGCGCAGCGCCGCGGTAGGGCACATGGACCATGCGCAGCCCAGCCTGCCGCTGGAGCAGCTCCATCGCCAGGTGCTGCGGCGTGCCGGTGCCGGCGGAGGCGAAGCTGACCTTGCCGGGAAAGGCCCGCGCATCCGCGATGAAGGCGCGCGCGTCCTTCACGCCGCTGGACGGGCCGACCAGCAGCACCATCGGCAGCCGACCCAGCAGCGTGACCGCCGCGAAGTCGCGCGACGGGTTGTAGCTGAGGTTGCGATACAGCGCCGGGTTGAACACCAGCGTGCCGTTGTCGGCCGAGAGCACGGTGTAGCCATCGGCCGGCGCGCGGGTGGCCTCGATGGCGCCGAGCGCGGTGTTGCCGCCGGCGCGGTTCTCGATCTGCACCGGCTGGCCGGTATCGATGGCAAGCTGGGTGCCGATGGTGCGCGCGACGATGTCGGCAATGGTGCCCGCGGGGTACGGCACGATCCAGCGGATCGGCCGGGCCGGGAAATCGCGTTGCGCGTGCGCAGCCCTGACCGACATGGCGGCGAGGGCCAGTGCCGCAAGCTCGCGTCGGGTCAGGCCGGCCATCACCACATCAGGCAGCGCGGCTCGTTTTCAGGCCCTGCCCTGCGGCCCATGTCGCGACGTCTTCACGCTTGATCGCAGCAGCCATGAGCCCCGGGAACGCATCGGGCGTGCACGCGAACGACGGCACGCCGAGCGCGGCCAGCTTCGCAGCCAGGTCGCGGTCGTAGGCGGGCGCGCCCTCGTCGCTGAGCGCGAGCAGCGCGATGAACTGCACGCCGGCCTCGACCAGCTCGTTGGCGCGGCGCAGCAGGTTGTCTTCCACGCCGCCTTCGTACAGGTCGGAGATCAGGATGAGGATGGTGTTGCGCGGCTCGCGCACCAGGCTCTGGCAATAGCCGACCGCGCCGTTGATGTCGGTGCCGCCGCCCAGCTGCACGCCGAACAGCAGGTCCACCGGGTCCTGCAGCTGCTCGGTCATGTCGACCACGGCGGTGTCGAACACCACGAGCTTGGTCGCCACCGCGGGCAGGCTCGCCATCACCGCGCCGAAGATGCTCGAGTAGACGACCGAGGCCGCCATCGATCCGCTCTGGTCGATGCACAGGATCACCTCGCGCTGCGGCTGGCGGGCCTTGCGGCCGTAGCCGACCAGCGTCTGCGGCACCACGGTGCGGTATTCGGGCTGCCAGTGGCGCAGGTTGGCACGGATGGTGCGGTTCCAGTCGATCTCGGAATGGCGCGGGCGGCGGTTGCGCTGGCTGCGGTTGAGCGCGCCGCTCACCGCGCTGCGCATCGGCTCCTCTAGCTTCTTCATGAGCTCGTCGACCACCTTGCGCACCACGGCGCGCGCGGTGTCCTTGGTGCCGGCCGGAATCACGCTGGACAGCGCCACCAGGTTGGCGACCAGATGCACGTCAGGCTGCGCGTTCTCCAGCATCTCGGGCTGCAGCAGCATCTGGCGCAGGTTGAGCCGCTCCATCGCATCGCGCTGCATCACCTGCACCACCTGGCTCGGAAAGTACTTGCGGATGTCACCGAGCCAGCGCGCCACGCTGGGCGCCGAATCGCCGCGGCCGCCGCGCTGGCCGCCTTGGCCTAGGCCGCGCCGGCCATCGGCTTCGTAGAGCGCGGCGAGCGCCTGGTCGATCTCGCGCACGCGGCCTTCGACGGCACCGCAGCTCGCGTTGGCTTCGCTGCCGAGCACGAGGCGCCAGCGCTGCAGGCGGTCGGTGGGCGGCAATGCTTCCTGTTCGGCGTCGGTGGGATCCTGAAGATTCGCGCTCATGCTTTCACTCCCAGCAGTTCCCGCAACAGCGGCAGCGCGAGCACCGCGCGTGTTTCGTCCCAGTCGGTGGCAGCCACGGCAGCGGGCAAGGTGCCACCGACCGCACCGCGTTTTGCACGCTCGCCGAGCGCGCGCCGGTCCGAACCTGAAAAATCCGCGAAGCTGCGGCGCACCAGCGGCAGCACCTGCACGAAGTGCTCTTCGCCGAGCCCCGAGAGCCAGCGGTCGACCAGCGACCAGACGGCCTCGTCGTGCAGCAGCACCATCGCGTTGCGGTTGAGAAAACCTTCGAGCCACGCGGCGGCCTCGGTCGGCGGTGCGCCGGCCGAGAGGTTGCGGCCGAGCTGTTGCGAGGCGGTGTCGCCTTCGAGCTGCGCATCGTCGAGCAGCAAGCGGCAGCTCACGCCGCGCAGCAGCGGCGCGCCGGTTTCGCCGAAGGCGATGGACCGCAGCGCGGTGCGCCAGGCGGCGGTGGTCTCTTCGCCGTCGCGCAGGCGCACCGCGTCGTGCGTGGCGATGAGCCGGGTGCGCAGCGCCTCGGCGGCTTCGGCATCGAGCGCGCCGCAGGCAATAGGCAGGCCGATGGCGCCGCGCACGATCAGGCTGTCGAGCACGTGCGAGAGCAATGCGCTGTCGGTCTGGCGCACGCTGCCGTAGCGGAACACGTTGGCCAGCGGCGGCACCGCGCCGATGAGCTGCACCGCGTCGCCGGTGAGCGCGGCCCGGTCTTCGAGCGCGCGGGTCACAGCCTGCACCGCGACCGGCAGGTCGGCCAGCAGCACGATGTCGACCTGCTCGGCGAGGGCGGTGAGCGAGGTCTCCGCGGCCAGTTCTTCCATCACGCGCGCGCTCGCGGCATGCGCCACGGTCGCGCCGAAGCGGCTGGCTTCGATGATGCGCAGTGCGAACTCGGGCTGCCATTGCAGTTGCCACACTTCGTGGAAGGTGCCGCGGCTCGCGCGCTGGCCCGCGGTGATCTCGCCCCATGGCAAATCGAGCAGCCGCAGGCGATGCAGCAGGTGGCTGCGCGCGAGGTCGTTCGGCTGGCGCAGATCGAGATCGAGCGTCTTCGCCGTCGCCTCGGGCTTGAGGCGCAGGCTTTTCTGCGCCTGCTCGATGTCGCGCTGCAGCGGCACGGTCGGCACTTCGGCGGGCACCTGGCCCATGCGGTCGCCGACGGTGAGGCGCTCGCGGATCAGCGTGAGCGGCGCCTGCTCGCCCATGCAGATCACGCTGCGCACGGCCTCGTCGAGTTCGGGCAGGCCCGGTGCCGGTCGCTCGCGCAGCGCGGCGAGCGTTTCGGCGAGGCGCGTGGCTTCGATCAGGTGGGCGGAGGAGCAGTCGAGGTCGTGTTCGCGCAGCAGCCTTGCCACGCGTGCGAGCCAGCCGGTCGTGCGGCCGGCCACTTGCTCGCCTTGCTGCCACAGGTGCTCATACCAGCCGGGCGAATCGATGCCCGCGCCGTAGCCGCTGGCACTCGTCAGATGCCGGTAGGTCCACGGCACCCAGGTCGCGAGCACCTTGAGCTTGGGCAGGCCCTTGAGCAAGGCGGCATCAGCCTTGGCCGTCACCGTGCTCTGCAGCGCGGGCACGTGCCAGGCGCCGCAGACGACGGCGATGCGCTGGTGGCCGGCCTTGACGGCTTCGCGGATCGATTGCCGCATGAAGGCTTCGCGCAGCTGCTCCCGCTCCATGGCGCGTTGGCCGCGGCGGTCTTCGGGCGTTTCGGCGCGCACTGCGGTCATCGCTTCGGCAATGGCGCCGAACAGGTCCTCGCCGTCGCCGCGCTCCTCGACCATGTGGTTCCACCAGCTCTCGCCGTCGGCATAGCCCGCGGCATGGGCGAGCCAGTCGAAGGGGTCGTCGGGCAGCGCGTTGGCGGTCTGAGCTTCCTCGGGCGCTTCGAGCGTTTCGGAGACGGGCACGTTGTCGGTCTCGTCGTCATCGAGCGGCGTTTCGGCAGGCGCCTCAGCCTTGGCCTCGTCCGCCGCACGCGCCGCCTGGTCGATGGCCATGCGGTGCGCCTGCGGCAGGTCGATGAAGCGCGTGGGCAGCGCGTGCTTCACGCCCCACTGCAGCGCCTGCCACTCGGGCGAGAACTCGGCGAGGGGGTAGAAGGCGGCCAGGCGCGTGTCGTCGTTCGCATGCACCAGCATCGCGACCGGCGGACGCAGGTCGGCATGCGCCATGAAGGAGAGCAGGCCCTCGGCCTCGGGCGGGCCCTCGACCAGGATGCAGTCGGGCTGCAGCGACTCGAAGGCGCGCAGCAGGCTGCGCGCGCAGCCGGGCCCGTGGTGGCGGATGCCGAAGTAATGCAGCGGTGATGCCATGTGCAATCGCGGTGGCGTGCGAGGCTCAGAGCTGTTCGCGGCAGGCGCGATAGAGATCCTTCCAGTCGGCGCGCTCCTTCACCACCGTCTCCAGGTATTCCTTCCAGACCACGTGGTCCTGCACCGGGTCCTTGATGACGGCGCCGATCAAGCCCGAAGCCACGTCGGCCGAGCGCAGCACGCCGTCGCCGAAATGGCCGGCCAGCGCCATGCCGCTGTTGATGACGGAGATGGCCTCGGCGGTGGAGAGCGTGGAGGTCGGCGACTTGATGCGCGTCTTGCCGTCCTCGGTCTGGCCGTTGCGCAGCTCGCGGAAGATCTGCACCACACGGCGCACTTCCTGCAGCGCGGGCGGTTCGGCCGGGAGCGCCAGCGCGCGGCCCAGTTCGGACACGCGCTTGACCACGATCTGCACTTCCTCGGCCTCGCTCGCGGGCACCGGCAGCACCACGGTGTTGAAGCGGCGCTTGAGCGCGCTGGAGAGTTCGTTCACGCCCTTGTCGCGGTTGTTGGCGGTGGCGATCACGGAGAAGCCGCGCACCGCCTGCACCTCGCTGCCGAGCTCGGGAATGGGCAGCGTCTTTTCAGACAGCACGGTGATCAGCGTGTCCTGCACGTCGGCCGGGATGCGGGTGAGTTCTTCGACGCGCGCGATCTTGCCGAGACGCATCGCGTGCACCAGCGGGCTCGGCACCAGCGCCTTTTCGGAGGGGCCGTGGGCCAGAAGCTCGGCGTAGTTCCAGCCGTAGCGCAGTTGCTCTTCGCTGGTGCCCGCGGTGCCCTGGATCAGCATGGTCGAGTCGCCGCTCACGGCCGCGGCCAAGTGCTCCGACACCCACGACTTGGCCGTGCCCGGCACGCCGTAGAGCAGCAACGCGCGGTCGGTCGCGAGCGTGGAAACGGCGATCTCCATGAGCCGCGAATTGCCGATGTACTTGGGGCTGACCTCGAAGCCGTTCGCGAGCTTTCCGCCCATCAGGTAGGTGAGCACGGCCCAGGGCGAGAGTTTCCAGTTGGCCGGGCGCTGGCGGTCGTCGACCTTCTGGAGCGCATCGAGTTCTTCGGCGAATTGCTGTTCGGCATGCTGGCGCAGGACATTGCTCATGGACGGCCTTGAGATGGAGAAGAAGAAGTGGACGAAAGACGAAGGGTTGAAAACAGCTGGCGCGCACGCACGATGCGTGTGGTGTCGCTCAATGCGCTGGCAAGGCCGGGGCTTTCCTCGGCGGCGCGCGGCAAGTCGGCCAGCAGGTGCAGCGCATCGGCATGCAGCAGCGCGGCCGCGTTGCCGAGCACCTGGCGCAGCACGTAGTCGTTGACGAGGTCGCCGCGTTCAACGCGCATGCGCAGCGTGGCCGCGAGCTTGCGCGACAGTTCGGCCGAAGGGGTTTCGCCGGGCGCGCAGGCCTGGTCGGCATAGGCGACGACTTCCTGCACGCCGTTACCGGATTCGCCGAGCTCGCTCGCCCAGTGGCGCTCGCGCCGTTCGCGAGGCAGCAGCGCGAGCAGTTGGCCGACCCACGCGCGCTGGCTGCGCGGGCGATCGAGCATCGCGTCGCACCAGTCGACATCGGGCACGGCGAGGATGGCTTCGTTCCAGCCGCGCAGCAGGGCGTCTTTCCAGTCGCTCTTCGCGGCCCATTCGAGCAGCGCGGCAGGGGTCATGCCGGTGTGGGCGGTCCACCACGCGAGCGGTGTTTGCCGCACGAGCTGGTACAGCCACCAGGCGCGCTCGCCGAGGCTGTCGTGGGTGGGGCGCACGGGATCGATGGCGTCGTCTTTCCAGCGCGGGTCCGCGGCCTCGGGGGCGTTCATCTGCCACGCGCCGCCTATCTGCGACAGCAGCGGTGCGAGGAAGGCTTCGATGCGCTGCACGTGGGCGCTGGCCGGCAGGCGCTGCAGCAGTTCGACCGCAGCTTGGCGCACGTCGCGCGCGCGGTCCTTGAGCAGGGCGTCGATCAGGGCTTCGTCGTCGGGGCTGATGTTCTCGGCCAGCGCACCGAGCAGCGCGGCGCGCTCCTTGGCGGGCAGTTGCGGCAGCTCCGCGGCGAGGCGTTCGCGCGCGGCGGCGGGATCGCTGCGGCGTTGCTCGGCAAGCACCGCGCGGCGCTGTTCGAGGCTGCCTTCGTCCCAGCGCGTCTGCGCATCGGCCTGCTCACTGGCGCCGACGGCGTAGCGCCAGTCGTCGTTGCGCGCGGCGAGCCAGAGGCCGCGCTCGCCGAGCGCGGGGATCACGGCGGGGCGCAGGTCGATCGCACGGCGGCCGGCGTCGAGCGCGGTGGGCAAGAGGTTGTGGGGCAGGCGCAGGCCGGCGGCAGTCAGCGCGGCGAGGCCTTCGTGCTGCAGGCGCAGCGGGCCGCTCGCGAGCGCGTCGGCGATGGCGGCTTGCAGCGCGGGATCGTTCAGCACGGGGCGCTCGTCGGCGGTGGCGACCGGCGCGTCGTAAGGCGAGAGGCCGGGCGCCACGAAGCCGGCGCGGCGGCCGACGGCCACGGCGCCTGCGGCACGCAAGAGCTGGCCTTGTACTTCGCCTTCTTGTATTACTTGCAGCAGCGCGGCGAATTCGCCTGCCATTCCCTCGACCGCCGGCACGGGTTGTCGGGCAGTGCCGACCAGCGCGGTCTGCAGCAGGGTGTTCCAGTGGCTCATGCACGCACTCCCGTCAGAGTCCAGATCGGCGCGCTGCCCGCTGCGGCGCCTGAGGCCCAGGCGGTGAGCGGCGCGAACTGCTCGCCGTCCCATTCGCCGAAGACGCGCAGCGGCGCGCCGCCCGAATGCGCCAACAGCTGCCAGGCCTCCTGCGTGGCCAATTGCATCGGCACGGCCTGCGGCGTGGCGTCGAGGCGCAGCCACCATTGGTCGCCGTGCCGCGCGGGCACGGCTTCGGCCCACACCATCGGCAGCAGCGGTTGCCAGGGGTTGGCGGCGATCTGTTGCGCCATGCGTTGCCACTCGTCGGATGCGTTCGACGCGAACTCTGCCGATGCAGCAGGCGCATCCGCCAGCAGCTCGGCCACCAGCGCGCGCTGCGAGGCGTGGCCGGGATAGAAGCACAGCACCGCGGCACGCTCGCTGCCGCTGACCCAGCCGGTTTCGAAACCGCGGCCACCGTGCGAATAGTCGAGCAGCAGCGCGCGCCGCCCGCTCGCGCGGCCCTGCAGCCACACATGGCGCTCGACCAGCTTCGCGTCGCGCTCGTCGGTGCACTGGCCCAGCACGAGCCAGTGGTCGCTGATGCGCTCGCCGTCCGCGAGCAGGCCTTCGCGGTCCTGTGGCCAGCCGAGCGCGATGCGCAGATCGGCCAGCGTGGCGGGCGAGAGCGACTCGCGGCGCGGCACCGCATCGACGATCAATTGAAGACGGCCCAGCCGGTCGAGCAAGCGCGCCGGCCAGCCTTCGCCCACGCCGATGAGTTCGGCCGCCTGCGTGATGCGCTGGCCGAGCCCCGGCGCCTGCGCATCGACCATGCGCGCCGCCATCGCGCCCCAGGCCTGCTGCTGTTCGCTGCCGAGCGCGGCAAGGCCGCGCTGGGTCTGGTCGTCGAGCCAGCGCGCGAGCTCCTGCACGCCGGCCTCGATGCGCTTCCAGCGCTGCGCGTCGCGCTTGGCGGCCGCTGCCGGGTCGGGCGCAACCGCGGGCTCGGCGGCGCGCGCTTCTTTTTTCTCGGCCTTGTCGCGGCGCGAGGCGATCCACTCGGCCACCCACGGCGGCGGTGTGCCGGCGGTGAAGCTGGCGCCGCTCTGCGCGCGCAGCAGCATCAGCGCAAGGCCGTGCTTGCAGGGGAACTTGCGGCTCGGGCAGGAGCAGCGGAACACCGGGCCCGCAAGGTCGACCTGCGTCTGGTACGGCTTGCTGCCGCTGCCCTGGCACTCGCCCCAGACGGCCTCGTCGGAATACCCGAGCGTGGGCCACTTGGCCGGTGCGAGCAGGCCCTTGGCGGCCTTGGCCGACGCATCGTCGGGTGCGAGCGCCAGGACGGCTTCTGTGCTGAGAGTCATCGGGGCACCCTCGCGCCGCTCCGCGGCGCGGATGATTGGAAAGACGCGACCATCAGGGCGCGACGGGATTGCCCGGCGTGCCGAGACTGCCGGCCGAAGCGGCGGCAGCAGGGGCCGGTGTGCTGTAGGAAACGCGCACCGCGGAAGGCTGCGGCGCGGCGGCGGCAACCGGTCGGGTCACACCGCCCTTGGTGACGGTCACCGGCGCGGCCGGTGCGATCGCTGGCACGGGCGCCACGGCGGTGACGCCGGACGTACCGGAAACCGGCACCGTGGCCCCGATCGCCGCCGTGGTGACCGGCGCGGCGCCGCCCGCGGGCGCATACCCCGGCTTGCCCGCATTCGGGTCGTGCAACACCACGCTCTTGCCCACGCCGACACCGGTGCCGATCGGCCCGATGCCGACGCCCACACCCACGCCTGCAGTGCCGGCCACCACGCCGGTGTTGTTGACCGAGACGCCCGCGCCGAGCGGGCCCCAGCCGGTATTCAGGCCGACGGAGAAATTGCCGTCCTTGGTGGCGCCCAGCCCGAGCGAGAGCCCGGGCACCAGCGGAATGCCGATGTGATAGTGCGAACAGCCGCTCACCAGGAGCATCGTCAGCAGCGCCGCCGGAGCGACGGCTGCTGCACGAAGGGTGCGCGGCCGGGCCGTCACACCAGCAGCGCGTTGACGCGCCTCACGTAGGCGGCGGGGTCGGCCGGGAGGCCCCCTTCGGCGAGCAGCGCCTGGTCGAAGAGGATGTTGGCGAGGTCGTCGAAGTGCTCGGAGCTCTCCAGCTTCTTCACGAGCGCGTGCTCGGTGTTGACTTCGAGCACCGGCTTCAGGTCGGGCGCGGGCTGGCCGGCTTGCTTGAGCATGCGCGCGAGCTGCGTGCTCATGCCGCCGTCCTGCACCACAAGGCAGGCGGGCGAGTCGACCAGGCGGGTGGTCACGCGCACGTCGTCGGCCTTGTCCTTGAGAGCTTCCTTCAGGCGCTCGAGCAGCGGCTTGAAGGATTCGGCGGCTTCCTCGGCGGCTTTTTTCTCGGCCTCGTCCTGCAGCTTGCCCAGGTCGACCGCGCCCTTGGCCACGCTCTGCAGCGGCGTGCCGTCGAACTCGGTGAGGTAGTTGAGCGCCCACTCGTCCACGCGGTCGGTCATGAGCAGCACTTCGATGCCCTTCTTCTTGAAGACCTCGAGTTGGGGGCTGTTCTTGGCGCCAGCCAGGGTGTCGGCCGTGATGTAGTAGATCGCGTCCTGGCCGTCCTTCATGCGCGCCTTGTAGTCGGCCAAGCTCACGGTCACGGCGTCGCTGGTGCTCGAGGCGAAGCGCAGCAGCTTGGCGATGCGGTCGCGGTTGCCCATGTCTTCGCCCAGGCCCTCCTTGAGCACCGCGCCGAACTCGGCGTAGAACTTGGCGTACTTGCCGGATTCGTCGGCGGCTGCGGCGGCCGTTTCAGCGGCGGTGGGCGTGTTCTTGTCGACCACATCGGTCACACCTTCGGTCGGCTCGGGGGCCGGCACCGATTCGCCCGAGCCCACGTCGATCTTGCCCTCGCCGCTCTCGGGCGCGGTCTTCTGCTTTTTCGCCAGGTCTTCGAGCATCGAGAGCACGCGCTTGGTGCTGCCTTCGCGGATGGCCTTCACATCGCGGCTTTCCTGCAGCAGCTCGCGGCTCACGTTCAGCGGCAGGTCGGCCGAGTCGATCACGCCCTTCACGAAGCGCAGGTAGCTCGGCAGCAGTGCCTCGGCGTCGTCCATGATGAAGACGCGCTTGACGTAGAGCTTCACGCCCGCGCTCTTGTCGCGGTTCCACAGGTCGAACGGGGCCTTGGCGGGGATGTAGAGCAGCTGCGTGTATTCGGTGCTGCCTTCCACGCGGTTGTGGCTCCAGGCGAGCGGCGCCTCGTAGTCGTGGCTGATGCTCTTGTAGAACTCCTCGTACTGCTCAGGCGTGATGTCCTTCTTGGGGCGGCTCCAGAGGGCGTTGGCCTTGTTGACCGTTTCCCACTCGCCGGTCTTCACCATGTCGCCGGGCTGGTCGTTCTCGCCTTCCTTCCACTCTTCCTTTTCCATGAGGATCGGGAGCGAGATGTGATCGGAGTACTTGCCGACGATCTGCTTGAGCTTCCAGGCGTTGAGGTATTCGTCGGCATCGTCGCGCAGGTGCAGCGTGATGCTGGTGCCGCGCTCGGCGCGGGTGATGTCGGCCACCTCGAAGTCGCCGGCGCCGCCGCTGACCCAGCGCACGCCCTGGTCGGCCGCAAGGCCCGCACGGCGCGACTCGACGCTGATCTTGTCGGCCACGATGAAGCCCGAATAGAAGCCCACGCCGAACTGGCCGATGAGCTGGGCGTCGGCCTTCTGGTCGCCGCTGAGCTTGCTCATGAAGTCCTTGGTGCCGCTCTTGGCGATCGTGCCCAGGTTGTCGATGGCTTCCTGGCGCGACAGGCCGATGCCCTTGTCGGTGATGGTGAGGGTGCGCGCGGCCTTGTCGAACGTGAGGCGCACGTCCAGGTCGGGCTGGTCTTCGTAGAGCTCGGGGTGGTCGAGCGCCTCAAAGCGCAGCTTGTCGCACGCGTCGGACGCGTTCGAGATCAGCTCGCGCAGGAAGATTTCCTTGTTGGAGTAGAGCGCATGCGTGACGAGGTGCAGCAGTTGCGCGACTTCGGCCTGGAAGGGGAGTTTGGTATTGGAAGAGTCAGCCATGAGGGAGAAATGTCGAGATCGAAAAAATTCTAAGTCGGCGCAGCGACCGAAAGACGACGCGGCGCCAACTTCTTCAGCTGAGGCGCGGTGTTCCAAAAACAACGATTGGGTTCGTAAACAGAGCAGCTTTTCACATTCGGGCCGGAACAATTTGGCATCGGCCACCAAAATTAGTACTTTCTATTGCTCAAAGTTACTGAAATTAACATTTGTGAATTACTCTCCGCACCCTGTGATTTGCAACCGGGGCCGCACCGCCCAAAGGAACGGAGATGTTGTTGGATGACGAGCGTGGCACTGTCGATTGCCGCCGGCCCGGCCGGAATGCCGTGGCGCCTCGTCGTCGCGCGGCTGGGTGCCGGCTGTGCCGCAATGCTCGCCTGTCTTGCACAGGCGCAGACCGCCCCGGGGAAGGCGGCAGCCGTGCCAGC
The DNA here is from genome assembly GCF_051216415.1 of Variovorax trehalosi. Taxonomy (NCBI): domain Bacteria; kingdom Pseudomonadati; phylum Pseudomonadota; class Betaproteobacteria; order Burkholderiales; family Comamonadaceae; genus Variovorax; species Variovorax trehalosi. The sequence goes on from NZ_JBPJZG010000002.1 coordinate 279,722, forward strand.
CGCCGTGGCTGATGCCCGCATCCAGCCGATAGACCGCGCCCAGGCCGAGCAGGCGCGCCTGAAGGCGCTCATCGAGGCCGCCCCCAAGGCTTACCAGGACAACTTCATGAGCGCGCCGGAAGCTGGCGCCGTATCCGCCGACGACACAGCCGAAGAGCCCGAACAGCCGCAGGGTTTTCGCGCCTGGCTGGTCGAGAGCCGCATCGGCTTCGGCGATTCGAAGACCTCCGGCTACGGCCGGCAGCGCGCGGCCGAGTTCGGCCAGCGCCTCGAATACCGCCGCGAGACGCTCAACTACGGGGAGTTCGTGCTGCAGGCCGACGGCCGCCACCTGAGCGGCAACAGCCTGGCGAGCGGCAGCAGCATCGGATCGCTCGGCTACGCGCGGGACGCGAGCAGTGGTCGCATCACGCTGCGCAACCTCGGCTTTCCGATCACCCCGGAGACCTTCGCCGACAGCGCGGTGGGCGACATCTACAGCGAACTGACCGAGGGCCTGGGCCGCAACTACCGCCTTTCGCTCGGCAGCACCACGGTGCGCGGCGCATCGACGCGCATCTTCAACAGCGGCACCGATCTGCGCGCCGGCTTCGGCGAACGCGGCGCCCTGACCGGCGGCCCGTATCCCGGTTTCGAGAAGAACCAGGGCACGCTCGGCTGGCTCGGCATCACCCAGCGCCTGGGCGACAAGTGGCTCGCCGCCGCGCAGGTGGACCAGGCGCGCGACATTCCGGCTTACTACATCGACCCGCTCACCGGCCAGGGCTTCGGCGCGAAGAGCGTCACGAGCTGGGCCACGTCGCTGGGCTACGGCCGCGAGGTGGCGCAGAGCGGCGACTTCAAGGCCCGTGCCACGCTGCTCGGCAGCCGCACCCGCTCGCAGACGCCGGGCGTCGCCACCGGCGATTCGCAGGGGCTCTTCGTCGAGGCGAGCGCGCGCACCGGCCTCTATCGCCACGAGTTCGGCGCCTACACGGCAAAGCCGAACCTGTACTTCGGCGACTACGCCGTGGCCACCGGCACGCGCGGCGCCTACTGGCGCGTGGACCGCAACACGAGCCGCATGAGCTGGGGCGGCGGCCTCGACCACGAGCGCGCGCAGCCCGATGCCAACTTCAATCTCTCGGGCTACAGCCGCACCGGTGCGAACGGCAATTTCCAGTACCTGTTCGATCGCAACACGTCAGCCGGTGGCAGCGTGAGCGTCTACCAGACGCGCTATGAAAAGACCCCGGCCGCATCGGCCGGCAGCAACAGCACTGCCGACTCGCGCAGCCTCTACGGCAACGCCTTCTACCAGACGCGTTTCTTCGACCTGCCGCGCAGCCGCCTGAGCCTCACGGTGCGGCGCAACGAGCTGATCGTGCTCGGCGACCAGGCGGCCACCGGCCAGGAAGTGCAGTGGGAGCAGGACTGGGTCGGCGGACGCTACGAGAACATGCGCCCCGAGCTCACCACCACCCTGGGCTACGCGCACGACAAGAGCGGCGGCGTGGCGCGCGACTACCCGACGGCGGGCGTGCAGTTCCGCTACTGGCTCGACAGCAGCTTCAACATCTCCGGCAACCTGCGCTACACCTCGCAAAGCGGCGGCCTGTACACCAGCCGCGGCCTGTCGGGCTCGCTCATGGCCGAGAAGGAACTCGCCAAGGGCTGGCGCGTGGGCTTCGCGGCCAACTTCAACCAGGCGCGCGCCGCCGTGGTGCCCACGTCCATTTCCGGCCCGCAGCTCTACCGCAGCAACGACAAGACCGCCTATATCTACCTGCGCTGGGAGGGCAGCGCGGGTGCCGCCTTCCAGACCGCCGGCATGCGCGGCACCGGTACAGGCGCGGGCGGCGGCAGCGTGGCTGGGCGCGTGTTCTTTGACGCCAACCGCGACGGCGCGCAGCAGTCCGGCGAAGGCGGAGTCGCCAACGTCGAGGTGCAGCTGGACGGCCGCTACCGCACCACGACCGACCGCGACGGTCGTTTCGAATTCCCGTTGGTGACGACCGGTCGCCATCAACTGACGCTCACCCTCGACAGCGTGCCGCTCCCCTGGGGGGCGGCCGGCGACAGCGGCGTGAGCGTCAATGTTCCCTTGCGTGGCCAGGCCACCGCCGAGATCCCCGTGGTCAAGGTGGGCGAATGAGCGACGCGTTTCCCCCGGTCTTTTTCGTATGTCTCCTTTCATCTTTCTCAATCAAGGCAATTTCATGATCCGCAGTTCCATCGCCCATCGCATGCTCGCCATTTCCGTGGCAGCCGTCTCCCTCTTCACCGGCGGCGCCGCCATGGCCGAAAGCCAGTACGGCTCGGGCACCGGCACCATCACGGCGCAGGCCAATGTCAAGCTGAGCGTGGTCGTGCCCAAGCTCATCCTGCTGCGCGTGGGCGCAACCAACACCACGCAAGACACGGTGAGCTGGACGTCGGCCCTGAGCATCCCCGGCGTTGCGCCGACCACCCCCCTGGCCACGGCCGCCAACACCAACGTGGACTGGAGCGGCGCGGCCCCGACCGTGACCACCACCACCGCCGCAGGCGCGCTTACCGTGTACGCCTGGACCAACGCCGGCGCCGGCACCATCAACTGCGCAGTTGCCGCATGGAACGCCACCGGCGGCCCGACGAACGCCAACTTCACGGTGGCGACGACCGGCACGCTGCCGCACCCCGGCGCCAACCTCGGTGCCTGCGCCTCGACGCCGTTCCCCTCCAACACGGTGGCCACGGGCACGTGGACGTACGCTCTGGGTGGCACGCCGGCCAGCTGGACCGCGAACACGTACACCACCACCATCACCTACACCGCACAGGGCATCTGATGCATTTCCGGGCAGCGCACGTCGACGGATTCGGCCGCAAGGCACGGAGCCGGTGGCGCGGCCTGCTCGGGGCCGCGGTGCTGGCGGCGGGTACCGCCATGCCCGCGGGCGCGGTCATCACGACGGTGTCGGACTCCGGCGGCGTCTATGCCATTTCGCTGCGGGTCGGCTCCCTGAGCGGCGTCGATACCGTGGCCTTCAACGTGACCGGCACCAACGTGGGCCAGGCGCCCACGGCTGTGACCGGCTCGCAGACCATCGACGTCTCGGTCACGCCGATCCGGCCCACGACGACGTCGGGCACGGCACGGCCAGTGACGCTCAAGGTCGATTCGGTGGCAGGCCTCTCGTGCCAGTCGGGCGGCTGCGGCAGCACCATCATTCCCTTCAGCCAGATCAGCTGGGTTGCCAGCAACAACGGCAACGCCGCTTCGGGCGACATCCAGAACGGCCGCTTCAACGACACCAACAACCAGCAGATCGCGAGCTTCAACGCCAATGCGACCTTCTGCTCGTTCTGGCTCATCTTCTGCCTGGGCTACACCTACCAGTCGAACGCGATGAACGCGACACGGCTGCAGTTCAGCTACGACAACGACGTCGTCTACCCGGCCGGCAACTACAAGGGCACCGTGCGCTTCACGGCGTCCATGGAGTGACGCGCGCATGCACACCCTCCTGAGAACCGCCGCATGCGCCGGCCTCCTGCTGTGCCTGGCGCTTCCCGCCAGCGCGCTGGTCGCCCGGCTGGACGACTCCACCTCGCCCCGCGCCCAGGTCAACACCGACTTTCGCAGCGCGCAATCCATCGACGGCACCAGCTTCAATCTGCCGTTCGGGCGCATCGAATACCGACTCGCCACCGGGTCCTACATCGGCCGACGCGCGCGCATCTTCTACGTGATTCCCGCGGGCATTCCCGGCCTGCGCTCGCCTTCGGGCCTGCAGGTGCAATGGCGCGGCAACGGCGCCTTCGCAAGCGGCACCGCCCGCCCGGGCGAGCGCGTGCCGGTCTGGAGCGGCACCGTCGCCACGGCGTGGATGAACGAAACCTTCGACCTCACACTGCGCATCGATCCGCGCGAACTCCGCCTGCCATCGGGCGCCTCCCTGAGCTTCGAATCGATCTTCGAAATCGAGACCCTGCCATGAACAAGTTTCTGCTTCACACCCGCACGCTGCCGCAATGGCTGCGCGCCTCCTCTTTCTTCTTGCTGCTGGCCTGCGCCGGCGCCGCGACGGCCGCGCCATTCGAGATCGCCGTCTCCCCCTCGCGCTTCGAGGTGTCGGGCAAGAGCGGCGTGCGCCTGGGTCAGTCGCTGGACATCCACAACCTCGCGTCGGCCCCCACCGAGGTGTCGGTGCGCACCATCGACTGGAGCTACTCGGCCGACGGCAACATCACCTACCACGACGACCTGCAGCCCGGCAGCTGCCGGCCCTGGGTGGCGCTGGAGCGGCGCAGCGTGACGGTGCCGGCGCGCGGCAAGAAATCGTTCCGCTTCCAGATCGATCCGCCGGCGGGTTCGCCGCGCGGCGAGTGCCGCTTCATGATCGCCATCGAGGGCACCGAGCCCGCGCAGCAGACCATCATCCAGGGCGGCGGCGCCAGTCTGAGCCTGCCGGTGACGGGACGCATCGCGGTGGCGGTGTACCTCATGCTCGACGGCGCCGAGCCCAAGCTCGAGATGAAGCAGATCGCCAGCAGCGTGGCCAGCGGCAAGCGCCGCACCGTCGTGACCGTGACCAACACCGGCGACGCGCACGGCCGCCTCGAAGGCAGCCTGGACGCCACCGACAGCAAGGGCCGCGCCTTCGAACTGGTGCCCGAGGGCACGCCGATCCTGCCGGGCCAGACCCGCACGCTCGCGCTGGTGCCCAAGGCCGAGAGCGGCCAGCCCGCGCCGGAGCCGGTCTATCCCGTGAAGACCAGCGGCACGCTGGACTGGGACAAGGGCAGCTTCAAGGTGGACGCGGAGCTCAAGTGACACTGCGCGCGGACATGCGGCGCACCCGACCCGCCCGCACCGCAGTTCGCGGCATGGCGGCGATCGCCTGCGCGACGGGCATCGCCGCGACGATGCCCGTCGCGCGGGCGGACTCCAGCACGTCTGCCGCCGGCGCCAACGTTCCGCGCAGCACACAGGCAAGCCTGGACTTCACGATCGGCATCCAGAAATTCATCTTCTTTCGCATCGGCAACGGCGAACTCCCCACGCCCGGCGGTTCACCCAGCACCGTGACCTTCATGCTCACGCCCTCGATTCCCGGCGTTCCCACCACGCCCGCCGCCGGCAACAACACGGCGGTGAACTGGAGCGGCGCGGCACCGAGCTTCACGGTCACCCCCAGCGGCAACATGCTGCCCGTGGAAGTGCGCAGCAATGCCGGGCAGGTCACCCTGCGCGCCACCGCGACGGCACCGCTCGCCAACGGCGCGAACACCATTCCGCTGTCGGAAATCACGATCGCCTCCAGCGACGCCAACCTGCCCGCGCCGGCGATCCCCAATAGCGGCACGGGCAGCCCTGTGAACGTTGTCGGTACCAGCTTCAGCAACCTGGTGACGCAGCGCAACGCGAACTGGACCTTCTCTTACCTGAACTCGGCCAGCCGCACCGCCGGGACCTACAGCGGCACGGTCACGTTCACGGCCAGCACGCCCTGATCCGCAAGGCACTCATCCCTTCGCGAAACACCGCGGAACCGGCTTCGCCGGGCCGCTGGTGCAGCCCCCGGCAAGGTGAAAGGAGAAGCGAGGCGAAGTGCGCGGAGCCTGGGAGAAAGCCTTCTACCTCGGTTGTGACTCGACTTCGCGCGTCCAGCGATCGATCAGCCGCTTGCGCTCGGCCGCCTGCCCGTACTTCTGGAAGTCGTACTTGATGAGCTTCACATCGGCCATCGACGGAATGCGCGCATCGGGCTTGAAGGTCTTGTTGGCCGGCGACTGCAGGCTGCCTACCGTGCCGCCGATGGCCTGGCCCTTCGGGCTCATGAGCCAGTCGTAGTAGCGCTTCGCGTTCTCCTTGTTGCGCGCGCCCTTCACCAGCGCGATGCCGCCGATCTCGTAGCCCGTCCCCTCGCACGGCGCGGCGGTCTTCACCGGAAATTTGTCGTACCGCCAGCGCTCGAAGCCGAAGATGAAGCTCACGCCGATGGCCACCTCGCCCTTGGCCACGTTGGGCGCCTGCGCCTGGCCGCTGCGGGTGTAGCTGGTGACGTTTTTATGCAGCTTCTTCAGGTAATCGAAGGCCGCGTCCTCGCCCATCTGCTGCACGAGGCCCGCGATGATGGTGTAGGCCGTGCCGCTGGACGCCGGGTGCGAGATCTCGATCTCGCCCTTGTATTCGGGCTTGACCAAGTCGGCCCAGCACCTGGGTTCATGCAGCTTCTTCTTTTTGAGCACGTCGGTGTTGAAGCCGAAGCCGATCGCGCTCGTGTAGAAGCCGCCCACCATGTTCTGCGACAGCGCGTACTGCCGCACAGCCCAGTCGTGCAGGTCGTTGATGTAGGCCGGGCGATACGGTTCGAGCAGGCCCTGTTCCGCCGCCTGCAGGAACGGGTCGCCGGTGCCGCCCCACCAGATGTCGGTCTTGGGGTTCGCGGCTTCGGCGCGCAGCTGCGCACCGATCTCGCCAGTGCCCTTGTGCGCCTGCTGCACCTTGATGCCGGTCTCGCGCGTGAAGGCCGTGGCGGCCGCCTCGCACCAGCCCGCGTCGGTGCTGCACAGCGCATTGACCGTGCCCTGCGCGGCTGCGTGTTGCGAAGGCAGGAGAAGCGCCGCGAGGGCAACGGTGGCTGCGATGTTCCGGATGGCAAAGAGGCGCATGCGTTTCTCCTCGGGATGACGTGTTGTTTGTTCGAAGACGCAGGATAGCGCCCGCGTTGCAGATCACGACGATCACGGCGCGACCAGCAGCGGCGGCAGGTGCTCGGCCAGCCAGTCGATCACCACGCGCGTCTTGAACGGGAGGTAGCGGCTGCGCGCACGGATCACGTTCAGCTCGAAGCCGAAGGGCCTGGGTTCCTCGAACACGCGCACCAGCGTGCCGGCGGCGAGCGCATCGGCCGCGAGCCATGCGGGCAGGCGCGCCAGGCCCATGCCGCCGATGGCCGCTTCGAGCAGCACTTCGGCGCTGTCGCAGCGCAGGCGGGAAGGCAGCGCCACTTCGACGAGCCGGCCTTCGGCGTCGTGAAAGCGCCAGGTCGAGACCTGCCCGTCGCGCGCATAGAGCACGGCCTCGTGCGGTGCCTGCAGCGCATCGACGCCGCGGGGATGTCCGCGCTCGGCGAGGTACGCGGGCGCAGCGCACAGCACCATCCACTGCACGCCGACCGGCCGCGCGATCAGGTCCGAGGTGTCGGGCAACTCGCCGCTGCGGATCGCGAGATCGAGTCCCTCTTCGACCAGGTCCACGCGCCGGTCGCTGAACCCGAGTTCGAGCGAAAGCCCCGGATGCCGCCGGGCCAGCGCCAGCAACAGCGGCCCGATCTTGAGCCGGCCGAGCATCGCCGGCATGCTCAGGCGCACGAGGCCCGCTGCGGTGCTGCGCGCCACGTCGGTGAGCGCCTCGGCCGCGTCCAGCTCGGCCAGCGCGCGGCGGCAGCGCTCGTAATAGCCGTGGCCTTCCTCGGTGAGGCTCTGGCTGCGCGTGGTGCGCAGGAACAGCCGCGTGTCCAGGCGCGCCTCGAGCCGCGCGATGCTCTTGGCGACCGCCGAACGGGTGACGTGCAGCCGCTGCGCCGCGAGCGCGAAGCTGCCCGCTTCCACCGCCGCGACGAATTCCTCGATGCCTTGCAGGCGTTGGCTCATTGGATACTTTCAGGCGCCATCAAAGAGAAAATTATCCGCCACCGGATAGTTTTCATCGTCAATAGCATCAAGGCTTCGCTTTTTTCCTGGAGCCTCTTTCGATGCAAGAACCTGAAACGCTGCGCCGCTGGCAGCTTCCCCAATTCGGCCGCGCCCACCTCGCACAGGCCGAAGCGCCGCTGCCCGTGCCGGGCGCGGGCCAGATCCTCGTGCGGGTGGGCGCCGTTTCGCTCAACTACCGCGACCTGCTGATGATTCGCGACGGCATGGGCATGAAGCTCGATATGCCCTTCACGCCCGGCTCCGACATGGCGGGCACGGTGGTGGCCACCGGCGCAGGCGTGACGCGCTTCGCCGTGGGCGACCGCGTCGTCAACACCTTCTGGGGCGGATGGATCGACAGCCACTGGCACAGCGACGCCGTGCTCGCCGGCGGGCCCGGGCCGGGCATGCTCGCATCGCATGTGCTGATCGATGCGGCGTGGGCCGTGGCCGCGCCCGAGACCCTGAGCCTGGCCGAGGCCAGCACGCTGCCCTGCGCAGGCCTCACCGCATGGTTCGCGCTCGCCGAGACCGGCGGGCTGCGCGCGGGCGAGACGGTGCTGATCCACGGCACCGGCGGCGTCGCGCTGTTCGGCCTGCAGATCGCGCGGCTGCATGGCGCACAGGCCATCGTGGTGACGGGCAGCGAGGACAAGCGAGAACAGACGCTCGCGCTCGACGCCTCGCACGTGCTGCTGCGCGACAGCGACTGGTCCGCCGAAGTGCGCCGGCTCACGAACGGACGCGGCGCGGACCACGTGCTTGAACTGTCGAGCGGCCCCCACCTCGATCGCTCGCTGCAGGCCACCAAGCAGGGCGGGCGCGTGTCGATCATCGGCATGCTCGGCGGTGAAACGCTGAGCGCATCGTTCTACGCGATGGTGCTCGGCCGCGTGACGGTGCAGGGCATCGGTGTCGGCCATCGGCGCGCGCTTGAAGACCTGGTGCGCGCCATCGACATCAATGCGCTCAAGCCAGTGGTTGCAGCGCAGTACGAATTCGATGCGCTGCCCGCTGCACTCGACCACCTGGAACGCGGCGCATTCGGAAAGATCGTCATCACACTTTGAAGTATTGAGTCCTTCCGTTCACATGCAACGCAGTTGCGGCAGCGCACAAAACTTGCGCGATCCGTGAAGAGATTCCGTTCGCTGCAACGAGGTGCTCGACGCTCTCCATTTCTCGTTTCAGAATGCGCCCGCGCCCGGTTCTGGACCGTGCGCGCTTTCTCAACTTCAGGATGGAGCGTTATGGAACACAGTACCTACAAAAAATGGTCGGCCGAGTTCATTGGTACTTTCTGGCTCACGCTCGGAGGCTGCGGAAGCGCGGTCCTGGCAGCGGCCTTTCCGGGTGTCGGCATCGGCCTGCTCGGGGTCTCGCTGGCCTTCGGCCTCACGGTGGTGACAGGGGCTTATGCGCTGGGGCCGATCTCCGGCGGCCACTTCAATCCAGCAGTGTCGATCGGCCTTGCCGCCGCGGGCCGCTTCAAGGCCTCGCAACTCGCGGGCTACATCGTGTCGCAGGTGCTCGGCGCCATTGCGGCGGCCGGCATCCTCTATCTGATCGCCACTGGAAAACCGGGCGCGGACATCGGCGGCTTCGCCACCAACGGCTACGGTGAACACTCGCCCGGCAAGTACGGCCTGTACGCCGCCGCGCTGTGCGAAGTGGTGATGACGGCCGTGTTCCTGATCGTGATCCTCGGCTCGACGGCCAAGCGCGCAGCCGGCGGCTTCGCGGGCCTGGCCATCGGCCTGTGCCTCACGCTGATCCACCTGATCTCGATCCCGGTGACCAACACGTCGGTGAACCCGGCGCGCAGCACGGGCCCGGCCCTGTTCGGGCCGTCCTATGCGGTGTCGGAACTGTGGCTCTTCTGGGTCGCCCCCATTGCGGGCGCGATCATCGGCGCGGTGATCTACCGCGCCTTGCTCAGCAACGGCAACGACGACTGAGCGTCGCCGTCCCCGTCGACCGCAATCAGCTGCCGTTGGCCGACTTCACCAGCGGCAGCGAGGTCGACTGGCCGATCGATTCGGTGCCGGCGGGGTGCGAGGCGGCATAGGCGCCGGCTTGCACTTCGGTGTCCGAGACCTTGGACAGCATCGCGGGCGCGCTGGTCGACTGGCCGACGGACTCGGTGCCGCTCGGACGCGCAGCGGCCATCGCACCCGCCTGGACCTCCGGCTTTTCGGCCGAGTTCATCTGCAGCGGATGGAAGTCGGAGCCATCGGTCGTTTCGGCCGATGCATGGACGGTGCCCAGCGCTGCGAGCGCAGCGAAGGAACCAACGGCGAGAAGCTTGAAGGAAGTGCGCATGGTGTGTTCTCCGAGGGCAGGTTGTCTCCGGTCTCGTGCCATCACGCGAACTGCGTGCAGCAGGACCTGAGCGCACTCTAGGCAGCCTGACTGAGATGAGAGTGAGCGAAGAGTTAGCTGCGGCTTAGCGGAGCGATGACGGCAGATGCACCCGCGCCATGAGCCCCGGGCCGTCGTCCCGGTTGCGCAACTCGATGCGCATGCCATTGCGCTCGGCAGCGGTTCGCGCAATCGCCAACCCGAGTCCGCTGCCGCCGGCTGCGGCGCCGGGCACGCGGAAGAAGCGATCGAACACACGACCCATCGCTGACGGTGGAATGCCCGGCCCGTTGTCCAGCACATCGACCACCGCATGGCCCTCGACCTCGTGCAGCCGCACGTCGACCACGCCGCCTTCAGGCGCATAGCGCAGCGCGTTGTCGATCAGGTTGTCGAACACGCTGCGCAGTTCGGGCGCCGGCGCGGACACCACCGGCGTGATGCTGCCTTCGAAGCCCACGTCCACGCGCCGCGCATCGGCCAGCACCATCAGCTGGCTCACGCTCTCGCGCAGCAGCACCTCGATGTCGATGGCCTCGCGCGCCATGGCGCGCTGCGGCGCGTCCTGCCGCGAGAGGCTGAGCAACTGCTCGATCAGATGCTGCGCGCGCGTGACACCCGCTTCGAGCTGGTTGAAACGGTCGGTGGCCTCGCCGGCCGGCACGTGCGCGCGCAGGTTCTCGATCTGCAGGCCTATCGCGGCCATGGGCGTGCGCAGCTCGTGGGCGGCGTCCTGCACGAAGCGCCGCTGCGTGGCGAAGGCGCTGCGCACGCGCGACAACAGGTTGTTGAAGGCGCTCACCAGCGGCGCGATCTCGTCCGGCACGCGCGCGAGCGACAGCTCGGTGGGACTGCGCTCGTCCTGCGAAGCCACGTCACGCGCCACCGCGCGCAGCGAGCGCGAGGCCGCCGACACGATGAGCCAGAGGATCAGCAGCGTCAGCGGCAGCAACACCGCGATCGGCAGGCCTTCGAGCAGCGCGCGCTTCAGCACGCGGCGCTTCCGATAGTCCTCGTTCTGCAGCACCTGCACGCGCGGCTGGTCGGCGCGGGTGCCGGGCTCGGCGGTGTAGGCGCGCCAGTTCGCGCGCAATCGCGTGCCGGCATCCACATCGCTGAAACCGGGCCGGGGCTGCAGCGCTACCGGCAGCAAAGGCCACGACGTCGCGCGCAGCGTGCCGTCGGCATTCCAGATCTGCACGACGATGGCACCGTGCTCGAAGATGTCGTCGGTATGGAGCGGCTGCGGCGTCTTCTGCGGATCGCCCCCCCCATAGGACTCGGCCACCAGCCGCATCTGATCGTCGAGCGCGTTGTGGACCAGGTGGCCGTAGGCAATGAAGGTGAACCAGCCCGTGAGCACCGCCGCTGCAAGATGCAGCGTGATGAGCCAGAGCAGCAACTGCGTGCGCACCGACTTCGGGCGCCGCGATGCCTTGCGCGCAATCGGTTCGGCAGGCGGGCCCGGCGCGGCGCTCATGCCGCCACGCGCCACCCGAGCCCGCGCACGTTGCGAATCGACTCGGCGCCGAGCTTGCGGCGCATGCCGTGGATCAACACGTCGATCGCGTTGCTCGTCACTTCCTCGCCCCAGCCGTAGATGCGGTTCTCCAGCTGTTCGCGCGAGAGGATGGCGCCCGGCCGTTCGAGCAGCGCATGCAGCAGCGCGAATTCGCGCGCGGTGAGCGCCTCGCGCGCGCCGTTCACCAGCACCTCGCGGGTCGTGAGGTCCAGCTGCAGCACCCCGCTGCCCACCAGCGAATGCGCCGCGCCGTCGCGGCGCCGCACGATGGCCCGCATGCGAGCGAGCAGCTCGCGAAATTCGAAGGGCTTGAGCAGGTAGTCGTCGGCACCGAGGTCCAGGCTGTTGATGCGGTCGTCCAGGCCGTCGCGTGCGGTGAGCACCAGCACCGGTGTCGCGTCGCCACGCTCGCGTGCGCGCCGCAGCACATCGGTGCCGTCCTGCTTGGGCAGGCCCAGGTCGAGCAGCACGCAGGTGTAGCCGCCGTCGCCCAATGCGCTCTGCGCGAGCTCGCCGTCGCGCACCCAGTCGGCGGACCAGCCCGCGCCCTCGAGCGCCTGTTTCAGGCTGCGCCCGATCATTTCGTCGTCTTCCACCAAAAGCACGCGCATTGCGGCGACTCCTTGGGCCGCAAGGTAGCACGCGATCGGGATGATCGGTAGTGGGCCCTGCGCCGAGGCGCAGCGTAGGGGCGCAGTCTTAGGCGAAGCTTAGGCGCCATGCGGGCGCAAGGGTCACAGCACGCGGACGTCGTGCCGCTCGCCCTCGCCGTCCGTTGCAAAGGCCAGCAGGCGCATCGCCTCCTCCTGCACGCCGAGCCGGTCGGACTTGGACCAACGCATGAAAGGCTCCAACACCACCGTGGCCGTGTTCTTCGCCCGCTCGATCTTCCAGGTGCCCGTGACGAAGCCGTCGAGCAGCACCGTGCCGCGCACGATGCCGTTGATGGTGAACACGCGGGCGCGGTGCGACTCGCTCAGCACGCGGCTGCGATCGGCGTGCGAGAGCAGCAGGTTGTCCCATTCGGCGACCAGGCGCGGCGGCGCGGGGGTGTCGGGGTCGGGACGCGGCGCGCGCGGAAGATCGAACAGTTCCTGGCCCTGCTCACCAGTGAACACGCGCAGCTGCGGGCGCAGGCGCTCGGCCACGGCCTTCCAACCAGTGAGGCCCGACCACGCACCGGCGTCGGCGAGCGTGGCGGGGCCGAAGGCGGCCAGGTAGCGCAGCAGCAGGTCGTCCTGCGTGGCGGAAGTGACATCGGCGGCGGATTCGCCGAGCCACTGCCCGATGGGCTGCAACTGCGCGTTCTGGTGCGAGTTCCAGTTGCCCGCGGGCGGCAGGTGCACCAGCGGCACGTTGTTGCGGATGAGCGCGGCGAGCGAGGCGGGCGCCCGGTCTTGCCAGCGCAACGCGAGCGCCTGCCCGAGCTCGGTGCTGGTCAGCGGGCCTTCGTCCAGCAGCGCCTGCCCGGCCTTCACCACGGCGGCACGATCGATGCCTTCGAGGGCCCGTGAATGTTCGCCCGACAGTCCCCGCTGATGCACGGGTTCGAGCAGCGGACGCCATGCCAGCGCATCCGACGCGGCCATCAGGTGCAGGGTCGCGCGCAGCGTCGACATGCGCACGATGCGGCGCTTCTTCAGCGCGTCGGTGAGTTGCTCGCGGCGGAAGCCTTCGAGCCGGCTCCAGAGACCGATGTAGGGTGGGTTCGGCGCCTGCGCCTGCAGGCCGCCCAGTTTTTCGATGGCCTGCACGACCGTTGCCTTGCGCCGCTCCAGCAGCATCTGCCGCGCCAGCGTGGCCCGGTTCAGCGCGCGCTGGCTCAGCAGGGCGGCCATCAGTGAGGGCTCAGAATTTCTCGTGCGGCCCGAGGTAGCGCCACTGCCCCACCGGCAGGTTACCGAGCATCACCTTGCCGATGCGCACGCGCTTGAGGCCCACCACCTTGAGGCCGACCAGCTCGCACATGCGGCGGATCTGGCGTTTCTTGCCCTCGGTGAGCACGAAGCGCAGCTGCTCGGGGTTCTGCCATTCGACCCGCGCGGGCTTGAGCGCCTGGCCGTCGAGGCTCAGGCCATGCCGCAGCTTCGCGAGCATCGCCAGCGGGAAGACCGCCTGCACGTTCTGCGTGACGGGATCGTCGTCGTCCATGCGGATGAGCTGTCCGGTGGGCGCGGGCTGGCCCAGGCCGTGATAGGCCACGCGCACCAGGTACTCCTTCTCCATCACCGAGTCTTCGCCGATCAGCTGGCGTGCGATGCGGCCGTCCTGGGTCATCACGAGCAGGCCGATGGAATCGATGTCGAGACGCCCGCACGGCGCGAGGCCGCGCAACTGCTGAGGGCTGAAGAAGAAGCGCGCGTTGTCGTCCGCCCAGCGGTTCTGCGGCGTGAACAGCGTGACGGCGGGCTCGTGGCCGTCTTCGGCCTGCCCGCTCACAAAACCGATGGGCTTGTTGATCAGGATGGTGACCTGGTTCGCCTGCTGGCCCTTGGCGGCCTTGTCGATCTCGATGCGGTCCGACGGCGTGACCTTCACGCCCATCTCGGCCGGCTTGCCGTTCACCTTCACCCAGCCGTTGGCGATCCATTCGTCGGCCTCGCGGCGCGAGCACATCTTGAGTTCGGCCATGCGCTTGTTCAGGCGCACGGGAGCATGGGGGGAAGTGGAGGGCTCGGTCATCGGGGGTTGATCAATGTGCGGCACCGATGCTATCCTGAACCCAAGCGCAAGTTGATTGCGCCAATTTTGGGGGATTCCCAAGTGAGCACACGCAAGTTTCAATACACCATCGTCATCGGGCGTTTCCAGCCCGTCCATTTCGGTCACCAACGACTCATCGAAGAAGGCCTTCGCGCCGCCGATCGGGTCATCGTGGTGGTCGGCTCCGACCGCAAGCCGCGGAGCGTCAAGAACCCCTTCACCTTCGACGAACGCGAACGCATGGTGCGCGCCTGTTTGCGCGGCACCGAGCAGATGCGGGTGAGCGTCGTCGGCGTGGGCGACTCGCCTTACAACGACCAGATCTGGATCGCCTCGATCCAGTCGGCCGTCGACCGGCTGATCCAGCAGGACGGCCATGCACCTGCCAAGGCCAAGGTCGCGCTGGTGGGGCACCTGAAGGACGCGTCGAGCTACTACCTCAAGCTTTTCCCGCATTGGGAGTTCGTCGGCCAGCACAGCGTGGAGAGCCTCAACGCCACCGACGTGCGCGGCCTCTACTTCGATCCCGAGAACCGCGGCCAGCTCGCACCGGCCGACCTGCCCGACGGCACCGCCGCATTCCTCGAACAGTTCACGCACACCGCCGACTACGCCGAACTCTGCGAGGAGCGCGCCTTCCTCGTCGACTACCGCGACAAGTACCGCTATGCGGGCAGCGACTTCCCGCCGATCTACACCACGGTCGATGCCATCGTGGTCGAGGCCGGCCACATCCTGTTGGTGCAACGCAAGTTCCATCCCGGCAAGGGCACCTGGGCACTGCCCGGCGGCTTCGTCGGCCAGCATGAGCGGCTGCAGGATGCGGCCATCCGCGAGCTGAAGGAAGAAACCCGCCTGAAGGTGCCCGTGCCCGTGCTCAACGGCAGCATGAAGGCGAGCCACGTGTTCGATGCGCCCGACCGCTCGCAGCGCGGCCGCACGATCACGCACGGCTTCTTCTTCGAGCTGGCGCACAACCAGTGGACCGGTCTTTCGGATGTGCGCGCCGACGACGACGCAGCCGAAGTGCGCTGGGTGCCGATCGCAGAGTTCCTCGACATGCAGGACCGCATCTACGAAGACCACTTCTTCATCGCGAATCATTTTTTGGGTGGCCTGGGCAAGAACTGAACGACCAGGCTTTGTCAGCAAGAACGGCCCCGGTTGACGGGGCCCACGTGAAAGGAGCTTTCACATGAACCGCAACCTCACCTCCTCGCCCCTGGGCAACAACCTGCTGCTGCGCACCGACTCCTACAAGGTGTCGCACTGGATGCAATATCCGCCCGGCACGCAGACCGTCCACAGCTACATCGAATCGCGCGGCGGCATCTTCAGCCACTCGCTGTTCTTCGGCCTGCAGGCGTATCTGCGCGAATACCTGCAGACGCCGGTCACGCTCGCCGATGTCGACGAAGCCGCGGCAATGATGGCCGTGCACGGCGAGCCCTTCAACCGCGAAGGGTGGCTGCGGCTGATCGAGAAGCACGGCGGTCTGATGCCGGTGCGCATCCGCGCCGTGCCCGAGGGCAGCGTGCTGCCGGTGCACAACGTGCTCGCGACCATCGAAAATACCGACCCCGAGTTCTTCTGGGTCACGAGCTTTCTCGAAACCGAATTGCTGCGCGCGATCTGGTACCCGACCACGGTGGCCACGCTTTCTGCAGCCGCGCGCACCACGCTGCTGCGCTACCTCGAAGCGACCTGCGACGACCCGCAAGGCCAGATCGCCTTCAGGCTGCACGACTTCGGCGCGCGCGGCGTGTCGAGCCTCGAATCGGCGGCGCTCGGCGGCATGGCGCACCTGGTCAACTTCATGGGCACCGACACCTTGGCCGCCTTGGTCGCGGCGCGTCGCTACTACGACTGCGACGTGGCGGGTTTCTCGATTCCCGCGGCCGAGCACAGCACCATCACGGGCTGGGGCCGCGACCATGAATCGGATGCGTACAGCAACATGGTCGACCAGTTCGGCAAGCCCGGCGCCACCTTCGCGGTGGTGAGCGACAGCTACGACATCTTCAATGCCTGCGCGCGCATCTGGGGCGACGAGCTGAAGGCGAAGGTGGTGGCCTCGGGCGCGACGCTGGTGGTGCGGCCCGACTCGGGCGATCCAGCCGAGACCACGCTCAAGGTGGCGCAGATTTTGGCCGACCGTTTCGGCACCACGACCAATACCAAGGGCTTCCGCGTGCTGAACAACGTGCGGATCATCCAGGGCGACGGGGTGAACCTCGACTCGTTGCGGCTGTGCCTGTCGAACTTCTTTCACAACGGCTTCTCGACGGAGAACATCTCCTTCGGCATGGGCGGCGGGCTGCTGCAGCAGGTCAATCGCGACACCATGCAATGGGCGATGAAGTGCTCGGCGATGCAGGTGAACGGCGAGTGGCGCGATGTCTACAAGTCGCCGGTGGGCGATGTGAGCAAGGCGTCGAAGAAGGGACGGCTCGCGCTGGTGCGGAACGCGCGCGGTGAAGTGGAGACGGTGCGCGAAGAAACGCTTGCGGATGGGCAGGTGGATCTGCTGCAAACGGTGTTCGAGAACGGGCGCATCGTCACGAACACCACGTTCGATGCGATCCGCGAGCGGGCGGCGATTGGGGTGAATCAGTTCGTCACCTCGCGGGCGCCGCTCTGAAGATTTTTCGGGGTGGTGCACAGGCCACCGGGTACTCCCCTCCGCGAATGTCCTCCGGCCTGCGGCCTCCCCCTTGATTTCGCTGCGGGGAGCACCCGATGCCCTGCGCCCTGGGGCACGCTGCTGGTGATCGGCGATCGACGACCGCTCTGAAGCGCTCGCGCTGATGGTGGGCTCTGTTTCGCGAAATCAAGGAGGAGGCGAAGCCGGGGGACATTCGCGAAACAGAGCCCACCGTCGGCGCGAGTGCCGCCCCGAACAGCAGGCCTCGAGGCAGTGCCACATGGCATGTCCATAATCCGCCCAGACAGCCGAACCCATGACCAAACTCCTGATCCTCAGCGTGAGCGCCGGCAACGGCCACGTGCGTGCAGCACAGGCGCTTGCCGCCACCGCCCAGTCCCTCGCCCCGCCCTGCACGGCGGTCCACACCGACGCCATGGCCCATGTGGCCGGCGGCTTTCGCAAGGTCTACACCGACTGGTACATCCAGCTCGTGAACCGCGCGCCCGAGCTGTGGTCGTACCTGCACCAGCGCACCGACACCACGCCGCACCATGCGCCCTCGCAGCGCCTGCGTCGCGGCATCGAGCGGCTGAGCACCGGCGCGCTGGTGCGCGAGATCCGGCGCGAGAAGCCCGATGCCGTGATCTGCACGCACTTCCTGCCCGCGGAGCTTTTGATGCGCGAACGCAACCGCGGGCGCATCGACTACCCAGTGTGGCTGCAGATCACCGACTACGACCTGCACAACATGTGGCTCGTGCCGGGCATGGCCGGTTACCTGGCCGCGACGGAAGAGGTCGCCTTCCGCCTGCGCGCGCGCGGCATTCCCGCGGACCGCATCCACGTGACCGGCATTCCCGTGATGCCGGCGTTCTCCGAGCCCGACGTGCCGGCGCTCGCGCGCAACACCTGCGCTACAGAACTCAGGCTCGATCCGTCGCGGCCCGTGTTGCTGATGGCCTCGGGCGGTGCCGGCGTGGGCGATCTGCCGAGCATGGTCGAGCGCGTGCTCGGTCTCGGCGGGCATGACGGAAAACAGGGCAACTTCCAGGTCATCGCGGTCGCGGGCCGCAACGTCGAAGCGCACGGCAAGCTGCAGGCGCTGGCGGCGCGCCATCCGGGCCGCGTGGTGGCCGTGGGCTTCACCAACGAGATGCACAAGCTGATGGCCGCAGCCGACCTGGTGGTCACCAAGCCCGGCGGCCTCACGGTGTCCGAGTGCCTCGCGCTCGGCAAGCCGATGCTGCTGATCTCGCCGATTCCCGGACAGGAAGAACACAACGCCGGCTTCCTGATGGAAGAAGGCGCCGCCTGGCTCGCCTACGACGCCATCGGCCTCGACTACAAGGTCGCGCGCCTGATGGCCGACCCCGCCAAGCTCGCGAACATGGCCGCGCGCAGCCGCGCGCTCGGCAAGCCGCAGGCCGCGCGGGCCGTGCTGCAGCACGTGCTGGGTGCCGTAGCGTGAGCGGCGAGACCGAAAAAACCGGCGTGGGCCGCACGCTGGGCTACCTCGTGTGGGTGGTCGTGATGGCCTTCTTCTTCGCCAACGCCGAGATCCAGATCGAAGGCGGCGCGGGCTGGGCCACGTCGCTGCCCACCTGGCGCATCGAGAACAGCATCTGGCTCGACCTGTTCTGGGGCGGCCGCGCGATGACCGGCTACCACGCCTGGGTGTTCACCTTCATGGCACTGGTGTTCTTCTCGCCGCTGGCGTTCAACGGCAGGTGGACCTGGCGCAACGTGGGGCTCGCGGTTGCGGGGCTGATCGTGTTCTGGGTCTGCGAAGACTTCCTGTGGTTCATGATCAACCCGGCCTTCGGCTGGGCGCGCTTCAACCCGGTCGATGCGTTCTGGCACAAGCACTGGCTGTGGGGCGCGCCGGTCGACTACTGGGGCGGCCTTGCGGTGGCGGCGTTGATCCTGACGGTGCGCCATTGGCGTCGTCGCACGCGATGACAGCGGCAACCGGTACCGACGACCTGCGCCCCGGCCACTGGGCCGATCCGCTGGACGAGCTTCAGGTCGAGAACCTGCACCGCATCACACCCACGCTCTACCGCAGCGCGCAGCCGCGGCGCGCGAACGTGGCGGCGCTGCAGTCGCTGGGCATCCGCACCATCGTGAGCCTGCGGTCGTTCAACGACGACAAGAAGGTGTTCGCGGGCAGCGGCATCCGGCTGGTGCGCGTGCCGATCAACACCTGGTCCATCGACGATGCCAAGGTGCTGCGCGCGCTGGTCGCCATTCGCGAAGCCGAAAAGCAGGGCCCGGTGCTGATCCACTGCATGCACGGCGCCGACCGCACGGGCGTGGTGGCGGCCGTCTACCGCATGGCGGTGCAGGACTGGGACAAGGACAGCGCGCGCCACGAAATGCTGCGCGGCGGCTACGGCTATCACACGCTGTGGCGCAACATCCCGCGCTACATCGAGCGGCTCGATCCGCTCAAGATGCGCCACGCATTGGCCCATGCCCCGGTGATTCCGGTGGTGTCCTGAAGGCGCCTGCAGCTTTCGCACCCCGCTCCTATACTGGCCGCCCCGTGGCCGATGGCCATCTCCGAACGACCTTTCACAGGGGCTTCTTCCATGGCACTCCAACTGCGCTCCCTCGTCCGCTCGAACGGCGAACTCGAACTCTCGCTGCACGACGAACCGATCCCCGAACCCAAGGCCGATGAAGTGATCGTGCGCGTCGAGGCGTCGCCGATGAACCCGTCGGACCTGGGCCTCCTGTTCGGCGCCGCCGACATGACCACCGCGAAGGCATCGGGCACCGCGGACCGCCCGGTCGTCACCGCTATCGTTCCCGAACGCGCCCGGCCTTCGATGGCAGGACGGCTCGACCAGTCGATGCCCGTCGGCAACGAAGGCGCAGGCGTGGTGGTCAAGGCCGGATCGTCACCGGCCGCGCAGGCGCTGCTCGGCAAGACCGTGGCCGCCATCGGCGGCGCGATGTACTCGCAATACCGCGCCTTCCCTGCCGCGCAATGCCTCGAACTGCCCGCGGGCACGACGCCGGCCGAAGGCGCTTCATGCTTCGTCAACCCGCTCACCTCGCTGGGCATGGTCGAGACGATGCGGCGCGAAGGCCACAAGGCGCTGGTGCACACGGCGGCCGCCTCCAACCTCGGGCAGATGCTCAACAAGATCTGCCAGAAGGACGGCATCGACCTCGTCAACATCGTGCGCAAGCCCGAACAGGAAGCGCTGCTGCGCGGCATCGGCGCGAAGTACGTGTGCAACGCGACCTCGCCGACCTTTCTGGAAGACCTGACGCAGGCGCTGGTCGACACCGGCGCCACGCTCGCCTTCGACGCCACCGGCGGCGGCAAGCTCGCGGGCCAGATCCTCGGCTGCATGGAAGCGGCGCTGAACCGCACCGCCAAGGAATACAGCCGCTACGGCTCGACCACGCACAAGCAGGTCTACATCTACGGCGGCCTGGACCGCAGCCCGACCGAGTTCGTGCGCAACTTCGGCATGGCCTGGAGCATGGGCGGGTGGCTGCTGTTTCCGTTCCTGCAGAAGCTGGGGGCGGAAGGCACGCAGCGGCTGAAGGCGCGTGTGGTCGCTGAACTGAAGACGACGTTCGCGAGCAAGTACACGCGGGAGATTTCACTGATCGAAGCGCTGCAGCTCGATGCGATCGGGGTGTATGGCAAACAGGCTACGGGGGAGAAGTTTTTGCTGAATCCGAACAAGGGAATGGCGGGCTGATTCTTTCCCTTGGCGAAGGGCGCCCGGTATGCGGTGCGCGGTGCGCGCCGCATACCGGGCTTGAGGGTGAGCGGGTGCCCTGCATCTCTCAAACCATCCTGCAAAATCGAAGCCGGAGGGAGTCTTTCCTTCCGCGCAGTGCATGAAGAAGAACAGACGAAAAAGCGCACTGCTTCTCCGGCAATCCGGTGGTGCCCTCGGCTCGCAGCAGCCTGCGCCACCTCAATGAATGATCATGAAATTCAAGACAAAGCAGCTCCTCAGGAGCCTCTTGCTTGCCGCGCCGCTGTGCGTGGCCACACTGCCCGCCACCGCCGGCTGGGACGAGGGCTATGCCGCCTACAAGAGCGAGAACTACGCAGCCGCGCTCAAAGAGCTTCGTCCGCTGGCCGACAAGGGCGACGCGAAGAGCCAGTTCACTCTGGGCCTCATGCATGAGCACGGCAGGGGCGTGGCCAGGAACGATCGCGAGGCCGCCGCGTGGTACCGCAAGGCCGCGGAGCAAGGCCATGACAGCGCGCAAGCGAACCTCGGCACGATGTACGGCGAGGGCCAGGGCGTCCCCGAGGACAAGCAGCAGGCCTTCGCCTGGACGCGCAAGGCGGCCGAGCAGGGCCTGAAGTCGGCGCAGTTCAACCTCGGCGTGATCTATGAGAAAGGCGAAGGCGTGACCGCGGACCCGCGCGAAGCAGCCGCCTGGTATCGCAAGGCCGCGGACCAGGGGCACCTGGGCTCGCAGTTCAACCTGGCGGTGATGTACGAAGACGGGGAAGGCATTGCCAAGGACGAGCGCGCCGCGGCGGCGTGGTACCTCAAGGCAGCGGCGCAAGGCCAGAAGGATGCACAGACCAATCTGGCCATGATGCTCAACGAGGGACGCGGCGTTCCGAAGGACGAGCGCGCGGCCGTGGCGTGGTCGCGCAAGGCGGCCGCGCAGGGGGTGGCCAACGCGCAGTTCAACCTGGCCGTGGCGTATCACAAAGGCACCGGAGGCCTCACCGCAGATGTGCGGGAAGCCATCGTCTGGTACCGCAAGGCCGCGGAGCAGGGCTCGCGCGATGCGCAGTTCAACCTGGGCCTGATCCTCGGCGACGGCCTGGGCGTGCCGCGAAACTACGCAGAATCTTCGGCCTGGTATCTGAAGGCTGCGGCGCAGGGCGACGCCGTCGCGCAGAGCAAGCTGGGCCAGGCTTACCGCGCCGGCCACGGCGTGCCGAAGAACATCGTCGCCGCCTACGCGCTCAACGACGTGTCGGCCACGCTGGACGACTCGGACACCAACGAGGCCCCACGCAACCGCGACAAGCTGATCAAGTTCATGAACCCCGGCGAACTCGCACAAGCCAGGGCACTGGCGCAGCGCATGTTGGATGCGAACGTCGGGCTGATCGCCGCACTCGACCAGCACTTGGCGGCCAAGCGCTAGACCACCAACCGATACCCCACCGCCGTTTCGGTCAGCAGATGCTTGGGCTGCGCCGGATCGGTCTCCAGCTTCTGCCGCAGATGCCCCATGTAGATCCGCAGGTAGTGGCTCTGGTCCGTGTGCGACGGCCCCCACACCTCGCGCAGCAACTGGCGCTGCGTGAGCACGCGGCCTGCATTGGCGACCAGCACGGAGAGCAGCCGGTACTCGGTCGGCGTCAGGTGCACTTCGGCGCCAGCGCGGCGCACGATGCGGGCGGCGCGGTCGAGTTCGATCTCGCCGAAGCGGAAGACGGCCTCGGCGGGCTCGTCGTTGCCGCCGCCGGCTGCGCGCGGGCGGCGCAGGTTGGCGCGCACGCGGGCCAGCAGTTCGCCGGTGCCGAAGGGTTTGGTCAGGTAGTCGTCCGCGCCGGCGTCGAGGGCGGCGATCTTGTCGGCCTCGTCGGTGCGGGCGGACAGCACGATGATCGGCACGGCCGACCAGCCGCGCACGTCGCGGATCAACGAGACGCCATCGCCATCGGGCAGGCCCAAGTCGAGCACCAGCAGATCGGGCTGCCGCGTGCCGGCTGCGGCGAGGCCGTCGCGCAGTGTGCCGGCCTCGTGCACCAGCCAGCCCTCGGCCTCGAGCGCGCCGCGCACGAAGCGGCGGATCTGCGGCTCGTCCTCGATCACGATGGCGGTGGGGGATGGCATGGCTTCAGAGTTGGGCTTCGGCGGGTTCGGGCGGCTCGCGGCGCGGCAGGGTCACGGTGAATTCTGCACCGCCGTCGCGCGCATTGGCAGCGGTGATTTCGCCGCCGTGCGCGCTCACCACCGCGCGGCAGATCGCCAGGCCCAGCCCGACGCCCGGCGTGGCCGATTCGGCTTCGCCGCGGGTGAATTTGTCGAACAGCTTCTGTTCGCGACCCAGCAGCGCGGCGGGCAGGCCGGGGCCGTGGTCGCGCACCGTGAGCACCAGCGTGCCGGGCTCGGCGCGTGCGCCCACCACGATGGGCGGCGCGCCGTATTTGGTGGCGTTCTCCAGCAGGTTGACGAGCACGCGCTCGATCAGCACGGCATCGAATTCGACCAGCGGCAAGTCCGCATCGAGCGCGGTCTGCACGACAGCGTCACCCAGCGACGTGCGCGCCGCGCGGATCGACGAGCCCACCACTTCCTCGACCGACTGCCAGTCGCGCCGCAGGTTGACCGCGCCGCCCGCGATGCCGCTTTCGAGCCGCGCCATGTCGAGCAGGTTGTTGACCAGCGCATGCAGCTCGTGCGCCTGCGCGACGATGGCGCGCGCCGCGTTGTTGTGTTCCTCGGGCGGCAGCGTCTGCAGCGATTCGGCCAGCGCGATCAATGCGGTGAGCGGCGTGCGCACGTCGTGCGAGATCGCGCCGAGCAGGGCGTTGCGCAGCCGCTCCGACTCCATCTCGACCACGGCCTGCTGCGCCACCTCGACGTAGTGCACGCGCTCCAGCGCGATCGCGATCTGCCGCGCCAGCGTGTCGAGCTGTTGTGCCTGCTCCGGAATCAGCAGCCAGCGCGGCTGCGAGGGCGACAGCGCCAGCACGCCGCGCACGCGCATCGGCGCCTGCAGCGGCACGTAGTGCCACGGCTGTGCAGCCAACGTGGCGGTCGCAAGGCCCGCGGGCTGGCCGTGGCGGAAGGCCCAGTCGGCCACCTGTGCGTCGAAGCCCTCCGGTGGGTCCTTCGGCAGCACGAGCTGGTCGGCCGCGTCGGTTACCAGCACCAGCGCATGGCCGCCGAAATGGCCCTGCACCGCTGCAGCGCCGAGCGTGACGACCTGCGTGCTCTCCAGCGCGGCCGAAAGCTCGCGCGTGAGCTCGAACAATGAGCGGGCGCGCCGCTCGCGGCTGGTCGATACGCCGGCCGCAAAGCGCAGCCCCGCGGTGAGCTGCCCCACCAGCAGCCCGACGCCCAGCATGATCGCGAAGGTCAGCACGTACTGCACGTCGCTCACCGCGAACGACAGGCGCGGCGGCACGAAGAAATAGTCGAATGCCGCGACGTTGAGCAGCGCCGCCAGCGCCGAAGGCCCGCGGCCGAAGCGCATCGCGACGCCGACCACGCCGAGCAGGAACAGCATCACGATGTTCGAGAGCTCGAGCACGCCGGTCAGCGGCGTGCAGACCAGCGTGAGCGCCACGCTGGTGGCCGTCGCCCAGGCGTAGCCGGGCCAGTGGATGGGCGCCTTCTCGTGATCGTCGTCGTCGGCACGCGGGGTGTTGAGCGGCGTACGCGCCAGGCGGCGCGCGCTGTCGGCGCGGCCGACCTCCAGGATGTCGAGCGCGGGCGCACGCTGCGCCAGCGCACGCGGCAACGGGATCGCTGCGGCCGGCCACCAGCGGCGCCAGCCGCTCGCCGGCTCCGAGCGTCCCATCACCAGCGTCGCGCAGTTGAGCCGGCGGGCCTGCTCGGACAGTTGCTCGGCCACGTCGGAACCCGTGAGCACCGCGGTGGCCGCGCCCAGTTCCTCGGCCAGCTTGAGAACCGCGAGGATGCGGTCGCGCTCCGCGGCGGCCAGGCGCTGCAGCCGGGGCGTCTCGACGTACGCCGCATGCCAGCGCACATTCAGCTGGCCCGCGAGCCGCGCCGCGGTGCGCACCGTCTGTGCCGCGCCTTCGTGCGGACCGACGCACGCGAGGATCGCGCCCGAGGTGTTCCAGGCCTGCAGCGCGCCGCCGTGTCCGTTGCCGGCCGCGCCCGATTGTTCGACCCGCCAGCCGCGCACGTCGTCTTCCACATGCTCGGCGGTGCGGCGCAGCGCAATCTCGCGCAGCGCGATCAGGTTGCCCTTGCGAAAGAAGTTCTGCGCAGCACGCTCGGCCTGCTGAGGCAGGTACACCTTGCCGGCTGCGAGCCGCGCGGTGAGTTCATCGGGCGTGACGTCGACCAGCACCACTTCGTCGGCCTCGTCGAGCACGGTGTCGGGCACTGTCTCGTGCACGCGCACGCCGGTGATCGCACCGACCGTGCCGTTGAGGCTCTCGAGGTGCTGCACGTTGAGCGCCGACCAGACCTCGATGCCCGCGGCCAGCAACTCCTGCACGTCCTGCCAGCGCTTGGCGTGACGGGAACCCGGGGCGTTGGTGTGGGCCAGCTCGTCGACCAGCAGCACGGCGGGCTTGCGCACCAGGGCGGCGTCGAGGTCGAACTCGGCAAGCGTGCGGCCGCGATAGGCCAACTCGCGCAGCGGCAGCGTGTCGAGCCCCGCGAGCAGTGCGGCGGTTTCGCTGCGGCCGTGCGTCTCGACCACGCCGATGAGCACGTCGCGCCCCGCGGTGCGCTCGCGCTGGGCGGCGCTCAGCATCGCCCAGGTCTTGCCGACGCCGGCGCTGGCGCCGAAGTAGATGCGCAGCTTGCCGCGCAGCGCACGCGCCTCGTCATTGCGCAGCTGCGCAATCAGGGCATCGGGGTCGGGGCGGGTGTCGGGCATGGATGGCTGCGCAGGTTATCGCATCGGACCGCCCTTGCGGCGCTTGGCCTCGTGCCGCCGCGCGGTGCGCGAGAGCACCCACCAGGCAAAACCAAGCGGCACGAACAGCGCCGCGAGCGCCAGCAGCGCGTGAAAGAGGTCAGTGACCATCGCGCAGGCCGCAGCGCGTCAGGTGCTCGCGCCAGCTCACGAGCCGGCCGATCTCGCCCGAGGGCACGCACTCGATCAGGCGGTGCAGCACCTCGGCGTAGCTGGTGATGGGCAGGCGGATCATCAGTCGCACGCAAGGTGCATCGCTCTCCTGCGAGCAGAGCGCGTGCAGCAACGGTTCGCAGCGCACCACGCCCGCATCGGGGCAGCCCGCGATGCTGCGGCGCACGCGCAGCGCGTCGGCGCAACAGACGGTGACGTCGAGCACGTAGAACGGGCTCGTGGCTGTCATGGGAGCGTGCGTTCGCAGCACGCCAGGGTGTTCACGATAGGCGGCATAGGCCATGTTTTTTCTCCTCAACGCGCAGTCGAAGAAGTTGAAGCATCGAGCGCGAGATTCAGTGCAAGAACGTTGACGCGCGATTCACCGAGCAGGCCCCAGAGCGCGCCCTGGGTGTTCTTCTCGATCAGCGCGTTGATCTGGTCGATCGGCACCCCGCGCACGCGCGCGATGCGGGCTGCCTGGTAGTGCGCGGCGGCGGGGCTGATGTCCGGGTCGAGCCCGCTGGCCGAAGCCGTGACGAGGTCGACCGGCACCGGCGCGGTGTTGCCCGGATCCGCGGCGCGCAGCGCTTCGAAGCGCGCCTTGATCGCATCGGTCAGCGCCGGGTTGAGCGGGCCCTGGTTCGCGCCACCCGAGGCGCTCGCGTTGTAGGGCTGCGGCGCGGTGGCCGACGGGCGGCCCCAGAAGTGCTTCGGATCGCTGAAGTTCTGGCCGATGAGCTTCGAGCCGACGGTCGTGCCGTCGAGCACGATCAGGCTGCCCGCCGCCTCCTTCGGAAACACCGCCTTGGCGGCGCCGGTGACGGCCATCGGATAGATGAGCCCGGTGAGTGCGCTCAGCAGTGCGAAGAGCACGATGGCGGGGCGAAGAATGCTGCTGTTGTTGTTCATGAGAAATGCTCCTCAGACCAGATGGACGGCCACAAGCAGCCAGTCGATCAACTTGATGCCGATGAAGGGGACGAGCAGGCCGCCCAGGCCGTAGATGGCCAGGTTGCGGCGCAGCAGCGCGGCAGCGCCCACCGGCCGGTAGCGCACGCCCTTGAGCGCGAGCGGGATCAAAAACACGATGACGAGCGCGTTGAAGATCACCGCCGAAAGAATCGCCGACGACGGGCTCGCCAGGCGCATCACGTTGAGCGCGCCCAGCTGCGGGTAGGTCGAGACGAAGATCGCCGGAATGATCGCGAAGTACTTCGCCACGTCGTTGGCGATCGAGAAAGTGGTGAGCGAACCGCGCGTCATCAGGAGCGCCTTGCCGGTCTCCACCACTTCGAGCAGCTTGGTCGGGTTGGAGTCCAGGTCGACCATGTTGCCGGCCTCCTTCGCGGCCTGCGTGCCGCTGCCCATGGCCACGGCCACGTCGGCCTGCGCGAGCGCGGGCGCATCGTTGGTGCCGTCGCCGGTCATCGCGACCAGGCGGCCTTCGAGCTGGTAGCGGCGGATCAGCGCGAGCTTGTCCTCGGGCGTGGCTTCGGCGAGGAAGTCGTCCACGCCCGCTTCGGCGGCGATGGCCGCGGCGGTGAGCTTGTTGTCGCCGGTGATCATCACCGTCTTGATGCCCATGCGGCGCAGTTCGGCAAAGCGCTCCTTGATGCCGGTCTTGACGATGTCCTTGAGCTCGACCACGCCGAGCACACGGTCGCCCTCGGCCACGGCCAGCGGCGTGCTGCCGCGGCGCGCGGTTTCCTCGGCGGCGCGCAGCATCTCGGCGGGCATGCTGCCGCCCATCGATTCGACATGCCGGCGGATCGCATCGACCGCGCCCTTGCGCAGCAGCACGGCGTCGGTGTCCAGGCTGTTGGGCGCGGCCGGCAGGTCCACGCCGCTCATGCGGGTCTGCGCGGTGAAGGGCACGTAGCGCGCGATCTCGACGGCAGAGACCTCCAGGCCATCGCGGCGCGCGAGCTCCACGATGCTGCGGCCCTCGGGTGTTTCATCGGCCATCGAGGCGAGCATCGCGGCGCGGGCGAGCCGGCCCTTCGGCACGCCCGGCGCGGGCAGGAAGGCGCTGGCCTGGCGGTTGCCGTGGGTGATGGTGCCGGTCTTGTCGAGCAGCAGCACGTCGACGTCGCCGGCCGCTTCCACCGCGCGGCCCGAGGTGGCGATCACGTTGGCCTGCATCATGCGGCTCATGCCGGCCACGCCGACGGCCGAGAGCAGGCCGCCGATGGTGGTCGGGATCAAGCAGACGAGCAGCGCCACCAGTGCGGTGAGCGACACCACGGTGCCTGCGCCCGCGGCCTCCACGCTGAACACCGAGAACGGCAGCAGCGTGACGGTGACCATCAGGAACACGAGCGTGAGCGCCACTAGCAGGATCGTCAGCGCGATCTCATTGGGCGTCTTCTGGCGCTTGGCCGCTTCGACCATGCCGATCATGCGGTCCAGGAACGACTCGCCCGGGTTCACCGAGATGCGCACCACCAGCCAGTCGGACAGCACGCGGGTGCCGCCGGTCACGGCCGAGAAGTCACCGCCCGATTCGCGCACCACGGGCGCCGATTCGCCGGTGATGGCGCTCTCGTCGACCGAGGCCACGCCTTCGATCACTTCGCCGTCCAGCGGGATCACGTCGCCGGTCTCGACCAGCACGACGTCGCCCTTGCGCAGGTTGGGCGCCTGCTCGGGCAGCCACTGGCCCCCGTGATGCGGCTCCGTCAGTTTCTTGGCCCAGGTGTCCTTGCGAAGACCGCGCAGCGACGCGGCCTGCGCCTTGCTGCGGCCTTCGGCGAGGGCCTCGGCGAAGTTCGCGAACAGCACGGTGAACCACAGCCAGATGGTCACGGCGAGCACGAAGGCGGGCTTCATGCCGGTGTCGCCCGGGAAGCTCAGCGCATGCACCCAGAGCAGGCTGGTGAGGATGCTCCCGATGTAGACGATGAACATCACCGGGTTGCGCCACTGGGTGCGCGGGTTCAGCTTGGCGAAGGCGCCCCAGAGGGCGGGCTTGACCAGCGCTGCATCGAACAGCGAGAGAGAGGTTTTGGTGTTGGCAGTCATGGTGGGCTCCTTATTTCCAGAGCACCAGGTGTTCGACGATCGGCCCGAGAGCCAATGCCGGCACGTAGTTGAGCAAGCCGACCAACAGCACGGTGCCGATCAGCAAAGAGACGAACAGCGGGCCGTGCGTGGGCAGCGTGCCGCTGGTGACGGGCAGGCGCTTCTTGGCGGCCAGCGAGCCGGCAATGGCCAGCACCGGCACGATCATCGCGAAGCGGCCGAGCCACATGGCCAGCCCGAGCAGGCCGTTGTAGAAGGGCGTGTTGGCCGAAAGGCCGGCGAAGGCGCTGCCGTTGTTGTTGGCAGCCGAGGTCAGCGCGTAGAGGATTTCCGAGAAGCCGTGCGCGCCCGGGTTCGCGATGCCGGCCTTGCCGGCGCCCGCGATCACCGCCACCGCGGTACCGGCCAGCACCAGGATGGGCGTGACCAGGATGGCGATGGAGATGAGCTTCATCTCGCGCACTTCGATCTTCTTGCCCAGGTACTCGGGCGTGCGGCCGATCATGAGGCCCGCGATGAACACCGCGAGCATCGCGAAGATCAACATGCCGTAGAGGCCGCTGCCGACGCCGCCGAACACCACTTCGCCGAGCTGCATGAGCACCATGGGCACCATGCCGCCGAGCGGGGTGAGCGAGTCGTGCATCGCGTTCACTGCGCCGCACGAGGCGGCCGTGGTCACGGCGGCGAAGAGGGCCGAGGCGTCGATGCCGAAGCGCACTTCCTTGCCTTCCATGTTGCCGCCGCTCTGCAATGCGCTGGACATCTGGTCGACGCCGAGCGCGCCGAACAGCGGGTTGCCTGCCTGCTCGGCCGGCGTGACCACCATCACCGCGACGACGAACATGATCGTCATCGCCGCGAGCACGGCCCAGCCCTGGCGCATGTCGCCGACCACATGGCCGAAGGTGAAGCACAGTGCCGCCGGGATCAGGAAGATCGCTATCATCTGCAGCAGGTTGCTGAGCGCTGTCGGGTTCTCGTACGGATGCGCCGAGTTGGCGTTGAAGAAGCCGCCACCGTTGGTGCCGAGCATCTTGATCGCTTCCTGCGACGCGACCGGACCCATGGCGAGGGTCTGCTTCTTCGTGGTGGCGTCTTCCATCACCGGGGCGCCCTTCTCGTCCTTGAGCGCCTGGCCGTCCGCGCCAGCCTTGGGCTGCTGGAAGGCGGTGGTCTCGACGGTGTCGACGGCCTTGTAGGCGTCGAAGTTCTGGATCACGCCCTGGCTTACGAAGAACACCGCGAGCACGAACGACAGCGGCACCAGCACCCACAGCGTGACGCGGGTGATGTCGGCCCAGAAGTTGCCGACCATGCCCTTGCTCCCCGCGCCGTCGCCCCGACGCGCGAAGCCGCGCACCAGTGCGAAGGCCACCGCGATGCCGGTGGCGGCCGAGAAGAAGTTCTGCACCGTGAGGCCGAGCATCTGCGTGAGATAGCTCATGGTCGATTCACCGGCGTAGCCCTGCCAGTTGGTGTTGGCGACGAAGCTCACGGCGGTGTTGAAGGCCGAGTCGGCCGACACTCCGCCCATGCCGGCCGGGTTGAGCGGCAGCACGCCCTGCAGGCGCTGCAGCGCGTAGACGACGATGGCGCCCACAAGGTTGAAGGCCAGGAGCGCCAGCGCATAGGTGCGCCAGTTCATCGAACGCTCGGGGGCGGTGCCCGCGAGCTTGTAGAGCGGCGCCTCGACGCGCTGCATCCAGCGCGGTACGCGCTCGTTGCAGAGCGCGGCGAGGAATTTGCCGACGGGCCAGGCCAGCATGGCGAGTGCGGCGAGGAAGAGGGCCAGCAGGCCCCAGGCGGACGCGGTCATTTCAGAATTCCTCGGCGCAGATCAGCGCGAAGACGAGATAGGCGAAGAGGACGACGGCGATGAGCGCGCCGAATCCGTAAAGGACTTCGAGGCTGATCACGATGCTTCTCCGTTGCCGGTTTTCGGCGGGTTCGGCCCCTCGAGCCTGTTCAGCCCGACGACCATGGCCGCCACCACGACCCATAGCGCCAGCAAGGCGCTCATCCAGACGATGTCCATTCAATTGCTCCTGGAGCGAAACACAAGGCTTCAGTCTCGGCAGACGTCCGTAAAAACGGGGAACAGAGTCGGCGGGGGCGCATAAAGAAAGCGTAAAAACGCGCGCCCTGCGCGCCGCTTCCACGTCTTTTCTCCAAGCCCCGGCTGTCACAAAGCCGCGTACCCGCCCGTCTTCAGGGCAGGCGCCGGACCGCGAAACCCGCGGATAGCCCGGCCCTATCGGGGTCATTGCGCCGTCTTGCTCGACAGCGCCTTCGACGGCATTCAATAATCAAAGAATTAACTTTGATAAATAACGGATCGAGATCATGAACACACGATCAAGGGCCTGGCTGGTCGCCGGCTTCGCGTTACTGGTGGTGGGGGCGGCCGGCTACGGGCTCGTCAAACTGAGACCGGCACATGCAGCGGGCGGCGGCATGCCGCCGGCCAAGGTGGCGGTGGCCGCGGCGCGGCCGACGGAGATGGCGCGCTTCCTGAGCGGCATCGGCACGCTGGAGGCCAACCGGCAGGTCGAGGTGCCGGCCGAGGTGGAGGGGCGCGTTGCGAAGATCCTCTTCACGCCGGGCACCGAAGTGCGCGCCGGGCAACTGCTCGTTCAACTCAACGACGCGCCCGAGCAAGGCGACCTCGAACGCCTGACCGCCCAGCGCGCCAACGCCAAGGCCCTGCTCGAGCGCACGCGCCGCCTGCTGCCGCAACAGGCCGCCACGCAGGAGCAGATGGAACAGGCCCAAGCCGGCTTCGACCAGGCCAGCGGCGAGCTGCGGCGCGTGCAGGCGCTGGTCGAGCAGAAGCGCATCAAGGCGCCGTTCGACGGCGTGCTGGGCATCCGCAAGGTCAACCTCGGCCAGTTCGTGCGGGCCGGCGACACGCTGGTGTCGCTCACCGATGGCCGCACGCTGTTCGCGAACCTCACGTTGCCCGAGACCGCGCTGCCGGCGCTCAAGCGCAACCAGGCGGTGTCGCTTGCGGTCGATGCGTACCCAGGCCGTGTGTTCCAGGGGAGATTGAGCGCCATCGAGCCGCAGATCGGCAGCGACACCCGCACCGTGCGGCTGCAGGCCACCGTGGACAACACCGACGGCGCGCTCACGCCCGGCATGTATGTCAACGGCAAGGTCGCGCTGCCTTCGCGCACCGACGCGATCACCGTGCCGGAAACCGCCATCACCTACAGCACACACGGCGACTCGGTCTTCGTCGTACGCCCCGCCGAAAAAGGCGATGGCTTCACGGCACACCAGGTGTTCGTGAAGGCGGGCGACCGGCAGGACGGCCTCGTCGTCATCGAACAGGGCCTGAAGGCCGGCGAGAAGGTCGTCACCTCGGGCCAGCTGCGCCTGTACACCGGCGCCGCCGTCGCGCCGGCCGGGAAGGACACGCTCGCCCTCACGGAGCGCAAGTCATGAAGTTCACCGACCTCTTCGTGCGCCGGCCCGTGCTGGCGCTGGTGGTGAGCACGCTGATCCTGCTGCTCGGCGCCCGCGCCCTGGGTGACCTGCCGGTGCGGCAATACCCGCTCACCGAGAGCACCACGCTCACCATCACCACGCAGTACCCCGGCGCCTCGCCGGAGCTGATGCAGGGTTTCGTCACGCAGCCGATCGCGCAGGCGGTGGCGACCATCGAGAACGTCGACTACCTCTCGTCGTCTTCCACGCTCGGTCGCAGCGTGATCAGCGTGCGCATGAAGCTCAACGCCGACGCCAACCAGGCGCTCACGCAGGCGATGGCGCAGGTGAGCCAGGTCAAGTACCGGCTGCCGGCCGAGGCCTTCGATCCGGTCATCCTCAAGTCATCAGGCGAAGCGACCGCGGTGGCGTATGTCGGCTTCTCGAGCAAGACGATGCCGGTGCCCGCGCTCACCGACTACCTCTCGCGCGTGGTGCAGCCGCAGTTCGCATCGATCCCCGGCGTCTCGGGCGTCGAGGTGTCGGGCGGGCAGACGCTCGCGATGCGCGTGTGGCTGGACGCCAACCGCATGGCCGCGCGCGGCATCTCGGCCGGCGAGCTGGCCGACGCCTTGCGGCAGAACAACGTGCAGGCCGCGCCCGGGCAGGTGAAGGGCCTCTTCGTCGTCTCGAACATCCGCGTGAACACCGACCTGGTGAACGTGGCCGAGTTCCGCGACATGGTCATCAAGCGCGAGGGCGACGCCCTCGTGCGGCTGGGCGACGTGGCCACGGTGGAACTCGGTGCGGCCAGCGCCGACAGCAGCGCGACGATGGACGGCGACAAGGCCATCTACCTCGGCCTGCAGGCGGCGCCCAACGGCAACCCGCTGGTGATCGTCAAGCGTATCCGCGATCTCCTGCCCGGCATCAAGCAGAACATGCCGCCGGGCGTGGAGGTGCAGTTGCCCTTCGAGCTCGCGCGCTTCATCGAGGCCTCGATCGACGAGGTGCAGAAGACGCTGCTCGAAGCCATCGCCATCGTGGTGCTGGTGATCTTCCTGTGCCTCGGTTCGCTGCGCGCGGTGCTGATTCCGGTGGTGACCATTCCCTTGTCGATGCTGGGCGCGGCGGCACTGATGCTGCTGTTCGGCTTCAGCATCAACCTGCTCACGCTGCTCGCGATGGTGCTGGCCATCGGCCTCGTGGTGGACGACGCGATCGTGGTGGTGGAGAACGTGCACCGCCACATCGAGGAAGGCAAGTCGCGCGTGCAGGCCGCATTGATCGGCGCCCGCGAAGTGGCCGGCCCGGTGATCGCGATGACGCTCACGCTGGCCGCGGTGTATGCGCCCATCGGCCTCATGGGCGGCCTCACCGGCTCGCTCTTCAAGGAGTTCGCCTTCACGCTCGCGGGTGCGGTGGTGGTGTCGGGCGTGATCGCGCTCACGCTGTCGCCGGTGATGAGCTCGTTCCTCTTGCCGCAGGACGCCACCGGCAGCCGCATGGCGCGCTATGCGGAGTCGTTCTTCCACAAGCTCGCTTCGGCCTATGGCCGGCTGCTCGACGTGTCGCTGCACCACCGCTGGGTGACTGGCCTCTTCGCAGCCGCGGTGCTGGTGAGCCTGCCCTTTCTCTACAACGCTTCGCAGCGCGAGCTCGCGCCCGGTGAAGACCAGGCCATGGTGCTGACCGTCATCAAGTCGCCGCAGCACGCCAACATCGACTACGTCGAGAAGTTCGGCCAGAAGTGGGACGACGTGTTCGCCGCGCTCCCCGAGAACACCGGCCGATGGCTCATCAACGGCTCGGACGGTGTGTCGAACAGCATCGGCGGCGTGCAGCTGTCCGACTGGGCCGACCGCAAGCGCAACGCCGACCAGATCCAGGGCGAGGTGCAGGCGAGCATGGGCGAAGTGGAAGGCAGCAATATCTTCGCGTTCCAGCTGCCCTCGCTGCCCGGCTCCACCGGCGGGCTGCCGGTGCAGATGGTGATCCGCAGCGCGGGCGACCACCGCGCGGTGTTCGAGGCGATGGAAACGCTCAAGACCGCGGCGCGCGAGAGCGGCAAGTTCGCCGTGGTCGACAGCGACCTGGAGTTCAACAACCCGGTGACCGAGGTGCGCGTGGACCGCGCCAAGGCCAACAGCATGGGCGTGACGATGAAGGCCATCGGCGACACGCTCGCGGTGCTGGTGGGCGAGAACTACGTCAACCGCTTCGGCATGGACGGTCGCTCCTACGACGTGATCCCGCAGTCGCCGCGCGACCAGCGGCTCACGGCCGAAGCGCTGTCGCGCTACTTCGTGAAGAGCGCGAGCGGCCAGCCCGTGCCGCTCGCAAACCTGGTGACGCTCTCGACCAGCGTCGGGCCCAACAAGCTCACGCAGTTCAACCAGCTGAACGCCGCGACCTTCCAGGCGATTCCGATGCCGGGCGTGACCATGGGCGACGCGGTGGCGTTCCTGAGCGAAGAGGCCAGGAAGCTGCCCGCCGGCTTCAGCTACGACTGGCAGTCGGATGCGCGCCAGTTCACGCAGGAGGGCTCGGCGCTGGTGGTGGCCTTCGTGTTCGCGATCATCGTGATCTACCTGGTGCTGGCCGCGCAGTACGAGAGCCTGCGCGATCCACTGATCATCTTGATCAGCGTGCCGATGTCGATCTGCGGCGCCCTGGTGCCGCTGGCGCTGGGCTTCGCGACCATCAACATCTACACGCAGATCGGTCTGGTGACGCTCATCGGGCTCATCAGCAAGCACGGCATCTTGATGGTGGAGTTCGCCAACGAGATCCAGGCGCGCGACAACCTGGCGCGGCGTCCCGCCATCGAACAGGCTGCGCGCATCCGGCTGCGCCCGATCCTGATGACGACCGCCGCGATGGTGGTCGGCCTGGTGCCGCTGCTGTTCGCAAGCGGCGCGGGGGCCAACAGCCGGTTCAGCATCGGCCTGGTGATCGTGGTCGGCATGCTGGTGGGCACGCTCTTCACGCTGTTCGTGCTGCCCACGATGTACACGCTGCTGGCGCGCGACCACCGCACGGTGGGGCGCTCGCAGCGCACCGCCGAACTCGACGCACTGGTCGAAGGAGCATGACCATGACAACAAGACTCTTCAACACCGCACCCTTTGTGCTCAGCGCGCTGGTGCTGGCGGGCTGCGCGGTCGGACCGACCTACACCGCGCCGTCGGATGCACCCGTCGCCATCTCGGCACCCGAGCGCTCGCTGTTCGCCAACGATGCGGTGCAGCGCGACTGGTGGCGCCAGCTGGACGATCCGCAGCTCGATGCACTCATCGAACGCGCGCTCGCCGGCAACCACGACATCCGCATCGCACAGGCACGGCTGCTGGAAGCCCGCGCCTCGCAGACCGAGGCCGAGCTGGACCGCCTGCCCGTCGTCACGATGGGCGCGAGCAAGACGCGCAGCATCGCGCAGGGCAACAGCGGCGCGCAGCCCGATGTGCGTTCACTGGCGCAAAGCAGCCGTGCAGGCTTCGATGCCTCCTGGGAGATCGACCTGTTCGGCCGCCTCAAGCGGCTCGACGAGGCCGCCACCGCTCGCACCGAAGCCAGCGCGGCCGACCTCGAACAGGTGCGCATCGTGGCCGTGGCCGAGCTGGCCCGCAACTACTACGAGATGCGCGGCGCCGAGCAGCGCCTGGCGGTGACGCGCCGCACGCTCGACAGCCTGCGCAGCAGCCTGCGCGTGACCGAGGCGCAGGTTCAGACCGGCCGCGGGCTCGAAGGCGACCTCGCGAGTGCGCAGGCCAACGTCGCGACCACCGAGAGCCAGTTGCCCGCATTCGAGACCACACGCCGCCAGGCCGCGTACCGCGTGGCGGTGCTGGCAGGCCTGCGCCCCGCCGAGCTCGAACCGATGCTGCAACCGCGGCAGCTGCGCGTGCTCGACAAGCGCCTGCCCATCGGCGACCTGGGCGACCTGCTGCGGCGCCGGCCCGACGTGCTGCGCGCCGAGCGGGGCCTTGCGGCCAGCACGGCCGATGTGGGTGCGACGACGGCCGAGCTGTATCCGCGCTTCGACATTGGCGGGTTCCTCGGCTTCATTGCACTGCGCGGATCGGACCTCGGCAGTTCGTCCAGTCGGGCCTTCAGCGTGACGCCGGGCGTGAGCTGGCCTGCCCTGCGGCTGGGCTCGGTCAAGGCCCGCGTGCGCGGCGCCGAGGCGCGTGCCGAAGGCGACCGCGCTCTCTACGAGCAGGCCGTGCTGCGCGCCATCGAGGACGTGGAGGGCGCCCTCACCGGCTACGGCCAGAACCAGCAGCGCTTGCAATCGCTGGTGCAGGCCGCGGCTCGCAGTGGCCGCGCCGCCGAACTAGCCGAAGTCCGCTACCGCGAAGGCGCCGCGCCCTACCTGAGCGTGCTCGATGCGCAACGTACATTGCTGCGTGCGCAGGACGCCGTGGCCGAGGCCGAGACCGCCTCGTACACCAGCCTCGTCGCGCTCTACAAGGCGCTCGGCGGCGGGTGGCAAGCACCCTCGGATGCGAAGGGAGGGCCAGCCGCCTGACAATCGCCCTACCAAGAACCCACGAAACGTCCATGTCCGCCCCCATCGACGCCAAGCCCGCCTGGATGCCGCACCAGCCGGCAGACCGCATCCTCTCCACGCTCAAGACCCGCGGTGCGCTCGGTATTCCCGACATCGCCAAGGTGCTGAACGTCACGGTGGAAGCGGTGCGCCAGCAGATGGCCAAGCTGGAGACCGAG
Organism: Variovorax trehalosi; assembly: GCF_051216415.1. NCBI lineage: Bacteria > Pseudomonadati > Pseudomonadota > Betaproteobacteria > Burkholderiales > Comamonadaceae > Variovorax > Variovorax trehalosi. The sequence goes on from NZ_JBPJZG010000002.1 coordinate 316,591, forward strand.
GGCCTGGTCGATGCGGAAAGCCGCCCGAGCGGCCGCGGCCGGCCGACGCAGATCTGGCGGCTCACCGGCGAAGGTCACAAGCGCTTTCCCGACACGCACGCCGAAATGACGGTGCAGATGATCAGCGCCGTAATCAGCGTGTTCGGCCAGAAGGGCATGGACCAGCTGATCGATGCGCGCGAGAACACCATGCGCGCCAACTACACCGAGGCCATGCGCGGCGCGCGCAGCCTCAAGACGCGGCTCGAGCGGTTGGCGGAAATCCGCAGCCGCGAGGGCTACATGGCCGAGTTCCGGCCCGAGGGCGACGGCTTTCTCTTCATCGAGAACCACTGCCCCATCTGCACCGCGGCGCAGGCCTGCACGGGTTTCTGCCGCAGCGAGCTGCAACTCTTTGACGAAGTGCTGGGGCCCGAAGTGACCGTCAGCCGCGTCGAGCATGTGCTCGCGGGTGCGCGGCGCTGCGCCTACCAGGTCAGCCCGAAGCCGCGAACCTGAACACCGGACAACGATTTACCCACAACCCCAAAGGAACCACGATGGAACACAAGCTCCCACCCCTGCCCTATGCGCTCGACGCACTGGCACCCGAGTACTCGCAGGAAACCCTCGAGTACCACTACGGCAAGCATCACAACGCCTACGTGGTGAACCTCAACAACCTGCAAAAGGGCACCGAGTTCGAAGCCCTCACGCTGGAAGAGATCATCAAGAAGGCCAGCGGCGGCATCTACAACAACGCCGCCCAGATCTGGAACCACACCTTCTTCTGGAACTGCATGAAGCCCCAGGGCGGCGGTGCACCGACAGGCGCGCTGGCCAAGGCCATCGATGCCAAGTGGGGAAGCTACGACGCCTTCAAGGAAGCCTTCGTGAAGTCGGCTGTCGGCAACTTCGGTTCGGGCTGGACGTGGCTGGTGAAGAAGGCCGACGGTTCGGTGGACATCGTGAACACCGGCGCTGCCGGCACGCCGCTGACGACTGCGGACACCGCACTGCTGACTGTCGACGTCTGGGAACACGCCTACTACATCGACTACCGCAACCTGCGTCCGAAGTTCGTCGAGACCTTCCTGGCCAAGCTGGTGAACTGGGACTTCGTCGCCAAGAACTTCGGCTGATCGATCAGCCGTTGATCAGGTTCAGGATGTTCCCATCGGGGTCCTTGAACCACGCGACCTTCATGTCGCCCATGACATGGAGGTCGCCTTCGAGTTTCGTATCGGGCATGTCGTAGTGCTCGAAGCGCACGCCCTTGGCCTTGAGCGCAGCGACGAGGCGCTCGATGTCCGCGCCGACCTGCCAGGTCACGGCCGTCGCCTGGTTCGTGCCGGCGAACGACGAGCGGTACACATTGATGCGCGTGTTGCCGCTGCGGTAGACCACGACTTCGTCGCCCTCCGCGTCGACTTGGGCGAGGCCCAGCGTTCCTTCGTAGAAGCGGCGGGCCACCGCGAGGTCTTTCACCGCGAGGTTGGCCGTCGCATCGATGTTTCCGAGCATGGGTGTCTCCTTTGTGTGGATCGATATTTCATGTTCGGCGCCCAAACGCCCCTGTCAAGTCGCCGCCGTCTGATACGGGACCCATCGCGAACCACGAAAACAGCGCCGCGGCGCTTGCGGCACACTGCACCCTTGGTGCAGTGAGGCCAAAAGACCTCCATCGCCACTGCTGCAACCCCCGCTCCGATTCGTCCAGACAAAGAGACAAACCCATGATCCGCAAACTCACCCGCTCGCTGGCACTTGCGCTGGCACTTCCCCTGGCTTTTGCGGCAGTTGCCGTGCACGCGCAAAGCTACCCCGCCAAGCCCATCCGCATGATCGTGCCCTTCCCGCCCGGCGGCGGCACCGACATCCTGGCGCGCCTGGTCGCGCAGAAGCTCACCGAGGCCAACCACTGGACCGTGGTTCCCGACAACCGCGGCGGCGCCGGCGGCACCATCGGCATCGCCGAGGCCGCGCGTGCCGCGCCCACGGGCTACGACATCGTGATGGGCCAGAAGGACAACATGGTCGTCGCGCCCTGGCTCTACAAGAACCTGAGCTACAACCCGGTGAAGGACCTCACGGCCGTGGCCCACGTGGCCTACACGCCGGTGGTGATCGTCACGCAGGCCAATTCGAAGTTCAAGACGCTCGACGACGTGGTGAAGGCCGCGCGCGCCGCGCCCGACACCGTCACCTACGGCTCGCCCGGCAACGGCACCACCATCCACCTGGCCGGCGAGATCTTCAACAGCGCCGCCAAGATCAAGATGCGCCACGTGCCCTACAAGGGCTCCAACGCAGCCATGATGGACGTGCTCGCGGGCAACGTCGACCTGATGGTGTCGTCGGTGCCCTCGGCCATGGCACAGATCAAGGCCGGCAAGCTGCGCCCGCTGGCCGTCACCTCCGCCAAGCGCAGCACCTCGCTGCCCGAGACGCCCACCGTCGCCGAGCTCGGCTACAAGGGCTTCGACGTGAGCACCTGGTATGGCGTCTTCGTGCCGGCCGGTACGCCGAAGGACATCGTCGCCACGCTCAACACCGAGATCAACAAGCTCCTGGCCACGCCCGAAATGAAGGCCGCCATCGTCGCCCAGGGTGCAGAGCCCGAGAGCATGACGCCCGACCAGTTCGGCACGCTGCTGAAGACCGACTACGAGAAGTGGAAGGGCATCGTGCAGGCCTCGGGCGCGACCATCGAATAAGCCTTCGCGTCGCAGAATGGTGTCTCCACAACGGGCCGCTACGACGGCATGGAGACACCGATGGCATTTCTTCGCGAGAACTCACGCACCCTGCTGCTGAAGACAACCGCCCTGGCAGCGGTTGCCGCGTTCATCCAGGGCTGCGCGCAAACGCCGGCGCAGCAACAACCTCCTTCGGAAGCCACCGTGGCCGCGCACGTCGCCGCAGCCACGCGCACGGCCGGCACCGACCTCACGCCGTTCCTGTCGCTGTGCAAGCCCGCGCCCGCCGCGCAGCCGCCGCAGGCCGAGCTGGACAAGGGCCTGAAGGCGCTCATCGACAAGCCCGCACCGCCGCCGGGCAAGGCCTTCGACAATCTCTACTTCGTAGGCGCAGACTGGGTCAGCGCCTGGGCCATCAAGACCTCGGACGGCATCATCCTCATCGATGCGCTCAACAACCAGATGGAGGCGGCCGCGCTCATCGAAGGCGGCATGCGCAGGCTCGGGCTCGATCCGGCGCAGATCAAGTACGTGGTCGTCACGCACGGCCACGGCGACCACTACGGCGGCGCGCCCTACCTCGCCCAGAAGTACCGCGCCCGCGTGGTGATGAGCGAGGCCGACTGGACGATGACCGAGACGAAGCTCGAATTCGCGACACCGGTCTGGGGCGCACCGCCCAAGCGCGGCGCGGGCGACGTGTCGGTGAAGGACGGCGACCGCCTCACGCTCGGCGACACCACCGTCACGCTGTACATCACGCCGGGCCACACCATGGGTACGATCTCGCCCGTGTTCGATGTGAGCTCGAACGGCCAGAAGCACCGCGCGATGCTCTGGGGTGGCACCGCCTTCAACTTCGGCAAGAACCTGCCGCGGCTGGAGAGCTACATCGGCGCCACGCGGCGCATGGACACCGTGGTGAAGGCGCAGAACGTCGATGTGCTGCTGTCGAACCACTCGGCCATGGACAGCTCGCAGACCCGGCTGGCGGCGCTGCGGCAGCAGCCAGCGAACGGAGCCAATCCCTTCGTGATCGGCACGCCCGCGGTGTCGCGTGCGTTGAACGTGATGGGTGAATGCGCGCAGGCGCAGCGGGATCGGTTCGCGCTGCAGTGATGTCTTGCTCCCTCTCCCGTGGGAGAGGGTTGGGGTGAGGGCCCGCGGCGCAGCGAAGTCCGATGTCTCTTGAGGGGCCCATACCGCTGTTTCCACTTCTTCGAAGCTGACATTGGTGAGCCTGCGTGCTGGACGTACTGCGAGGAAGCATTCCTGCGCTGCGCGCCGGCAAGTGCACCTCAGGGAGCACGGATTGGTGTGACCTTGCGAATCAGGTTGCCGAAGGTATCGGCCACGTACAGGTTGCCGCCAGCATCCACCGTCACCCCATAAGGCCGCTTGAATGTGGCGGCCGCGCCAATGCCGTTCTGCGCGCCCAGCACACCGGGCTGGCCGGCGAGTGTGGAGACCACGCCCGCCGGTGTGATCTTGCGCAGCAGGCTGTTGTCCGTGTCGGCCACGTAGACATTGCCGTCGCTGTCCACTGTCAGGCCCCCTGGCATATTGAAAGATGCCGAGCTGCCGGGCCCATCGGTCGCGCCGATCTGACCTGAACCAGCCAACGTCGTGACCACGCCGCCAGGCGTGATCTTGCGGATCCGGTTGTTGCCGCTGTCGGCAACGTAGACGTTGCCGACAGCGTCAGTCGCTATGCCATACGCCTGCCCGAAAGATGCCGCAGTCCCCGTGCCGTCGGCGAAGCCTGCAGTGCCCGAGCCGGCCAGCGTGGTGACGTCGCCGGCAGGCGTGATCTTGCGGACAACGGCGCCGATGAATTCGAGCACGTAGATGTTGCCTTCGGCGTCCGTGGCAACCGACGAAGGGGTATTGAACGTGGCAGAGGTGCCGTGGCCATCGAGCGAGCCGATGGCGCCACTGCCCGCGAGCGTGGTCACGTCGGCTGCGGGCGTGATCTTGCGGATGCGGTTGCCGCCGAATTCCGCAGCATAGGCATTGCCCGTGGAGTCCAGCGCAAGACCGGACAGGCCCGAGAACGAGGCTGCCGTGCCGTTGCCGTCTTGCGAAGTACCGCTGCTGCCACCGCCCGCAAATGTCGTGACATCGCCAGCGGGCGAGATCTTTCGCACAAGGTTCGTTGCCGTATCCGACACGAGCAGGTTGCCGCTCTTGTCGACGACCACGCTGTACGGGAGGTAGAACGACGCCGCGCTGCCGTTGCCATTGACCGAGCCGATCGTGCCTGACCCAGCGAACGTGGACACCTGAGCCACCGCCGCCGAACAGGCGACCGTCACATCGACGACGTCGGCCGAGGCGTTGCCGCTGCCCTTGGTCACAGTGCAGAACTGCCACAAGGGCTGGGTGCGCACGCTGACCGCATAGGCCGAACCTTCGGTGAGCACGGTGACAAAAGTGAACTTGCCGTCGGCCGCGAGTTTCAGGTCGTCGCCTGCATTGTTCTGAAGCACCAAGCTGCCAGTGAGGCCGCTGACTGAACCTCCGACGGTGTAGGAAGGTGCTGGTTGCTGCTCCGATGCAGGTACATCGACTGTAGTTGGGGGCTGTGCCGACACAGGAAACGAGGCTGATAACCCGCCGCCTTCGCCCCCGCCACATGCCGAAAGTACCAGGGCCACCATTGCTGCACCGCTCCATGCGGCACAACGCCCGAACTGTCCAAATTGAATCATTACCAAGTCCGTAACTTTAGTTACACGAACTGTAGGCGTGGCCCTGCCGGAGGTGAATACCTGAGAACAGGTAGATTCTTGGCACTGACTGGTTGTGGCCGTACTCCGACTTCCCAAGATTCGCTCATGGACGGCCAGCGTACGGTGCTTGCCGCCAATCCAAATAGCTCAGGCCGCAGTACTCACCCTTATCAAGATGGACGCAAAAATAGGCGCCACCCGCAAGAGCCGTGTGCATGCCAGGGCCGCAACCCTCACCCTAGCCCTCTCCCCAAGGGGAGAGGGGACAAGTCAGCGACAGGTGCGCTTCAGTCCGGTACGAACTTCGTGTTGAAGATATCCACGTCCGAGGCATCCTCGAACGTCGCCACCTGTCCCATCTTCCCATCGCTCATCCTGCACGCCGAGAACAGGCTGTAGCGCCCCTTGAAGTAGAACTCGTCCATCACGATCAGCGCGTATGGGTACGGCACGAAGACCTGGTGTTCGAAGATGACGCGATGCACGTTCCTCGGCGACGGAAAGAGCTTGTAGTCGTTGGTGTCGATCGACTTTGCGGTGGCCATGGTCGTGCGCGCTTTCGGTGTTGAGGGCGTTCAGGCCGGGTCGCGCACGTCGGCCACGGGGTTCGCGCCGAAGTCCTCGCGCGCCAGGTACTTGAGCACCTTGGCGGCCGCGGTGGCGGGGCTGTCGAGCCGGCCTTCTTCCTTCATGCTCACGAAGCGCGTGCGGTCCGGGAAATTCTCCGCCGATGCGCCGCGCAGCTGCACCTGCATGTCGGTATCGATGATGCCGGGCGCGAGCGAGACGATGCGCGCGCCGTTCGGCGCGGCCGCTTCCTCGAGCGCCACGGCCTGAGAGAAACGGTCCATGCCGGCCTTGGCGGCGCAGTAAGGTGCCTGGCTGCCCATCGCGTTGCGGCCGAGGCCCGACGAGATGTTCAGCACCTTGCGCGCGCCGCGCCATTCGCGCGTGGCGTTGAGGAACGCGGCGGTCAGCAGCATCGGCGCTTCGAGGCCGATGCGCAGTGCCAGCGACAGCTCGCCAGTCACGGCGCCGGCCAGCGGCGCCGGGTTGCCGACGGTGCCTGCGTTGTTGATGAGGGTCACGCTGTCGAAGCGCTGCGCGTCGAGGGTCTTGAGCCATGCCGACACGCGGGCCGATGCGGCGACGGGGTCGGACAGGTCCTGCTCCCATTGCATGAGTTCGGCGCCGGCCGCCTTGGCGACATCAGCCAGTTGCGCATCCTGCTTGCGCGAAATGCCGAGCACCACGTGGCCTGCTTGCAGCAGCTGTTCGGCCATGGCACGGCCCAGGCCGCGCGAGGCGCCGGTGATCAAGGTGAGGTGGGAAGCGGAAGCGGTCATCGGGAAAGTCTTTCTTGAACGAAGGCGGGGAGGTTAGCGTTATCGAGAGCCCCTCGGGCTCAACCGGTACGGAATTGCTTGCGGAGGAACGCGCGGTGCCGCGCGATGTGCTGCAGCTGCGCGGGCGCGATGGTGCCGCCGAGGTCGACTTCGTCCGCCCCGTTGAGCACCGCATTGGCATTCGTCATCGCACGCGCGACGACTTCTTCCTCGCTCACACCGAGCTGCGCCGCGAGGTCGAGCGCCACGCGCCGCATGGCGCGCTGCGAAAGCATCCACATCGCGCCAAAGCGATCCCATGCGAGGGCGGCTTCTTCGGCCTTCTCGCGGTCCGCAAGGATTTCGCTGAGCGGCTTGGCAAGGATCTCGTCGAGCGCATCGATCTTCTCGGTCAACGCTTCGTTGCGCGCGATGGCTTCCTCGAGCGTCGTGCCGGTGTCTTCCGCTTTTGCTTTCGGCACATCGGCCGGTGGAATGAAGGCTGCTTCCGCGTTCGCGGGCACCACCTGAATCTGGTCTTTGAGGGTCATGAGGTTTCCGTTTCCGCCGAGGCGTTCTTCTTGTTCGACATCGCGCTCACACGCAGGCCCGGCAGGTCGAGCACGCGCAGGCCACCGTACTCCACGCGGATCAGCCCCTGCGCCGAGAGCCCGTTGAGCGCCTCGTTCACGCGCTGGCGCGAGAGGCCCACGAGGTAGGCCAGCTCCTGCTGCGTGATGCGCAAGACCTCGCCCACGCCCGGGTACAGCACCGGATTGAACAGCGACACCAGGTTGCGTGCCACGCGCGCATCGGGGTTGTTGAGCCGGTCGATCTCCAGCGCCGCGATGAACTGGCCGAGCCGTTCGTTCAGCTGGTTCATCACGAAGCGGTTGAAGCCGATGGAGTGATCGAGCAGCCAGTGGAAGCTCTCGATCGGCAGCCCCGCCACCACGCTGCGGCGCAGCGCCTGGATGTTGTAGCGGTAGGGCTCGCGCTTCATCACCGTGCCTTCGCCGAACCAGCCACCGGGCGGAACGCCGGTGTAGGTGACCGAACCGCCATCGGCGTTGTCGTTGCTCATCTTGAGGAGCCCCTCGACCACGCCGAACCAGTAGGTGGGCGAGCGGCCGACGCGGCAGACCAGGTCGCCGGGCTCGGCCTCACCCACCACCAGCGCGGCCTCGGCGCGGCGACGCTCGGCGGGCGTGAGCGTGGGCAACCAGGGGATACCGCCGAGCTCCGCTGCATTGGCGGGACGCACGCGGTCCTTGATCGAATTGCCAGGCGTGCCAAGAGGACTCTGGTTGAGATTGCCGTGAGGCATCGGGAAACTCCGGGGAGTAGTGTCCCTAGGATTGTCGTCGGAACGACAAGCGGGCGTCAAAGTGAGGCCTACGATCCGCCCACTGTGCAAACAAACGACCCCACCTTCCCCCGGCTGCTGCTCGCGCACGCCCAGGCCCAACCCGAGTCGCCCGCGGTGCGCGAGAAAGACCTCGGCATCTGGCAGACCTGGACCTGGAACACAGTGGCAGAGGAGGTGCGCGAGATGGCCTGCGGCCTCGCGAGCCTCGGCTTCAAGGCCTTCGACAACCTGGCCATCGTGGGCGCCAACCGGCCGCACCTGTACATGGCGGTGGTCGCGGCGCAGAGCCTGCGCGGCGTGCCGGTGCCGCTCTACCAGGACGCGGTGGCCAGCGAGATGGTCTTCATGCTGCAGGACGCGGCCATCGATTTCGTGATCGTCGAAGACCAGGAGCAGGTCGACAAGCTGCTCGAGTGCCGCGAGCTGCAGAAGGATCAGCAGCACGGCATCCGCCACATCATCTACGACGACCCCAAGGGCCTGCGCCACTACGACCAGCCCGGACTCATGAGCTACGAGCAGCTGCGTGCGCTGGGCCGCGAGTTCGACAAGGCCAACGTCGGCTACTACGACCGCGCGGTGGCGGGCGGCGAAGCGACCGACGTCGGCGTGATCCTCTACACCTCGGGCACCACCGGCCGCCCCAAGGGCGTGTGCCAGACGCATGCGAGCTTCATCGCGGCAGGCCGCGGCGGCGTGCAGACCGACAGGCTCGGCCCCGGCGACAACATCATGAGCTACCTGCCGATGGCCTGGGTGGGCGACCACCTGTTCTCGGTGGCACAGTGGCTGGTGGGCGGCTTCACGCTCAACTGCCCCGAGTCGGCCGAGACGGTGATGAACGACATGCGCGAGATCGGCCCGAGCTACTACTTCGGCCCGCCGCGCACTTTCGAAGGGCTGCTCACGGCCGTGTCGATCCGCATGGAAGACGCGGCACGTCCGAAGCGCTGGCTCTATGCGAAATTCATGGCGCTCGCGCAGCGCGTGGGCGCCGACATCCTCAACGGCGCGCCGGTGAGCACGGGCGACCGGTTCATGTACGGCCTGGGCAACCTCTTGATCTACGGGCCGCTGCGCAACGTGCTGGGCATGAGCCGCATCCGCGTGGCCTACACGGCCGGCGCGGCCATCGGGCCCGACCTGTTCCGCTTCTACCGCTCCATCGGCGTGAACCTGAAGCAGTTCTACGGCCAGACCGAGACCTGCGCCTACGTGTGCCTGCAGCAGGACGGCAAGGTCAAGCTGCAGACCGTGGGCACCGCCGCACCGGGGATCGAACTGAAGATCGCCGAAGACGGCGAGGTGCTGGTGCGCGGCGTCTCGGTGCTCAAGGAGTACTACAAGCGCCCCGACGCCACCGCCGAAGTGCTCGATGCCAACGGCTATTTCCACACCGGCGATGCGGGCGTGCTCGACAGCGAAGGGCACCTGCGCATCATCGACCGCGCGAAGGACGTGGGCCGGCTCGTGAGCGGCGCGATCTTTGCGCCCAACTACATCGAGAACAAGCTCAAGTTCTTCCCGCAGATCAAGGAAGCCGTGTGCTTCGGCAACGCGCGCGACGAGGTTTGCGCGGCCATCAACATCGACTTCGAGGCCGTGGGCAACTGGGCCGAGCGCCGTGGCCTGGCCTATGGCGGCTACGTCGACCTGGCCGGCAAGCCCGAAGTGCTGGCGCTCATTGCCGAATGCATCGGCAAGGTCAATGCCGACCTCGCGAGCGAAGACGGCATGGGCGAGACCCAGATCGCGCGCTTCCTCGTGCTGCACAAGGAGCTGGACCCCGACGACGACGAGCTGACCCGCACCCGCAAGGTGCGCCGCGGCTTCATCGCCGAGAAATACGCGGTGCTGGTCGATGCGCTCTACGGCGGCAAGACCGAGCAGTACATCGAGACCCAGGTCAAGTTCGAGGACGGACGCACAGGCATGGTGAGTGCCACGCTGAAGGTCGTCGAGGCCAAGACCTTCCCCATCGTGAAGGCAGCGGCATGAGCTCCCGTAAAACAGGCGAGGTCATCCTCGACGTGCAGAACATCTCGCTGAGCTTCGGCGGCGTGAAGGCGCTGACGGACATCAGCTTCAACGTGCGCGAGCATGAAGTGCGCGCCATCATCGGCCCCAACGGCGCGGGCAAGAGCTCGATGCTGAACTGCATCAACGGCGTCTACTGGCCGCAGCAAGGCTCCATCACCTTCCGAGGCCAGACCTTCAAGCACATGAACTCGCGCCAGGTGGCCGAGATGGGCGTGGCGCGCACCTTCCAGAACCTGGCGCTGTTCAAGGGCATGAGCGTGCTCGACAACATCATGACGGGGCGCAACCTCAAGATGAAGAGCGGCCTGCTCGCGCAGGCCTTCCGCTGGGGACCGGCCGAACGCGAAGAGCTGCGGCACCGCGAGTTCGTCGAGCACATCATCGATTTCCTGGAAATCCAGGCGCACCGCAAGACACCGGTGGGCCGCCTGCCCTACGGCCTGCAGAAGCGCGTGGACCTCGGCCGCGCACTCGCGATGGAGCCGCAGGTGCTGCTGCTCGACGAGCCGATGGCCGGCATGAACGTCGAAGAAAAGCAGGACATGAGCCGCTTCATCCTCGATGTGAACGACGAGTTTGGCGCGACCATCGTTTTGATCGAGCACGACATGGGCGTGGTGATGGACATCTCCGACCGCGTGGTGGTGCTGGACTACGGCAAGAAGATAGGCGACGGCACGCCGGATGAAGTTCGGAACAACGAAGACGTGATCCGGGCGTACCTCGGCGTGGAGCATTGACCATGGGATTTTTCCTCGAAACCCTCTTCGGCGGCCTCATGGTCGGCATGCTCTATTCGCTGATCGCCATCGGCTTCGTGCTGATCTACAAGGCCTCGGGCGTCTTCAACTTCGCGCAGGGCGCGATGGTGCTGTTCGCGGCGCTGGCGATGGCGCGCTTCTCCGAATGGTTCCCGCTGTGGTTCGGCTTCCAGAGCCTCATCCTCGCGAACATCCTGGCCTTCATCGCCGCGATGGCGGTGATGGTCGTGGTGGCCTGGCTCATCGAGCGGCTCGCGCTCAGCAAGCTGGTGAACCAGGAGGGCATCACGCTCCTGATGGCCACGCTGGGCATCGCCTACTTCCTCGACGGCGTGGGCCAGACGATCTTCGGCAACGACATCTACAAGATCGACGTGGGAATGCCCAAGGAACCGCTGATGGTGCTCGAAGGCACTTTCCAGGGCGGCCTGCTGCTGAGCCAGGAAGACTTGGTGGCCGCAGCGGTGTCGGCAGCGCTCGTGGTGGTACTGGCCATCTTCTTCCAGAAGACCGCCACCGGCCGCGCGCTGCGCGCGGTGGCTGACGACCACCAGGCCGCGCAGTCCATCGGTATTCCGCTCAAGCGCATCTGGGTGATCGTGTGGTCGGTCGCCGGCTTCTCAGCGCTGGTCGCCGGGATCATCTGGGGCTCCAAGCTGGGTGTGCAGTTCTCGCTCTCACTGGTGGCGCTGAAGGCGCTGCCGGTGGTGATCCTCGGTGGGCTCACTTCGATTCCGGGCGCAATCATCGGTGGCCTGTTGATCGGCGTGGGCGAGAAGCTGTCTGAAATTTATCTCGGCCCCATGCTCGGTGGCGGCATCGAGATCTGGTTCGCGTATGTGCTCGCACTGGTCTTCCTGCTGGTTCGTCCGCAGGGCCTGTTCGGCGAAAAAATCATCGATCGGGTCTGAGCAATGTTCTACAGAGAAAACGGCCAGTTCAAGTCAAGCTACAGGGCCGACCAACAGATCCTTCCGATCGCGCAGGACCGCATCGCGATGCTGGTGCTGCTGCTCGTCGCATTCATCGTCGTGCCGCTGGGCGTGTCCGACTACTGGATGCGCGCCATCCTCACGCCCTTCCTGATTCTGTCGCTCGCAGCCTTGGGTCTCAACATCCTGGTCGGCTACTGCGGCCAGATCTCTTTGGGCACAGGCGCCTTCATGGCGGTGGGCGCGTACGCGGCCTACAACTTCCAGGTGCGCATCGACGGCATGCCGCTCATCGCCTCGCTGCTGCTGGGCGGCCTGTGCGCGACGGTGATCGGCGTGCTCTTCGGCATTCCGAGCCTGCGCATCAAGGGCCTGTACCTCGCGGTGGCCACGCTCGCAGCGCAGTTCTTCACCGACTGGGCGTTCCTGCGCATCCAGTGGTTCACCAACAACTCGTCCTCGGGTTCGGTGAGCGTGGCGGGGCTCAACGTGTTCGGCGTGCCGATCGAGTCGCCGGTGCAGAAGTACCTGTTCTGCCTCATCTTCGTGGTGGTGTTCGCGCTGCTCGCGAAGAACCTGGTGCGCAGCGCCATCGGCCGCGAGTGGATGGCGATGCGCGACATGGACGTGGCCGCCGCGGTGATCGGCATCCGCCCGGTGTACGCCAAGCTCACGGCCTTTGCGGTGAGCAGCTTCATCGTTGGTGTGGCCGGCGCGCTGTGGGGCTTCATTCACCTGGGCGCGTGGGAGCCGGCGGCGTTCAGCATCGACCGCTCGTTTCAGTTGCTCTTCATGGTGATCATCGGCGGGCTCGGCTCGATCATGGGCAGCTTCTTCGGCGCCGCCTTCATCGTGCTGCTGCCGCTCTTCCTGAACCAGTTGCCCGCGTGGCTGGGGTTCTCGATTTCCACCGCGCTGGCCTCGCACCTGGAGACCATGATCTTCGGCGCGCTGATCGTGTTCTTTTTGATCGTCGAGCCGCACGGCCTCGCGCGGCTGTGGTCTACCGCCAAAGAGAAGTTGCGGCTCTGGCCCTTCCCGCACTGACAACGCTTTTCGAGAGTTCCGTTCGTTCGTTCGTAAAAACCCGGCACCGAGGTGCCCACAAAAGGAGACAGGCATGAAACTGAAATCGCTCGCTCTGACCGCCGCCCTGGTGGCCAGCACCCTCGGCGCCATGCTCGCGCCATCGATCGCCACCGCGCAAGCCAAGGAGCAGTTCTTCCCGCTCCTGGTGTACCGCACCGGCCCCTACGCGCCCAACGGCACGCCATGGGCCAACGGCAAGCAGGACTACATCAAGTACGTCAATGCCACCGGCGGCATCAACGGCGTGAAGATCGCCTACGAAGAGTGCGAGACCGGCTACGCCACCGACAAGGGCGTGGAGTGCTACGAGCGCCTGAAGGGCCGCCCGGGCGTTGCGCTGTTCGATCCGCAAGCCACCGGCATCACCTTCGCGCTGACCGACAAGGTGCCCACCGACAAGATCCCGCTCATCACGCTGGGCTACGGCCTCTCGGCCTCGCAGGACGGCGGCGTGTTCAAGTGGAACTTCCCGCTGATGGGCAGCTACTGGACCGCAGCGGACATCCTGATCCAGCACATCGGCAAAAAAGAAGGCGGCATGGACAAGCTCAAGGGCAAGAAGATCGCCCTCGTGTACCACGACTCGCCGTTCGGCAAGGAGCCGATTCCGCTGCTGCAGGAGCGCGCCAAGCAGAACGGCTTCGAGCTCTCGCTGATCCCGGTGACCGCACCCGGCGTGGAACAGAAATCGGCCTGGCTGCAGGTGCGGCAATCGCGCCCCGACTTCGTGCTGCTGTGGGGCTGGGGCGTGATGAACTCCACCGCCCTGAAGGAAGCCGTGGCCACGGGCTACCCGCGCGAGAAGATGTACGGCGTGTGGTGGGCCGGCGCCGAACCCGACGTGAAGGATGTGGGCGCCAACGCCAAGGGCTACAACGCACTCGCGCTCAACACTTCGGGCACGCAGCCCAAGGTGATCCAGGACATCCTGAAGCAGGTGCACGACAAGGGCCAGGGCACGGGTCCGAAGGAAGAAGTGGGCTCGGTGCTCTACACGCGCGGCGTGATCATCCAGATGCTGACCATCGAGGCCGTCAAGCGCGCGCAGGAGCGCTTCGGCAAGGGCAAGGTCATGACCGGCGAGCAGGTGCGCTGGGGCATGGAGAACCTCGCGCTCGACCAGAAGAAGCTCGATGCGCTGGGCTTCTCGGGCGTGATGCGTCCGGTGAGCACCTCGTGCCAGGACCACATGGGCTCGACCTGGGCGCGCGTGCACACCTGGGACGGCGCCAAGTGGGGCGGCATGTCCGACTGGTACGAGGCTGACGAACAGATCATCAAGCCGATGGTGAAGTCTGCCGCCGACAAGTACGCCGGTGAAAAGAAGCTGACGCGCCGCGAGGCCGCCGACTGCCAGTCTTGATGCACTGATGCGCCGTGGCGGCTCGCAGGAGCCGCCATTCGCAAGGACAGCCTTTGCGCTGTTCTTGCGAATGCTTCGGACCACACCATGAGCGAACCCAACATCCTTCTCAACGTCAACGGCATCGAGGTCATCTACAACCACGTGATCCTCGTGCTCAAGGGCGTGTCGCTCACCGTGCCCGAAGGCGGCATCGTGGCGCTGCTCGGCGGCAACGGCGCGGGCAAGACGACCACGCTGCGCGCGGTGAGCAACCTGCTCGCAGGCGAGCGCGGCGCGGTGACCAAGGGCACCATCGAGCTGCGCGGCGACCGCATCGAGGCCCTGTCGCCGGCCGAGCTGGTCAAGCGCGGCCTCATCCAGGTGATGGAAGGTCGCCACTGCTTCGCCCACCTCACGATCGAAGAGAACCTGATGACCGGCGCCTACACGCGCACCGATGGCAAGGCCGCGGTGCAGCAGACGCTGGACAAGGTGTACGCATATTTCCCGCGCCTGAAGACACGGCGCACCTCGCAGGCGGCCTACACCTCGGGCGGCGAGCAGCAGATGTGCGCCATCGGCCGCGCGCTGATGGCCAACCCGACGATGGTGCTGCTCGATGAACCCTCGATGGGCCTCGCGCCGCAGATCGTCGAGGAGGTGTTCGAGATCGTGAAAGACCTCAACACCAAGGAACACGTGACCTTCCTCCTGGCCGAGCAGAACACCAACATGGCGCTGCGCTACGCCGACTACGGCTACATCCTGGAGAACGGCCGCATCGTGATGGACGGCGAGGCCAAGAGCCTGCGCGAGAACGAGGACGTGAAGGAGTTCTACCTTGGCGTGGGCGGCGCGGACCGCAAGAGCTTCAGGGATGTGAAGAGCTACAAGCGGCGCAAGAGGTGGCTCGCTTGACGGGTCGAACCAACACCCACGAACCCGACATCCGCCTGGCGGAAGAACCGAACTGAAAGATGAAGGGTACGGACATGACCGACCACTACGACAAGCTCGAAATCCGCGATCCCGCAGAACGCGAGCGCGACCTGCTCGCCGCACTTCCGAAGCAGATCGCGCAGGCGCAGACGGCAACCTCCGCGTTCCAGAAGATCCTCGACGGCGTGAAGCCCGCGGACGTGACGACGCGCGACGCGCTCGCGAAACTACCGGTCACGCGCAAATCGGAATTGCTCGACCTGCAGAAGGCACGCCGTGCCGACGATCCGTTCGGCGGCTTCGCATCGATCGTGCGCGGCCCGCGCATGCCGCGCGTGTTCGCGAGCCCCGGCACCATCTACGAACCCGAAGGCGAGGCGCGCGACTACTGGCGCACCGCGCGTGCACTGCATGCGGCGGGCTTTCGCAGCGGCGAACTGATCCACAACAGCTTCAGCTACCACATGACCCCCGCGGGCTCCATCATGGAGAGCGGCGCGCGCGCGATGGGCTGCACCGTGTTCGCGGGCGGCACCGGGCAGACCGAGCAGCAGCTCGAAGCCATCGTCGACCTCAAGCCCGAAGGCTATGCGGGCACGCCGAGCTTCCTGAAGATCCTGCTGGAGAAGGCCGAGGAGAAAGGCCAGCAGTTGCCTTCGCTCACCAAGGCCCTCGTCTCCGGCGAAGCCTTTCCGCCCAGTCTGCACGACTGGATCGCCGCCCATGGCGTGAAGGGCACGCAGTGCTACGCCACCGCCGACCTCGGCCTCATCGCCTACGAGACCAGCGCACGCGAAGGCCTGGTGATCGACGAGGGCGTACTGGTCGAGATCGTGCGCCCCGGCACGGGCGACCCGGTGCCTGACGGTGAAGTGGGCGAGATCGTCGTCACCAGCTTCAATCCCGACTACCCGCTGGTGCGCTTCGGCACCGGCGACCTCTCGGCCGTGCTCGCGGGCACCTGCCCTACGGGCCGCACCAACAAGCGCATCAAGGGCTGGCTCGGCCGCGCCGACCAGACCACCAAGGTGCGCGGCATGTTCGTACATCCGTCGCAGGTGGCGGAGATCGCGCGGCGCTTTCCGGAGATCGTGCGTGCGCGCCTCGTGGTGTCAGGCGAGATGGGCGACGACCAGATGACCTTCAAGCTCGAATGCGCGGGTGCGCCGGCCGGGCTCGATGCGCGCATTGCCGATGCGGTGCGCGAGGTGACCAAGCTGCGCGGCACCATCGAGCTGGTGGCACCGGGCACGCTGCCGAACGACGGCAAGGTGATCGAGGACGCGCGCAGCTACAAGTAGCGGCGGTAGAACCGGCGCGTGATGGCGCGCGTGAGCGCCACCACCAGCGCCGCATAGACCAGCGCGAGCGCCACGGTGGCGCCAATGGTCCCGAGTGTGTTCGACATGCGCATGGAGCTCGTGTATGCAAGAAAGAACCACGCGATCGCGATGACGAGGCTCATCACCTGCACCAGCACGAAGGCCGACACGGACGCGGCCACGGCCCTGAAAGGCCGCGCCAGCGACATGCCAGCCCGCGTGCCGAGCCAGCCACCCCAGAACGCGAGCGCAAAGGCCGCGAGCCACGGCAACACCAGGGTGAGCAGCAACCTGAGCGCGTTGTCACCCGACGGAAAAAGCCAGTTGGACACCGCCAGGCTGCTCCACAGTTGCATCGACGCGAACACCGCGGCGATCAGCCACACGACGGCACGGCGCGGCGGTGCGCCGGAGACCTCGAAGGCCGCATCCTCCGGTGCGCGAACTGCCACGTCCTGGCCGCGGCTTCGGCTCAGCGCGAGGCGTGCTGCAAGCCAAATGCCGAGCACCAGCACCGTCAGCTGGACAACGGACTGCAACAGCATGGCGGCGCCCATGCCGAGATAAGGCGAGTAGCCGGAGAACTCTTCGAAGCGGCCGCCGAGCATGAACAGCGTCCTGATCTTGAAGAACAGCGGTGTCAGGCCGTAGTAGCTGAACGCGACCACGAGTGCCCACACCGTTGCGAAGCGCAGCCTCGCATCGTGCGCCAGCGCCACGTTCTCCACGCCAAGCCTTTCGAGCGCATTGCGTGCGTGGCTCCAGGCGAGCACGGCCGACAGCGTCCAGGGCACCGCGAGGCCGGCCAGCATGCTGATCCAGACCTCCGGTTGCGCGTAGGCACTGCGGATCTGCTCGACGTCGGGCGTGAACCGCGTCAGCAGCACGACGGTGCTGATGACGAACATGGCCACATCGAGCCCCACTGCGATCAGCGCGAAGTCGCGGGGCAAGCGCAGCGCGCGCTCGTCGGAAGGGTTCACCGTCATAGGAATACTTTCGCCTTGCGTCATGCATGCCGCGGTCGGCATGCGAAGACAACGAGGGTACCGGATGACGGTGCGACGGCGCGTGGGCCTTGCGTTTGTCTCTCTCGGGATCAGTGCGCGAGCGCGGCTTCGGCCTCTTCGGGTGCAGGTCCGACGTACACGGACTGCGGACGAATGAGCCGGCCCTTCTTCACCTGCTCTCGCGCATGCGCCACCCATCCGCTCACACGGCCGGCCGCGAACACGCAGGTGAAGCTCTCGCGGCCGAAGCCCAGCGCTTCGAGCAGCAGCGCGGTGTAGAACTCGACGTTGGTTTCCAGCGCGCGGTCGGGCTTCTTCTCGCGCAGGATCGCGAGCGCGGCCTGCTCCGCGGCTTCGGCCAGTTCGAAGCGCGCGGCGTTGACGCTGCCCTCGACACTCAGCCGGCGCAGCGCGCCCTTGAGCGCATCGGCGCGCGGATCGCGCACGCGGTAGATGCGGTGGCCGAAGCCCATCAGGCGCTGGCCGCTGGCCACCGCGCCTTCGAGCCAGTGGCGCGCGTTGGCGGCCGTGCCGATGGCATCGAGCGCATCGAGCACCGGGCCGGGCGCGCCGCCGTGCAGCGGGCCCTTGAGCGCGCTGATGCCGGCGAGCACGGCCGATGCCAGGCCCGCGCCCGTCGATGCCACCACGCGCGCCGCGAAGGTCGAGGCGTTGAGGCCGTGGTCGCACACGGTGACGAGGTAGGTGTCGAGCGCCGCGGCCTGCGCGGCCGTGGGCGTGCGGCCGTGGAGCATGCGCAGCATGTCGACGGCGTACGGCAGCGATTCGTCGGGTGCGAGGGCCTGCACGCCGAGGCGCCAGCGCATCACGGCCGCCGTGTAGACCGCAGGCGCCGCGACCAGCCGCAGCGCGGTGGCGAGGTCGTCGCCATCGGGCAGCCGCGCAAGCAGCGCGCGCACCGCTTCGATGGGCGGCATCTTGCGCAGCACCGCATCGTCGTTGGGCTGCAGGCGCTCGAAGGCTTCGCGGCGTGCGCGGCCGAGCGCACTGCGCAAAGCCTCTGCATGGGGCACGGTGTCGAAGAAGCTCTGGAACAGCAGCGCCACCACGTCTTCATAGCGCCAGCGCTGCGCGATCTCGTCGAGCTGGTGGCCGCGGATCACCAGCCGGCCGGCGGCGCCGTCCACCTCGGACAGCACCGTGTGCGCGGCCACCACACCTTCGAGGCCATCGTCGTTGTTCATCGTTTCGTACTCCTGGGTTATCACGATGACATCGATTCTGTCGGCGCTAACATTGACGTCAATCTTGATCTATTCCATCAACATGACCAAGGCTCCCCTCTGGCTCCCCGCCGCCGAAGCGCTCGAACTGATGCAGGTGCGCCCGCAAACGCTCTACGCGAGCGTGAGCCGCGGCCGTATCCGCGCCAAGCCCGATGCGGCGGACCCGCGCCGCAGCCTCTATCACCGCGACGACGTGCAGCGCATCGCGACCCGCACGCGCGGCAGGCGCAGCAGCGAGACGGTGGCGAGCGAGGCCATCCAGTGGGGCGAGCCGGTGCTTCCCTCCGCGGTGTCGACAGTGGCCGAGGGGCGGCTCTGGTATCGCGGGCAAGACGCTTGCGAGCTCGCCGAACACGCAACGCTCGAAGATGTCGCAGGGCTGTTGTGGGAGAGCGCGCCACCGCGCTTCGTGGCTACGACCTCGGCATCGGTTCATTCGAAGGCGGCGACGCCGTCGCAGGCAGGTTTGCTCGCACTCGCGGCTCGCGCCGCCATCGATCCGCCTTCGCGCGGCCGTTCACGCAGCGTGCTGCAGGTTGAGGCGGCGGATGTGATCGGCACGCTCGCCGATGCCCTGCTCGGCCCATCGACCGCGCAACCGGCGCACCTGCACACGCGGCTTGCCGCCGCATGGCGCCGTCCGCGCGCGGCCGACGTGCTGCGCCGCGCGCTCGTGCTGATGGCCGACCATGAACTCAACGCATCGACCTTCGCGGCACGCGTGACCGCCTCCACGGGCGCATCGCTTGCGGCCTGCCTGCTCACGGGCCTCTCCACGCTGACCGGGCCTTTGCACGGCGGCGCGGCGGCAGCCGTTCAGGCATTGATGCGCAGCGTCGCCGCGCTCGGCAGCGAAGCCGCGGTGCGCGAATGGCTGGCACACGACCGGCCGCTCGCGGCCTTCGGGCATCCGCTCTATCCCGCCGGTGATGCGCGCTGCACCGCGTTGCTCGAGGTCATCGAACTGCCGCCGGCCTTCGCATCGCTGCGCGCCACCGGCGAAAAGCTGCTGGGCGAGGCGGCGAACATCGACTTCGCACTCGCGGCCATGGCGACGGTGCACAAGCTGCCGGCCGATGCGCCGCTGATGCTGTTCGCGCTGGCACGCACGGTCGGCTGGACGGCGCATGTGCTCGAACAGCAGGCGAAGGGGCAGTTGATCAGGCCGCGCGCCCGCTATACGGGGCCCGACATCGCGCGCTGAGCGCGGCGCTCAATGCAGGGCGGCCTCGTACGCCAGCTCGAACATCTTCGTCATCTCCCGATTGAAGGCCGGCAGGTCGTCGGGCTTGCGGCTCGTGACGAGCTCGCGGTCGACTACCACTTCGGCATCGCTCCACTTCGCGCCCGCATTGCGCAGGTCCGCGCGCAGCGACGGCCACGACGTCATCTTCCTGCCCTTGACGCCGCCGGCATCGATCAGCGTCCACGGGCCGTGGCAGATCGCGGCGATGGGCTTGCCCGCTTCGACGAAGGCGCGCACGAAGGCCACGGCCTTGGCGTCGATGCGCAGGGTGTCGGGGTTGACGACGCCGCCCGGCAGCAGCAGCGCGTCGAAATCTTCGGCCTTCGCGTGCTCGAGCGGCACATCGACCTCGAAGGGGTCGGCCGCCTCGTGGTGGTGCCAGCCGCGCACGCTGCCGTCCACGGGGGACACGATCTGCGTGTGCGCGCCGGCACGGTCGAGCGCCTGGCGCGGCTCGGTCATCTCGACCTGCTCGAAGCCGTCCGCAACGAGGATGGCGACCTTCATTCCGTCGAGGGACGAGGTGGTGATGGTGGGCATGGGAATGTGCTCCTTGTGAGTGCGTTTCGGGACCAACGAAACTTCACCCTAGGGCGCTCGCACGTCCCACGCATCGGCGTGCGTCGGGTCTGCCTGTCGGACAGTTCGACGGGCGGCAACCTTCTCTTACGACGCTTTACCGCGCACCTGTACTTGCGTACCTGGCGCGCTGGTCGGTCGATTACTTCCGGCAGGCAACCGGCAGCGCCTTGGCGGGCAGGCCGTCGCCGGCCGTGCAATGCCATTCGACGCCGTCGTCGACAGCCGAGGGCTCCATCTGCAGCGTGCCCTTGGGGGTCTTCACCTCCACCACCATGGTGTCGGGGTCGAGCTTCAGGGCCGAACCGTCGGGCAGGGTTTCCGGCGCACCGGCGGCCTCGAGGGAATCGGGAATCTCCTGCTTCTCCTTGTAGTAGGTGCCGAGCGTCTCGCGCACCGGCGCAGCCTGGAACCATGCCTGCGAGACGACCGCGCGCGTCTGATAGTCCTGGTAGGCCGGGATCGCCACCGCAGCCAGGATGCCGATGATCGCAACCACGACCATCAACGCCAACACGCCGCCGCCCGCACGCCCGGTGTTGGGCACGAAGATCGCGAGCACATAGGCCAGTGGATTGCGGCCGGGCAGCTTGGCCGCCGGATCGATGGTGCGCGCCACGCGCTTGGTGAGCCAGGGGTAGCCGCCGATCAGCTCGTGGAACGACGCCCAGAAGCCGCTGTTGCCCGCCGACTGGTCGGCATAGCGCTGCAGGTCGACGTTGCGCCACTGCTGCGCGCCGGCAGCCAGCGCCACGAGCGCGCGGGGCGCCGAGTCGGGCTCCTCGCAGCAGGCGGCGCCGTGCAGGTCGCAGGTGTATTCCTGCGCACGCGAATAGGCCGCGCCCAGGAGCGGCAACCAGAGCACCGGCATGCGCCAGACGTGGCCGGTGAGGTGACCGCGCTTGATATGGCCGAGCTCGTGGCCGATGTAGAAGTTGATGCCGTCGGGCTGGGTTTCCATCGCATCGACCACGTCGGACAGCAGCACGACGAAGTCGCGCCCGAAGAAGCGGGTGGCAAAAGCGTTGAAGATGCCGTCGCCGTGCAGCAGGTAGGCCTCGGGCGGGTTCTCGATGCCCAGGTAGCCACAGCAGGCCTTGAAGCGCGCATGCAACTCGGGCAACTGGGTGGGCGAGAGCTTCACGGCCGTGCCCTTGATCCAGGCGATGACGGCCGACTGTACAAATACATAGGCAATGAAGCCGAGCAGCACGTAGATGAGCGCGAGGCCCAGGGTGCCGAGCACCAGCAGCCCCCAGACGAGCACGCCCAGGCCGAGCGTGATGTTGCCGAGCCAACGCTCGCGCGGGTAGACCCATGGATCCATTGGAATTTCCTCCTCGGTGCGGCCCCGGGGGCCGCGTTGTTGTGGTTGTTTTTCGCGCCCCCTGGCGCGGCTTTCGCGCAGGGATCATGCCCCAGAAGGGTCGGATTCAGATACGAACCTAAGGGCTATTCGGGATTGGTCAGGCGATGGTCAGCCTATAAGATCGCGGCCGATTTTCAATCTCAACCGTCCCGGAGACTTCATGAAGAAATTGCTTGCCCTTACCGCGATCGCCGCTGCCGCTGTCGGCGCTCACGCCCAGGATTTCCCCGCAGGCAAGACCGTCACGCTGGTGGTGCCTTTCGCAGCCGGCGGCCCGACCGACCGCGTCGCGCGCGACCTGGCCGAAGCCATGCAGAAGACGCTGGGCACCACCATCGTGGTGGACAACACCGCCGGCGCCGGCAGCTCCATCGGCACCGCCAAGGTGGCGCGCGCCAACCCCGACGGCTACACGCTGCTCCTGAACCACATCGGCATGTCCACGATGCCGGCGCTCTACCGCAAGCTCCCGTTCAACGTCGAGACCGACTTCGAATACCTGGGCATGGTCAACGAAGTGCCGATGACGCTGATCGGCAAGCCCGGCCTGCCGGCCAACAACTACAAGGAGCTGACGGCCTGGATCGACGCCAACAAGGGCAAGATCAACCTGGGCAACGCCGGCCTGGGCGCCGCCTCGCACCTGTGCGGCCTCCTGTTCCAGAGCGCGATCAAGGTCGAGATGACGCCGGTTCCCTACAAGGGCACGGCCCCCGCCATCGCCGACCTGCTGGGCGGCCAGATCGACCTGCTGTGCGACCAGACCACCAACACCACCTCGCAGATCGAGGCCAAGAAGGTCAAGGCTTACGCCGTGACCACCGCCAAGCGCCTGACCACCCCCGCGCTGAAGGACCTGCCCACGCTGTCCGAATCGGGCCTGAAGGACTTCGAAGTGTCGATCTGGCACGGCATGTACGCCCCCAAGGGCACGCCGGCACCGGTGCTCAAGAAGTTGAACGAAGCCATCACGGCCGCCATGAAGGACCCGGGCTTCATCAAGCGCGAAGAAGCGCTGGGCGCGGTGATCACCACCGACAAGCGCACCCAGCCGGCCGAACACAAGAAGTTCGTCTCGGCTGAAATCGCCAAGTGGGGTCCGATCATCAAGGCTGCCGGCGTTTACGCCGACTAGCTGTTGATCGCCCCCAGGCTGCGCGCACTTCGTGTCGCTTCGCCAACCCCCTACCGGGGGCAACACCTGAGGCCCGGCAGAGCCGGTTCCTCGGTGTTCCGGGAATGAATCCATAAAAGCCGCAGGTCTCCGGACCTGCGGCTTTTTCTTTCTACTTCGGCCGGATCGCGTCCGCCGTCCCCTGGATGAACGCCTTGATGCTCTCGATGTCATCGCCCGAGAGCTTGCCCGTGAAGTCGGGCATGCCGCGCGCCATGGCCGGGCCCTTGAGGATGAACTTGTCCAGGTTCTCGATGTAGGCCGAATCCATGTAGCCGAGGTTGGGGATGTTGCCGCCGCGGTCCACGCCCGGCACGCCGTGGCAGAACACGCAGTTGCTCACATAGAGCATCGTGCCGGCCTGCACCTTGGCGGGGTCGTACTTCACGCCCTGCACCAGCTTGCTCATGCGGTACTGCACGAAGTCCGGCATCTTGGCGGTGCCGCCGACGGCGAAGGTGTAGACCGTGCCCGGCCCCTGCTTCTCGGTGGCGCGCTGCGCAAGGCCGTACACCCCGCCCCAGCCTACGGCCACCGACACGTACTGCTTGCCATCGACCATGTAGGTCGAAGGCGCCGCGACCACGCCGGTACCGGTGGGTGTTTCCCACAGCTTCTCGCCAGTCTTCGCGTTGTAGGCCAGCAGGCGCCCGTCGGCCGTGCCCTGGAACACGAGGTTCCCCGCGGTGGTGAGCGTGCCGCCGTTCCAGGGCGAGGCGTAGTCGACGCCCCAGGCTTCCTTCTGAGTCACCGGGTCCCAGGCGACGAGGCGGCCGAAGGGCTTGCTCTTGGGCGGCTCGGCGTTGGCGAACATGCCGGTGTTCCAGCCCAGCGCCCCATGCGGCCGGCCGGGCACGTTCTCGTCGAACTTCCAGGCCTTGTCGTCCATCAGGTTGATCGGCACGTGCTGGGCGGGCAGGTACGCGTACCCCGTCTGCGGGTTGAACGACATCGGGTGCCAGTTGTGCGCGCCGAAGGGGCCGGGGATGCTGTCGCCGGGCCTGGTGTTCTCGCGCGCGGCGGCGATCTCGATGGGGCGGCCGTTCTTGTCGTAGCCCGTGGCCCAGTTCACCTCGACGAAATTCTTCGCCGAGATGAACTTGCCGTTGGTGCGGTCGATGACGAAGAAGAAGCCGTTCTTGGGCGCATGCAGCAGCACCTTGCGTGCCTTGCCGCCGAGCTTGACGTTGGCCAGGATCATCGACTGGGTCGATGTGTAGTCCCAGTTGTCGCCGGGCGTTTCCTGGTAGTGCCACACGTACTTGCCGGTGTCGGGGTCGAGTGCCACCACCGAGCCGAGGTAGAGGTTGTCGCCGCCCTTGGGGCTGCGCGCCTTGTGCGCCCACGGCGAGCCGTTGCCGGTGCCCACGTACATCAGGTTGAGCTCGGGGTCGAAGGCGAAGCTGTCCCACGCGGTGCCGCCGCCGCCGGCCTCCCAGTACTTGCCGCTCGGGTCCCAGGTCTTGGCGGCGCGCGCCATCGATTCGTCCTCGAAGGGCTTGGACGGATCGCCCGGCACCACGAACCAGCGCCACTTCTGGTCGCCGGTCTTCGCGTCGTAGGCGGTGACGTAGCCGCGCACGCCGTACTCGGCGCCGCCGTTACCGATGATCACCTTGCCCTTGAAGACGCGCGGCGCGCCGGTGATGGTGTAGCTGCCCTTCTGCCCGTCGATGGTGTTCTTCTCCCACACCTTCTGGCCCGTGGCCGCATCGAGCGCGATGAGCCGGCCGTCGTAGGCGGCCACGTAGACGCGGCCTTCGTACAGCGCCACGCCGCGGTTCACCACGTCGCAGCAGCCCCTGAAGCCTTTGGACTTGTCGACCTGCGGATCGAAGGTCCAGAGCTTCTGCCCGGTGCGCGTGTCGATCGCATGCACCACGCTCCACGAGGCGGTGACGTACATGATGCCGTCGACCACCAGCGGCGTGGCTTCCACGCCGCGCGTGGATTCGAGGTTGTACGACCAGACCAGCCCGAGCTCTTTCACGTTGCCGGCGTTCACCTGGTCGAGCTTGCTGAAGCGCGACTCGGCGTAGTCCAGGCCGACGCTCGGCCAGTCGGGGGTTTTCTGTGCCGCGTTGGCGCGCACGAAGTTGCCGTCGACCTTCTTGACTGCGGCGGCGGCACGGTCCTGCGGACTCTGGGCCGCAGCCATCGATGCGCCCAGGCACAGCAATGCGCCGGCCAGCAGGCGCAGCCCGGTGGTGGTTTTCTTCATCGTGGGTCTCCTTATGCTGCAAGGATCGTTCGCGCTGCGCCGTCGTTCATCTTCGGGATTTCCCCAATCGAGCCTTGTTCCATTGCGGAACACATTCGACGGGGTTCCCCGAATCCTGGGAGGCATCGAACGACATGGCCCTCGAAAAATTCGACAGGCTCGGCACGGCGAATGCGCCGCACCAACTTTTCGCCAACACGCCCGCGCAGCGCGTGGCGCTCGCGCGGCGGCAATTCTTCGAGGAAGGCGTGCGGCCCTCGGGCCTCATCGGCGAGGCGGTGCTGCAGTCGTGGATGCGCTGCACACGCACGCATGCCGACCGGCAGCGCATCGTTCCCTTCGATGCCGTCACACCGAGCCGCCTGCACGCCACGCTCGCGCGCAACCGCGAGCTGCTCGATGTCGCGCGGCAGGAGCTCGGGCAGATGGAGCACGCGCTCGCCGGCACCGACTGCCGCGTGATCCTCACCGACCACGAAGGCGTGGTGGTGCACGTCACGCACCAGCCCGCCGCCGCGCACCAGCCGGTGCTGCGCAAGACCGCGCGCGTGGGCGTGAACATCTCCGAGCGCATCGTTGGCACGACCGCACCCGGCATCGTCGCCACCACAGGGCAGGCCTGCACCGTCGATGGCGCGGAGCACTACTTCGACGTGCTGCGCGAAATGCAGTGCGCAGCCGCGCCGATCCGCGATGTGACGGGGCGATTGGCCGGCGTGCTGGACCTCACGGTGGAGGCGCGGCGCTTCGGGTTCGATGCGGCGTCGATGGTGTCGCTCTATGCGACGACGATCGAGAACCGCCTGCTGCAGGCGCAGTCGCGCGACCACCTCATCCTGCGTTTCCAGGCGAGCCCGACGCTGCTTGGCACGCCGCTGGAGGCGCTCGCGGGCATTGCGCCGGACGGCACCATCGCGTGGCTCAACAACGCCGGCGCGCGGTTGCTCGGGCGCTTGCCCGAAGCGGCCGGCGAGCGCGATGTCGAATGCCTGTTGGGGCATGACCTTGCGAGCCTGTTGCGGCTGGGGCGCCGTGAATCTGCGCAGCCGCTGCGGCTCGCGAGTGGTCTTGGCGTGTGGGTGCTGGCGCATCTGAAGGGCGCGAACGGCGTGGACTTCAAGCACGCGGTGGCGATGCCTGGCCTGCATGCGTCGACGCCTGTCGAGCACACGGCCGCCGCGGCCACTGACAGCGAAGACGGCACAGCCGCAACCGATGACGAGCAGGTGCCGCATGCCGAAACCTTGCGCGAACACAGCCGCAAGCTGATCGAGGAAACGCTCGCTGCGCATGGCGGCAACGTGTCCCAGGCCGCGCGCCAGCTCAACGTGTCGCGCGGCACGCTGTACCGCCGAATGCGCGGCTGGCGCGACAGCGATATGCCTGCAGCCGACTGACGCGCCTGTCTTCAGCGCTTGGGCAGCGCGTAGGCGATCACATGGTCCCCGGTCCGCGTACCGAGCGAACCATGCCCACCCGCAGCCACCACCACGTACTGCCGCCCATCGCTGCCGCGGTAGGTCATCGGCGTGGCCTGTCCGCCTGCGGGCAGCCGGCTGCGCCACAGCTCCTTGCCGTTGCCCACGTCGTACCCGCGCACGTACTGGTCGAGCGTGCCCGACAGGAAGGCCACGCCACCCGCGGTCATCACAGGCCCGCCGAGATTCGGCACGCCCATCGCGAACGGCAGCGGCAATGGCGAGCTGTCGCGCACCGTCCCGTTCTTGTGCATCCAGATGACCTTGCCGCTGCGCAGGTCCGCCCCCGCCACGTGCCCCCAGGGCGGCGCCTGGCACGGCAGCCCCAGCACCGAGGTGAACGGGTTGAGCTTGATCGCGAACGGCGCGCCGAAGTTTTCATTGAGCGCGGGCAGGCTGCCGGTCGGCTGCCCCTTGCCCTGCACATAGCGCGTGGTGTCGTCCGCACGCGGCACCAGTCGCGACACGAAGGCCAGCGACGCCGGCGTGGTGAAGGCGATCTGCCGCTGCGGATCGACCGCGATGCTGCCCCAGTTGAAGACGCCGAAGTTGCCGGGGTAGATCAGCGAGCCCTGTGTCGACGGCGGCGTGAAGCGGCCTTCGTAGCGCAGCCGGTGAAACGCGATGCGGCACGCGAGCTGGTCGAACACCGTCGCGCCCCACATGTCGGCCGGCGTCAGCGCGGGCGGATCGAACGAGAGCCCCGACACCGGCTGCGTCGGCGCGGTGCGGTCGCCCGTGGCCGCGCCCTGCGGCGCGGGCCGCTCGTTCACCGGCACGATCGGCTTGCCGTTGCGCCGGTCGAGCACGAAGAGTTCGCCCTGCTTGGTCGGCTGCACCAGCGCCGGGATGGTCTCGCTGCCCACGCGCAGGTCGATGAGGCTCGGCTGCGCGGGCACGTCGTAGTCCCAGAGGTCGTGGTGCACCGTCTGGAAGCTCCAGCGCACGCGGCCGTTCGCCAGGTCGAGTGCCACCACCGACGACGAATAGCGCTCCGCGCCCTCGGTGCGCTTGCCGCCCCACTGGTCCGGCGGCTGGTTGCCCGTGGGCACGTAGACCAGTCCCAGCGCCTCGTCCACGCTGGAGATCGACCAGCTGTTGGGCGAGTTGACGGTGTAGGTGCGGTCGGCCGCGATGGGCGCGGTTTCTTCGGGGCTGCCCGAATCCCAGTTCCACACCAGCGCGCCGGTGTTCACGTCGAAGGCGCGGATCACGCCCGAGGTTTCCTTGGTCGAGACGTTGTCGAGCACCGTACCGCCCACCACGATCAGCGAGCGCGTCACGACGACCGGCGAGGTCGAGTAGTACGCGCCCAGGCTCACGTTGGGCATGTTCTTCCAGAGATCGATCTGCCCGCTGCCGCCACCGAAAGCGAGGCAAGGCTTGCCGTTCTCGGGGTTGAGCGCGAGGACGCGGCCGTCGGCGGTGGGCATGAAGAGCTTCGCGTCGCAGTCGCCCGTGGGTGCCGAAGGCGAAGGCGCCGGTTTCGATGCGGCGGTGGTTGAGGCCGCGCTGCCCGCGTAGTAAGACAGGCCCCGGCAGGTCAGATGCTGCAGCGCGAGCGGACGCTTGATCTCGGGCGTGTAGCGCCAGAGCTGCTCGCCCGTGGTCGCGTTGAGCGCCACCACCGCCTGGTGCGGCGTGCAGAGGAACAAGCGCTCGCCGATCTTCAGCGGCGTGACTTCGAAGGTCGTCTCTTCCGGATCGCCGGGCTGGCCGCGCACATCGCCGGTGCGAAAGTGCCAGGCCTCCTCGAGCTGCCCGACGTTGGCCGGCGTGATCTGGTCGAGTGCCGAATAACGCTGGCCGAAACCGGTGCCGCCGTAAGCGGTCCAGTCGTCCTTCGGCGGAGGCGGACTGGCGAGCGCGGTGGCCGTTGCGT
Source organism: Variovorax trehalosi (assembly GCF_051216415.1). Taxonomy (NCBI): domain Bacteria; kingdom Pseudomonadati; phylum Pseudomonadota; class Betaproteobacteria; order Burkholderiales; family Comamonadaceae; genus Variovorax; species Variovorax trehalosi. Next base: position 345,329 of record NZ_JBPJZG010000002.1, read on the forward strand.
TGCTCGGCGCATCGGGCAACGGCGCGATGCCCTCGATGCGGCCGGGCTCGCGCGTCCACGAGAACACGGCAGCCAGCAGGAAAGCCGCGAGCACCACGCCGAGCACGCCGCGCGCACGGCCGATGCCCGTTGCATCGCGGCGTGCAAGCGAGCGCGCGACCCACGGCGTGAGGAGGAACAGGCCGACCACGAAGAACACATCGCCGCGCGCGGCCAGCGGCCACCAGTCGAAGCCCACTTCCCACAACGCCCACACGAGCGTGAGCAGCACCACCGCCGCATAGAACAACAACCCGATGCCGCCACCACGCCTGAGCAGCAAGGCCGAGGCGATGAGCCCGAGCCCCGCCACGAGGTAGTACCACGAGCCGCCGAGTGCGATGAGCCATGCGCCCGCGACCACGAGCGCGAGACCCGCAAGGCCGATGAGCACGGCGATCACGACAAGCAATGCGGAGGACGACGAGGACTCGGCGGGTTGGGTGAACTGGGCGGAGGAACGCGTCATGGCCTGGACTCCTGGAGGCGGAATACTTGAACGTTAGGGCATCGATCGCGCGGCGCGCGTAGGCCGATGGCTCAGGCCGCAGCGGAAACCTGTGCGGCACGCGCGCGGCGCGTTCTCGCATCGGGTTGCAGCGGCCTTAAGTATTCGTGCAATGCCAGTGCCGCAGCGCCGACCGCGGGTGCGAGCTCCGCATAGCGCGCGATGCGCAGCCCGGGCGCCGGCATGCCCGCGCCGTCCGCATGGTGCTTCACTGCCTCGAACGCGGCCTGCACGAAGCCGCGATGCGCTGCGCATGACTTGCCGCCGAGCACGATCGCGCGCGGATTGAAGGTCACCCACAGGTTCTGCAGCAGCACACCGAAGAAGGCCGCGGCGCGCGGCATGTCCACGCCCTCGCGCTCCAGCGTGCGCGAGCCGAAGAAGGCCTCGGCACAACCGCGCCGGCCACACGAGCACAGCGGACCGTCGAGTTCGAGAATCGTGTGGCCGATCTCGCCCGCCATGCCCTGCGCACCGGTGAAGAGGCGGTCGTTCAGCACCACGCCCGCGCCCACGCCGACATCGCAGCTCACGAAGATCAGCGGATCTTCGCCCTCGCCCGCGGCGAATTCGTATTCGCCGAGCACGGCCGCATCGGCATCGTTCTGCAATTGCACGGTGACGTGGGGCAGGCCCACGGCGGCGAACGACTTTTCGAGCGCGGGCAAGAGGCTCACGTTGCGCCAGCCGAGGTTGGGCGCGAAGCGGACGACGCCGGTGCAATCGTCCACCGCGCCCGGCACGCACACGCCGATGCTCGACAGGCGCAGGCCCAGCGCATCAAGCTGCTTGTGCGCGGCCGAGGCCATGCGCGCCACCTGCGCGCAGACGCCGGCGGGCGATCCGTCGGTGAGCCCGTGGGTATTGGAGTACAGCACCTCGCCCTGCAGCGAGACGCACACGAGCCGCACGGTTTCCACCGCAATCTCCACGCCCATCAGAGCGCGCACGCCGACATTGATCTGCAGCGGCGTCGAGGGCCGGCCGAGCCCGTCGTTCACCGCCGCATCGGATTCCTTGAGCCAGCCTTCATCGAGCAGCTCGCGCACCAGCAGGCTCACGGTGGACTTCGTGAGGCCGCTCTCGGTGGCCAGCCGAGCACGCGAGAGCCCCGGCTGCGCGCGCAGCAACCGCAGCAGCACGCTGCGGTTCATGCGCTTCAAGAGCTGCTGGTCGCCGATGGTCTTCATGTCGCCGAACGGTTCAGGCGGTCACTGCGGCTGTTGCTGCGTGATGCGCCTGCTCTTTGCCCTCGGGACGCTTGCCCGCGATGATCATCCCGAGCACCTCGTCTTCGGTGACGTCTTCGGTGCGGTAGGTGCCCACGAGCTTGCCGTTCTTCATGACCGCGAGGCGGTCGCTCAGCGAGAACACGTCGGGCATGTCATGCGTGATGAGGAAGATGCCCACGCCATCGGCCTTGAGCTGCTTCACGAGGCCGCCGACCATCGCGGTCTCTTCGGGCCCGAGCGCTGCGCACGGCTCGTCCATGATGAGGATGCGCGCATTGAAATACAGCGCGCGCGAGATCGCCACCACCTGCCGCTGGCCACCCGAGAGACGGCGCACCGGCACGCGGATGTTGGTGAAGTTCTTGTTTAGGCGATGGAACACCTTGCGCGCCTGCACTTCCATGAAGTGGTCGTCGAGCGTGTTCCAGCGCGTCATCTTCTCGCGGCCGAGGAAGAGGTTGGAAACGGAGTCGAGGTTGTCGGCGAGCGCGAGCGTCTGGTAGATGGTCTCGATGCCCTGGCCCTGCGCCTCGGCGGGGGTGCGGATGTTGACCTTCTCGCCCGCGATGAGCGTGTCGCCCGAGTCGATGGGGTAGGCGCCCGCGAGCATCTTCATCAGCGTGGACTTGCCCGCGCCGTTGTGGCCGAGCAGCGCGACCACTTCGCCGGGGTAGAGGTTCACGCTCACGCCGTCCACGGCCTTCACGCCGCCGAAGGATTTGCGGATCTCGCGCAGCTCGACGAGGGGTTTGGAGGTGTCGATGTCGGCCATGTCAGTTCTCCCCGAACTTGCGGCGGTACAGCACGTCGAACACCACCGCCACGATCAGCACCTGGCCGATGATGACCATGCGCTTGCCGATGGGCACATCGAGCAGCAGCATGCCGCTGTCGAGCGACTGCATGATGAGCGCGCCCAGCACCGAGCCGAAGATCGAGCCGCTGCCGCCCGCGAGCGCCGTGCCGCCGATGACGGCCGCTGCGATCACGTAGAGCTCCATGCCGGTGCCCAGCGAATTGGTGCCCGCGTTGAGTCGCGCGATCGACACGATGGCCGCGACGGTGACCAGCACCGCCAGCAGCGCGAAGAGCATCAGCGTCACGCGCTTGACCGGAATGCCCACGAGCGCCGCCGCATCGGGGTTGCCGCCCATCGCGAACACATAGCGCCCGAAGCGCGTGCGGTGCACGATGAACGACAGCACGATGGCGACCACTGCCCAGATGAGCACCGGAATCGGAATGCCCTGCGGCTCCGACTTGGACGAGATCTGGTAGTTGTTCATGACCGCTGCGAAGCCGAAGACCACCGCCACCGGCACAGCCGTGATGAGTACGTCGAGCCAGAGCGCCTCGGTCGGCATCTCGTAGCGCTGGCGCGCGCGGCGCTTCTGCACCATGCGCCCGAAGAGCACGAGCGCCACCAACGCCGCGATCACCCAGCTTGCGGTGGTGCCGACGCCGCCGTCATAGCCGCCGCCCAGGCGCTGGAAGAATTCGTCGTTCACGGGTTGCGTCTTGCCGTCGGCCACGAGGAAGGCCGCGCCGCGGAACGACATCAGGCCGCCGAGCGTGACCACGAACGAGGGCACGCCGAGCACGGCCGTGAGCCAGCCCTGATAGATCGACACCAAGAGCGCCACCGCCAGGCCCGCGAGGCAGGCCGTAGGCCACGACCAGCCCGAGGTGTATTGAAGGTACGCGATGAGCACACCGACGAAACCCATCACCGAGCCGACCGACAGGTCGATGTGGCGCGCCACGATGATCAGCACCATCACGGTGGAGACGATGCCCACCACGGCGGTCTGCTGCGCGACGTTGTAGAGATTTTCGGGCGAGAGAAACACGCCGCCCGACATGATGCTGAAGGCCACCGCCATGACGACCAGCAGCACGCACATCAGGATCAGGCGCAGGTCGACGCCCGTGCGGCGCCACCATCCCGGAGTTTCATTGCTCATTTTTTGGATACCCCCGCAAAGCGGATGCGCGACCGCGTTCCGGCCGGGCATCGAGAGCCCGGCCTGACGCTTGCATCGCGCGGATTGACGACTGGCGGTTTGGCTTGCTTACTTGCAGGCCGCGGGTGCGCTGGCAGCCTGGACGCCCTTGCAGAGCTCGTCCTTCTTGATCCAGCCGGCCTTGACGATCACGTCGAGGTTGTCGCGCGTGATCGGCACCGGCGTGAGCAGGCGCGAGGAGAGCGAGATCTTCTTCGCGCCGCCGGCCCATGGCGCGGCCTTCTCGACCGGCTTGCCGCCCGCGAGCGCGACGGCGGCGCTGGCGGCTTCGCGGCCGAGTTCGCGCGAGTCCTTCCAGATGGTGGCGGTCTGCGTGCCGAGCGCCACGCGGTTGAGCGCGGCGAAGTCGGCGTCCTGGCCCGACACCGGCACGCCGCGCAGGCCCTTGGCCGTGAGCGCCGCGACGGCGCCGCCGGCGGTGCCGTCGTTGGCAGCCACCACCGCGTCGACCTTGTTGGCGTTCTTGGTGAGGATCTGCTCCATGTTCTTCTGCGCGACCTCGGGCTTCCAGCCTTCGGTGTACTCGTCGCCGACGATCTTGATGTCGCCCTTCTTGATGGAGGCCTCGAGCACCTCCTGCTGGCCGGCGCGCAGGAAGTCGGCGTTCGGGTCGCTCGGCGAGCCCTTGATGATCACGTAGTTGCCCTTGGGCTTGACCTTGAGCACCTCGCGCGCTTCCATGCGGCCGACCTCGACGTTGTCGAAGGTGATGTAGAAGACGCCGGGCGCTTCGATCAGGCGGTCGTACGCGACGACAGGCACCTTCTGACGCGTGGCCTTGGTGATGGCGGGCAGGATCGCGTCCTTGTCCATCGCGAGCACGATGAGCGCCTTGGCACCCTTGGACATCAGGCCCTCGATGTCGCCCAACTGCTTTTCGGGCGAGCCGCCCGCGTCGGCGCTGATGTACTTGGCGCCGAGCTTTTCGAGCTGCGCCTTGATGGCCGCCTCGTCAGTCTTCCAGCGCTCTTCCTGGAAGTTGGACCAGCTCACGCCGACCACGGTCTGGGCCAGTGCGCTCACGGCGGTGAGGCCGAAGGCCATGGCGGCCAAAGTTTGTTTGAGTTGCATCGGTGTCTCTCCTGCCGTGTAAGAAATTAGTTAGTTTGAAAGGCGAACTAACTATCCCATCTGGTACGCAGGATTGGCATCGGGGAATTCCCGAGCGCCAGAATGCAACGAATCAGTGCGGAGCGGGCGTCGATGAAGGGGCTGCGGCCACCCGGAGCCAGCCCAGTGCGCTGCCCGCCATCTTCCAGCGGCCATCGACGGCCTCCAAGACAAAGCGGGCCCGGCTGCCCGAGAACGGGCCGGGGTTCTGCTGGACGATCTCGACCTCGCGTTCGGTCACGCCCGCAACGATCGCGACGTGGCCGTACGGATTGAAAAGCGTGGGCGGAAAAATGACGAGGTCGTCGACCTGCGGCTTCTCGGCCTCGCCGTTGCGGTACTGCACGAGCCCGCGCTTCGGGTTGAGTGCGCCCTGCGGCGTTTTCGCGTCGAAGAGATCCTTCGCGTTGCCGAAGGCGTCCGGCATGCGGTGGTTGAAGCGCTCGAAATAGTAGCGCTTGACGAACTCCACGCACTGGTACTTGATGCCCAGGTTGTAGCCGTCGCGCGAGAGATTGCGGCCTTCCGAGTTGTTGACGCCGCCGTTGTAGTAGACCTTCACGCCGTTGAACTCGTCGACCACGGCGCCCACCTCCTGGCCGGGGTTGAGGTTGGTGTAAGTCACGACGCGATAGCCGGCGGCGGCCAGCAGCGCGGCGCCCGCCACGGCGAGCAGCAGGGTGCGCAGGCGGATCGTGGCCATGTTCAGCACCCGCACACCTGCACGATCGGCCGGCCCTGCGGCGCGCCGCCATCCACGGAGGCCCGGAGTTCGCCGGCGTAGCAAGAGCCCTCGGACGGCGGATCGGGGTGGTTGGCGCAGGTCGGCGCAAAGGGCACTTCGCGCGAGCGGATGGTGACCACCGCACCGTCGCTGCGGTAGGTGTTGACCCAGTCGCGGCCGATCTTCTTGCTGCGGGCATTCGAGAGCTCGCGTTCACGCCCGTTCAGCACGACGCGCACTTCCTCGGCCGTGCTCGATGCAAGGACCGTGTCGAAGGACGGCGGCACGCCCGAGCGGCCGGCGGGCACCAGCGCGCAGGTGCAACGCTCGCCCTGCAGTGGCACGATGCGCTCGGCCGGCAATGGCGTCAGCAGGGGTGGATGTTGCGGCGATTGAGCGGTGCCCGTTGTTGGCAGAGCCAGCAATGCAGCGAGGGACAGCATGGGGAGAAACGGAAGATGCATGGGCGCCAAGGTTAGCGCCCGACGATAGGGGCGCCGCGCCCGCACGGCCAGTGCCGAAGGTCACTCCCGCGAATGCCTCGCCGCGAGTCCTCGGGCATGATCGCGAGTACAAAAAAAGCACTGGAGACACCGATGGACCCGAGCATTCCCCCCGGCGCCGGCGAGGCGCTGTACCGCACGATGGTGCGCATCCGCGCCTTCGAGAACGCCGCCGAAACTGCAAGCCAGGGCGGCGTGAGCGCCTACGGCCAGCAGGCCGGCGCCGCCGCGAAAGTGCGCGGCCCGCTGCACCTCTCGACCGGACAGGAGGCCGTGCCCGCAGGCGTGTGCGCGCACCTGCGCACAAGCGACTACCTCACCTCTACCCACCGCGGCCACGGCCACACGCTGGCCAAGGGCGCAGACCTCACCCGCATGATGTGCGAGCTCTTCGGCAAGGCCACGGGCTTCAATGGCGGCAAGGGCGGCTCGATGCACATCGCGGATTTCTCGGTCGGCATGCTCGGTGCCAACGGCGTGGTGGCGGCGGGACTGCCGATCGCGGTTGGCGCGGCGCATGCGCAGAAGCTGATGAAGAAAAGTGACGACATCACTGTCTGCTTCTTCGGCGACGGTGCGATCAACCGCGGCCCCTTTCTCGAAGCACTGAACTGGGCGCGCGTGTACGAGTTGCCGGTGCTCTTCGTCTGCGAGGACAACCGTTGGAGCGCGACCACCGCGAGCGGGCCGATGACGGCCGGCGACGGCGCCTCGGCGCGCGCCGCATCGATGGACATCGCGGCCACGCAGGTCGATGGCAACGACGTGTTCGCGGTGCACGAGGCTGCCGCGCGGCTCGTGAATGAAGTGCGCGGCGGCGCCGGGCCGCGCCTGCTGCATGCGCTGACGTACCGCGTGAAAGGGCATGTGTCGGTCGATCTCGCGGCCTACCGCGATCCGACCGAGCTGGCCGCGGCGCTCGAAACCGACCCGATCGCGCGCACGCGCGGCCATCTGCTCTCGACGGGCGTGAGCGCGGCCACGCTCGACGCCATCGAGAACGCGGCGCGCGACGAAGTCGATACCGCGCTGGCCATCGCCGATGCAGCGCCCTGGCCTGATGCGAGCGACGCATTCACCGACGTGCAGACCACTGGAGCGGGCCAATGGCATTGAGCAAGGAACTGAGTTACGCCGAAGCCGCCGTGCTCGCCGTGCAGCGCGAGATGGAAGCCGATGCACGCGTGGTCGTGCTCGGCGAAGACGTGGGCCGCGGCGGCATCTTCGGCCAGTACAAGGGGCTGCAGCAAACCTTCGGCACCGAACGCGTGATCGACACGCCGATCAGCGAGGCCGCGATCATGGGTGCCGGCGTGGGCATGGCACTCGCGGGGCTGCGTCCGGTCGTGGAGATGCGCGTGGTCGACTTCGCGCTCTGCGGCATGGACGAACTGGTGAACCAGGCCGCCAAGAACCGCTTCATGTTCGGCGGCCAGGGCCGCGTGCCGCTGGTGGCGCGGATGCCGGGCGGCATCTGGGACGCGTCGGCCGCGCAGCATTCGCAATCGCTCGAAGCGTGGTTCGCGCACCTGCCGGGCGTGGTGGTGGTGAGCCCTTCGACGCCGCAGGACAACTACGGGCTGCTGCGCGCTGCGCTGCAATGCGGCGACCCGGTGGTCTACATCGAGCACAAGACGCTGTGGGGCCTGCGCGGCGAAGTCGATGAAGACATCGCCGTGCCGCTCGGCAAGGCGGCCCGCGTGCGCGAAGGCAATGCGCTCACCCTCGTGAGCTGGAGCCGGCAGATGCAGGCCTGCGCTGCAGCGTGCGATGCGCTCGCGGCCGAAGGCATTGCGGTGGACCTGGTCGACCTGCGCACGCTGTGGCCGTGGGACCGCGAGACGGTGCTCTCCTCGTGCGCGCGCACCGGGCGATTGCTGGTGGTGCACGAGGCGGTGCAGGCCGCGGGCTTCGGTGCGGAGATCGCGGCCAGCGCCGCGGAGGCTACGGGCTGCCGCATCGCGCGGCTGGGCGCGCCGCGCATTCCGGTCGGCTACTCGCCGGTGCTGGAAGTGCAGTCGCGCGTCGGCGTGGAGGCCATCGTGGCAGGCGCGAAGAAGCTCTTGGGCTGACGCGGCGGGCTCATCGCGCCCGCCGCGTCAGAGCCGGGGATCAGGCCGTGTACCCGCCGTCGACGCTCAGGCTCGCGCCGGTGACGAAACCGCCGTCCGGGCCCACGAGGTAGGCGACCATGCCGGCGATCTCTTCGGCGCGGCCGTGGCGCGGCAGGGCCATGACGTCGTGCATCGAGCTGGCGCGCGGTCCGCTGGCGGGGTTCATGTCGGTATCGACCGGGCCGGGCTGCACGTTGTTCACCGTGATGCCGCGCGCGCCCAGGTCGCGTGCCAGGCCGCGCGTGAGGCCGACGATCGCGGCCTTGCTCATCGCGTAGACGCTGGCGCCGGCCGCCGGCACGCGCTCGGCGTTGATGCTGCCGATGTTGACGATGCGCCCGCCATCGCCCATGTGGCGCGCGGCGGCTTGCGCGGCGACGAACACGGCGCGCACGTTGACGTCCACGGTGCGGTCGAAATCCGCGAGCGAGAAGGTGTCGAGCTCGCCGCCGAGGTAAACACCGGCGTTGTTGACGAGGATGTCCAGCCGGTCGAAGGCGCTCGCGCCCTGCGCGACGGCGGCCGACAGCGCGGCGGCATCGCCGGCGTCGGCGCGGATAGCCAGTGCCCGGCCGCCGGCGGCCTGGACCTCGGCCGCCAGCTTGTCGGCTTCGGCTTGGGCGCTCACATAGGTGAAGGCCACGGCGGCGCCGTCGCGCGCCAGGCGGCGCACGATGGCCGCGCCAATGCCGCGCGAACCGCCGGTGACGAAGGCGGCCTTGCCGGCCAGGACGGGAGAAGAAGAGGAGGTGGAAGCGGTGGAAGCCATGATTTTTTCCGTTGGATCAGTGGAGGAATGACTTCAGTGTCGGGATTCCACTCCCTTCCCGGTAGTCATCAATCAAGGCAATCAAATTCAACCAAAAGTTGAAGATGAGATCGAAAATGGACGCATGGAACCGCTCAATCACCTCGAGTCCTTCGTCCAGAGCGCGGAGGGCGGCAGCTTCTCGGCGGCGGCCCGGCGCCTCGGGCTCACGCCGGCCGCGGTCAGCAAGAATGTGGCGCGGCTCGAGGCGCGGCTGGGCGTGCGCCTCTTCCAGCGCAGCACGCGCCGTCTCACGCTGACCGAGGGCGGGGAGCGCTTCCTCGCGCAGATCGGCGGGCCACTCGCCACGCTGCAGGAAGCGGTGGCGGGCCTGGCCAAGGACGACGGCCAGCCGTCCGGGACCCTGAAAGTGAGCATGGGCCAAGCCTTCGGGCGCGAGTACGTGCTGCCGATGATGGGCGACTTCCTGGCGCGCTATCCGGCCATCCTGCCCGACTGGTACTTCGACAACCAGCAAGTGGACCTGGTCGGCGAGGGCTTCGATGCTGCCATCGGCGGCGGCATCGAGCTGTCGCCCGGCATGGTGGCGCGCGAGCTGTCGCGCATCCACGTGGTGGCGGTCGCCTCGCCGGCCTACCTGGCGGGGCGCGAACTGCCCGGGCAACCCGCCGACCTGGCGCAACTCGACGCGCTGCTGCGGCGCTCCTCGCCCACAGGGCGGTTGCGCAGCTGGACGCTGCAGCATGCGGGCGGTCAACAGGCCACGGTGGAGCTGCCGCGGCCGCGCGCGATCTTCAACGACCCCGAGGCGATCGCGCATGCCGCGCTGATGGGACTGGGCGTGGCCATGCTGCCGATGCCTTTCGTCGAGCGGGGCCTGCGCAGCGGCGAACTGGTGCGGCTGCTGCCCGAATGGCATTTCGACGCAGGCGTGGTGTGGCTCTATTACCCGAGCAAGAAGCTGCTGCCGCCCAAGACGCGCGCGTTCGTCGACTTCGTGCTGGAGCGCTTTCGCAGCGAGCGCTTCGCCGAGCGGATGCAGGTGGCCTGAAAGCGCCGGTTCCCGGGGTTTTCACTCGCGGCGACCGGGATGGTTCACCTGTACAAACACGCGCATGAACTTATCTTTCAAAACGAATCGCCGGGCCGCGCTGACGGCGTCGGCCGCTGCCGCCATCGCCCTGATGGCGCCCGCCGCGTGGGCCCAGGGCACCTGGCCGACCAAGCCCGTGCGCATCGTCGTGCCCTTCGCGGCCGGCGGCACCACCGACATCCTGGCGCGGGCCGTCGCGCCCGAGCTCTCCAAGGCCTTCGGCCAGCAATTCATCGTGGACAACCGCGCGGGCGCGGGCGGCAACGTGGGCGCCGAGATCGTGGCGCGCGCACCGAACGACGGCTACACGCTCCTGATGGGCACGGTGGGCACGCACGGCATCAACCGCGCGCTGTACCCCAAGCTGCCCTTCGACCCGATCAAGGACTTCGTGCCGATCACGCTGGTGGCGGCCGTGCCGAACGTGATGGAGATGAACGCCGACAAAGCCAAGGCGCTGAACATCCACAACGTGCAGGACTTCATCAAGTACGCCAAGGCGAACCCGGGCAAGCTGAACATGGCATCGAGCGGCAGCGGCACCTCGATCCACCTGGCGGGCGAGCTCTTCAAGAGCATGACCGGCACCTTCATGGCGCACATCCCGTACAAGGGCTCGGGCCCGGCGCTGCTCGACATGGTGGGCGGCAATGCCGACGTGATGTTCGACAACCTGCCCTCGTCGATGGCGCAGATCAAGGGCGGCAAGCTCACCGCGCTGGCCGTGACCAGCTCGCAGCGCTCGCCGGCGCTGCCCGACCTTCCGACGGTAGAGGAAGCGGGCGGGCCGACGCTCAAGGGATTCGAGGCGAGCTCATGGTTCGGCCTGCTGGCGCCGGCCGGCACCTCGCCTGAGATCGTGAACCGGATTCAGCAGGAAGTGGCCAAGTCGCTCGGCACGCCCGCCATCAAGGAGAAGATGCTCGCGCAGGGTGCGATCCCGAGCGGCAATTCACCGGCCGACTTCACCAAGCTCATTGCGAGCGAGCATGTGAAGTGGGCGAAAGTCGTCAAGGACTCCGGCGCAAAGGTCGACTGACCGGGACGCTCAGGTCTTCCAGGTCACGTCCTTCTTGTCGGCCAGGGAGTCCTTGAGCATGTGAAGCAGGGGGGCTGCACGCTGGTGCAGTCCTACATGCTGCTTCTCGGCGTCGCTGGTGTGGCCTTCGACGGCGTAGTCGTCGTTGTTGTGGGCATTGCTGCCCTCGCGGGCCAGTGCGGCCTCGAGCGCGGAGATGGCGCCTGGAATCTGCTCGACCGTGACGATGCCTTGCGGCGCGGCCGACTTGCCGATGATGTCGAGCAGTTGGCGCGCGTGCACTTCGAGCATCACGAAATCAGCGGAAGCCCGGGACTGGAACCGATAGAGCATGGTGTTTCTCACTCACTTGTAGATGTAGTCACGGGCAAAAGGGTACACCGATTGCGCGCCGCGCAAGACGTCTGCGCGCCCTACATTGCCGTCAGGCTTTGTCGACAACATCTGGTGCAGGGAGATCCATCCCTGCTCGAAACTCATGGCAGAACCCGCCAGGTACAGGCGGTAGGCGCGCAGTACGCGCTCCGCGTTCTCGCCCTGGCGGCCGCCGCTGCGCTGCAGCACCTCGCGCGCGGTGTCCAGCTGCGCCTCGAGCGCATCCGACCAGGCCCAGAGCGTGCGCGCATAGTGCGGGCGAAGGCTCTCGGTGTCGACCATCTCCAGGCCCGCCGCCGCTGTCTCGCGCAGCACGTGCGTCACGTGCAGCAACTCGCCGCCGGGGAAGATGTACTTCTCGATAAAGTCGCCCATGCCCGCGCCCAGCTGCCGATAGTTCAGCTCACCCGAGGTGATGCCGTGGTTGAGCACCAGGCCGCCCGGCTTGAGCAGCGTGTGGATCTTTCGGAAGTACGTTGGCATGTTGGCCGCGCCTACGTGCTCGAACATGCCCACGGAGGAAATCTTGTCGAACGGCTGGGCGTCCGGCAGCTCGCGATAGTCGCGCAACTCCACGCGAACCCGGCCTTGCAGGCCCCTTTCCTCGATGAGCCGCTGCACATGCGCGTGCTGGTTCCTGGACAGCGTGATGCCAGTGGCGTCCACGCCGTAGTGCTCCGCGGCCCACAGCAGCAGCGCGCCCCAGCCGGAGCCGATGTCCAGGTAGCGCTCGCCCGGCTGCAGCATCAGCTTGCGGCAGATGTGGTCGAGCTTGGCCTCCTGCGCCTCGGCCAGCGTGAGCTCGGGCGTGCGGAAGTAGGCGCATGAATACACGCGGCGCGGATCGAGCCACAGTGCGTAGAAATCGTCGGAAACATCGTAGTGGAACTCGATCTGCGCGGCGTCCTTGCGCAGCGAATGCGAGCCGCGCGACTTGGCGCGGTGCTGCAGCCGGCTCCACCAGCTGGTGTCGGTCTCCGCCGGGTTGCCGGGCAGCATGCCGACGGTAGCGTCGATCAGGTCGCGCATGGCGCCCTCGATCTGCACCTTCCCCTCGACATAGGCCTCCCCGATGGCGCCCACCTGCCGGGCGGCCAGCTTGGCCAGCACCGTCCACTCCTTGAAAGCCAGCGTGACGCGAGCTCCCGCCTGAGCAACGCGCCGGCCATCCGGCAGTTCCAGCGCGATGGGGACAGGCAGCGAAGCCAGCTGCGACTCGATCTTGGGTATCAAGTTTTGCATGGGGCCCATGGTATTGATTTTTGCAAGTGTTTGCATCCGTCTCTACACGGCCTTCTGCAGGACCCGTTACGAAACCAGCATTGACAGCAGATTGTTTATGTCTAAACTATTCAACCATGAACAGCCTCAGTCCGCTCCAATCCGCTCCCGCCTCGGACCTCCAGCGCATCCTGTGCATCGGCGGCGGTCCGGCGGGTTTGTATTTCGCGCTGTTGATGAAGGCGCGCAACCCTGCGCTGCAGATCACGGTGGTGGAACGCAACCGCCCTTTCGACACCTTCGGCTGGGGCGTGGTGCTGAGCGATCAGACGCTGGGCAACCTCAAGGCGGCCGATGCCGACACCGCCGCGCTGATCGGCAACGAGTTCCATCACTGGGACGACATCCAGGTCTTCTTCAAGGGCGGCCAGGTGCGCTCGGGTGGTCACGGCTTCTGCGGCATCGGGCGCAAGCGCCTGCTCAACATCCTGCAGGAGCGCTGCCTCGCGCTGGGCGTGGACCTCGTGTTCGAAACCGACGCCACCGACGACCAGGCGATCGCCGCGCAGTACAAGGCCGACCTCGTGATCGCGAGCGATGGCCTCAACAGCCGCATCCGCCAGCGCTATGCCGACGTGTTCAAGCCCGACGTCGACCTGCGCAACTGCCGCTTCGTGTGGCTGGGCACGCACCAGACCTTCGACGCCTTCACCTTCGCTTTCGAGGAAACCGAGCACGGCTGGTTCCAGGCGCATGCCTACCAGTTCGACGACAAGACCTCCACCTTCATCGTCGAGACGCCCGAAGCCGTGTGGAAGGCCCACGGCCTCGATCAGATGGAGCAGCCCGAGGCCATCGCCTTCTGCGAGAAGCTGTTTGCCAAGTACCTGGGCGGCCACTCGCTGATCAGCAATGCCACGCACCTGCGCGGCTCGGCCAACTGGATCCGCTTTCCGCGTGTGGTGTGCGAGCGCTGGACGCACCGCATCGACGTCGAAGGCCGCTCGGTGCCTGTTGTGCTGATGGGCGACGCCGCGCACACGGCACATTTCTCGATCGGCTCGGGCACCAAGCTCGCGCTCGAAGATGCGATCGATCTCGCGAACGAATTCGAGCAGGGCGGTACCGTCGACCACGTGCTCGAAGGCTACGAGGCGCGCCGCAGCGTCGAGGTGCTGAAGATCCAGAACGCCGCGCGCAATTCGACCGAGTGGTTCGAGAACGTGCCGCGCTACACCGGCATGCAGATCGAGCAGTTCGCCTATTCGCTGCTCACGCGCTCGCAGCGCATCAGCCACGAGAACCTGCGCGTGCGCGACACACAATGGCTCGGCGGCTACGAGCAGTGGCTCGCAGGCGGCAAGGCGATGGCGCCGATGCTCATGCCGTACAAGGTGCGCGGCCTCACGCTCAAGAATCGCATCCTGGTCTCGCCGATGGCGACCTACAGCGCAGTCGACGGTGTGCCGCAAGATTTCCTGCTGGTGCACCTGGGCGCGCGCGCACTAGGCGGCGCAGCGATGGTGTTCGTCGAGATGACAAGCCCGACGCCCGAAGGCCGCATCACGCCGGCCTGCACTGGCCTCTACAACGACACGCAGCAAGCGGCCTTCAAGCGCATCGTCGATTTCGTGCACACGCAGTCGAGCGCGAAGATCGCGATGCAGCTCGGCCACAGTGGCCCGAAGGGTTCGACGCGCGTGGGCTGGGAAGGCACCGACGAACCGCTCGAAGACGGCAACTGGCCGGTGCTCGGCGCCAGCGCATTGCCCTATGGCGAGCAGAACCAGTTGCCGGCCGCGATCACGCGCGCCGAGATGGACACGCTGCGCGACCAGTTCGTCGATTCGACCCGCCGCGCCGTCGAATGCGGCTTCGACTGGCTCGAGCTGCACTGCGCACACGGCTACCTGCTGTCGGCCTTCATCAGCCCGCTCACCAACCAGCGCACCGACGAATACGGCGGCGACATCGAGGCGCGCTGCCGCTACCCGCTCGAAGTGTTCCGCGCGATGCGCGCCGTGTGGCCTGAGGACAAGCCGATGAGCGTGCGCATCTCCGCGCACGACTGGGCGCCCGGCGGCAACACCGACGCCGATGCGGTCGTGGTCGCGCGCCTCTTCAAGGAAGCCGGCGCCGATTTCATCGACGTGTCTTCGGGCCAGACCACCCGTGCCGCCAAGCCGGTCTACGGCCGCATGTACCAGACGCCGTTCTCCGACCGCATCCGCAACGAGGTCGGCATCGCGACCATCGCGGTGGGCGCGATCACCGATGCGGACCAGGCCAACAGCATCATCGCGGCCGGCCGCGCGGACCTCTGCGCCATCGCGCGCCCGCATCTCGCGGACCCCGCGTGGACGCTGCACGAAGCCGCCAAGCTGCAGAGCCGCGACGTCGATTGGCCCAAGCAGTACCTGAGCGGCCGCGACCAGATGTACCGCGAGATCGTCAAGCAGCAGCAGATCGCCGTGGCCAACGCCGCGATGGCCGCCGCGCCAAACCCCGAGGAGACACACTGACATGGACCTCGAAGCGCGCGCGCACAGCGAACACCCCGAAGCCTTGCGGCTCTGGCTGCGGTTGCTCACCTGCACCCAGCTCATCGAGAAGCAGGTGCGCAACGAACTGCGCTCGCAGTTCGCAACCACGCTGCCGCGCTTCGACCTGATGTCGCAACTCGAGCGCTCGCCCGACGGCCTCAAGATGAACGAGCTCTCGCGCCGGATGATGGTGACGGGCGGCAACGTCACCGGCATCACCGACCAGCTCGTGACCGAGGGGCTGGTCGAGCGCATCAACGTCGAAGGTGACCGGCGCGCCTGGCGAGTGCGCCTCACGGCGCGCGGCCGCAAGCTCTTCAACGACATGGCGCAGCAGCATGAGGACTGGATCGTCGGAGCCTTCGCGGGTCTGACGGGCAAGGAAATCGCGCAGCTGCACAAGCTGCTCGGCAAGGTGAAGCAGCACTCACACAACCAATTGATGGCGGAGACCGAATGAAGCACTACATCGGCGCAGGCAATCCCATGCGCGCGCAATTCGAAGCGAAGGCAGCCTACAAGGCCAAACACTTCGCATGGAGCTACGAGGCCGGCGTCGGCACCGTCACGCTGAACCGGCCGGAGCGCAAGAACCCCCTGACCTTCGACTCGTACGCCGAGCTGCGCGACCTGTTCCGCGCGCTGAACTACGCGACCGACGTGAAGGCGATCGTGGTGACCGGCGCGGGCGGCAACTTCTGCTCGGGCGGCGACGTGCACGAGATCATCGGACCACTCACGGGCATGCGCATGCCCGAGTTGCTCGAGTTCACGCGCATGACGGGCGACCTGGTGAAGGCGATCCGCGCGTGTCCGCAACCGATCGTGGGCGCCATCGACGGCGTGTGCGCCGGTGCCGGCGCGATGATCGCGCTGGCCTGCGACCTTCGCTACGGCTCACCTTCGACGCGCACCGCGTTCCTCTTCACCCGCGTGGGCCTTGCCGGCGCAGACATGGGTGCGTGCGCACTGCTGCCGCGCGTGATCGGCCAGGGCCGTGCATCGGAACTGCTCTTCACAGGCCGCGCGATGACGGCGCAGGAAGGCCATGCCTGGGGCTTCTTCAATGCGCTGCACGAAAGCGATGCACTGCTCGAAGCCGCCACCAAGATGGCGCGCGAACTGGCCGAAGGCCCGAGCTTCGCGCATGGCATGACCAAGACGATGCTGGCGCAGGAATGGTCGATGACCATCGACCAGGCGATCGAGGCCGAAGCGCAGGCGCAGGCGATCTGCATGCAGACCGAAGACTTCAAGCGCGCCTACGAAGCCTTCGCGGCGAAGCGCAAGCCGGTGTTCGGTGGGGACTGAAGCCATGATGACGAAAATCCCTGCACCGCCTTCGACCGCGCATCTCGCGCTGCCCTTCTTCGATGAAGCGCATCGTGCGCTCGCACGCGATCTGCTGCCCTGGTGCACAGCGCAGGAGATCGATGAGCGCGATGACCGCGCGGCTTGCCGCGAATGGGTGCGACGCCTGGGCGACGGCGGCTGGCTGCGCTACGCCGTGCCCGGCAGCGCAGGCGGTGCGCTGGAGCGCCTCGATTCGCGCGCGCTCGTGCTGCTGCGTGAGACGCTGGGCTATCACTCACCATTGGCCGACTTCGCCTTCGCGATGCAGGGGCTCGGCAGCGGCGCAATCACGCTCGCGGGCACTCCGGAGCAGCAATCGCACTACCTGACAGCGGTCGGCAAGGGCGACAAGATCGCAGCCTTCGCATTGAGCGAACCCGACGCAGGCTCGGACGTGGCCGCGATGGCCATGCGCGCCGAGCCCACGGCCGACGGCTGGCTGCTGAATGGCCAGAAGACCTGGATCAGCAACGGCGGGATCGCCGACTTCTATTGCGTGTTCGCGAAGACCGATCCGACGGGCGGCACGCGCGGCATCACCGTCTTCATCGTCGATGCGACGACGCCCGGCCTCGACACCTCCGAGCACATCGACGTGATGGCGCCGCACCCGCTCGCCACGCTGCGCTTCGAGAACTGCGTCGTGCCGCGCACCGTGCAACTCGGCGAACTCAACGGCGGCTTCAAGCTCGCGATGCGCACGCTCGACATCTTCCGTGCATCGGTTGCGGCCGCGGCGCTCGGCATGGGCCGTCGCGCACTCGCCGAAGCCATCGCGCATGCGAAGGGCCGCCGCATGTTCGGCCAGACGCTCGCCGACTTCCAGCTCACGCAGGCCAAGCTCGGCGAGATGGCCGCGCTGATCGACAGCGCCGCATTGCTCACCTACCGCGCCGCATGGATGCGCGACGACGCCGAGCAGCGCGGCGCAGCGGCCGTGGGCGATGTCTCCGCTGCTGCTGCGATGGCCAAGATGTGCGCCACCGAAAACGCGAGCCGCGTGATCGACATGGCGCTGCAGATGCACGGCGGCCTCGGCGTGAAGGTTGGCACGAAGATTGAAAGCCTCTACCGCGACATCCGCTCGCTGCGCATCTACGAAGGCGCGACGGAGGTCCAACAACTGATCATTGGCAAATCCGTTCTGCGGGGATAAATACCGTGTCTGCCCAAGTCGACCGCTTCGTTCACGACCGCCTGCCGCCTGCCGAGCAGTTGCCGGTCTTTCGCTACGACCTGCCTGAGCTGCAGCTACCCGACCAGTTGAACCTCGTGGAGGAACTGCTGGACAAGGCCGACGCCAATGGCTTCGGCGACAAGCCGATGCTGCGCTCGCCGGCCGGCACGCTCACGTACAAACAAGCGGCCGTCGAGGTCAACCGCATCGCACAAGTGCTGACCGAGGACCTCGGGCTCGTGCCCGGCAACCGCGTGCTGCTGCGCGGCGGCAACTCGGTGGCGATGGCGCTCGCGTGGCTTGCGGTGGTGAAGGCTGGGTTGATTGCGGTGGCGACGATGCCGTTGCTGCGCGCCAAGGAGCTCGGCGAGATCATCGAGAAGGCGCGCCCCGTTGCCGCGCTGTGCGACGGTCGTCTGCTCGACGAATTGGCGACGGCGCAGAAGGAGCATCCGGTGCTTGCGACGGTGATCGCATTCAACAAGCCCGACGCGACGGACTCGCTCTCCGCACGCGCCGCCGGCAAGAGCGGTGTCTTCACTGCGTGCCCCACGGCGGCCGACGACATCGCGTTGCTCGCCTTCACCTCGGGCACCACGGGCAAGCCCAAGGCGCCTGTCACCACGCACCGCGATGTGCTCGCGATGTGCGAGACCTGGCCACGCCACGTGCTCAAGGCGCGCAGCGACGACATCGTGGTGGGCTCGCCGCCGCTGGCCTTCACATTCGGCCTGGGCGGCTTGCTCGTGTTTCCGATGTGGGCCGGCGCCTCGGTGTACTTCGCCGATGCACCGTTCACGCCTGAAGGACTGGTGAAGCTCATCAACGAGATCGGCGCGACCATCTGCTACACCGCACCCACGTTCTATCGCCAGATGGCGCCTTTCGTGCGGCAGCACGGCATGCCCAGCTTGCGCATCAGCGTGAGCGCGGGTGAGGCGCTGCCGGATGCGACGCGCCAGCTGTGGAAGGAATCCTCTGGCATCGAGATGCTCGACGGCATCGGCGGCACCGAGGTGTTTCACATCTACATCTCTGCAGCGGGCGACGCGGTGCGCAAGGGCGCGGTCGGCAAGGCAGTGCCTGGCTTCACCGCGAAGGTGGTGGACGACAAGGGCAACGAGGTGCCGCACGGCACCGTCGGCAAGCTCGCATTGCAGGGGCCGGTCGGCTGCCGGTATCTGGACGATCCGCGCCAAGCCGACTACGTGAAGAACGGCTGGAACTACCCCGGCGATTCGTTCGTGCAGGACGACGACGGCTACTTCTTCTACCAGGCGCGCGCCGACGACATGATCATCACTGCCGGCTACAACGTCGGCGGGCCGGAGGTCGAGGACGCCCTGCTCAAGCACCCTGCGGTCGCCGAGTGCGGCGTGATCGGCAAGCCCGACGCCGACCGCGGCATGATCGTGAAGGCCTTCTGCGTGCTCAAGCCCGGCAACGAAGGCGATGCAGCCCTCGTGAAGGCGCTGCAGGACCATGTGAAGGCCACCATCGCGCCCTTCAAATACCCGCGGGAAATCGAGTTCGTGACGGTGCTTCCGCGCACCGAGACCGGCAAGCTCCAGCGATTCAAACTGAGACAACTCAACAGCACACCATGATCAACAAACTCCTGCAGCCCGAAGGCTGGCTGCCTCCCAAGGGCTATGCGAACGGCGTTGCCGCGCGCGGCACCATGCTGTTCATCGGCGGCCAGATCGGCTGGAATGCGCAGCAGCAGTTCGAGTCGGACGACTTCATCGACCAGTGTGGCCTCGCGCTGCGCAACATCGCCGAAGTGCTGCGCGCGGGCGGCGCGGGCCCGGAGCACATGGTGCGCATGACCTGGTACGTGACGGACCGCGACGAGTACAGCCGCCGGCTTGCCGAGCTGGGCCCGGTCTATCGCGATGCGATGGGACGCAACTTCCCGGCGATGACCTGCGTGCAGGTGGCGGCGCTCGTCGAGCACCGCGCGAAGGTCGAGATCGAGGTCACGGCGGTCATTCCGGACTGATCGTTTTTCTTCTTCGCCGTGCCGTCGTCAGCCGGCGGCGTGCGCGTAGCGCTTGCGGTACTCCGCCGGCGTGATGCCGACCTGGCGCTGGAACGCGCGCCGCAATGTGTCGGCATCGGCAAATCCACATTGGGCGGCCACCTGCTTCGGCGCGGCATCGCCGGCCTCGAGCAGTCGGCGTGCGGCGGAGACGCGAATGCCTTCCACCCAGGCTGCGGGTGTGGCCCCGACCTCTTGCGTGAACAGCCGCGCGAAGTGGCGAGGGCTCAGGCTCATGCGTCCGGCCAAGTGGGCGACGCTGTGGTCCTCTGCGGGGTTCGCCGCGATCCAGCGCTGCACCTCCTGCAGGGCTGATCGGCCGGTGAGCGCAGCTTCGCCCTTGCGGCTGAACTGCATCTGGCCACCGGGGCGCTTGAAGAACATCACGAGCTGGGCGGCGACCTTCATGGCGATCTCGCGGCCGAGGTCTTCCTCGACGAGCGCCAGCGACAGGTCGAGGCCCGCCGTCACGCCCGCGGCCGTGCGAAGGCGCCCATCACGCACATGGATCGCATCGGCATCGACCTGCACCGCCGGGAAGGCCTGTACCAGTTGATCGGCCACCGCCCAGTGCGTCGTGACTCGCCTGCCATTGAGCAACCCCGCTTGAGCCAGCACGAAAGCACCGCTGCAGACCGAACCGAAACGGCGCGCCTTGGGCGTGAGCTCGCGCAGCCATGCGGTGACATCGAGGTTGGTTGCCGCGCTCGCGGCATGCGGCGTTCCCGCCACGAGGAGCGTGTGGATCGGCTCGCCGATGTCCTCGCCGATGACGGCGTCGGGCATGAGCCGCACACCCGATGAACTGCGGATCGCGCCTGGCTGGCTCGCAATGACGCGCAACCTGTAGGCCTCGGTGCGCGCCTGCACGTTCGCCTCGGCGAACACATCGAGCGGGCCGGAGACGTCCAGCAACTGGACGCCGGGCATGGCGAGGATCGCAATGGTCTTCGTGGCGGGCATGGTTGTTCTCTCTCGTGTCTCTTTCGACGCTGCAATGGCAGTATTTGCCACCTCACGTCTATTGAAGACACTGTAGCCGACTCCTAAAGTTGTTCTCACACTCACAGGAGAAATCCACATGGCTTTGACGACAACGATCGAAGGGGTCCGCATCCCCGACAGCAAGCTGGCAGGCGAGATCACCGAACTGGTCCGCGACACGGCGCCCTCGCTGCTGTTCCACCACTCCAGCCGCGTCTATTACTTCGGCGCACTGGCCGGCAAGCGCCGCGGCCTGACCTTCGACCCCGAGCTGCTTTATGCAGGCGCGATGTTCCACGACATGGGGCTGGTGAAGGCGCACAGCAGCACGAACGAGCGTTTCGAGGTCGATGGAGCGAATGTGGCGCGCGACTTTCTTCGCGGCCACGGGATCTCGCAACAGGACGTCGAACTGGTCTGGACCGCGATCGCGCTGCACACGACGCCGGGGATTCCGCAGCACATGCATCCGGTCGTGGCGCTGGTGACGGCCGGCGTCGAGATGGACGTGCTGGGACTGACCTATCCGGAGTACAGCGAAGCCGAGCGCACGCAGGTCGTGCATGCGCACCCACGCACCGAGCACTTCAAGGAAGACATCATCCAGGCCTTCTACGATGGCATCAAACACAAGCCGGAGACCACCTTCGGCAACGTGAAGGCCGATGTGATCGCGGACAAGGAGCCGCATTTCCATCGCGGCAATTTCTGCAGCGTGATTCGCTGTTCAGCCTGGCACGGTTGAGATTTCAGAGGAATCCGGTAAATAAAAAAGCCCTCATTGCGAGGGCTTGATTCATTCAATTCACTGACCCAAGAAAAAAGGCCCTTTGAAATTCAAAGGGCCTTTTAAATTGGTTGCGCGAGCAAGATTTGAACTTGCGACCTTTGGGTTATGAGCCCAACGAGCTACCAGGCTGCTCCATCGCGCGGCAAGATGGAATTATACCTTATTCAGCAGCGCCTTGCTCGGCATCTGCTTCTTTAATTTCAGGACGGTCGACCAGTTCGACCAGAGCCATCGGCGCGTTGTCGCCCACGCGGAAACCCATTTTCAGAATGCGCGTGTAGCCGCCCGGACGTGCCGCGAACCGCGGGCCCAGATCGGCGAAGAGCTTGACGACGCTGTCGCGGTCGCGCAGACGGTCGAAGGCCAGGCGCTTGTTGGCAAGCGTGGGCTTCTTGGCGAGCGTGATCATCGGTTCGATGACGCGGCGCAGTTCCTTGGCCTTGGGAACCGTGGTCTTGATGACTTCATGCTCGATGAGCGAATTCATCATGTTCTGCAGCATCGCAAGGCGGTGCGAGCTGGTGCGGTTGAGTTTGCGAAGTCCGTGTCCGTGACGCATGGTGCTTTTCCTTTACTTTATTAAACAGGCAGCCGTATCAGGTACTGCCCGGGCACGAGCCCTCATGGGCTCAATTCAAAACAAAAATCAACGCTTGTCGAGACCGGCCGGCGGCCAGCTTTCAAGCTTCATACCCAAGGTCAGACCGCGCGAAGCGAGGACTTCCTTGATTTCGTTGAGCGACTTGCGACCCAGGTTCGGGGTCTTGAGCAACTCGTTCTCGGTGCGCTGGATCAGGTCACCGATGTAGTAGATGTTCTCGGCCTTCAGGCAGTTGGCCGAACGCACGGTGAGCTCGAGCTCATCGACAGGGCGCAGCAGGATCGGATCGAATTGCTGTGCGCTGCGCGGTGCCGGTGCATCGAATGCAGCCAGTTCGCCGCCTTCGAGCTGCGCGAACACTGCGAGCTGCTCGACCAGGATTTTAGCCGAGGCGCGAACTGCATCTTCAGCGGTGATGGCACCGTTGGTTTCGATCTCGACCAGGAGCTTGTCCAGGTCGGTACGCTGTTCGACGCGGGCGCTTTCGACCGTGTAGCTCACGCGCTTGACGGGCGAGAACGACGCGTCGAGAACGATGCGGCCAATCGACTTGGTCGGCTCGTCGGCGTAGCGGCGCATCGTGCCGGGTACGTAGCCGCGACCCTTTTCGACCTTGATCTGCATGTCGAGCTTGCCGCCTTGCGACAGGTGCGCGATCACGTGGTCGGGATTGATGATCTCGACGTCGTGCGGGGTCTGGATGTCCGATGCCAGGACCGGGCCTTCGCCGTCCTTGCGCAGGCTCAGCGTGACTTCGTCGCGGTTGTGGAGCTTGAACACCACGCCCTTGAGATTCAGAAGGATGTTGACGACATCTTCCTGCACGCCGTCGATCGACGAGTACTCATGCAGAACGCCAGCGATCGTGACTTCGGTGGCCGAGTAGCCGACCATGGACGACAGCAGAACGCGACGCAGCGCGTTGCCGAGCGTGTGGCCGTAGCCGCGCTCGAAAGGTTCGAGCGTGACCTTCGCCTTGTTGGCGGCAAGTTGCTCGACCTGGATGGTCTTGGGTTTCAGCAGGGTGGTTTGCATGCAGACTTCCTCTCAATACCCCCGGCTCGTTACACCGGTAAGGCTGGTGAAGCACCTGACCCGCAACAAAGCGCGGGGCAGGAACGTGAACAACAAAAACTTGTTTCCCACACACGCGAGGTGTGCGGGAACAAAAAAATCAACGCGAATACAGTTCGACGATCAGCGATTCGTTGATGTCGGCTGCGAATTCGTCGCGATCGGGCACCTTCTTGAAGGTACCTTCGGCCTTGTCGGCGTTCACATCGACCCAAGCCGGGATACCGACTTGCTGGGCGAGTTGAAGGGCTTCGACAATGCGGTTCTGCTTCTTCGACTTGTCGCGCACGGCGATCACGTCGCCGGTCTTGACCAGGTACGACGGGATGTTGACCGACTGGCCGTTCACCGTGATCGCCTTGTGCGACACGAGTTGGCGTGCTTCAGCGCGGGTCGAGCCGAAGCCCATGCGGTAGACGACGTTGTCCAGGCGCGATTCGAGAATGAACAGCAAATTGGCGCCGGTGTTGCCACGGCGGCGGTCGGCTTCTTCGAAGTAGCGGCGGAATTGCTTTTCCAGCACGCCGTACATGCGCTTGACCTTCTGCTTTTCACGCAGTTGCAGACCGTAGTCCGACGTGCGCTGACCCGAAGTACGACCGTGCTGGCCGGGCTTGGAATCGAACTTGGCCTTGTCCTGAATGGAGCGGCGGGCGCTCTTCAGGAACAGGTCGGTGCCTTCACGGCGGGAAAGTTTGGCCTTGGGGCCGAGGTAGCGTGCCACGAGTATTCCTTTGTGTCATCTGCCGCAGTTGCCTGCGGGAGCCATCGGCGGGACGCAGATGGCGGTGGGCTTAGTTAAAAAACAAATGCGCAGCCGCTCGAAAGCTGGCTGCGCCTTGCGGACTGACGATCAGATGCGGCGACGCTTCTGGGGACGGCAGCCGTTGTGCGGAACGGGAGTCACGTCGGCAATGGAATTGATCCGGATGCCGAGCGCAGCCAGTGCGCGCACCGACGATTCGCGACCAGGGCCCGGGCCCTTGATCTCGACGTCGAGGTTCTTGATACCTTGTTCGACAGCAGCACGGCCAGCCACTTCGGAAGCGACCTGCGCAGCGAACGGGGTCGACTTGCGCGAGCCCTTGAAGCCCTGGCCACCCGACGAAGCCCACGACAGGGCGTTGCCCTGGCGATCGGTGATCGTGATGATGGTGTTGTTGAACGAGGCATGCACGTGGGCGATACCGTCCGCAACGTTCTTGCGAACCTTCTTGCGAACGCGCTGTGCGGCGTTGTTTGCAGGTGCTTTAGCCATGCTGGTCTATCCTTATTTCTTCAGGGACTGCGCAGCCTTGCGCGGACCCTTGCGGGTGCGGGCATTGGTGCGCGTGCGCTGGCCGCGCATCGGCAGGCCGCGACGGTGACGGAAGCCGCGATAGCAGCCGATGTCCATCAAACGCTTGATGTTCATCGTCGTCTCGCGACGCAGATCGCCTTCGATCGTGAACAGAGCGATCTGATCGCGGATCTTCTCGAGATCGGCGTCGGTCAGATCCTTGATCTTCTTCGAATATTCGATGCCGCTCGCTTCGCAGATTTGACGGGCGCGGGTGCGACCGATACCGAAAATGGCGGTCAGGCCGATTTCAGCGTGCTTGTGCGGCGGGATGTTGATGCCAGCAATACGTGCCATGTGCGTCCTCTAATACTCTTCAATCAACCCTGGCGCTGCTTGTGGCGCGGGTCGGTGCAAATCACACGCACCACACCTTTACGGCGGATGACCTTGCAATTACGGCAGATGGTTTTGACCGAAGCCGAAACTCTCATTTCATTCTCCTAAAACTGTTTAACGTGGCGGACTACCGCCCGATCTCAATACTGAATCACAGCCCTACGATGTCTTGAAGTTCGCCTTCTTCAGCAGCGATTCGTACTGCTGGGACATCATGTAGTTTTGCACCTGGGCCATGAAGTCCATCGTGACGACCACGATGATCAGCAGGGAGGTACCACCGAAGTAGAACGGCACGTTGTACTTCAGGATCAGGAACTCGGGCAGCAGGCAGACGAAGGTGATGTACACCGCGCCGGCCAACGTCAGGCGAACCAGAATCTTGTCGATATAGCGAGCGGTCTGATCACCCGGGCGAATGCCAGGAATGAATGCACCACTCTTCTTCAGGTTGTCGGCCGTTTCCTTGCTGTTGAACACGAGCGCCGTGTAGAAGAAGCAGAAGAAAACGATCGCGGCAGCGTACAGCAGCACGTAGATCGGCTCGCCCGGACGCAGTGCGTTGGCAATGTCCTTGATCCAGCGGAAGCCGCCTTCACCGGTGCTGAACCAGCCGACCACCGTTGCGGGCAGCAGGATGATCGACGAAGCAAAGATCGGCGGAATCACACCGGCCATGTTCAGCTTCAAGGGCAGGTGCGACGACTGGCCACCATAGACCTTGTTGCCGACCTGGCGCCGCGCATAGTTCACGAGGATCTTGCGCTGGCCGCGTTCGACGAACACCACGAAGTAGGTCACCAGGACCACGACCGCGATGATGAAGAGCGCAACGATCGGATTCATGGCACCGGTGGTCACCAGCGAGCCCAGACCTGCCACGGCACTCGGCAGACCTGCCGCGATGCCTGCAAAGATCAGGATCGAGATGCCATTGCCCAGGCCGCGTTCGGTGATCTGCTCACCGAGCCACATCAGGAACATGGAACCTGCCGTCAAGCTCACCATCGCGGTGATGCGGAAGCCGAAACCGGGGGCGATCACCAGACCGGCCGACGATTCGAGAGCCACTGCGATGCTGAACGACTGGAACAGTGCCAGACCGAGCGCGCCGTAGCGCGTGTACTGCGTGATCTTGCGGCGGCCGGCCTCGCCTTCCTTCTTCAATTGCTCGAAGGTCGGAAGCACGTAGGTCATCAGCTGCATGATGATCGACGCCGAGATGTACGGCATGATCCCCAACGCGAACACGGTGAAGCGCGACAGCGCCCCGCCCGAGAACATGTTGAACAGGCTCAGAATGCCGCCCTGCTGGCCCTGGAAGAGCGCTGCCAGCTGGTCCGGGTTGATACCCGGCACAGGAATGTGCGCGCCAATCCGGTAGACCACGAGCGCGAGCAGCAAAAAGACGAGCCGACGACGTAGGTCGCCGAACTTGCCTGTTTTTGCGATCGTTGCCGCGTTAGTTGCCACGAAGAACTTCTTTCAGTCCGATGGTGATCAGGCGACGCTGCCGCCGGCTGCTTCGATCGCAGCCTTGGCGCCAGCGGTTGCACCCACGCCCGTCAGCTTGACGGCCTTGGTGAGTTCACCGGTCTTGACGATCTTGACGACCTTAGCGAGCTGGCCCACGAGGCCGGCTTGCTTCAGTGCCAGGACATCCACTTCGGCCAGGCCGAGCTGCTCGAGAGCAGCCAGCGTGACTTCGGCGTTGAACTTCAGCAGGTGCGACTTGAAACCACGCTTGGGCAGGCGACGTTGCAGCGGCATCTGACCGCCTTCGAAACCAACCTTGTGGAAGCCACCAGCGCGCGACTTCTGGCCCTTGTGACCGCGACCTGCGGTCTTGCCGATGCCAGAGCCGATACCACGGCCGACGCGGCGCTTCGCGTGCTTGGCGCCGGCTGCCGGCTTGATGCCATTGAGTTCCATATCAGTCTCTCTTACAGAACTTTGACCAGATAACTGATCTTGTTGATCATGCCGCGCACCGCAGGGGTGTCTTGCAGCTCGCTCACGCTGTTGAGCTTGCGCAGGCCGAGGCCGCGCACGGTCGCGCGATGCGATTCCTTGGTGCCAATCGGGCTCTTGACCAATTGCACCTTGAGGGTTTGTTGTTGCGTCGTCATTTGAATGCTCTTCCGATTGCTTGCGCTCAGGCGAAGATTTCTTCGACGGTCAGGCCACGCTTGGCAGCCACTGCGGACGCGGTCGTCGAGTTCTTCAACCCGTCGAGCGTGGCGCGAACCATGTTGTAGGGGTTCGACGAACCATGGCTCTTGGCCACGATGTCGGTGATGCCCATGACTTCGAACACGGCGCGCATCGGGCCGCCGGCGATGATGCCGGTACCCTTCGGGGCGGGAATCATGACGACCGAAGCGGCACCATGGTGACCCGTCACGCGGTGATGCAGCGTGCCGTTCTTGATCGAGATCTTGGCCAGGTTGCGGCGGGCTTCTTCCATCGCCTTTTGCACGGCAGCGGGCACTTCCTTCGACTTGCCCTTGCCCATGCCGACGCGGCCTTCGCCGTCGCCCACCACGGTGAGTGCTGCGAAACCGAGGATACGACCACCCTTCACCACCTTGGTGACACGGTTGATCGCGATCATCTTCTCGCGCAAACCGTCTTCAGGGCCTTCGTTCTGCGTTCTTGCTTGAATCTTTGCCATTTTGAATCTCGTGTCCGGTTAGAACTGCAGACCGGCTTCGCGGGCCGCCTCGGCCAGCGCCTTGACGCGGCCGTGGTACGCAAAACCTGCGCGGTCGAAGGCGACCTTCTCGACGCCGGCAGCCTTCGCCTTTTCAGCGATGCGCTTGCCGACGGCGGTGGCTGCAGCGGCATTGCCGCCCTTGCCCGAACCGCCGAGCGAGGTACGCATTTCGGCTTCGGCCGTCGATGCGGTTGCAATCACCTTGGTGCCGTCGTCGGAGATGACGGTGGCATAGATGTGCAGGTTGGTGCGATTCACCGTCAGACGGGCCACGCCCTGCGTCGCGATACGGATGCGGGTCTGGCGCGAGCGGCGAAGACGCTGTGCTTTTTTGGTCAACATCATTTTGCTGCCCCTTACTTCTTCTTGGTCTCTTTGATCACGATCTTCTCGTCCGAATAACGGATGCCCTTGCCCTTGTAAGGCTCAGGCGGACGAACAGCGCGGATCTCAGCGGCGATTTGACCAACGCGCTGACGGTCAGCACCCTTGATCACGATTTCGGTCGGGGTCGCAGTGGCCACCGTGATGCCTTGCGGCATATCGATGTTGACCGGGTGCGAATAACCGACTTGCAGGTTCAACTTGTTGTTGGACGCTGCGGCCTTGTAGCCGACGCCGACCAGGTTGAGCTTCTTCTCGAAGCCCTTGGTCACGCCAACCACCATGTTGTTCACCAGCTGACGGATCGTGCCGCTCATCGCATTCGCTTCACGCGATTCGTTGGCCGGCTCGAAGTTCAGCTTGCCGTCATTGCTGACGATCTTGACCAGGGGGTTACGTGCAAGGTTGAGCGTACCGCCCGTGCCCTTGACGCTGATCTGGTCTTCCTTGATCGATACATCCACGCCTGCGGGGATGGTGATCGGCATTTTTCCTACTCGGGACATTTCAGTGACTCCTCGATGTCTCGGTTAGGCGACGTAGCACAGAACTTCGCCGCCGACACCGGTGGCGCGCGCCTTGCGGTCGGTCATCACACCCTGGGGGGTCGTGACGATCGCAACGCCGAGGCCGTTCTGGACTTGCGGAATGGAAGCACTGGCCTTGTAGACACGCAGGCCAGGACGGCTCACGCGCTCGATGCGCTCGATGACCGGACGGCCAGCGTAGTACTTCAGGACGATTTCAAGTTCGCTCTTGCCGGCTTCGGTCTTGACCTGGAAGCCGTCGATGTAGCCCTCGTCCTTCAGGACTTGTGCGATCGCGATCTTCACCTTGGAAGACGGGACCGACACGGTGGGCTTCGCCACCATCTGCGCGTTACGGATACGCGTCAGCAGGTCGGCAATGGGATCACTCATGCTCATGTTGTTTGCTCCTGCCTGGCTTACCAGCTGGCCTTGGTGACACCGGGGATGTCGCCAGCGAAAGCCAGTTCACGGATCTTGGCGCGGGCCAGACCGAATTGACGGAAGGTGCCACGGGGGCGACCGGTGATTTCGCAACGGTTGCGCTGACGCGTGGGGTTCGCGTTGCGCGGCAGCTTCTGCAGGCCCAGGCGGGCAGCAGCGCGCTCTTCGTCGCTCTTCTTCACGTCGTTGGAAATTGCCTTCAGTTCCGCGTGCTTCGCAGCGAACTTGGCAACCAGCTTGTCGCGCTTGAGTTCGCGCTGGATCAGAGATTGTTTAGCCATGTTCGCCTCAGTTCTTGAACGGGAAACGGAAACCAGCGAGAAGCGCCTTGGCTTCTTCGTCGGTCTTGGCCGTCGTCGTGATGCTGATATTGAGACCGCGCAGGGCATCGACCTTGTCGTACTCGATCTCAGGGAAAATGATCTGTTCCTTGACGCCGATGTTGTAGTTGCCACGGCCGTCGAACGCACGGCCGGAGATGCCGCGGAAGTCGCGAACACGCGGCAGCGCGATGGTCACGAAACGGTCCAGGAACTCATACATCTGCACGCCACGCAGCGTGACCATGCAGCCGATCGGTTGCATTTCGCGGATCTTGAAACCGGCGATAGCCTTCTTCGACTTGGTGACCACGGGCTTCTGGCCGGCGATCTTGGTCAGGTCGGCGACAGCGTTGTCGAGAACCTTCTTGTCGGCGACTGCTTCACCCACACCCATGTTCAGGGTGATCTTGGTGAGGCGGGGGACCTGCATCGGCGACTTGTAGCCGAACTTTTCCGTCAGGTCTTTCGCGATCTTTTCGCGATAGTGTTGTTGGAGACGTGCCATGTGAGTACCTCTTAGGCGAACTTGATTTCGTCGCCGCTGGACTTGAAGACGCGAACAGCCACGCGCTTGCCGTCAGCACCCTGGGAAATCTTGATGCCCACGCGATCGGCCTTGCCGGTCGCGGCATTGAAGATCGCCACGTTGGATTGGTGAATGGGCATGGACTTCTCGACGATGCCACCGGTCGTACCCTTGAGCGGGTTCGGCTTGGTGTGCTTCTTCACGAGGTTCAGGCCTTCGATGACGACGTGCGAGTCGTCCTTGCGAAGCGAGACGGTACCGCGCTTGCCTTTGTCACGACCGGCCAACACGATGACCTGGTCGCCTTTGCGAATCTTGTTCATGGCGTTGTTGTCCTTAAAGAACTTCGGGTGCCAGCGACACGATCTTCATGAACTTCTCGGTGCGCAGCTCGCGCGTCACCGGTCCGAAGATGCGGGTGCCGATAGGCTCCAGCTTGGCGTTGAGCAACACTGCTGCGTTGCCGTCGAACTTGACGAGCGAACCGTCGGTGCGACGGATGCCCTTGGCGGTGCGGACCACCACTGCACTGTAGATCTCGCCCTTCTTGACGCGACCACGTGGAGCGGCTTCCTTGATGCTGACCTTGATGACGTCGCCCACGCTGGCATAACGCCGCTTGGAGCCACCGAGCACCTTGATACACAGGACGGATTTCGCGCCCGTGTTGTCGGCCACTTCGAGCCGGGATTCAGTTTGGATCATTTCTTGATATTCCCAACTTGTACCGATGAGCCTCCAGGAGGGAGACACCGCGGTCAGTCTTGGGCCCGTCGTCGGCACCTCGAACCACTCGAGGCACTTCCGCTTTGGGCTGAAAGCTTCGCCTTTTGGAAGCGAAGCCCGCGATTATTGCAGGCACTTCTGCCGATGTCAACCGGCTCATTACACCACCATGTGCTGGCACTAGACTTCGGAGCGTGCGCGCCACTCCCAAAACCCTTCTTTCGCCCCCTCTTCCCACTCGCCGCAGCCTCCTGGGGGGCGCGGCTGCCGTGCTGGCGCTGGGCCTCGCCGGCTGCGGGAGCGCAACGCCAGTTCCAGGCACCGGGCGCCTGCGGCGCATCGCCGAGGCACGCTGGGCGCACAGGCTGCATATAGAAGACACCACGGCAGGCGGCCTCTCGGGCATCGACTACGACACCACACGAGGTGAGTACCTGCTTATCAGCGATGACCGGTCAGACCTCGCCCCCGTTCGCTACTACACAGCCCGCTGGCCCCTGCCGCAAGCCGCCCCGCCAGAGCCGACGGCCGTTGTTCAGCTGCAACGCCCCGGCGGTGGCCCCTGGCCCGACCGCCGCCACGCGATCAACGGACTCCCGCTTCCCGACCCCGAAGCCATCCGCCTGCGCCCATCCACCGGCACCTTGCTCTGGAGCAGCGAAGGCGACATCGCCCGTGGTTTCAGCCCCGCACTGTATGAGTCGGCGCGCGACGGCCGCTTCTTGCGCGAATTTGCGCTGCCCGCCATGTTCACGCCTGATCCGGCCCGACGCCGCGGCCCGCGCGACAACCTGACTTTCGAAGGGATCGCCCTCACGCCCGACGGCCGTTTCGCCTGGCTCTCGATGGAAAACGCCCTGATCCAGGATGGCCCCATTCCCAACGTCGGCACGCCCGGCGGCCCCTGCCGCTTCACCCAGGTCGACCTGGAGACCGGCCTGGCCACCCGCCAGATGGCCTACGTCCCCGATGCCATCCCCCTGCGTCCCCTCATCCCCGGCAGCTACGCGGACAACGGCGTGAGCGAGGTGCTGATGCTCGATGCGCACCGCATGCTGGTGCTGGAGCGCGCCTACGCCTCCGGCGCCGGCAACTCGCTGCGCCTCTACGAGATCGACACCCGCGCCGCCAGCGACGTGCTCACCATCGACGCGCTCCTACCGGGCAACCACCAGCCCGTCGCCAAGACCCTGGTGGCCGATTTCGCCGCACTCGGCCTCTCCCGCCTCGACAACACCGAGGGCATGTGCTGGGGACCGCCGCTGCCCAACGGCAACCGCCTGCTGGTGGTCGTGAGCGACGACAATTTCAATCCGCTGCAAGTGACCCAGTTCGCCGCCTTCGAATACATCGACCGACCATGACCATCGCCGTGACCTTCCTGCCCCGCACCGCTCCTGCGCCGCTGCCGCCCATCGCCTTCATCGGCGGCGGCAACATGGCCAGCGCCATCATCGGCGGACTGATCCAGCAAGGCACCCCGGCCGACGCGTTCGAGGTGGTCGAGCCCTTCGAGGCGGCGCGCACGAAGCTCGCGCAGTCCTTCGGCATCACGGCAGAGGCCGAGGCCGGCGAGGCCCTTTCGCGCTGCGCCGTCGTGGTGTGGGCCGTCAAGCCGCAAGCCTTCGCCGAAGCCGCCAAGCCGGTGCGCGCGTTCGCCGGGGAGGCGCTCCACCTGAGCGTGGCCGCGGGCATTCCGTCGGACAGCATCGCCCGCTGGGTCGGCACCGAACGCGTGGTGCGCGCCATGCCCAACACGCCCGCGCTGGTCGGCCAGGGCATGACCGGCCTTTTCGCGCGGGCGGACGTCACCGGCGCCGATCGCGCGCTCGTCGGCCAGTTGCTCACGCCCACGGGCGAGCTGCTCTGGGTCGATGCCGAACCCGCGCTCGATGCGGTCACCGCCATGTCCGGCTCGGGCCCGGCCTACGTGTTCTATTTCATCGAGGCGATGACCGAGGCCGGCATCGAGATGGGCCTCACGCCCGACCAGGCGCAGCGCCTGGCCATCGGCACCTTCACCGGCGCCTCGGCGCTGGCGCACAGCGCGACCGAGCCGCCTTCGGTGTTGCGGGAGCGCGTGACCTCCAAGGGCGGCACGACCTACGCCGCGATCACCTCGCTGGAAGGCGCGGACGTCAAGGCGCAGTTCAAGACCGCCATTCGCGCCGCGCAGAAGCGAGCGGCCGAGCTGGGCGAGGAATTCGGGCGCGATTGAAGCTGCTCAGCCGGCGAGCGCGCGCGGCCCGAGAAAGAACAGCCACTCGGCCGCCAGCGTGACGGTACCGTCCTCGAGTTCGAGCAGCACCTCTTCCTTCAGCAGAAAGCCATCTTCTCCCTTGGGCGTCGCGCCAAGAACGCGCACCCGCGCCCGGAAGCGCGCGCCCACGGGCATCGGCCTGACAAAGCGCAGGCGGTCGAAGCCGTAGTTCAGCGCGTGGTTCGAATCGAACGGCAGCAGCGTGCGCATCGCCTCGCCGGTCAGCCGGATCAGGTGCGCGACCTGGAAGAAGCCCGGCACGATCGTTCCGCCGTAGTTCGCCTCGCGGGCCGCGCGCTCCGGATCGAGGTGGATCCATTCGTCTTCGCCATCGCCCGACAGCACCGCGTACCGGTCGACCATCTCTTGGGTGATGACGTGCCACTCGGACAAGCCCTCCTGGCCGATTTTCTGCGTCAGGCGGTCGAGCATGTGCGTTCTTCTTTCAGCGAATGGCGTAGCCGGCGACGACGCCAACGAACACCGTGAAGCCGAGCCAATGGTTCAGCCTGAAGGCCTTGAAGCAGCCGTCGCGCGTGCGATCGCGAATCAAGCGCCAGTGCCAGAGCGCCTGCCCCGCGGCGATCGCGATCCCCGCGAAGAACAGCATGCCCAACGACCGACTGGCGCCGGCCCACGCCCAGACCGCCAGGAAGATCGCGTAGCTCAGCATCACCGCCGCCACGTCGAAGCGGCCGAAGGTGATGGCCGAGGTCTTCATGCCGATCTTGAGGTCGTCGTCGCGGTCGACCATCGCGTACTCGGTGTCGTAGGCCAGCACCCAGAACAGGTTGCCGGCCAGCAGCCATGCGGCGAACACGGGCACGGTGGACTGCACCGCCGCAAAGGCCATCGGAATGCCGAAGCTGAAGGCAATGCCCAGCACCGCTTGCGGGATCGAGACGAAGCGCTTGGCGAAGGGATAAATCAGCGTGATGGCCAGCGCCGCGAACGACCACAGCACCGTCACCCGGTTCGTGGTGAGCACCAGCCCGAAGGCCATCAACGCCAGCACGGCGCCGAGCGCGAGCGCTTCCTTGACCGATATCGCGCCGCTGGTCACAGGCCGCTGGGCGGTGCGCTTCACATGGCGGTCGAAGTCGCGGTCGGCCACATCGTTGACGCAGCAGCCCGCGCTGCGCATGAGGAAGGTGCCGAGCGTGAACACCACGACCAGCTGCCAGCCCGGCCAGCCGTCGGCCGCAAACCAGAGCGCGCCCAGCGTGGGCCAGAGCAGCAACAGCCAGCCCGCGGGGCGGTTCCAGCGGATCAGGTCGAGGTAGAGCGCGAGACGGCGTGCAAGCATGCTGCAGAAAAGACGGACGAAAAAAGAGCGGCCATTGTGCCGCTCTCGGTTTCGTGTCCCGGATTCCGGGATGGCAGCGAGCTCAGTCCTCGAGCAGCGAGCGCAGCATCCAGGCGGTTTGATCGTGCACCGTGCAGCGCGCGGTCAGCATGTCGGCGGTCGGGTCGTCGCCGGCCTCTTCCGCCACGGGGATGAACTCGCGCGCGATGCGCGACACGGTCTCGTGGCCCTTGACCAGGATGCGCACCATCTCCATCGCCTTGGGCGGGGTCTGCGGCACGTCGGGCACGGTGGAGATCTTGCTGAACTCGGCATACGAGCCCGGCGCGTAGTGGCCGAGGGCGCGGATGCGTTCGGCGAGCACGTCGGTCGCGCCCCACAGCTCGGTGTACTGGCCCATGAACATCGCGTGCAGCGAGTTGAAGTGCGGACCGGTCACGTTCCAGTGGAAGTTGTGGGTCGTGAGGTACAGCGTGTAGGTGTCCGCCAGCACGCGGCTCAGGCCTTCGGCGATGGCCGCGCGGTCCTGGCGCTCGATGCCAATGTTGATGATCGGCGCGTTGCGGCTGCCGGACTCCTGCGCGACGATGGCGCCGCCCTTCTTGGGCACCTTGCCCGAGGAGGCGGTCGACGCTGGCTTGGTTTTCTTTGGAGCTTTGGCCATGGCGAGTGGTCTTTCTTCAAGTTGAGAGGAACATGTCGATTCTCGAAGCCGGCACGCGGCTTCGCAACAGCGTCACTCTATCCCAGCGATCAACGATTCAAAACGGCCGGCACGTAGGCCAACGTCGCAAATCGTCAGGACAAACGCTTGACGCCCGACAGCTCGCAGGCATAGATGGCATTGCGCAACGCGGCAATGGCCTCGTAGCGCGTGAAGGTGCGCCGCCATGCGAGCACGACGCGGCGCGTGGGCGGATCGCGGTCGTGCGCATCGCGCACCGGCAGGTAGCGCACCATCTGCTCGGAGTCCTTCTTGCCCTTGGCCTTGGGCTTGAGCGCCTCGGCCGGCACCGACAGGCGCGGCACCAGCGTCACGCCCATGCCCGAGGCCACCATGTGCTTGATGGTTTCGAGCGACGAGCCCTCGAAGCTCTTGCGGATGCCTTCGGCATTGCTGGAGAAACGCGCGAACTCGGGGCACACCTCGAGCACGTGGTCGCGAAAGCAGTGGCCGGTGCCCAGCAGCAGCATGGTCTCGTTCTGCAGTTCTTCCGAGGTGATCGATTCGCGGCCGGCGAACTTGTGATTGACCGGCAGCGCGGCCATGAAGGGCTCGTCGTACAGCGGCGCCATCGCAAGGCCGGTGTCGGGGAATGGCTCGGCCATCACGGCGCAGTCGATCTCGCCGGCGCGCAGCATCTCCAGCAGCTTGGCGGTGAAGTTCTCCTGCAGCACCAGCGGCATCTGCGGCGTGCGCGCGATCACCTGGCGCACCAGGTCGGGCAGGAGGTACGGGCCGATGGTGTAGATCACGCCCAGGTTCAGCGGGCCGGCCAGCGGGTCCTTGCCGCGCTTGGCGATCTCCTTGATGCTGGCGGCCTGGTCGAGCACGCTTTGCGCCTGCTGCACGATCTGCTCGCCCAGCGGCGTGACGGTCACTTCGCCCGCGCTGCGCTCGAAGAGCTTGACCTCGAGTTCGTCCTCGAGCTTCTTGATGGCCACCGAGAGGGTCGGTTGGGAGACGTAGCAGGCCTCGGCCGCCTTGCCGAAGTGCCGTTCGCGGGCTACTGCGACGATGTATTTGAGTTCGGTGAGAGTCATAGCTTGCGTCAATTATGCGCAAGCCTCCGTGACCCGGCGTTGTCAGGGGTCGATGCCGTCATCATCCTGCCCCCCGACGGATCGCCCCCTCACCACTTCACGCGCATGCCCAGGCTCGCATTGATGCCGCTCTTCACCCGCGCATTGCCGCCCGAGGCGAAGAGCTTGCCCACTTCCGCGTACAGGCTGGTCCGCTCGCCGACGGCCAGTGTGGCACCGCCCGCGAGTTCGGTGCTGGTGCCGCCGGTGCGGGTGCCGATGTCGCTCCAGCCCGCGGGTCCGATGAAGCGCGCGACGTCCGTGCCGCTGGAAGTGCGGTAGACGTTCAGCCGCGCGTACGGCTGCAGCACGCCGGCGCCGGCGCCGGCGGCGATCTGGCCCTTGAGCCGCACGCCGGCGCGAACCGTCCAGCCGCTGTCGGTGTCCTGCGAGACGCGGGCGCCGAGGAGCGTCACGTCGTCGAGGTTCACACGCTGGTGCACCAGTTGAAGTTGCGGCTCGATCTTCCAGTCGCTGCCGAGCGCAAAGCTCTGGCCCACCTCCAGCGACAGCAGCGTGCTCTTGCCCTTGCCGGAAGCCGAGGGCGAACTGTCGAGAGACCCTGTGGTGTAGCGGTGGCGGCCGCCCTGCAGCACCGCATCGGCGTAGAAGCCGGCGTCGCTCGTGAAGTTGCCATACAGGCCGAGGTAGTCGCTGCGCAGGTCGTTGCTGCCGACGGCGAGGTCGAACACGCCGCGCGCAAAGCCGCGGGTGCGGGCATCGCCTTCGAGCCGGCCGACGTACACGCCGGCGCGCCAGTTGCGGTTGGCCCACAGGTCGGTGCCGGCCTGCAGGCCCGTGAGGCGTCCCTCGCTCCTCGGGCTCACGGTGCCCTGCTGGCTGATATTGATGTTCGTGCTGATGACGCGGCCCCAGGCGCTGCGCAGCGGAGCGCCGGCCTCGTCGCCCGCATCGTTGCGACCGGTCCGGGCGTCGTCGTCGCCCGTGCGCACGCGCGAGCTGCCCAGCATGGCGAGGTTGCCCTGGCGCAGTTGCTCGGGCAGCGCGGCGAGCATCGGGACTTCGGTGCGGTAGGCGGGCTGCTGCGATCCCGGGAACGGCGCCGTCGAACGCAGGTACCAGTTTTCACCTGCGCCATTGACGTCGGCCGCATGCAGCCGGTACTCGTAGGCGCCCGCGTCCACATGGCCGCCCGCCAGGGCGAAGGCGTCCTTGGTGGTTTGCGCCGTCGTCGACGCACCATTGATCGCGCTGATGAGTTCGACGCCGTTGCCGATGGTCATGGCGCCGAGGCTGCCGA
This sequence comes from Variovorax trehalosi, assembly GCF_051216415.1. Classification (NCBI taxonomy): domain Bacteria; kingdom Pseudomonadati; phylum Pseudomonadota; class Betaproteobacteria; order Burkholderiales; family Comamonadaceae; genus Variovorax; species Variovorax trehalosi. Next base: position 382,597 of record NZ_JBPJZG010000002.1, read on the forward strand.
AGTTGGCGATCTGCACCGACGTGCGTCCGCTGGCGCTCGCACCCGCGCCGTCGAGGATCAGCCGGTCGCTCGCGGGGCTGCCGATTCCGGGGACGATACCCAGCCGCAGCGTGCCGTTGTTGCCCACATAGGCGCCGGTGATGGTGAGCGTTGTTCCCGGCGCTGCGCCGACCAGCGACACCACGCCGCTGTTCGCAAGCGACGGCAGCTTCTGGCTGAAGCCGGCAAGGTCGAGCGTGCCGCCCGCCCCCACGCTGTGCGCCGACGCGCCGCTGAAGGCGTTGACCGCCCCCGCCTTGAGCGTGCCGCCGTTCACCGCGGTGCTGCCCGTGTAGCTGTTCTGCCCGCTCAGGGTCAGCGTGCCGGCGCCGAGTTTCTCGAGGCTGCCCGCATAGACCCGCGTGCTGCGCGCCGCCTCGCGTGCCGCGCCGGTCGCGTATTCGCTGCGGTCCGCATCGCTCGCGCCGCCGGGCAGGCCCGCGGTCCAGCCGCGCGTCTGCCTGGTCGTTTGCCAAGCGGCGGCCTCGGCGGCGTCTTCCGCGCGACGTGCACGGATCGCAACATCGGAGATGTCGTTCGACCAGGTGTCGTTTTGCCCCTGCGTGTTGACTGCGAACGGCCCGATGAACTGGCCCGGCCCGTTCATCGCACGCCGCAGGCTCGGCGTGCCCCAGCCGTTGACCACGTCGGGCACCTTCACCTGCTGGCCCGCCTCGGGGTTGGCCATCGTGCCGGTGCCGGTCGCATCGATGATCGTCGCGTTCTGGGTCGCGGTGGTCTTCAGCACGGTGAGCACCTGCTCGTTGGTCATGTAGCTGAAGCGCTCCATGATCAGCGCGAGCGCGCCCGAGGCATGCGGCGCGGCCATCGATGTGCCCGACAAGGATGCATAGCCGCCGGCCAGCACCGTGCCGTTGATCTGGTAGCCCGGTGCCGTGACGCAGGTCCACTTCGCCACGCCGCACTTGTTGTAGCGCTGCGTGCCCGGCACGTTGACGGAGCCGTCGGCATTGAAGGTCTGCCCGATGTTGCTCAGCGCGGAGACGGCAAGCCAGTTCTTTTCAAGCTCGGGATTGAAGTACGGCGAGGCCGCCCGCGGGCTGGGGTTGAGCCAGCCGCCGTTGCCCGCGCTGAACACCATCAGCGTGCCTGTCTTCGCGGCATCGAACGCGCCCTGGATCCAGGTGTTGTTGGCCACGTAGTAGCCGTTGGCGGTGTGCAGCTGCGCGAGGGTGTTGTACTGCTCGCCCGTCGGCGGACTGCCCCAGCTCGTGCTGATGATGCGCACGCCCTGCGCGTTCGCCGCCCGGTAGGCATCGGCGATGTGCTGGTTGTCGACCGTGATGACCGCCGAATCGCCGGGCAGCGGCCGACCGAAGTTGGCGCCGTCGGTCTTGGCCGTGTTGGCCACGAAGAGGTCCGCATTGAAGGCCACGCCGTGCATGTTCTCCACGGCGGCACCGCCATCACGGCTCGCGGCGATGGTGCCGCCGACGTGCGTGCCATGGCGGTCGTTGTATGCGCCGTTGTAGGCGCCGGGAATCGCGCCCACCGGCACACCGTGATAGCGCGAGACCGGGAACTCGGGATGCGAGGCGTCGTAGCCCGAATCGACCTCGCCGATCTTGATGCCCGCGCCGCTCACGCCCCCGGCGTAGGCGTACTCGGTGCCCATCGCGATCAGGCCCCAGTCGCGCATGAACTCGGCGGTGCGCCAGCTGGCCGGCGCACCGATCATTCCCGGGTCTCCGGCATAGGTCTGGAGGGCCCATGCGGGGTGCGATGCGAGGCCGGCAACGGCCATGGCGAGCGCGAGTCTGTTCATCCTCTTGGAAGTCATTGCGACTTTCCTCCGTGCAGTGTGTTGTTGGAATATTCAGCGTGCGAACCACTTCCGAAACGCGTGCAAGACGCGAACCAGTAGCGAAAAAGTCTGAAGAAAAATGCAGCGCTGCGCAGCCATCGAAAGCCGCGCGGAAAAGCATCGCGGCGCAGTCTAGAAAACAAGTCGCGCAACAAGAACCCCGCGTAAACACCATGGCGCTAATGCAGCGTTGTTGCATCTGCAGGCTTTCGTCGTACACATCCGCAAGCCTGCGGATAATGGCGAACCTTCGTCATCGCAGTTATTTGCGTAGCAGGATGCAACCATGAGCTTGTCCACCTACCTCTTGTTCCTTCCGGCCTGCTTTGCCATCAACATGGCCTTCGGCCCCAACAACCTGCTGTCGGTCACCAACGGTGCGCGGCACGGCGTGTCGCCCGCGGTGATCGCGGCCAGCGGGCGCCTCGTGGCCTTCGCGCTCATGATCGCCGTGGCGGGCCTGGGCATGGGGGCGGTGCTGGTGGCCTCGGAGCTGGCCTTCGATGTCATCAAGTACATCGGCGCCGCCTACCTGGTGTGGATCGGCATCCGCCTGTTGCGCGCACCGGCGCCGACAGCCGATGTGCAGGCGCGCGATGCGGCAGCACCGCCTTCGCTGCGCGCGTTGGCGCGGCAGGAGTTCACCGTGGCCGCCGGCAACCCGAAGGCCATCCTGGTGTTCACCGCGTTCTTCCCGCAGTTCGTGGTGCCCGGCGCCTACGCCTCCAGCTATGTGCTGCTGGGCGCGACCTTCCTGGTGTTCGAACTGGTCGCGATCGCGCTCTACGCGATGCTGGGTGCGCGCATGCGCCGGCTCGCAAACGGCAGCCGCGCGATGCGCTGGTTCAACAAGGTGAGCGGCAGCATGATGGTCGGCTTCGGCTTGATCCTCGCCTTCACCCGTCGCCCCACGGCGTAAGGCCGCTCAAGCCTTCAGGTATTCGGCCTTGGTGCCGAGCCACCGGTCGATGTGGCGCTGGGCCAGCTCGGCGTGCTTCTGGAGCATCACTGGCGCGAGTTCGCGGGCCCAGTCGAGCAACAGCGTGTCGGTGGTGAGGTCGGCGAAGCGCAGCAACGGCGCGCCCGACTGCCGCGCGCCGAGGAATTCGCCGGGGCCACGAATCTCCAGGTCGCGCCGCGCGATCTCGAAGCCGTCGCCCGTCTCGGCCATCGCCTTGAGCCGCGCGCGCGCCGCCTCGCCCACGCGGCCGCTGTCGCCCGGCGCGTAGAGCAGCACGCAGGCCGAGGCCGCGGCGCCGCGGCCCACGCGGCCGCGCAGTTGATGCAGTTGCGAGAGCCCGAAGCGCTCCGCATGCTCGATCACCATCAGCGAGGCGTTCGGCACATCGACGCCCACTTCGATCACCGTCGTGCTCACCAGCACCTGGATCTCGTTGGCGGTGAAGGCCGCCATCACCGCCTGCTTCTCGGCCGTCGGCATGCGCGAATGCAGCAGGCCGACGTGGATGGCTTCGCCGAGCGTTTCGGCGAGTTCGTCGCGCGTCTCGGTGGCGTTGCGCAGGTCGACCGCCTCGCTCTCCTCGATCAGCGGACACACCCAGTAGACCTGCCGGCCCTGCGCGATCTGCGCCTGGATGCGGTCGATCACCTCGTCGCGCCGGTGGTCCGCCACCAGCTTGGTGACGATGGGCGTGCGGCCCGGCGGCAGCTCGTCGAGCGTGGAGACGTCCAGGTCGGCGTAGTAGCTCATCGCGAGCGTGCGCGGGATCGGCGTGGCGCTCATCATCAACAGGTGCGGCTCGAGATGGCCGACGGCCTTGCCGCGCAATGCAAGGCGTTGCGCCACGCCGAAGCGATGCTGCTCGTCGATGATCGCGAGCGCGAGGTTCTTGAAGCGCACTTTCTCCGAGATGACGGCGTGCGTGCCGATGACCAGCGCGGCCTCGCCGCTCTCGACCGCGGCCGACATCGCGTCGCGCTCTTTTTTCTTCTGGCTGCCGGTGAGCCAGGCCACGCGCAGGCCGCGCGCGGCCAGCAGCGGATCGAGCCAGCCCACGAGCTTGCCGAAATGCTGGGCCGCGAGGATTTCGGTCGGCGCCATCAGCGCGCACTGGAAGCCCGCGTCGATGGCGCGCGCCGCCGCGAGCGCTGCCACCACGGTCTTGCCCGAGCCGACGTCGCCCTGCAGCAGCCGGTGCATCGGGATCTCGCGGCCGAGGTCGCGCGTGATCTCCTCGCCCACGCGCTGCTGCGCACCGGTGAGGCCGAAGGGCAGCACGGCGAGCAGCTGCGAATGCAGCGACGTCACCACGGGTTCCGGCGGTGAAGGCAGCAACGGCGCACGCTGGGCCGCGCGCTCCAGCCGGGCCTGCAGTTGCGAGAGCTGTTGCGCGAGCAGTTCCTCGGCCTTGATGCGCTGCCAGGCCGGGTGGCTGTGGTCTTCGAGCGTCGCCATCGCCACGTCGGGCGTGGGGTAGTGCAGGAAGGTGAGCGAGCTGCGCAGGTCCCACGCGCCGCGCAGGCCGATCTGCACCGGAATCGTCTCGTCGAGCACCGCACGCGCCAGGCCCGAGCGCACCTCGCGCCGCAGCACCGGCTGCGCGAGGCCGGCGACGGTCGAATAGACCGGCGTGAGCGCCTCCGGCAGCGAAGTGCCCGCGGCCTTGACCGTGGGATGCATGATCTGCCGCCCCACGAAGCCGCCGCGCATCTCGCCCCGCACGCGCACCCGCGCGCCGACCGCGAGCTGCTTCTGCTGCGAGGGGTAGAAGTTGAAGAAGCGCAGCTGGCAGGTGTCGCTGCCGTCGTCGATGGTGGCGATCAGCTGGCGGCGCGGGCGGTACACCACCTCGCACTCGGTGACCACGCCTTCGACCTGCGCCATGTCGCCGTCGCGCGTGTCGGCGAGTTTCACGATGCGGGTCTCGTCCTCGTAACGCATCGGGAGATAGAGCGCGAAGTCGATGTCGCGCACAAGGCCGAGCTTGCGCAGGGCGCGCTGCACGAGGCTCAGGCCCGAGCCGGGCGGCTGCGGCGGCGACGGCGCGGTGGCGGCGTCTGCGGACGTGGAGGGGACTTTCTTGGCGGGCACGGGCAAGGCTTCTATCGTGGCCGGCAAAGGTCCGTCAAGGCGCCGCGGGCGTCGGGGAACGCGAAGCGGAACCCTGTCTGCAGCAGGCGGGCCGGCACCACGCGCTGGCCTTCGAGCAGCAGGTCGGCCTGTTCGCCGAGCAGCAGCTTGACGGACGCGGCGGGCGTCGGCATCCAGAAGGGACGGTGAATGACGCTCGCGGCAACGCGCGTGAAGTCTTCTTGGCTGAGCGCGCCGGGTGCGGTGAAGTTGAAGGCCTGCGCGGTCGCTGGACTGTCGGCTCCCGCCTGCTCGGCAGCGCTCCACACATGGGCCATGGCACGGATGACGTCGTGTACGTGCACCCACGACAGCCACTGCCGCCCGCTCCCCAGCCGTCCGCCCATGCCCAGCGCGACGGGCAGCAGCAGTTGCGGCAGCGAGCCTTGGTGGCCGAGCACGAAACCGAAACGCATGCAGGCGACGTCCACACCATACGCCGTCGCGGCCTGCGCCGCCTTCTCCCATCGTTGGCACAACGTCGACATGAAGATGTCCTGCGGCGGCGCGTCTTCCGTCAGTTCGGCGGCATCGCCTTGCGGCTGCACGCCGTAGTAGCCGATGGCCGAGCCCGACAGCAGCAGCCAGGGCTTGCGCGGGCGGGTGGCGATCCATGCGACCAGCGTGCGGGTGAGCCCTTCCCGGCTTTGCAGCAACTGCTGTTGACGCCGTTCGCTCCAGCGCTGCCCGAGGATGCGCGCACCTGCGAGGTTGATGACCACATCGCACGGGTCGGTCTCGGGAATCTGGTCGAGCCGCTGCACGCAGCGCACCGCGCCACCGAAGCTCCATGCGGCCGAGCGCGCGTCGCGCGTCCAGACCGTCACGGCATGGCCGTCGGCCAGCAGGTGGCGCACGAGGATCTGGCCGATGAAGCCGGTGCCGCCGGTCACCAGCACGCGCTGCGGCCGCGTGCCGAAATGCACCGGCGCCTCGGCGGCTCGCGTCTCTTCCTGCGCCGTGCGTCGGAACAACGCACGTGCCGCGAGCCCGTCGCGCAGCCCGGAGATACCGACACCCACGCCGCACAGCGCGAGAAAAGCGCCCAGCCAGCCTTGCGGCTGCCACACCAGCGCCGTCGGCTGCGCCGCCCAGTCCATCGCATTCATCGCCAGCAGCGCGATGAAGGCGCCGGCGTTGATGGCCAGCACCGTGTGCGTGACGCGCTCGGTCGGCGGCAGGAGGCGGCTGCCGTCCTCGATCACGAAGTCCCACAGCGTGAGCACGATCTCCACGCCGAACACCGCCAGCAGCACCCACGCCCACACGCCATGCCAGGCCCACGACGACAGCCCGATGAACATCGCGCAGTAGATCGACGAGCGCACCGCATGGATCGCCAGCTCGCGCCGCGCCGTGTTGCGCTGCGCGAGCGCCTCGGTGCCCTCGTGGTGATAGAGCGTGTCGAAGGCGCCCATCAGCCCCTGCGCGGCCATGAGCTGCAGCGCCAGCAGGTGCGTGTCGATCATGCGGCGGCCGCCCCCGGGTCGGCCACTTCCTCGAACACGCCGACCTGCGTGAAGGTCGTGCCCATGAGCCAGTGCCGGATCTCGATGCGGATGTTGAAGCGCTCGGGCGTTTCGTTGTGGTGCCAGAGAAAGGTCTTGCCGGGCGTGAAGACGCCGGGCAGCGGAATGCGCCAGCCGAACACCTCCCAGAAATAGCCGTCGCTCTGGAAATGCAGGCTGCCGTTCTCCACGCTCAGCACCAGCTTCATGCCGAGGCCCATGCCCACGTACTCCAGCACCTCGCCGCGCGCGCTCTCGCGCATGAAGCTGGTGAACTGGATCGGCTTGCGGCCGTGCAGGCGGTAGATGCGCTGCTTGTAGATGGCCGGGTCGTCGGGCTTGGCATAGACCTGGATCTCGACCGGGAAGTGGCTGTCGCTGTAAGGAATCAGCGCGCCCTGGATCAGCGGCTGCGTCAGGTGCCCCAGCAGCTTGCCGAAGCGCGAGCAGCGCAGCTCGCTCAACGCCCCCAGGTAATGCAGCGCCTTGCCCGGCGAAGGGTTCTTGTCGAAGCGCCGGCGGATGTCCGGGTGCAGGCCCTGCCAGGCGCTTCCGAGGATCTTCTTGAAGAGCTCGCCTTCGGAGGGAGGAGGCGCCAGCGGAACGCGCGCGACGGATGAATCGACCATCCGTCGATTCTGCCTCGGCAACCCCACGCCGGGCTCGTGGCGGCGGGCCATGGGACAATCCTGCGCTTCCCGCGTCTTCCTCCCTTTCCCATGCCTCCTTGGCACGGGCCCGTCCGGCCCTCAAGCACCATGCGCGCCTTCACGCTTTCCGATTTCGATTTCGACCTGCCACCCGAACTGGTGGCGCAACACCCGGCCTCCGAACGCACCTCCTCTCGTCTCCTCGACGGCACGGGAGACGCACCGGCCGACCGCATCTTCAAGGACCTGCCCTCGCTGCTGCGCGAGGGCGACCTCTTGGTCTTCAACGACACGCGCGTGGTCAAGGCCCGCCTCTTCGGCGAGAAGCCGACCGGCGGCAAGCTCGAGCTGCTGGTCGAGCGCGTGCTGCAGGGCCAGGAGGTGGTGGCGCACATGAAGGTCAGCAAGAAGCCGCCGTTGGGCACCACGCTGGAGATGGTCGGTGGCTTTCGCGCCACGCTGCTGGGCCGCTGGCCCGAGGAAGACGGCGCGCTGTTCCGCTTCGCCTTCGAGAGCGACACGGGCGAGAACCCCTACATGCTGATGGAGCGCTGCGGCCACGTGCCGCTGCCGCCCTACATCACCCACACCGACTCGGCCGACGACGAAAGCCGCTACCAGACCGTGTTCGCACGCGTGCCCGGCGCGGTGGCCGCGCCGACCGCGGCATTGCATTTCGACGAAGGCCTGCTGGCTGTACTCGAAGCGCGCGGCGTGCAGCGCGCCAACGTCACGCTGCATGTGGGCGCCGGCACCTTCCAGCCGGTGAAGACCGAGAACATCGCCGAGCACACGATGCACGCCGAGCGCTACGAAGTGCCCGAGGCCACGCAGCGCGCCATTGCCGAGTGCAAGGCGCGCGGCGGCCGTGTCGTTGCCGTGGGCACGACCACCGTGCGCACGCTCGAATCGTGGGCCAGGAGCGGCGAGGCCACGGGCGACACGCGCATCTTCATCACGCCGGGCTTCGCCTTCGCGCACGTCGATGTGCTGGTCACCAACTTCCATTTGCCCAAGAGCACGCTGATGATGCTGGTCTCGGCCTTCGCGGGCTACGAGCGGGTGATGGCGCTGTATGCCCACGCCATCGCGAACCACTACCGCTTCTTCAGCTATGGCGACGCCATGCTGCTGGCACGACAAAAAGATTGAAGACGACCACCATGCTGAACTTCGAACTCCTCAAGACCGACCCCGACAGCCACGCGCGCCGCGCCACGCTCACGCTCAACCACGGCAAGGTGCAGACGCCGATCTTCATGCCTGTGGGCACCTACGGCACCGTCAAGGGCGTGATGCCGCGCAGCCTGGAAGAGATGGGCGCGCAGATCATCCTGGGCAACACCTTCCACCTGTGGATGCGCCCGGGTCTCGACGTGATGCAGAGCTTCGGCGGGCTGCACCAGTTCGAGAAGTGGAGCAAGCCCATCCTCACCGACTCGGGCGGCTTCCAGGTGTGGTCGCTGGGCGCGATGCGCAAGATCAGCGAGGAGGGCGTGAAGTTCGCCTCGCCGGTCAATGGCGACAAGCTGTTCCTCACGCCCGAGGTCTCGATGCAGATCCAGACCACGCTGAACAGCGACATCGTGATGCAGTTCGACGAGTGCACGCCCTACGACACCAAGGGCCACATCACGACCGAGGCCGAGGCGCGCACCTCGATGGAGCTGAGCCTGCGCTGGGCCAAGCGCTGCCAGGCCGAGTTCGCTCGACTCGAGAACCCGAACGCCCTCTTCGGCATCGTGCAGGGCGGCATGTTCGAGAACCTGCGCGAGGAATCGCTGGCCGCGCTGGTCGACATGGACTTCCCCGGCTACGCCATCGGCGGCGTGAGCGTGGGCGAGCCCAAGGAAGAGATGCTGCACATCATGGGCCACACGCCGCACCGGCTGCCGGCCCACAAGCCGCGCTACCTGATGGGCGTGGGCACGCCCGAGGACCTGGTGCAGGGCGTGGCCGACGGCGTGGACATGTTCGACTGCGTGATGCCCACGCGCAATGCGCGCAACGGCACGATGTTCACCCGCTTCGGCGACCTGAAGATGCGCAACGCCCGCCACAAGAGCGACCCGCAGCCGGTGGACCCCAGCTGCACCTGCCATGCCTGCGCCGGGACCTCGGGCGTGTCGTGGAACGATGGCGGACGCGAAGGCTTCAGCCGCGCCTACCTGCACCACCTGGACCGCTGCGGCGAAATGCTCGGGCCGATGCTGTGCACCATCCACAGCCTGCACTACTACCTGAACCTGATGACCGAGATTCGTGCGGCGCTCGACGCGGGCACGTTCACGGAATTCCGCGCGCGGTTCAAGGCCGAGCGGGCGCGCGGCGTCTAGCCGGTCGCCTGTCCGCGCCTTACTTGGCGGCGCCCGGCGGCTTGATCGCGAGCGGCGTGGTGTACGGCTCGATGCGCAGCAGCTCGTTCTTGAACACCACGATCTGACGCAGCGGCGCCTGCACCAGCGCGCCGCCCTCACCGTGCTGCGAGGCGTATTGCCAGAGCGTGAGCTGCCCCTTCTCGGCCAGCATCGCGGCCAGGCGCTGCACGGGCGGCGTCGCGCCGGCGCCGAGCTGGGCCGACTCGATGCCGACGACGACGTCGTCGCGCGGCGAGACCACCTTGAACAGCAGCACCGGCGCCGCCGAGGCCTGCGCACGGACCTGCCGCGCCACGATGAAGGCGGGGAGAAGCGCGAAGCTGACGAGGGCTCGGCGGTGGAAGGAGTTCATGGCGGCAAGACTATCCACGCCGGGCCTTCCTGCCCACAGGCCGGAAGCCATACGCCAGGCGGAAGCCCGCGTTTCCCCCATGGCGGCTGCATCCGGTACGCTCGTGGCCTGTTTCCATCTTCATCGCCGTCGTCTTCATTCCCATGACCACAGCCACCCCAACCTCCCCCTACACCGCCCGCTATCCGTCGCTGGCCGGGCGCACCGTCTTCATCTCGGGCGGCGCCAGCGGCATCGGCGAATCGCTGGTGCGGGCTTTCCACGCACAGGGCGCGAAAGTCGGCTTCTGCGACCTCGACACGGCTGCCGGCACGGCGCTCGCCGCCGAGCTGCAGGGCGAGACGCCTGCGCTGTTCAGCGTCTGCGATGTGACCGACACGGCCGCGCTGGCCGCGACCATCGCTGGTGTGCGCGCCCGTTTCGGACCCATCGGCGTGCTGTTGAACAACGCGGCCAACGACCGGCGCCACGAGATGGCCGACGTGACCAGCGAAGACTTCGACCGCTTGGTGGCCGTCAACATCAAGCACCAGTTTTTCGCCGCACAGGCCGTGGCCGACGACATGCGCGCGCTGGGCGGCGGATCGATCGTCAACTTCGGCTCGATCAGCTGGCTCATGAAGGGCCGCGGCTACCCGGTCTACCAGGCCTGCAAGGCGGGCGTGATCGGCCTCACGCGCTCGCTGGCGCGCGACCTGGGCAAGCAGAACATCCGGGTCAACACGATCATGCCGGGCTGGGTGATGACCGAGCGGCAGATCAAGCTGTGGGTGAAGCCCGAATCCGCCGCGGAGATCGATGCGGCCCAATGCCTGCCGGGGCGCGTGATGGCCGAGGACATCGCGGCGATGGCGCTGTTCCTGGCGGCCGACGATTCGCGCATGTGCACCGCGCAGGACTACGTGGTGGATGCGGGCTGGACCTGAAGCCTTCGCCTTCCTTTCTCCTCTTCTTTGAGGCAGGAAGCAAAAAGCCCGGCATGGCCGGGCTTTTTTGTTGGCGTGGTCCGGGGACCGGATCAGTCGCGCAGTTCGGCTGGCAGCGTGCCGCCATTGGCTGCGATGCGGGTCATCACCTGCTTGTGCAGGCCGATGTTCCATTCGGCCGAACCCGGCTCGCCGTCGCTGTAGAGAATTTCGCTGGCCAGTTCCTTGCGCGCGGCGAGGCTGCTGTCCAGGCCCAGCAACTTGAGCAGGTCGACGATCGAGGTGCGCCAGTTCAGGGCGGCGGCACCAGGCATCGCGTCCAGGATGGCCGGCACGTCGCCCAGCGGGATCGAAGGCGGCGGTGCCGCAACGGCCGGTGCGCCCGGTGCAGCCGCCGGCGGTGCGGCGACGACTTCAGCGGCGTTGGCCGACGGAAAAATCTTGGAAAAAATCTTGCCGAAAAAGCTCATGGTAGGAGGTCCTCGTCGTGTGTGGTGGAGGCCGGGCGCCGCATGAAAGTGAACGCCGGCTGCGTGCGAAATGCAGCGCAGGCCAAGGTTCTAACACTTTGCGGCGACAGCTTCGTCAAAGTTGGCCACGCAGCGTGCGGAATACCCGCTTGCGGTGGAAAGATGCAGTGCCTCCGCGCCCCCTCAGGCTGGCGCTGTGGCGCCACCGGGCCCCGCATGCGCCGAGGTGCCGCAGGCGTGGCAGAACTTCGAAAACGCGCTCTTGCGCGCCTCGCACACGCCGCAGTGATCGAAGAGACCGATGCCGCAGTGCGGGCAGAAATCGATCTCGTCGTTCTTCAGGTCGACCGGCCGCTCGCACCCGGGGCACACGCCCTTGCCGAGCCGCGCGAGCGCGACGTCGTAGCTCAACTCTTCGCGGCGCACTTGGTCGGGCTGCTGCTCGGCGAGCTTCTGGCGCGCAAGGTAGGCGTTGAGCGCAACGATCGCGTAGCGCCCCACCAGCACCGTGAGCACGATCCCCACCACGTAGCGCACATAGCCCCCATAGCTCGGCAGGTACGGCACCAGCTCCACGAAGAACGCGAACAGCGCGAAGAAGATGAAGCCCCAGACAAAAGGCCAGTACGTGCTCTTGCGCTTCTTCGCGAACAGCCAGCCGGCCACGACCAGCAGCGGCAGCGTGAGCGCCAGGCGGTAGGCGAACACGCGCAGCTCGATGCGGCGGTACTCGGCATCGAGCTTCACCTGCGCATCGCGCTCCAGTTCCACGAGCGTCGTGCGGGCGCGCTGCTCGGCCTGGCGCGCATCGAGCATGATCTTCTGCTGTGCGTTGACCTGGCGCTGCACGGCGTCTTCCTTCTGCTTGAACGCGTCGAGCGCCTTGGTGCGCGCGATGAGCTCGGGGTCCTGGTCGGGTTGCGCGGTGGCGCGGCGGGTGGCGATCCAGTTGCCGAAGATCTCGCGCGCATTGGCGCTGGCCTGCTGCGCGGCGTTGAGCTGCAGGCGGATCTGGTCGAGGTCGCGCGCGGCCTGCAGCTCCGTGGCTTCGGAAGCCTTGATGGTGTCGCGCAGCGGCTCGGCCGCGCGCAGGTCGATGAAATCGTCGATCCCGCGCACGCGCTCGACCTGCGGCAGGTCGCCGACGACCGTGCTGCCCAGGCCGATCAGGAAGCTCGCGAACACCAGCGCCACGAGCCAGAGGCCGCGGCGGAACCACTTTTCGGAGAGGCGCAATGACTTGCTCATTTCGTTCTTTCTTAAGGAAGATTTTCGTTACTGCAGCTTGAACGCCACCGGCGCCGCACCCAACCCCGCGCGCGGCATCCACGCGAAGACCGAGTCGACCGTCACCGTCTCGATGCGGTCCGAGAACCGCTTCTCGTTCGGATGGTCGTCGAAGGCGATGTTGGCCGAGCTCACGCGGCCACCGAGGCGCGTGAGCGGGCCCACCTTGAGTGCGGTCGGCTCGTAGCCCTTGAACTGCATCCACGCCTGCGCCTGCGCGCGGCTGTTGATGGTGGCGGGCTCCATGGCGGCGGCCAGCGTCTCGACGGCCCACTGGTTCGACTGCTGGTACTTCTGACCCCAGGCATAGCTCACGATGCTGTAGGGCGCCACGTTGAGCCGCACGATGCGCGAAGGCGACTCGTTGAGTGCGGCCAGCAACTGCGTCTGCACCTGCGGTGTGGGCACGATCCAGGCGGCTTCGTAGCGCCACAGGTCGTCGAGGAAGAACTCACCCAGCCCCTGCCGGTAGACCGCGGCCACCGCGGTGCCGCACTGGTTGAGCTTGTGCACCACGCGCCACGGGCCCTCATCGGTCTTGTAGGCGATGCCCAGGTGCGAGTAGCGCAGGCCGTATTTGCTCAGGTCCTGCCCCGCACGCGCCAGCAGCACGACACGGGCGCCGCTCGCATCGAGTTGTTGCGAGGTGCGCTCGGCCAGTTGCATGCCCTTGAGGATGAGCTCCGGGCTCGGCCTGACCTGCTCGCAGGAGCGGCCGGCCTGCGCCTGCAGTGCCGCGAACGCAAGCAGGCACACCGCAAGCGCGCGCTTCATGACAGCCTCTCGTTGTGCAACAGCGCACGGCCGATGGCGTTCGGCACGAAGGCCAGCACCTCGCCCGCGGCGGAGAGCACAACGCCGCTGCCGATCACGCTGACCACCACGGCCGTGCCGACCGACGCGGCGGCGCCGTTGGCGGCGCGCCCCATCACCTTGACGCTGGCTCGTGCGCCATCCGACGCGCGTTCCAGCACATAGACGGTGCCGTCGGCCGAAGCCTCGACGGCCACCACGGCGAGCGTCGAGCCGCCCACCGACAGCGCCGCGGGCACCGCGACCACCGCCGTGGCGGAAGCCCCGACGACGGACGCCGCGCCGATGACCGAGGCGACGGGCAGCATCGAGAGCGCAACCGAAGCATCGCTCTGCGCCTGTGCATGAAGCGGAACCGCGACACCGGCGAACGCGGTGCAGACGGCGAGAGCAAGCGTGGCAATCGACTTTTTCATGACGTTCTTTCGTTGGTTGACGGTAGATGGAGAAACGGCGCTCATTCGGCCGAGGCGGAAGCAGCGGCTTCCTGGCGAGCGGCACGGCGGCCTTGCAGGCGGGCATCGATCAGGTCGGCTTCATGGCGGTCGCGCAGCGTCTTGGCCAGCGTGAAGACCGAGCTGATGAGAAACAGCCAGCTCACGCCCAGGAAGGCCTTGTACGCATCGTTGATCTCCATGCGCACGAGGCCCCAGCCGGTCAGGCCCATCGCGGTGAAGAAGCTGCCCCAGACCACGAGGCGCCACATCGGCACGTCGCGGCTGGCGGCGCCTTCGGCCTGTTGGCTGTCGCGAATGAACTTGGCCAGCATGAAGGCGGTGCTCAGGCAGAACACATAGCCCATCACCATGAACGCCCGGTCCAGCGTCTCGCCCGGCAGCCAGCTCAAGCCGGTGGCGCAGAGGAAGACGGCGACTGCGAACGACGCCCAGACCTGGAACTGCCAGGCCCGCGTGTCACGCTGGATCGAAACGGTGGTGGATGAGAAGGGTTGCATGAGTGCCTCGCGGCGTTGTGAAGGTGGGCGAATGATGGTTCGCCACCGCACCGCGGGACTCGAATGCTTCGACCAGTTGCGGTTTGAGCCGCCACCGGTATCTCAAGGGGATACTTTTCAGGCCGCCAGCAAGCCGCTCACGCGCCGTTGCAGCGCCTCGGGCTGCACCTCGACCGGCGGCACCGGCAGGCCGACGTTGAGGCCCACGCGGCTGTAGAAACCGCGGCGGAAGGGCTTGGCCATGGCCACCTGCTCGCCGCCGCGCAACTCGATGCGGCTGAAGTACGAGCCCCAGAGGTTGGTCAGCGCCATCGGGATCACCGGCGGCTCGATGCCTTCGGCGCGCGCGCTCTCGACGATCTTCATCACCCCGCCCTTGAAGGGCTGCAGCGTGCCGTCGCGCGTGATCGCTCCCTCGGGGAAGATCGCGAGCAGATCGCCCCCGCGCAGCACGGCGAGCGCCTTGGCAAAGGCCGCTTCGTAGGCCGCCGGATCTTCCTTCTGTGGCGCGATCGGGATCGCCTTGGCCAGCTTGAACAGCCAGCCGAGCACCGGCACCTTGAAGATGCGGTGGTCCATGATGAAGCGAATGGGCCGCGGGCTCGCCGCCATTAGCAGCACCGCATCGATGAAGCTCACGTGGTTGCACACCAGCACGGCCGCGCCCTCGGTGGGAATGTGCTCGTCGCCCCTGATGTCGAAGCGGTAGACAAAACGCGACAGCACCCAGGCCACGAAGCGCAGCAGGTACTCGGGCACCAGCATGAAGATGTAGAACGCCACCACCGCGTTGGCGATGCCGGTGAAGAGAAAGATCTGCGGAATCGTGAAGCCCGCGCCCAGCAGCGCGCCCGCAATGACCGAGCTGCCGATCATGAAGAGCGCATTGAGGATGTTGTTCGCCGCGATGATCCGTGCCCGGTGCGTGGGCTGGCTGCGCAGCTGGATCAGCGCGTACATCGGCACGCTGTAGAGCCCCGCGAAGAGCGAGAGCAGCGCCAGGTCGGCCATTACGCGCCAGTGCGCGGCCTGGTGCACGAAGGCGCCGAGGCCCATCTCGGCCACCTTCGGCAGCGCGCGCGAGGCGAAGTACAGGTCGATCGCGAACACGCTCATGCCGATCGCGCCCAGCGGCACGAGTCCGATTTCCACCTGCCGGCGGCTCAGCGTCTCACACAGGAGCGAACCGACGCCGATGCCGATGGAGAACACCACCAGCAGCAGCGAAGCCACCTGCTCGTCGCCGTGCAGCACTTCCTTGGCGAAGCTCGGAAACTGGCTGAGGAACACCGCGCCGAAGAACCACATCCACGAAATGCCCAGCAGCGAGCGGAACACCACCACGTTGCCGTGCGCGAGCTTGAGGTTGCGCCAGGTCTCGCTGAAGGGGTTCCAGTTGATGACCAGCCCCGGGTCGGTGGCTGGCGCCTGCGGAATGGCCTGCGCCACGCCCCGGCCGGCGAGCGCGAGCAGCACGCAGGCCACGGCCACGCTCGTGTGACCGATCTGCGGCACCGCCACCAGGAGGCCACCCGCCACCTGGCCCAGCAGGATGGCGACGAAGGTGCCCATCTCGACCATGCCATTGCCGCCGGTGAGCTCGCGCGAATCGAGCACCTGCGGCAGGTAGGCAAACTTGACCGGCCCGAACAGCGTGGAGTGCAACCCCATGAGGAACACGCAGCCCAGGAGCACCACCGCATTCGCCGTGACGAAACCCCAGGCCGCGATCAGCATGATCGCGATCTCCAGGTTCTTGACGAAGCGGATCATCTTCGTCTTGTCGAACTTGTCGGTGAGCTGCCCGGCCGTGGCCGAGAACAGCAGAAAGGGCAGGATGAACAGCGCCCCGATCGCCAGGCCTGCCATGGCCGGCGGCATCCAGCTCAACTGCAGCTGGTAGGTCACCATGACGGTGAAGGCGAACTTGAAGAGGTTGTCGTTCGCCGCGCCCGCGAACTGCGTCCAGAAGAAAGGCGCGAAGCGCCGCTGCTTGAGCAAGGCGAACTGGTTGGCGTGGGCGTTCGCTTCGTGAGGCGCCATGGGGGCGGCAGCAGCGGCGGGGGTTGTCATTCGAAGAATTCTCCTCAGGCCGTCAGGGCGGCTGCGTCGGGATTGTGCCGCAGCAGGTTCGCTTGCCAGCCCTTCTCCAGCGACCTGAGCGCCATCAGAACCGGCAGGCCCGCTAGCGCCGCCGTCAGGTGCTTGAGCGTGTGGCCGGAGACCAGATGCTGCGTCGCCTCGTAGATCTGCCGGTCGCCCATCTCGAAGACCTTGGCCAGTGCGTAGAAGAAGATCACCCAGCCCAGCTTGAGCCCCAGGGCGCCGCGCATCGGCCGGGCCATCGCCAGCACGAGCACCAGCGCCATGCCGCCGAACTGCACCAGCGCCCAGGGCATGACGTTGCCGGTTTCCTGCGACACCTCGGCCGCCAGCAGGCCCGCTGTCAGGATGAACCAGGCGGCCGGCCAGCCGGCGCGCTGGCTCACCCGTTCGCACACCGCGATGCCGATCAGCCCCGCGAACGCCACCGCCATGCCGGCGCGGTCCGCCGCGAGCCGGGGGGCGTCGGGCATCAGGTGATAGAAGGCCGAGCCGGCGGCGGTGGCGATCAGGCCGGCGAAGAAGAGCCAGGCGCAGTCCAGCGTGTTGTCCGGCGGATCGCTGGCGGGCGGCGCGAGCGGGAATTCGGCCAGCGCCTCCTGGTGCGAGCGGTCGATCCGGTTGAGGCGGTACAGCCCGAGGAAGCCGATGGCCACGAACGGCAGGTTGCTCAGCACGTCCATCGCGTTCGGCAGCCCGTGCCAGGCGCGGTTGTCCGCGAAGACCGAGGCGAACGCCACGTCGGCAGCCGGCAGCGCGGGGCCGAAGAAGGCGAGCAGCGTGAGCAGCGCGAAGGTGAAGAACAGGGCGCGTTCGCGGCGGCTGAAGGCGGGCAAGAGCATGGCGGTCCTCGGTGGATGGGTAACGAGCCGCGGAATTTAGTTGCCAGCCTCTCTGGAGGCATCGAGAATCGATACGAGGCACTATTTCACACCCAACGGTATCCTTTTCTAATACCCACCTCGCGCCCTGAACCCCTCATGAGCACCACCGTCGACCTCGTACTCGCCCTCAAGAACGAACTCAAGAACGCCCGCATGACCTACGCCGACCTGGCCCGGTCGCTCGACATGGCCGAATCCAGCGTCAAGCGGATGCTGGCCAAGAGCGACATGCCGCTGTCGCGCGTCGATGCCATCTGCCGGGCCCTGAAGATCGATTTCGCCGAACTGGCCCGGCGCGTGGCCGACGCCCAGCCGCTCCTGAAGGAACTCACGCACGAGCAGGAAAAGGCGGTGGTCAAGGACAAGAAGCTGCTCCTGGTGGCCATCAGCGTGCTGAGCCAGTGGACGCTGGAGCAGATCGTGGCGGCCTACCGCATCAGCGAGGCCGAGTGCATCGGCTGCCTCGCGCAGCTGGACCGCATCGGGATCATCGAGCTGCGTCCGCTCAACAGGTACCGCCTGAAGCTCGCCAAGACCTTCCGCTGGCGGCCGCACGGCCCGGTGATGGAGTTCTTCCGCGAGAACGTGGTGCTCGACTACTACCGCGGCGGCTTCGACGGCCCGGCCGAGGGCCTGCTGCTGGTGCACGGCTCGATCAGCCGCTCGCTGGCGCCGGCCTTCCTGGAGCGCCTGCAGCGCGTGGCGCAGGACTTTGCGCAGCAGCACCAGACCGACCAGAAGCTGTCGGCCAAGGACCGCGAGGGCTACACGCTGCTCTTGGGCATGCGCAATTGGGAGTTCGAGCTCTTCACCCGCCTGCGCCGCGCCTGAAGGTTCAGGGCTTGGCCGCTTCGAGGGCGTCGCGGGTCGCGCGGGCCGCGTTCTTGGCCGCATCCGCGAAGTCTTCGCCCGACGAGGCGTAAATGATCGCCCGCGACGAATTCACGATGATCGGCGCATCGGCCTTCCAGCCGGCGCGCACCGTGGCGACCGCATCGCCACCCTGGGCGCCGACGCCCGGGATCAGCAGCGGCACCGTCGGCGCGAGTTCGCGCACCCGCTCGATTTCCGCCGGGTAGGTCGCGCCCACCACCAGGCCGAGCTGGCCGTTGAGGTTCCACGGCCCTTGCGCCAGCTTCGCGACGTGCTCATAGAGGAAGGGCTGGCCCTCGATGTCCGCCAGCCGCTGGCCCTGCAGGTCGGCGCCCCCCGGGTTGCTGGTGCGGCACAACAGGAAGGCACCCTTGCCTTCGTGCTTGAGGTACGGCGCCACCGAGTCGAAGCCCATGAAGGGCGAGAGCGTCACCGCGTCGGCGCCGTAGCGCTCGAAGGCCTCGATGGCGTACTGCTCGGCGGTCGAGCCGATGTCGCCGCGCTTGGCATCCAGGATCACGGGCACGTGGGGCGCGTTGCGGCGCATGTGCTCCATGAGTTTCTCGAGCTGGGCTTCGGCGCGGTGCGCGGCGAAGTAGGCGATCTGCGGCTTGAAGGCGATGACCAGGTCGGCCGTCGCGTCGACGATGCGCGCGCAGAAGTCATAGATGCTGGCGGCATCGCCCTTGTATCCCCCGGGGAACCTGGCCGGCTCGGGATCGAGCCCCACGCAGAGCATCGAACCGTTTTTTTGCTGTGCGGCGGCCAGCTTGTCGAGAAAAGTCATGGGGGTCGATTTTAGGGACCCCATTCAGGCAGACCTAATTCGACGGCGTTTGCTGGTCGGCCGCGAGGCACAAATCGGCCCAGGCGCGCGCCTTGTCGGCAGGATTCCGCAGCAGGTACGCCGGGTGATAGGTCGCCACCACCGGCACGCCGTTGACCGGTGCCAGCGGCACCGCGCGGCCGCGCAGCTTGCCGAGCGGATCGCCGCTCTGCATCAGGCTTTGCGCGGCCAGCGGGCCCATCGCCAGCACGACGCTCGGCGCGAGCGCGGCGGCATGTTCCCCGAAGGCTTCGTCCATCTGGCGCGGGCTGCCGGGCTGGCCGGCCGCCACGCCGCGGTGCGTGCGCATCAGGTGCACGGGCGTCCTGCCGTCGTGCAGCTTCAGGGCGCGCAGCATGTTGTCGAGCAGCCGGCCGGCATCGCCGGAGAAAGGCTCGCCGTGGCGGCCGTCGGCCTCGGGGGGCATGTCGGCCACGACGAGCCAGCCGCCTTGCGGGGATTCCGGGGCTTCGGCGGCATCGGCGTAGAGGCGGCAGGGCGCTTCGACCAGCACGGCGGCGCCTTGCGTTGCGGGCGTCGTGGCAGGCCGGGCAACCGGGGCGGGAGCCACGGGCCTCGCAACGGGCGCGGGCGCTTGGGCGGCGACCGGCGCTTCTGCCACGTACCGCTCGGCGACCGGTTCCGGCGCTGCCGCAACCGCCTCCTCGACGACCGGCGCAGCCTCGATCACTTCAGGCATCGGCCACCAGACCTTCACCCCCATCTCGTCGAGCATCGCGCGCTGGCGCGCATCGAGCTTCAATGTCTGCACCGCATTCATTACTTCAGGGCTCCCCAGGCGGAGCCTGTTTCGTTCAAACGCAAACTCATCACGACCGCGTCTTCACGCTTGCCTTCGAACGCCGGGTAATAGCCCTTGCGCACGCCGACGCTGCGAAAACCCTGGCGCGCGTAGATCTCCAGCGCGCGCCGGTTGCTCTCGCGCACCTCGAGCCAGAGCCACTGCGCGCCCTCGGCGCGCGACCAGCCGGTGAGCGCCTCCAGCATCAGCGGCGCCCAGCCCTGTCGCTGGAAGGCCGGTGCCACGGTGATGTTGAGCAGGTGCACCTCGTCGACGCCCTTCATGGCGACGAAATAGCCGATGAGCGTCTCGCCCAGGCTGGTGACCGGCGAGGTCACGCCCTCGGCCAAGCCGGGCGCCAGCAGGCACTGGCAGTGATAGCCGACGGCCACCGAATCGGTGAAGTTCGCGCGCGTCCAGGGGTGGGTGTAGGCCGTCTGCTCGACCGCGCAGACAGCCTCGATCCGCTCGATGGTAAGCGGCTCGAGGCGGGCTTCGACGGGCTGGAGGACAGCGCTCATGCGGTGGTCGGTGGCGTAACGGCGGCAGCAGCAGCCGCCTTGATGGCAGCGCGCTCCTCGGTGGTTTGCGCCACTTTATCGCGAACATAGAGCGGCCAGGCCTGTGGCGCGGGAACGATCCGCCCGGCCGCGAGCAGCGCCGGAGCCAGTCGCAGCATCGCGGTGGCGGTGGGCAGCACCTCGTGGCGGGCGACGGCCGGCGCGAGGCGCGGGCCGTAGGCGGCGAAAGCATTGCCGGCGAGCGACCAGCCGACGGGCACTTCGAGCGCCTCGGGCGAGAGCAGCAGCGGCTCGTCGTCGCCACCGAGCGGGCCGGCAGCATCGAAGTCGTAGCGGGCGGCGTAGAGCTGGTCCATGCGCGCATCGAGCACGGCGACCACCTGACGGGCGCCGAAGGCGTGGCGTGCTTCCTCCGCGACGGCCAGCAGCGTGTCGACCGGCAGCAGCGGCACGTTGGCGCCGAAGGCCAGGCCCTGCGCCACCGAGCAGGCGGTGCGCAGACCCGTGAACGACCCCGGTCCGCGGCCGAAGACGATGGCATCGAGATCGGCCAGCGCCAGCCCGGCGTCGGCCAGCAATTGCTGGATCAGCGGCAGCAGCGTGGTCGAGGCCTGTGCGCCGCCTGCGCCGCTGTGTGCGAGCAGCTGCTCGCCGTTCTGCACGGCCACCGACAGGTGCTCGGTGCTGGTGTCGAAGGCGAGGAGGCGGGACGCAGTGGGCATCCCCCGATTATCGAGGGCGCCTCGAGGCCATGCCGGCGCGGGGATGTATCAGCCGGCACCCGGATCGTCGCTGCGCAGGATGGCGAGTCCGGCCTTGCGCAGCGGCGCCAGCGCCTTGGCGGGCGCGTCCGGCGATACCAGCAGGCTCGTTGCCGCGGTGACGGGGTTGATCACCCAGGCCGATGCCACGCCGAGCTTTTCGGACGAGGCGAGCACGACTGTCTCGGCCGAAGCGGCCATCAGCGCGCGCTTGATCTCGGCTTCCTCGATGTCGCCGGTGGTCAGCCCCGCCTCGGCGTGCACGCCGGCGACGCCCATGAAATAGGTGTCGGCGTGGACCCGTGCAATCGCGCCCATGGCCGCGGCGCCCACCGCCACCAGCGAATGCTTGAAGAGCCGCCCGCCGATCAGCACCACCTCCAGCTGCGTGTGCGAAACCAGCTCGATCGCCACCGAGGGGCTGTGCGTCACCACCGTCGCCTGCAGGTTCTTCGGCAGGTGGCGCGCGAGTTGCACGGCCGTGGTACCGCCGTCGATGAAGACCACCTGCCCGGGTTTCACCAGGCGCGCGGCGGCGCGACCGATGGCCACCTTCTCGTCGGGCGCGAGCTGCTGGCGGCTCGCGAAATCGGTGTCGGCCGGCGCAATGGGCAGCGCGCCGCCGTGCACGCGCTGCAACAGACCTTCGGCCGCCAGCTCGCGCAGGTCGCGGCGGATGGTGTCTTCGGAGAGCGCGAGTTCTTCGCTGAGCGACTTGGCGACGACGTTGCCGTCGCGCAGCAGGACCGAGAGGATGTGTTGCTTGCGCTGGCGGGTGAGCATCGGCCAATGGTAGCGGGCTTGCACGTTTTCTGCACGAATTTTCTTGTTATTGCACGAATCTACATCTATGCTCGCCGCCCATGACCCTCCAAGACCGCGTCCGGGTGCACGAAGTCACCCTCCTTTCCGACAACTGGTACACGCTCAAGACCACCCGCTTCGAGTGGCGGCGCAACGACGGCCAGTGGCAACGCATGGACCGCGAGACCTACGACCGCGGCAATGGCGCGACGCTCCTGCCCTACAACCTCGCGCAGCGCACGGTGCTCTTGACGCGTCAGTTCCGCTACCCGGCTTTCGTCAACGGCCACGACGACCTGCTCATCGAAGCGGCCGCAGGCCTGCTGGACAACGCGGCGCCCGAAGAGCGCATCCGAGCCGAGGTCGAGGAAGAACTCGGCTACCGGCTCGGCACGGTGCAGAAGATCTTCGAGAGCTTCATGAGCCCCGGTTCGGTGACCGAGAAGCTGCACTTCTTCATCGCACCCTACGAGCCGGCAATGCGCATCAGCAGCGGCGGCGGGCTGGCCGAGGAGGGCGAGGACATCGAGGTGCTTGAACTCGGCATCGACGAGGCGCTCGCGATGGTGGCCGACAGCCGCATCGCCGATGCCAAGACGGTGATGCTGCTGTATCACGCGAAGCTGCACGTCTTCGCCACGGTGTAGCGCCCGGGATAATGGCCGGATGCCTTTCGCCACCCGCCTGATTCCGCCCCTCCTCGTCTCCCTCGCTACGCTGGCCTCGGCCGGCGCCTTCGCCCAGCAGGCCCTTCCCACCGGCGTCGAAGCCGCCCTGGCGCGCGCCAAGGTGTCGCGCGAGACGGTGACGATGCTGGTGGTCGATGCGGACGGCACCCGCCCGCCGCGCCTGGCCTGGCGCTCGCAGGTGCCGGTGAACCCGGCGTCGATGATGAAGCTGGTCACCACCTACGCGGCGCTCGACCTGCTCGGCCCCGCCTACAGCTGGAACACGCCGGTGTACGTCGAGGGCACGGTGAACAACGGCGTGCTCGACGGCAACCTCTACATCAAGGGCCAGGGCGATCCGAAGCTGGTGCTCGAGCGCGTGTGGCTGATGCTGCGCCACGTGCAGGGCCTGGGCATCACCACGGTGAGCGGCGACATCGTGATCGACCGCAGCGCCTTCGAGAACACGGCCGAGAACGACCCGAGCGCCTTCGACGGCGAGCCGCTGCGGCCCTACAACGCGTCGCCCGACGCGCTCTTGATCAACTTCAAGTCGGTCAACATGACCTTCGCGCCCGACCGCGCCGGGCAGATCGCGCGCGTGAGCTACGAGCCGCCGCTCGCGAGCGTGGCGATGCCGGCCACCGTGCCGCTCGTGCCCGGCGAATGCGGCGACTGGCGCACTGCGCTCAAGACCGATTTCAGCGACGTCAATCGCATCCGCTTCAACGGCGGCTTCCCGGCCGCCTGCGGCGAGAAGAGCTGGGCCGTGGCGTACGGCGATCCGCGCACCTACGGCATGCGCGCGCTCGGCGGCATGTGGGCCGAGATGGGCGGGCGCGTCGGCGGCCAGATGCGCGAAGGCCGCGTGCCTGCGGGCCTCAAGCCGGCCTTCGAGTTCGGCTCGCCGCCGCTGGCCGAGGTGATCCGCGACATCAACAAGTACAGCAACAACGTGATGGCGCAGCAGGTGTTCCTCACCATCGGCCTCACGCAGAAGAACCGCGGCACCTTCGAGGCCTCTCGCAGCGCGCTGGGCCAGTGGTGGCGCGACCGCATCGGCACCGGCGAGGCACCGCCGGTGTTCGAGAACGGCTCGGGCCTGTCGCGCGACGAGCGCATCAGCGCCGCTGCGCTCGGCAAGATGCTGCAGGTGGCGTGGCGCTCGCCGGTGATGCCGGAGCTGATGTCCTCGCTGCCCGCCTCGGGCGTGGACGGCACGCTGAAGAAGCGGGCGCTGCGCTCGGGCGGTGCCGCGCACCTGAAGACCGGCACGCTGCGCGATGCCTCGGGCGTGGCCGGCTATGTGCACGGCGCGAGCGGGCGGCGCTATGTGCTGGTGGCCATCGCGAACGGCGAGAACGCGGGCGCCACGCGCGCCGCGTTCGACGCGCTGGTGGACTGGGCTGCGCAGGACAACTGACGGCATCCGCGGCCGCCCGTCATCGGCCGTGTACTGAAATCTTCTGCCCGGCAATGCCCGCTTGCGCACGGCCATGGCGCCGAACAGAATCGGACGGTCGTTCTATTCCAAACAGATCCATAAGGATCATCCAGCGCAGGAGACATGCCTTGACGAAGCCGCACCCCCCCTCTTCCAACCCGATGCGCAAGACAGCCGTCCTGACGGCCCTCACCGGCGCAACCCTGTTGCTGCTCGCCGCCTGTGGCGGCGGTGGTGACGGCGGCGGGGGTATCGGCGTGATCATTCCTCCCCCACCCGCGCCCGACAACGGCCGGGGCTCGGTGGTCACCAGCCCGCCGGAGCAGACGGCCAAGCTGTCGGCCGATCAGTTCAAGGCCAGCCTGCAGGCCAGCGACCAGGGCAAGGCGCTGCTGCAGGTGGCGGGCACGCCCAAGTGCGGCGTCGACCTGCGCTACCTCGAATACCGCACCGTCGGCGCGAAGAACGAAGCCACCAACGCCACCGCCGCGATCATGGTGCCCACCGGCGCCGACACGGCCTGCAGCGGCCAGCGGCCGGTGGTGCTCTATGCCCACGGCACCAACCCCGCCAAGAGCTACAACCTTGCCAAGTGGACCGACACCACACAGCCGGCTGCCGGCGAGGGCCTGATGGTCGCCGCGATGTTCGCGGCGCAGGGCTACATCGTGGTCGCGCCCAACTACGCGGGCTACGACAAGTCGACGCTGCCCTACCACCCGTACCTCAACGGCGACCAGCAGGGCAAGGACATGGTCGATGCGCTCACCGCGGCGCGCAAGACCTTCTCGGACATCGGCGCGAACGCCGCCGGCTCGCTGTTCATCACCGGCTACTCGCAGGGCGGCTACGTGGCGATGGCGGCGCACCGTGAGATGCAGGCCACGGGCAAGGCCGTGACGGCATCGGCGCCGCTGTCGGCGCCCTCGGCCATCAGCCTCTTGACCGACTACACCTACCAGGGCTGGCCGGCGCTGGGCGCGACGCTGTTCGTGCCGCTCCTGTCGACCAGCTGGCAGCAACAGTTCGGCAATGTCTACAACGCCACCAGCGATGTGTACGAAGCGCAGTACGCCACCGGCATCGACACCCTGCTGCCGAGCGCGACGCCGGGCACGCTGTTCTCCAGCGGCAAGCTGCCGCAGCTGGCGCTGTTCCCGGCGAACGCCACGCCGGGGCCGGTGAGCCCCGAGCTGTCGATCTTCTACGGCGCCAACAACCTCATCAAGCAGAGCTTCCTCACGCAGGCGGCCGGCGACATCCAGGCCACGCCCTGCCCCGGCAATGCGCTGCCGGCCACCCCGGCGTCGCTGGGCTCGGCCTCGCCGCTGGATTGCAGGCCGGCCACGGGCTTCCGCAAGGCGGCGCTGGCCAACGACCTGCGCAACTGGGTGCCGACCCGGCCGGTGCTGATGTGCGGCGGCGCCAACGACCCGACGGTGAACTTCGTCAGCACCCGCGCCACATCGGGCTATTTCCGCGCCAAGGGCGTGCCGGCCGCCTCGCTGGCGGTGGTGGACCTGGAAGATTCCGCAGCGATCGACGCCTACTCGGCCGCCCGTGCCGGCTTCGCGCAGGCCAAGGACCTCTTGGCGCAGAGCACGCCGGGCAGCGCAGCCGACAAGGCGCAGGCCGTACTGCTCGCCTACCACGGCACGCTGGCGCCACCGTTCTGCCTGGCATCGGCGCGCGGCTTCTTCCAGGGCGTGCTGGCTGCAGGGGGCTGATCAGGCGGCCGAGGCTCGTTGGAGCCGGTCGCGCACGCCTTCCCACTCGGGCGTGTCGGGCGGCGTCTCGACCCAGATCAGCTTGACGCCCTGTGCGTCGAACTCGCGCAGCACCGCGAAAAGCTGGTGCGCGCTGGCCGCCGCGTCGTCGGGCATGCGCCGTTGCAGCACGCGCTGCGAACGGCAGCGCAGGCTGGTACGCGACCAGACGGCGATGTGCGCGGCATTGGCGCCGAGCACGTCGAGTCCCGTCTGCAGCGCCTTGGCGTCCATCAGCCGCACCTTGGCGTTCGGCGCGTAATGCGCCTCGAGCGTGCCCGAGGCGCGCGGGTCGGGGGTTTCGAGCACATCGCGATCGCTGAGCTTTTCGCCGCAGGCCGCCTCGATCTGCGCGCGCGTGATGAGGCCGGGGCGCAGCAGCACGGGCGCGCCGCGGCTGCAGTCGACGATGGTCGACTCGATGCCGACTTCGCAGGCGCCGCCGTCGACGACCGGCACCGCATCGCCGAACTCCTCGTACACATGCTGGGCAGTGGTCGGGCTCACGCGGCCGAAGCGGTTGGCGCTTGGGCCCGCGACGCCCGGCACGCCTTGCTCGGCGCAGGCTTCGAGCAGCGCCTGGGCCACGGGGTGCGAGGGGCAGCGCAGGCCGATGGTGTCCTGCCCGCCCGCCGCGGCAGCGCCCACGCCGGGCTGGCGCGTGACGATCAGCGTGAGCGGGCCGGGCCAGAAGGCCTGCACCAGCTTTTGCGCAAAGAGCGGCAGCGGCTGGGCAAAGCGCGAGAGCGCCTCGGTGCCCTTCATGCCGGCCGCGATATGAACGATCAACGGATGGTCGGCGGGTCGCCCCTTGGCCTTGAAGATCCCGGCCACGGCCATGTCGCTGCTCGCGTCGGCGCCCAGGCCGTAGACGGTCTCGGTCGGGAACGCGACCAGCCCGCCCGCGCGCAGCACGCGCACGGCCTCGGCGATGGCCTCGGGGGATTGGCCGTCGAGGATCATGCGAGGCCGGTCACTTCCACCGGCGGCAGTCCCAGCAGCAGCGCGGCCTGCGAGGCGTTGGCGCGCACGCTCTCCAGCGTGGCGCCGGTGAGGGTCAGGTGGCCCATCTTGCGGCCGGGCCGCGGCTCGATCTTTCCGTAGAGGTGCAGGTGCACGCCCGGCAGCGCGAGCACGTCGCTCCAGCGCGGCGAGACCGGCTTTTCATCGCCCGAGGTGAACCACAGGTCGCCCAGCAGGTTCAGCATGATCGCGGGGCTGTGCTGGCGCGGTGCAGCCAGCGGCAGCCCGGCGAGCGTGCGCACCTGCAGCTCGAACTGCGACACGTCGCAGGCTTCCATCGTGTAGTGGCCGCTGTTGTGCGGTCGCGGGGCCATTTCGTTGACCACCAGCGAGCCGTCGGCCAGCGCGAAGAACTCGACGCACAGCACGCCCACGTAGCCCAGGCCGTTCGCGATGCTTTTCGCGGAATTGACCGCGCCCTGCGCCACCGTCTTGGGCATGTTCAGCGCATGCACCTCGGTGACGGCGAGGATGCCGTCGCGGTGCAGGTTGCGCTGGGGCGGAAAGTGCACGACCTGCCCGTCGCGGCCGCGCGCGAGGATCACCGAGCATTCGAATTCGAGCGGCAGCAACTTCTCGAGCACGCAGGGCACGCAGCCGGTGGCCTGCCAGGCCTCGACCAGCTCGGCGCGCGTCTTCACGCGCTGCTGGCCCTTGCCGTCGTAGCCCAGGCGGGCCGTCTTCAGGATGCCGGGCAGGAGGCGGTCTTCGACGGCGGCGAGCTGGGCTGCCGTCTCGATGGCCGCGTAGGGTGCACAGGGCACGCCGCAGCGGGTGAAGTGGGCCTTCTCGGCGATGCGGTCCTGCGCGATGGCGATGGCCGAGGCATTGGGCGACACCGGTCGCGCCACTGCCAGGTGCTCCAGCGAGGGCGCGGGCACGTTCTCGAACTCGGTCGTCACCGCGTCGGCCAGGCCGGCCAGGCGGGCGAGGCCGTCGACATCGGCGTAGTCGGTGTGGATGTGGTGGTGGCTCACCCGGCCGGCGGGGCTGTCGGCGTCGGGGTCGAGCACCGCGGTGAAGTAACCCATGCGCTGGGCGGCATGCGCGAACATGCGGCCGAGCTGGCCGCCCCCGAGCACGCCGAGCGTGGCGCCCGGGAGGATGGGCAGGTCACCGTTCTTGGTCACAGGGCACCTCCGCCTTGCGGCGAGAAAGGAGAAACCGCGGGGGCCTCGCCGGCGGGCGCCGGCGGCAGCGTCATGGCTTCGGCGGCGGCCGTCTGGGCCGTGCGGAAGGCGTCCAGCTTCGCGCGCAATGCCGGGTTGTTCACCGCCAGCATCGCCACCGCAAACAGCGCCGCGTTGGCCGCACCGGCATTGCCGATCGCAAAGGTGGCGACGGGCACGCCCTTGGGCATCTGCACGATGCTGTAGAGGGAATCGACGCCCTGCAGGTGGCGGCTGGCCACCGGCACGCCGAGCACCGGCACCGTGGTTTTCGAGGCCAACATGCCCGGCAGGTGGGCCGCGCCGCCCGCTCCCGCGATGATCGCGGTGAGCCCGCGCCCGGCGGCGCTTTCGGCGTACGCGAACAGTGCATCGGGCATCCGGTGGGCCGAGACCACCTTTGCTTCGTGCCCGATTCCGAATTGCTGGAGAATCTCGACCGCGTTGCGCATCGTCTCCCAATCGGAGCTCGAGCCCATCACTACACCGACCTGAATGGTTTCGTTCATGGTTTCAATTTTACGTTTCACCCCCAGTTGGTTCCGATGATCGACATCACTCTCGAAAATTTCCAGGCCGAACTGATCGAAGGCTCTGTCGCCACGCCGGTGCTGCTGGACATCTGGGCCGAATGGTGCGGCCCCTGCAAACAGCTCGGTCCGGTGCTCGAAAAGCTCGAGGTCGAGTACGCCGGCCGCTTCACGCTGGCCAAGCTGGACGCCGACAAGGTGCCGCAGATTTCGTCGCAACTCTCCGAAATGTTCGGCGTGCGCAGCATCCCGTTCTGCGTGATGTTCAAGGATGGCCAGCCGGTCGACGGCTTCGTCGGCGCCATTCCGGCCGAAAAGATCCGCGAATTCCTCGACAAGCACGTGCCGGGCGCCGACGAGGCCGAAGCCGCCTCGGAAGAAGCCGCCGCGCAGGAGGCGTTGGCTGAGGGCGATACCGAGGGCGCGCTCGAAAAACTGCAGCACGCCGTGGCCACCGACCCGGCCAACGACGACGCCCGCTTCGACTACATCAAGCTCTTGCTGCAGGAAGGCCGCGCCGACGACGCCAAGGTCGCCTTCGCCCCCGTGATCGCCAAGACCGGGCTGGTGCGCCGTTTCGACTCGCTGCAGCGCTGGATGGATGCCATCGATTTCGCAGCGCCCGTCACCGGCACCGCCCCTGCGATCGCCGAGTTCGACGCGAAGATCGCCACCAACAAGCGCGACTTCGACGCCCGTTTCGGCCGCGCCCGCCTCCTGATGGCCGCGCAGCGCTGGACCGACGCGATGGACGAGCTGCTCGACATCCTGATGCGCGACAAGACTTGGAGCGAAGACCTCGCCCGCAAGACCTACATCGCGATCCTCGACGTGATCGAGCCGCCGAAGGTGAAGGTGGCCGACGGGCAGATTCCGCCGGACGATCCGGTCGTGGCCACGTACCGCCGCCGGCTCAGCAGTGTGGTGCTGAGCTGAAAGCAGAAAAATGCGCAACTTGATGCGCATTGAATTCAAAAAGCGACCCAAGGGTCGCTTTTTTATTGCCTATTCATCCCTAGATAGATAGCATTGCTACTCAATTTAAAGAAAAAGCGCACGCCAATGCTCCAACTCACCGAAGAACTCGAAAAAGCCCGCAAGGCCGGCGGCCTGAGCCAGGAAGCGCTGGCCACCCAGGCGGGCCTCTCGCGCATGACGGTGCAGCGCATCGAAAGCGGCCAGATCGATCCGCGGCTCTCGACGCTGCTCGAAATGGCGCGCGTGCTGGGGCTCGAACTGATGCCCGTGCCCGCCACCCTGCGCCCGCAACTCGAAGATTTCGTGCGCTCGGGCGGCCGCCTACTCGGCCAGCCGGCGGGCGTGGGCGCGCCGCCGTCCATTGCGCAGAGCCTGGCTGACGAAAGCCGGTGAGCACCCGCGCCGCCTTCAACACCGGCATCCGCTACCTGCGGATGCATCTGCATGCGCCGGACGGCGGGCGGCGCGCCATCGGCTATCTCTCGCAGTACGGCGACATCCTGCGCGTGTCGTTCGACGAGGCGTACATCGCCGATCCCGGCCGGCCGACGCTTTCCCTCGCGTACCGCGGCGCAGACGAGGCCGCGACGCGCGCGATCCTGGCCTCGGCCCGCGACACCCGCGTCTCGCGCAGCGACGGCCACTGGCCGAGCTACTTCCAGAACCTGCTGCCCGAAGGCCACAACCGCGAGCGCCTCGCACAGCAGCGCGGCTGCGCCGCCGACGACGAATTCGAATTGCTGGCAGCCGCCGGCCACGACCTGATGGGCGCGCTCGAGGTCGAGCCGGTGCCGCCGGCCGAAGGCATTCCCGACACCGTGCGGCACTGGCACACCGCGCTCGGCCTGGACGTGCTGGAGCCCGGCTTCGTCGAGATGCCGGTGGAAGACGCCGCCGCCATCCCCGGCGTGGTGACCAAGTTTTCAGCAGTGCAGGACGGACGGCGCTACGTGGTGCGACGCCACGGGGCGGCGGGCTCCTTCATCCTCAAACTGCCGAGCACGCGGCATCCGGACCTGGTCGACAACGAATTCACCGGCTATCGCCTCTGCGGCGCGCTCGGCCTCGATTGCGCCGAAGCCAGCGTGATCGGCCGCGCCGACGCCGACCTGCCCGAGCAGGTGCGCTTTGAACAGATCCTGGCCGTGCGCCGCTTCGACCGCACCCCCGAAGGCGGGCGCATCCACATGGAAGAGTTCGCGCAGGTGCTGCAGTACGAGCCCCGGCAGAAATACGGCCGCGGACTCGCAGTCGACTGGCCCGCAATGCTGCGCGTGCTCGACCGCCTGTCGCCCAACCCGGTGGCCGACGTGCGCGAATGCGTGCGGCGCATCGTCGCCTTCATCCTGCTGGGCAACAGCGACGCGCACCTGAAGAACTGGGCGCTGCGCTACCCCGACGGCGTGGCGCCGGTGCTCGCGCCGCTCTATGACCCGGTGTGCGTGGCCGCCTTCTTCGAGGACGTGCCGGCCGGCGACTACGGCGTGAACCGGGCGATCGACGCCAAGCTGCGCACCTTCGACTGGCCAGCACTCGACGCCCTGCTGCGCTCGGCGGGCCTGCTGCGCCCGGCGCGGCTCATGGCCATCGCCCGCGACACGGTGCGCCAGGCGCAGGCCGAATGGCCCGCACTGCTTGCCCAAGACGGCACGCCCGCCAGCGTGCGGCGCTGCGTCGAGGCCCGATTGGCGGGCGGCGTGGCGCTGGCGACATTGGCGAGCTAAGCCACGTCGCATACGATGGCGCCCGAATCAACTTGTTGCAGATGCAAAAGGAAAGACTGGCCATGCGTTCCTTCGCCCGCCACATTGCGCTCCCCGTTCTTGCAACGGCCGCGCTGCTGACCACCTTGACCGGCTGCGGAAGCGGCATCAGCCTGGACGAACCCATCGAAGGCCCGGTGTGGCGCCTCGCACAACTCGGCGACGAACCCATTGCGCCGGGCGGCGAGGCACAGATCCAGTTCGACCGCAGCAGCGGGCGCGTCAGCGGTTCGGGCGGATGCAACCGCGTGTCGGGCACTTTCACGCGCAGCGGCATCACGCTGAAGATCGGGCAACTGGCTTCCACGCGCATGGCCTGCGCCGACCCGGTGCGCGGCGCCAACGAGGCGCAGTTCCTCTCGGCGCTGCAGAGCACGACGAGCTACAGCCTCGCGCCGGGGCGGCTGGCGCTGCTGGACGCCGGTGGGCGGACGGTGGCGACGTTGAGGTCAGGGAACCGCTGAAGGCGGCCGCCGCCGGGCCGCCCCAAGGCGGGCCGCGCCTCCCCCTCGGGGGGTGGCGAATCACACGCAGCGAAGCGAAGTGAAAAGCCGGGGGGCTCTACAAATCAGCCCGTGAGGCGCTCCAGCGCCTCGCGGTACTTGGCCGCAGTCTTCTCGATCACTTCCGCCGGCAGGCGCGGCGCCGGCGGCGTCTTGTCCCAGGGCTTGCCGTTGATCTTCGTGGCCTCGAGCCAGTCGCGCACGAACTGCTTGTCGTAGCTCGGCGGATTGGTGCCGGCGGCCAGCGCGGCCTCGTAGCCTTCGACGGGCCAGTAGCGCGAGCTGTCGGGCGTGAGCACTTCGTCCATCAGCACCAGCGTGCCGGCTTCGTCCAGGCCGAACTCGAACTTGGTGTCGGCAATGATCATTCCCTTGGTGAGGGCGATCTGCGCGGCGGTTTCGTAGATCGCGATGCTGGTCTCGCGGATCTGCTGCGCCAGCTTGGGGCCGACGATCTCGACCACGCGCTCGTAGCTGATGTTCTCGTCATGCTCGCCGGCCGCGGCCTTGGCGGCGGGCGTGAAGATCGGGCGCGGCAGCTTGCTCGCGTTGGTCAGGCCCTCGGGCAGCGGCACGCCGCAGACCGAACGCGATTCCTGGTATTCCTTCCATCCGCTGCCAGCCAGGTAGCCGCGCACCACGGCCTCGACCGGGATCGGCTTCAGGCGCTTGACCAGCATCGAGCGTTGCGTGACCTGCGGCACCTCTTCGGCGGTGACCACGCTCTCGGGCGCGTCGCCGGTCAGGTGGTTGGGACAGAGCTGGCCGAGCCGCTCGAACCACCACAGCGCCATCTGCGTGAGGATCTCGCCCTTGCCGGGAATCGGCTCGCCCATGATCACGTCGAAGGCGCTCAACCGGTCGCTCGCGACCATCAGGATGCGGTCTTCGCCGACGGCGTAGTTGTCGCGCACCTTGCCGCGCGCAAGCAGGGGCAGGCTCTGGATGGAGGAGGTGTGGACGGTGGTCATGGGGAACAGGGAGGTGCTGTGGGGGAAAACGGGTGACGGGAAAGCGGATTGTGCGCGCAGAAAAAAGCCACCGCGAACGGTGGCCTTCGAATCGCGGGGAAGTTTTTAGACGACTTCCTGGGCCAGTTCGCCCTTGGCGTACTTGGCGGCCACGACCTGCAGCGTGTCGCCCTTGATCTTGGCGCCCTGGCCTTCGCAGCCGAACTCGATGTAGCGCTGCTTGCAGATCAGCTTGGCGGCTTCGCGCGCGGGCTTGAGCCATTCGCGGGCGTCGAACTTCTCGGGGTTCTCGGCCAGGAACTTGCGCACCGCGCCTGTCATGGCCAGGCGGATGTCGGTGTCGATGTTGATCTTGCGCACGCCGTGCTTGATGGCTTCCTGGATTTCCTTGACGGGCACGCCGTAGGTTTCCTTCATGTTGCCGCCGTACTGGCGAATGATCGCCAGCAGTTCCTGCGGCACGCTCGAGGAGCCGTGCATCACCAGGTGGGTGTTGGGAATGCGGCGGTGGATTTCCTTGATGCGGTCGATCGCCAGGATGTCGCCGGTGGGCTCGCGGGTGAACTTGTAGGCGCCGTGGCTGGTGCCGATGGCGATGGCCAGCGCGTCGATCTGGGTGCGCTTGACGAAGTCGGCGGCCTGCTCAGGGTCGGTGAGCAATTGCTCGCGCGTCATGGTGTCGTCGGTGCCGTGGCCGTCTTCCTTGTCGCCCTTCATGGTCTCGAGCGAACCGAGGCAGCCGAGCTCGCCTTCGACGGTCACGCCCAGGCGGTGGGCCATGTCGGACACCTTCTTGGTGACGTCCACGTTGTAGTCGTAGCTGGCGATGGTCTTGCCATCGGCTTCGAGCGAGCCGTCCATCATGACCGAGCTGAAGCCCAGGTCGATGGCGCCCTTGCAGACGTCGGGGTTCTGGCCGTGATCCTGGTGCATGACCAGCGGGATGTTCGGGTACTGCTCGATCGCCGCCTGGATCAGGTGCTTGATGAAGGCTTCGCCGGCGTATTTGCGGGCGCCTGCGCTGGCTTGCAGGATGACGGGGGCGCCGGTTTCCTTGGCGGCCTCCATCACGGCCTGGACCTGTTCGAGATTGTTGACGTTGAAGGCCGGAATGCCGTAGCCATTGGCTGCGGCGTGGTCCAGCAGTTCGCGCATCGAGACGAGTGCCATGGGGAAATACCTCGCGGGAATTAGGGGAAAAAGAAGGCTGAAAGACGAGAAAAACTGCCCTAATTCTACCGAGCCCCCTTGTGGGACAGGACTGACGCCAACCCGAGGAAGTCCATGACCGGCGGCAGCACCGGGCCGCCCAGCCACTGCACCGGCTTGCCGAACGCGCCGATCAACGTGATGTGGCTGAGGTTGTCGAACAGCTGCACCTGCACCGGAACCCCGGCGGCGCGCAACGCCGCGGCCATCTGGCCGGTGTTGCGGTCGGGGTAGACGAGGTTGTCCTTGGCCGCCGCCATGAGCAGCGCGCGGGGCGACGCGGCGCTCGCATGCGCGAGCGGCTGCGAGTCGCGCGGCGTGTTTGGCCAGTTGAAGGCGGCCTGTGCCTGCGGGTCGCCGATGGGCAGGAAGTCGTAGGGGCCGGCCAGGCCGATCCAGCCGGCGAGCTGCTTCGGGCTGGCACCGAGTTCGCCGAGCCAGCGATCGTCCAGCGCCACCATCGCGGCGTTGTAGCCGCCCGAGCTGTGGCCCATCACGTAGACCTGTTTCGGGTCGGCGCCGAGCTGCGCGGCGTTGTCTAGCGCCCATTTGACGGCCAGCGCGCTGTCGCGCACGAAGACCGGGTAGGTGAAGGCTGGCGAGAGGCCGTAGTCGGGAATCACGACCACCGCGCCGCGGGCGGCCAGCGCCTCGCCGACGAACTTGTAGCTCGCGCGGTCGCCGCTCGTCCACGTGCCGCCGAAGAAGAACACCACCAGCGGGCGCGCGCCACTGGCCGGCCGGGTGGCGGGCAGCGGCTGGTAAACGTCGAGCTGTTGCCGCAGTGCGGCGCCATAGGCGATGCCACCCTGGAATTGGTAGGTGTCTCCCGGCACCAGCCCATTGAGCACCTTGATCGGCGAGCAGGCCGACAACACCGCTGCTGCGGCGACGGTGAAGGCGGTGGTGATGGCGCTGCGGCGCCGGCGAAGTGACGCGAAAGTGGGGAAGCT
Source organism: Variovorax trehalosi (assembly GCF_051216415.1). Lineage (NCBI taxonomy): Bacteria > Pseudomonadati > Pseudomonadota > Betaproteobacteria > Burkholderiales > Comamonadaceae > Variovorax > Variovorax trehalosi. The sequence continues at coordinate 417,442 of NZ_JBPJZG010000002.1, forward strand.
CATCGCCACAGTACGCACGCGAGCCGGCAGCGGTTTCGTCAGATCGGAAGCTGCGTGGTCGACAGCACCTGCTTCAAGACCATGAAGGTCCGGATCTGCCGGACGCCGGGCAGGTACAGCAACTGCTCTGCGTGCAGGCGGTTGAAGCTGTCGTTGTCCCGGGTCCGCACGAGCATGAAATAGTCGAATTCGCCCGAGACCACGTGGCATTCGAGGCAGCCCGAGACCTTCTGCGCGGCCTTCTCGAAATCGGAAAACGAGTCGGGTGTGGAGCGGTCGAGCACCACGCCGATCATCACCAGCATGCCGACCTCCAGCGCGTCCGGATCGAGCAGCGCCACGATGCCCTTGATGAAGCCCGCTTCCTTCAGGCGTTCGACGCGACGCAGGCAGGCCGGCGCGCTGAGATTGACCTTGGCGGCCAGCGCGACGTTCGACACGGAGGCGTCGCGCTGCAGTGCGCGCAGGATGGCGCGGTCGGTGCGATCCAGCTCCATCGTGGAACGCAACTTTGTTGTGCTCATTAGAATTTCCTTGAACTGAAGATTATCTTTTTCCGAATCTTGCCTTCTTTTTTTCATCAATTGTCTTGAACTTCACAAGCACGTTGCGTGCCGTTCTTTCTACGATTGCTAGCTTCAACCCACCTCGGAGCCGCGTCGATGAATCTGAAGAAATTTCCCCGCCACGCCTTGACCTTCGGCCCCACGCCGATCCATCCGCTCAAGCGCCTGAGCGCGCACCTGGGCGGCAAGGTCGAGCTCTATGCCAAGCGCGAGGACTGCAACAGCGGCTTGGCCTTCGGCGGCAACAAGACCCGCAAGCTCGAATACCTGATCCCCGAGGCGCTCGAAGGCGGCTACGACACGCTGGTGTCCATCGGCGGCATCCAGTCGAACCAGACGCGCCAGGTCGCGGCGGTGGCGGCGCACCTGGGCCTCAAGTGCGTGCTGGTGCAGGAGAACTGGGTGAACTATTCCGACGCGGTGTACGACCGGGTCGGCAACATCGAGATGTCGCGCATCATGGGCGCCGACGTGCGCCTCGACGCCGCGGGCTTCGACATCGGCATCCGCAAGAGCTGGGAAGACGCGATGGAAAGCGTGCGCCAGGCCGGCGGCAAGCCTTTTCCGATTCCGGCGGGTTGCTCCGAGCATCCGAGGGGCGGCCTGGGCTTCGTGGCCTTCGCCGAAGAAGTGCGCCAGCAGGAAGCCGAACTCGGCTTCAAATTCGACTACGTCGTGGTCTGCGCCGTGACCGGCAGCACGCAGGCCGGCATGGTGGTCGGCTTCGCAGCCGACGGCCGCGCCGACCGCGTGATCGGCATCGACGCCTCGGCCAAGCCGCAGCAGACCTTCGACCAGATTCTACGCATCGCGAAGAACACGGCCGAGCTGGTCGAGCTGGGCCGCGACATCACAGAGAAAGACGTGGTGCTGGACCGCCGCTTCGGCGGGCCGGAATACGGGCTGCCGAACGAAGGCACGCTGGAGGCAATTCGCCTCTGCGCGCGCTTCGAAGGCATGCTGACCGACCCCGTGTACGAGGGCAAGTCGATGCACGGGATGATCGAGAAGGTGCGGCTCGGTGAATTCCCGGCCGGATCGAAGGTGCTGTACGCGCACCTGGGCGGTGTGCCCGCCCTGAACGCCTACAGCTTCCTCTTCAGGAACGGCTGATCAGCTCGCGCGGCAGATCTTCAGCATGTTGGTGCCGCCAGGGGCACCCATCGGCTCGCCGCAGGTGATCGCGTAGACGTCGCCGCTCTGCACGATGCCGCGCTTCTTCAGGTGGTTCTCGGCCTGCTGCAGCGCGGTGTCGCGGTCGCTTTCCGAATCCATCAAGAGCGGGCGCACGTTGCGGTACAGCGCGAGCTTGCGCTGCGTGGCAAGGCGCGAGGTCAACGCGTACATCGGGATGTGCGCGCGGTGGCGGCTCATCCACAGGATGGTGGAGCCCGATTCGGTCAGCGCCACGATGGCCTTCGCACCCAGGTGGTGGGCGGTGAAGAGGGCGCCCATGGCGATCGACTGGTCGATGCGGCTGTAGGCCTTGCCGCTGAAATCGGCGTCGAGCGTCTTGTCTTCCGCGGCTTCGGCGGCTTCGCAGATGCGGCTCATCTCCTGCACGGTCTCGAGCGGGTAGCGGCCCGAGGCGGTTTCGGCAGAAAGCATCACGGCATCGGTGCCGTCGAGCACGGCGTTGGCCACGTCGCTCACTTCGGCACGGGTGGGCACGGGATTGGTGATCATCGACTCCATCATCTGCGTCGCGGTGATCACCACCTTGTCCATGTCGCGCGCCATGCGGATCATCTTTTTCTGCAGCGCGGGCACGGCGGCATTGCCGACTTCAACGGCCAGGTCGCCGCGGGCGACCATGATGCCGTCGCTGGCGCGCAGGATCTCTTCGAGCTTCGGAATGGCTTCGGCGCGCTCGATCTTGGCGATCATGCCGGGCTTGTGGCCGTACTCGGCCGCCGCCACGTTGCACAGCTGGCGGGCCATTTCCATGTCGGTGGCGTTCTTCGGAAAGCTCACGGCCACGTAGTCGGCCTGGAAGCTCATCGCGGTCTTGATGTCTTCCATGTCCTTGGCGGTCAGCGCGGGGGCGGTGAGGCCGCCGCCCTGCTTGTTGATGCCCTTGTTGTTCGAGAGCTCGCCGCCCAGCTTGACGGTGGTGTAGACCGCTTCGCCCTTGACGCCGTCGACCGTCAGCACGATCAGGCCGTCGTTCAGGAGCAGCTTGTCGCCGGGCTTCACGTCGCGCGGCAGGTCCTTGTAGTCCAGGCCCACGGCGTCGATGTCGCCGGGCTCGGTGCGCGAGGCGTCGAGCACGAACTTGGCACCCGCTTCAAGCAGCACCTTGCCCTGCGCGAACCGGCCGACGCGGATCTTCGGACCCTGCAGGTCGGCCATGATGGCCACTTCGCGGCCCGCCTTGCGGGCGGCTTCGCGCACCATGGTGGCGCGGTCGATGTGGTCCTGCGCGGTGCCGTGGCTGAAGTTCAGGCGCACCACGCTGACCTTGGCCAGGATCATCTTTTCCAGCAGTTCGGGGGTGCTGGACGCCGGGCCGAGGGTGGCGACGATCTTGGTGGCGTGGCGGGGGATGCGATCCGTGCTCATGAAATGTGTCTCCGTTTTGTATTCGCTACTGTATACACTTTGTGTGTCTGACGGAAGTCATCCTCACGAGATTCCCCGCCGCCGAGGTCAACCGGCCGCGCGCTTGCTCAGGATTTCGAAGGCCGGCAGGGTCTTGCCCTCCAGCACTTCGAGGAAGGCGCCGCCGCCGGTCGAGATGTAGCCGACCTGCTTTTCGATGCCGTACTTGGCGATGGCCGCGAGCGTGTCTCCGCCGCCGGCGATCGAGAACGCGCTGCTCTCGGCGATCGCCTGCGCGATGGCTTTGGTGCCGCCGGCGAACGCATCAAACTCGAACACGCCGACCGGACCGTTCCAGACGATGGTGCCGGCTTCGCGCAGTTGCGCCGCAAGAATCGCGGCGGTCTTGGGGCCGATGTCCAGGATCAGGTCGTCGTCGGCCACGTCGTTCGCGTCCTTGACGGTGGCGGGCGCATCGGCCGCGAAGGTCTTGGCCGTGACCACGTCCACGGGAATCGGCACGTCGGCGCCGCGCGTGCGCATGGCGTCGATCACCGCCTTGGCCTGGTCGACCAGGTCGGCCTCGGCCAGCGACTTGCCGATCGAAAGGCCCGCGGCCAGCATGAAGGTGTTGGCGATGCCGCCGCCCACGATCAGCTGATCGACGTTGGCCGACAGGCTCTTGAGGATGGTGAGCTTGGTGCTGACCTTGGAGCCCGCCACGATGGCCACCAGCGGCCGCTTGGGCTGGGCCAGCGCCTTGGTGATGGCGTCGATTTCGGCCGCAAGCAGCGGGCCGGCCGCGGCAATCTTCGCGAATTGCGCGATGCCGTAGGTGGTGGCCTCGGCGCGGTGGGCGGTGCCGAAGGCGTCGTTCACGTAGATGTCGGTGAGCGCTGCGAGCTTGCGGGCGAGCGCCTCGTCGTTCTTCTTCTCGCCCTTGTTGACGCGGCAGTTCTCCAGCAGGACGACCTGGCCGGGCTTGACGTCAACGCCGTCGACCCAGTTGGCGACCAACGGTACATCGCGGCCGAGCAGTTCGCCCAGGCGCTTGGCCACGGGGGCGAGCGAGTCTTCGGGTTTGAACTCACCCTCGGTCGGGCGACCCAGGTGCGAAGTGACCATCACGGCCGCGCCGGCGTCGAGCGCCAGCTGGATGCAGGGCACCGAGGCGCGGATGCGCGTGTCTTCGGTGATGTTGCCTTGGTCGTCCTGCGGCACGTTGAGATCGGCGCGGATGAAGACGCGCTGGCCGGCGGCCTTGCCCTGCGCGCAGAGGTCGGTGAATCGAATGACGTTCATGGGTCTCTGGAGATAGTGGAAAACAGGTCGTCTTGCATTGTAGGTATCGCCCCACGGCCGCTCTATGCGCCTCTTGCAGCGCTCCGATGCTTTTCAACCCTTCGGCTGCGCCTTGGCGAAACGCTCCAGGATCTCGACGAAGCTCGCCGCGGCCGGCGAGAGCGCGCGCCGCGCCGCGCTGTAGACGCACACCTCGCGATGGAAGTCGGGCGACTCGAGCCGCACCATCTGCAGCCCGTGGGCGCGCACCAGCGGCGCGGAATAGGTCGGGCACACGGTGAGCCCCAGCCCCGCGGCCACCATGCCGAGCGCGGTGGTCATGTACGACACCTCCTGGGTGCCGGGGCGCAGCATGAGTTCGCGATCCGCCGGGACCAACTCGGGCAGCACGCGCTGGCGGAAGTCGCGCGTGGGCGCGATGAAGGTGTACGGGCCGAGCTCGTGCCAGCGCACCTTGCGGCGCCTGGCGAAAGCGTGGTCGGGCGGGCAGATCAGCCAATGGCGGTCGCGCAGCAGCGTGCGGCGCTCGATGGCGCCATCGACCGCCACGTCTTGCCCCACGGCGAGTTCGACATCACCGGCCATCACGCCGGCCAGCAGGTGCTCGGGCAGCGTGTCGGCCAGGCGCACGTCGACATCGGGGTACGCCTCGCGATAGAGCGCGATCACGCGCGGCATCAACGTGCAGGCCATGAGTTGCGGCGCCGCAAGACGTAGCAAGCCTTTCTTCTTGTCACGCAGATCGGTCACGCCGGCCACTGCGGTCGTCAGGTCGCCGAGCAGGCGATGCACCGAGGGCAGGAACTCGCGCCCCGCCTCCGAGAGCTGCACGCGCCGCGTGTGGCGGTCGAGCAATTGCACGCCCATCTCGCGTTCGAGCTCGCGCACCAGCACGCTGAGCGCCGACTGCGTGAGATGCAGTTGCCGCGCCGCGGCGGTGAAGCTGCCGACCTCGGCGACGGCGGCGAAGGCGCGCAATTGGCGCAGCGTCAGATTCATACGGCTATTTCATCAATCGATGAATTAATTTCGATTGCATCATAAGACGCGGCATCGCCCAATCACGGCTCACAGGAACCCAGCCATGCCGACGACGACTGCCCCACCCATCCGCGGACTGCACCACTTCGCCTGGCGCTGCCGCGACAGCGAGGAAACCCGCCGCTTCTACGAAGACCTGCTGGGCCTGCCGCTCGCGCACATCATCCAGAGCGACCATGTGCCGAGCACCGGCGAGTACTGCCCCTACGTGCACATCTTTTTCCAGATGCGCGACGGCTCGTACATCGCCTTCTTCGACCTGGGCGACGACACCGCCGCGCTGCCCTCACCCAACACGCCTGCGTGGGTGAACCACATCGCGCTGCGCGTCGATTCGGTGGACGACCTGCTGGCCGCCAAGGCGCGGCTCGAAGGCGCGGGCGTCGAGGTGCTGGGGGTGACCGACCACCACATCATCGAATCGATCTACTTCTTCGATCCGAACGGCATTCGCCTGGAGCTGACGACACCGACCGTGCCGCAAGCGGAGATGGATGCGCATGCGCGGCACGCGCGTGCGGACCTCGACGCGTGGACTTTGCACAAGGCCGCGCTCCGTGCAGCAAAGGGCGCGTCGCATGTCTGAGCTGCAGCTCGCCGTCATCGACGTGAAGCCCGGCGCTGCGATGGAAAGCCAGTCGGGACTGCAGCTGCTGCGCCCGCGCATCTACGGCGCCTTCCGTGCGCCGACAGGCCCGAAGAAGATCGCGGCCATCGTGATGCACCCGACCAGCAACTTCATGGGCCACTACCTGATCGGCCCGCTGGCCGAGCGCGGCATCTGCTGCATGGGGCTGAACTCGCGCTTCGTGGGCAACGACACGGTGCTGCTGATGGAGCGCGCGATTCAAGACCTGGGCGCCGGCGTGCAGTACCTGCGCGCGGCCGGCTACGAGAAGGTGTTCCTCGTCGGCAACTCCGGCGGCGCGGCGCTCGCGGCCTTCTACCAGGCGCAGGCCGAGCAACTTACCGCCACGCACCTGCCCGACGGTGACCCGACGCACCTGCACCCGAGCGACCTGCCGCCGGTGGACGGCATCGCGCTGTGCGCCGCCCACCTGGGCCGCACGCGGCTGATGCGCGACTGGATCGACCCTTCGGTCATGGACGAGCACGACCCGCTCTCGGTAGACCCCGACCTCGACATGTACGACCCGCGCCATCGCGTGCCCTACGACGCCGAATTCCTCGCGCGCTTCAACGCGGCGCAGAAGGCGCGGCTGGATCGCATCGAGCAGTGGTGCATCGACCGCCTCGCGCTGCTGCGCAACACGCCGGGCGCACCGCGCGACCAGACCTTCATCGTCTACCGCACGCACGCCGATCCGCGCTGCGTCGATTTGTCGCTCGACGCAAACGACCGCCTCCCCGGCAGCGTGTGGGGCGACGCGCGCCAGGTGAACTACTCGGCGAACGCGATGGGCCGCACAACGTCGCTGACCGCGTTCCTCTCGCAATGGTCGTCGCGCTCGCAGGCGGACGGTCCAGCCAACCTCGCGCGCACCACGGTGCCCAAGCTGCTGCTGACCTACACGGGCGATCAGTCGACTTTCCCGAGCACGCGCAATGCGTGGATGGCCGCAGGCGGCGCGCGCATCCGCAACGTCGACATCGTGGGCGGCAACCACTACCTCGCGGGGCAGCCCGAGTTGATTCCGAAAGCGGCAGACGCCATCGCCGAATTCGCCCACGCGCTGTAGCGCGCTGTGGAAAGCACTGCGTTACCAGCCCAGCCGGAGGTGCAGCGGCAGATACACCGCCATGCCCGCCAGCATCGTGCCAAGCACGCCGCGCCGCCAGAAGTAGTAGGCGCCGCCGACCACGGCCGCGTAAAGGCGCGCATCGTGCAGCGTGGTGATCAGGTGGCCCTGCGTCATCACGATCTCGGGCGCGATCACGCCGGCCAGCGCGGCGGCCGGCGCGTAGTGCAGCGCGCGGTGCGCCCAGTCGGGCAGGCCCCAGGGCCGGTCGAGAATGAAGAAGAAGCAGCGCGTGAGCACCGTGACCAGGGCCAGGCCGGCGATGACGCCCAGCGTCCAGAGATCGGTGCCCCTCACTTGTCGTCCTCCGCATCGGGGTCGAGTCCGAACTGCTTCTCGAGCCAGAAGCACAGCAGCACCGCGGCGCCGATGGCCACGACGATGTTGAGCTTGAGCGGCAGCGCATAGGCCGCGACCGCGGTGGCGCCGGCGATCAGCGCGGCCAGGATGCGCAACGGCGTCGTCGCCATCGAGCAGACGATCGCCACCAGGCTCAGCACGCCGGCAAAGCCCAGGCCCCAGGTCTGCGGAATGAGGTTGGCGAGCGCGATGCCCAGGAGGCTCATGCCCATCCACGAGCACCAGGTCACGAAGTAGTTGCCGGTGAGGTAGGCCTCCTGCGATTGCTGCTCGGCAACGGTCACGGGCGGTGCCGGGTACTGGCGGGTGAAGAGCGCATAGCTCAGGTCCGCCGTCAGGTACCCATGCGTCATGCGGCGCCAGCGCGGCATGTGCATGAGGTAGGGCCGCAAATGCAGGCTGAAGACCACGAAGCGCAGGTTGACGCAGAAGCCGGTCGCCAGGATCACCCACGCCGGCGCGCCCGCGAACAGCAGCGGAATGGCCGCGAGCTGCGAACTGCCGGCATAGACGAACAAGGTCATGGCCACCGCCTCGACCACGCTCATGTTCGACTTGACCATGGCCACGCCGGTCATCAGGCCCCAGGCGCCGATGCCCAGCGCGGCCGATGACATGTCGCGGATGCCCTGCCGGAATTCGGGGCGCTGGCGGATGGCTGCCGAAAGAAACATCAGCCGAACACCTGCCCGGGCTTCAGGTCGAAGCCGCGCAGGAAATCGGCCACGGACAGGCGCTTGCCGCCCGGACGCTGGAGCTCGGTGAGCATCACGCCAGTGTCTCCGGCGGCCACCGCGACGCCGGTGTCGCTGACGGCCAGGATCGTGCCGGGCGCGGCCGGCGCGCCAGCGGGCACCGCATGCGCGGTCCAGAGCTTGATGGTCTCGCCGTCGAGCGGACTGTTGGCGCCGGGGAACGGATCGAAGGCCCGGATGCGCCGCACGATGGCGTCGGCGGGCTGGGTCCAGTCGATCTGCGCCTCGTGCTTCTCGACCTTGTTGGCATAGGTGACGCCTTCGGCCGGCTGCGGCGTGCGATGGAGGGTGCCGATGTTCGCCAGGGCCTCGACGATCATCCGGCCGCCCAGTTCGGCCAGCCGGTCGTGCAGGCGGGCGGTGTTGTCGGTGCCGATGTCCACGGCTTCGCGCAGCAGCATGTCGCCGGTGTCCAGGCCCGCGTCCATCTGCATGATGGTGATGCCGGTTTCTGCATCACCGGCCTCGATGGCGCGGTGGATCGGCGCGGCGCCGCGCCAGCGGGGCAGGAGGCTCGCGTGGATGTTCAGGCAGCCGTGCTTCGGCAGGTCGAGCACCCACTGCGGCAGGATGAGTCCGTAGGCGGCGACCACCATCACATCGGGCTGGGCCTGTTCGAGCGCATCGCGACCGGTGGTGGCTTCGTCCGGGTACTTGCCATCGAGGCGGAGGCTGCGCGGCTGCGCGACCGGCCAGCTGTTGGCAACCGCGAACTGCTTGACGGGGGAAGCCTGCAGCTTCATGCCGCGGCCGGCGGGCCGGTCGGGCTGGCTCAGCACCAGCACGATGTCATGGCCGGCGGCGGCAATGGCCTCCAGGGCGACGCGCGCGAACTCGGGCGTGCCCGCAAAAGCGACCTTGAGCCGGCTCAATCCCGGATCCGTTCGTATTCGAGGTCATCCCCCGTGTGATAGCGACGGACCACGCCGGTGGGGTCTATATAGATATAGAGCATGCGGCGCTCATTCACGGCCTTGTAGCGCCAGGTCCAGACGACGCCGTCGAAGGAACTGACGCGGTCGATCTGGTAAGGCCGGCCATAGAAGGCCATGACGTCGTTCTGCCGCCACTCGTTGACCTTGATGTCGTAGCCGAAGCGCGCCTCGCTGAGCACCTGGGTTGCCGAGACGACCTTGCCCGACGCGTCCACGTCGATGTCGGTGACCTCGAAGCCGGCCGGCATGCGCGAATACTGGAGGCGCTCGCCGCCGTTGTTGAGCGGGTAGCGGCCGGTGGGCGCGCCCAGGCGCTGCAGGGTTTCGGCGACGGTGGTGCCGGGCTGGATGCGGGTGGGATCGTTGGCGCAGCCGGCGACCGCTGCGAGAACCGCCAATGCCGCGAGGGAGCCAAGGCCGCGCAAGGTCATGAGATTCATCAGGCCCGTTCGCGCATTTCTTCACGCTGCTGCTTGAGCAGCTTGCTCTTGATGCGGTTGCGCTTGAGAGGGGAAAGGTATTCGACGAACACCTTGCCCAGCAGGTGGTCGAGTTCGTGCTGGATGCACACGGCCAGGAGGCCGTCGGCCTCGATGGTGCGCATCTCGCCGTTCTCGTCGAGCGCCTGGACCTTGACCGAGGTGGAACGCATCACGCCGTCGTAGATGCCCGGCACCGAGAGGCAGCCCTCTTCATTGAGCACCTTCTCGTCGCTCGCCCAGGTGATTTCGGGGTTGATCAGCACGATCGGCTTGTTGCGCTCTTCGGACACATCGATGACGACGAGCCGCTCGTGCACATCGACCTGGGTGGCGGCCAGGCCGATGCCTTCGGCGTCGTACATGGTCTCCAGCATGTCGGCAACCAGGGCCTTGATGCGTGCATCGACGCCCTGCACCGGCTTGGCCACCGTGTGCAGGCGCTTGTCCGGGTAACTCAGAATGATTCGTTTGGCCATGAAATCGGGAGGAAGTTGTGGCTATTTTCGCCAATTCCGCGACGCAAGGCCGCCTCCGGACCCGAAAACGTTGCCCTCTCAAGGGCTTCGGGCGCAGAATTCGTAGCAAATTGTGAGATTCGTATGCGCAACGATACGTCGTGCGCTCACCCATCCAGACATGAAAAAGCTCAGATCCACCGAACGCCAGCGCCCCAATTTCCTCGCCACGCTGACCGCCCTGGCGGTAATCGGCAGTTGCGGCGCCACCACGGCCTGGGCTCAAAACTACCCCGTCACGCCGCAGCAGCGCGCCACGGCCCAGCAGACCGCCCAGGCGGGCGTTCCGCTGAGCGAGTTGTCGCCCAAGGCGCCCGACGAGTACACGGTCAAGCCCGGCGACACGCTCTGGGCCATTTCCCGCCTCTACCTGCTGCGCCCCTGGCGCTGGCCGGAGCTGTGGGGCATGAACATCAACGAGATCGCCAACCCCCACCGTATCTACCCCGGCCAGGTTCTCTATCTGGACAAGTCCGGCGGCCGGGCGCGCCTGACCACCCGCCGCGGCGGTGTGAGCGGCGACGGCGGCACCATCAAGCTGTCACCCCGCACCCGTTTCGATTCGCTGGCCGGCATGGCATTGCCCACGCTCAACCCCAGCCTGATCGAGCCCTTCCTCAGCGAACCGATCGTGGTGGACGCCAACACGCTCGAAAGCGCGCCGCGCATCGTTGCCGGCAACGACAGCCGCGTGCTGCTGTCGCGCGGTGACCGGGCCTACGCCCGCGGCAACCCCGAGTCGCCGCTGGTCGAAGTGCCGGGCCCGGTCCAGAACTTCCGCATCTTCCGCAACGCCACGCCGCTCAAGGACCCGGGCACGGGGGAAATCCTCGGCTACGAGGCGCAGTACCTGGGCAAGGCCCAGCTGCAGCGCGGCGAATCGACCACCATCGAGACGGTCGAGGACAAGGACATCATCACGGTCGTTCCCGCCAGCATCGACATCGTGGCGTCGCGCGAGGAAATGCGCGCCGGCGACCGCCTGCTGCCCGAACCGCCGCGGCAGCTGCTGAGCTACGCACCCCGCGCGCCCTCGACCCAGGTCGACGGCCGGATCATCTCGGTCTACGGCAACGCGGTGCAGTTCGCGGCGCAGAACCAGGTGGTCGCCATCAACAAGGGCACGCGCGACGGCATCGACAGCGGCCATGTGCTGGCCATTTTGAAGAACGGCGAAACCATCCTCGACCGCACCGGCGCGCGCAAGGAAACCATCAAGCTGCCGAACGAGCGCATCGGCCTCCTGATGGTGTTCCGCACTTTCGAAAAGGTGTCCTACGCGCTGGTGCTCGAGATCAACGACACCCCGAAGGCGGGCGACTACCTCGTCAACCCCTGATCGGCTTTTCGGCGCCCACGTCCTCGCCAGTACCCGTTTGGAACGCGCAGAACTCGCAGGCTGGCTGCGGCTTTCACTGACGCCGGGCATCGGCGACGGCGCCGCGCGCAAGCTGCTCGCGGCCTTCGGCCTGCCCGAAGGGGTTTTCGCGCAGGGCGATGCCGCGTTGCGGCAGGTCGTCAGCACCGCGCAGGCCGAGGCGCTTCAACAGGCGCCCCACGGCCTGCAGGCAGCGATCGACCAGACCTGGCAGTGGCTGCAAACGGCCGAGGGCAATGGCGTCACCCGCCGCCTCGTCACGCTCGGCGATGCCGGCTACCCGGCGTCGCTGCTCGAAATGGCCGACCCGCCGCTGATGCTCTACGTGCTCGGCGCCGCGGACTTCGACCTGACACAGTTGCAGAACAGCATCGCCGTCGTCGGCAGCCGCAATCCGACGCCGCAAGGCGCCACCAACGCGCGCAGCTTTGCCCGGGCGTTGGGCGACGCGGGTCTGCCCGTGATCTCGGGCCTCGCACTGGGCGTCGACGGCGCAGCGCACCAGGGCGCGCTCGATGCCGCCGGCGATGCGCTACGGCTCGCCACGGTGGCCGTGGTCGGCACCGGCCTGGACCGCGTGTACCCCGCGCGCCACCGCGACCTCGCGCACCGCATCACCCTGCAGGGGCTGATCGTGAGCGAGCTTCCGCTCGGCACACCGCCCCTCACGCAGAATTTTCCGAAACGCAACCGGCTCATCGCGGGGCTGGCACGCGGCACGCTGGTCGTCGAGGCGGCATTGGCGTCGGGTTCGCTGATCACCGCGCGGCTCACCTCGGAGCAGGGCAAGGAGGTGTTCGCCATTCCGGGCTCGATCCACTCGCCGCAATCGCGCGGCTGCCATGCGCTGATCCGCCAGGGCGCCAAGCTGGTCGAATCGGTGGCCGACATCCTCGAAGAGCTGCCGCCGCTGCGCACGAACGGCGCAGCAAACGCGACACCCTCGAGAGGCCATGCAGCCAACGACACATCCGCCTCCGAGGACCCGCTGCTCGACGCACTCGGCTTCGAGCCCGTGAGCCTCGATGCCCTCAGCGCACGCACCGGCTGGAGCGCAGCGGCGCTGCAGGCCAGGATGCTCGAGCTCGAGTTGGACGGGCACATTTCACGCCTGCCTGGCGGCCTGTTCCAACGAATGGCATCCACCTAGCCTGCCTTGCACATTCGTGGGCTATATTGGGCTCATGTTCGAAGTGCTTGTTTTTGTCTACGAAAACTATTGGCGCGGCGATGCCTGCCCCGAACCCGAACAACTGGGCCGCAAGCTCAGTGCCCACGGTTTCGAGGCAGACGAGATCCGCGATGCCCTTCACTGGCTCGACGGCCTGAGCCTCGCAACGCAGGGCATGCAGCTGGAGCTCGATGCCGACGACGAGGCCACCGCCACTGTCACCTTCCGCGGCACGCCCGAAGCCTCGTTGCCCCAATCGGACGACGCCATGCGCGTCTACTCCCAGGCCGAGCAGGAGCACCTGGGTGCCGAATGCCTCGGCTTCATCCGCTTTCTCGAATCGTCGAACGTCCTGCCGTGTGGATTGCGCGAAATCGTGATCGAACGCGCGATGGCGGCCCCGGGCGATCCGGTGGCGCTCGACGAGCTCAAGATCATCGTGCTGATGGTCCACTGGAGCACCGGCATCGAGCCCGATGCATTGGTGCTCGACGAGCTCTGCGAAAGCCGCGAAGGCCGTATTGCGCACTGAGCCTGCCGCGTCAGCAGGCTAGTTCAGCAACCGCTCCGGATTCGCATCGAGCTTCGCCAACGCCTCGCGCGTGGCGCGCACCGTGAGCGTCTCTTCCTCGGCCGGCACCAGGAGGCCCGCCTGCAGATACGTCGCCAATCGCCCCGCCTGGATCAGGAAGCTGCGGCCGTCCGCCGTAGCGAACAGGTGCAGTTGCTTGCGATCGCTGCGCCAGACAAACTGCACCTGGCTCACGCGGTCGTTGTGATCCAGCATGAACCAGTTGCCCACCTGCAGCTCGTGCGCCCAGGCCAGCATGTCCTCGGGCACCTGCACGCCCGCGGCATCGGGCACCACCTCGATCGAGGCAGCATCCACGCCGAGCAGCAGTTCGATGCTGTGGGCATCGAGCGGCAGGTCGGCGGTGCCGCCGATGTCGCTCACGAAATCTTCCAGGTGCGCGAGGCGCTCGGCCATGGCTTCGATCTTGGCCTGCGGAATCGCCTCGGTCTTCGAGAGGAACGCATCGGACAGCGTGGCGCCGATGGTCTTGATGTGCGCCTCCTGCGGCTCGTCGACGATGCCCAGGAGCGCCATGCCCTGGCGCAGGCGCTGCAGCAGCTGCGGCAGGTCCTGGATGACGCGGGCGCGGTCGGTGCGGTTGGGCTTGGCGCTCGCGGCCCAGACCAGCTCGGAGGCCACGCGCTTCAACATCACCGTCTGCTCGCCCTGTGCGCCATAGCGCAGCGCGGCGATCGCCAGCACCTCGGCCCAGACCTTGAACAGGAACTCGCGGATCTCGTCGCGCACCGGCATGTCGTTGAGCATCTTGCGCAACTCGATGGTGTACTGGATCGCCATCGTTTCCTTCTGCTCGACCTGCTGCGCCACGCTCATCACGCGCTGCGTGGTGTCGCTCTGCGTGAGATAGCGGTTAAGAAAGGCGACGAACTCGTCGAACACCAGCTTGAACACGCGCTGGCCGGTCTCGGGGTATTGCTCGATCACCTGCACCACGCGACGGATCTCGCCTTCGAGCGCGCTGCCGGTGATGGCGGCCGCGTCGAAGCCCATCACGCAGGAGCCCATGCGGTCGATCAGCATGCGCGCGGGGTGCTGCAGCGTGCCGAAGAACTCGGGCTCGGCGATGGCCACGCGCAGCACCGGCATCTGCAGCCGCGCGAACCACACGCGCGCCGAGAAGGGAATCCGCTCTTCCGCAAGGATGGCCTGGAACATGAGCGCGACGATCTCGACCGTGGCCTTGTCGGCCGTGGTGGGCGCGCGCTTCTTGAGTTCGGTGCTGCGCCGGCGCAGATCGACCGCCGTCTGCTGGATGACCGTGGCCTGCTCGCCCGATGCGTCCATGTACTGCGTGGCCGCCATGCGATAGGCCACCTCGGCTTCGGCGATGGCGCCGGCAAAGGTCCTGGAGAACTGCCGCGGGGCGGTGTTGCCGCCGCTGCCTGCGGGGCCGGTCGTGCGGCCTGCCGGCGTGGTGGCAGGCGCAGCGGTGGTCGAGTTCTGCGCGCCGACGTTGGTGTCGCCGCCGATCCGCGCCGTGACGAATCGCTTGAGACTCAACAGCGCGGTCTGGGCGCGCTGCCGCGCGATCGTCAACGGCGAGCCGCCGATCGTCGACGAGGCGGTGGGCATCGGCACGGAGGCCTGCGGTTGCGACTGCTGCGGCTGTTGTTGCGAATACTGCTGCGCCTGTGCGCCGTAGGCGGGACGCAGCGGCTGGCCGCCGCCCTCCGTCATCGGCGCGGTCGCCGACGCGGGCGCGCCCGCAAAGGAGGTGTTGAAGCCGGCACTGTTGCCGGCACCCGCGGCATTGCCGGTGCGCCGCACGAAGCTCTTGAGGTCGATCTCCTGCATCACGCCGTTGGCGATCAGGTAGGCATTGGCGCTCTCGTAGGCCTTGACGATCACATCGATCAGTTGCTGCTGCACCGTGTCCTGCACCCGGGCCCAGAGCTCACGGCTCAAGCCCGCGGCGAGCCACTGTTCCACCAGCAGCCTGGCCAGCGTCTCGGGCTTGAGCACGTCCTTCGAATCGAGTTCGTTCGTTCCTTCGAGGTGCTGGATGCGCAGGCGCAGGTCGCTCAGCTCGAAGCTCGCCTTGTCGTGGATCACCTGCGCGAGGCGCGAGGCGAGGATGTTGGTCTCGACCACTTCGTCGCCGATCAGCTCGAGCCGCAGCGCCGTGGGAAAGGTCGTCAGTCCGCCGGTCGGCGCAGCGGCACCAAGGGCCTTGCGCCAGCTCGTCTGCGAGAGCGTGACCCATTGCGTGGCCTGGCCCTGGAACGCCACGAAATCGTCGCGGTGCTCCTGCATGGCGCGGGCGTTGCTCACTTCCGAAGCCAGCTGCGTCAGCCGGTCACGGATCGCGCGGGCCAACGGAACGATGGCCCCTTCCGTGGCCAATACGAAACGCTCACGCGTCTCGCGTGCGAGCTGCAGGGAAGAGGCGGACCGCGCAATGCTCATTGAAGGATCGGGAAGGCCAGGGGGAACTGTTCGTCAGCAACAACCGCGAGCTTGCATCGGGAAGCGCCACCGCACAAGTGTGGACAGTGCCCGGCGTTGCATGCGAACAGCGGTGCGGCCCTGCCGCCCGCTTTGTTGAACCCTGAAGTATCCGTCAGACGACGGCGCCGGCGTTCGGATCGTCCTCGGCGTCGCCTTCGCGCTTGGTCGGCGGGCCACCGCCCTTGATCAGGTCTTCGCGCTTCACGCCCAGCCACATCGCGATGGCCGCTGCCACGAAACACGAGGAGTAGATGCCGAAGCAGATGCCGATGGTCAGCGCCAGGGCGAAGTAGTGCAGCGTCGGGCCGCCGAAGAAGAACATCGACAGCACCACCAGCTGCGTGGAGCCGTGGGTGATGATCGTGCGGCTGATGGTCGAGGTGATCGCGCTGTCGATGACTTCGGCCGTTGTCATCTTGCGGTAGCGGCGGAAGTTCTCGCGCACCCGGTCGAAGATCACGACCGATTCATTCACCGAGTAGCCCAGCACCGCCAGCACCGCCGCAAGCACCGCCAGCGAGAACTCCCACTGGAAGAAGGCGAAGAAGCCCAGGATGATCACCACGTCATGCAGGTTGGCCAGCACGGTAGCCAGCGCAAACTTCCATTCGAAGCGAAACGCCAGGTAGATCATGATGCCCACGACCACCATGGCGAGCGCCTTCAGGCCGTTGCTGGTGAGCTCGTCGCCCACCTGCGGGCCGACGAACTCGTTGCTGCGCAGTTCCACCGTCGGCTCGATGGCCTTCAGGGCGCCCATCACCTGGTCGCTCTGCTGGGTCGAGGTCATGCCCTTGGCCACCGGCAGGCGGATCTGCACCGCGGTGCCGAAGCTCTGCACCTGCACCTCCTGGTAGCCCAGCTTGGCGACGACTTCGCGCACCTTGCCGACGTCGGCCGATTGCTTGTAGGCCACTTCCATCACCGTGCCGCCGGTGAACTCCACCGACAGGTGCAGCCCGCGGTGGAACAGGAAGAACACGGCCAGCGCGAAGGTGACGAAGGAAACGATGTTCAGCACCAGCGCGTGGCGCATGAACGGAATGGTCTTGTGAATCCGGAAGAATTCCATGGCGGTCTCTTATTTGGTTTCGGCCATGACCGCGGCATCGGTGCCATCGGTCTTTGGACGCCAGACCGTGCCGATCGACACGCTCTTGAGCTTCTTCTTCTGTCCGTACCAGAAGTTCACCAGACCGCGCGAGAAGAACACGGCCGAGAACATCGAGGTGACGATGCCGATGCAGTGCACCACCGCGAAGCCGCGCACCGGACCCGAGCCGAAGGCCAGCAGTGCGATGCCCGCGATCAGCGTGGTCACGTTGGAGTCAAGAATGGTGCCCCAGGCGCGCTCGTAGCCCGCATGGATCGCCGCCTGCGGCGACGCCCCGTTGCGCAACTCTTCGCGCACGCGCTCGTTGATCAGCACGTTGGAGTCGATGGCTACGCCGATGGCCAGCGCCATGGCGGCAATGCCGGGCAGCGTGAGCGTGGCCTGCAGGATCGAGAGAATCGCCACCAGCAGCATCAGGTTGACCGCCAGCGCGATCGACGAGAACACGCCGAACAGCGCGTAGTAGAGGCACATGAACACCATGATCGCGGCGAAGCCGTACATCACGCTGTCGAAGCCCTTCTTGATGTTCTCGGCGCCCTGCGTCGGGCCGATGGTGCGTTCCTGGATGATTTCCATCGGCGCGGCCAGCGAGCCGGCGCGCAGCAGCAGCGCGAGGTCGTTGGCTTCGGCCACGGTCATCGAGCCCGACACCTGGAAGCGGTTGCCCAGTTCGCCGTTGATCGACGGGGCGGTGAGCACTTCGCCCTTGCCCTTCTCGAAGATCAGCATGGCCATGCGCTTCTTGTAGTTCTCGATGCTGACCTGCCGCATGATGCTGCCGCCCTTCGAGTCCATGGTCAGGTCGACCTTGGGCTGGTTGGTCTGCTGTTCGAATCCGGGCTGCGCATCGGTGAGGTTCTCGCCGGTGACCAGCACCTGCTTCTTCACGATCACGGCGCGGCCGGAGCGGTCGAGGAACTTCTCGGAGCCGAACGGCACCGGCCCCGTGCCCTGTTCGGCGGCGCGGCCTTCGGCGCTTTCGTCCACCAGGCGCATCTCGAGCGTGGCGGTGCGGCCGATGATGGTCTTGGCCTGGGCCGGGTCCTGCATGCCGGGCAGCTGCACGACGATGCGGTCGATACCCTGCTGCTGGATCACCGGTTCGGCCACGCCGAGTTCGTTGATCCGGTTGTGCAGCGTGGTCACGTTCTGCTTGAGCGCCGCGTCCTGGAAGCGGCGCGCGGCTTCGGGCTTGATGCTCGCCACTATGCGCGACTCGGTGCCCTGCTGGCTCTCGACGGTGCTCAGGTCGGGCATCTGGTCCTGGATGAGGCGCCGGGCGATGTCGAGGCTGGCGGCATCGCGCAGCGTGATCTCGACGGTCTGGCCGTTGCGGTTCACCGCACTGCCGCGCACCTTCTTGTCGCGCAGCGCCGAGCGGATGTCGCCGGCGAAGGACTCGGCCTTCTTGTCCAGCACGCCGCGCATGTCCACCTGCAGCAGGAAGTCGACCCCGCCGCGCAGATCGAGCCCCAGATACATCGGGAAGGCATGCAGCGCCGTCAGCCAATGCGGCGAGCGCGACACGAGGTTCAGCGCCACCACATAGGAGGCTTCGTCTGCGTTCGGCACCAGGGCCTGCTGCAGCGCGTCGCGCGCCTTGATCTGGTCGTCGGTGGTGACGAAGCGCGCCCGCACGGCGGTCGGCTCGAGCGTCAGCAGGTCGGGCGCGAGGCCCGCCGCCTTGAGCACGCCTTCGACCCGGGCCTGCGTCGACGCATCGATCTTGACGGTGGACTTGGCCGCCGACACCTGCACCGCAGGCGACTCGCCGAAGAAATTGGGCAGGGCGTAAATGAGCCCCACGAGCAGCACGATCACGATGATCGTGTACTTCCAGACCGGGTAACGGTTCATGAGAAAGCGCTTTTCAAGAAACGGGACACGGCGTGAATTGGGGCCCTGCGCCGCAAAGCGCAAGGATCAGCTCACGCCTTTATTTGACGGCGCCCTTGGGCAGGACCTGCACCACGGCGCTGCGCTGGATCTTGATCTCGATGCCGTTGGCGATCTCGAGGCCGAGGTATTGGTCGCCCAGCGAGGTGATCTTGCCGAGCACGCCGCCGGCCGTTGCGACTTCGTCACCCTTGGCCAGGGCTTCGATCATGGCGCGGGCTTCCTTCTGGCGCTTCATTTGCGGGCGGATCATGACGAAATACAGCACCACGAACATCAGCACCAGGGGCAGCATGCTGCCGAGCGAGGACAACATGTCGCCGCCGCCGGCGGCTGCGGGCGCGGTCTGGGCGAAAGCAGAGGAAATGAACAAGAGAGTCTCCAGCAGAGGGAAGAGAAGAAAACGAGAGGAGCGCGGGCCGGGCCTGCCATTCCATCTCTGAGCGGTCACGGGAAAAACCGGCCGCAAATCAAAGCTCGGCGGGGCTTGGCCACCGCACAGCACCGGGCATTGTATTCGGGGCACGGCGCCGTTTTACCGGCTTATCCGGCGCGCTGGGGAGGGCTTTCCGGGTATCCGGCCCGGCCGTTCTTTGCTACGTTTTGAATAGCAAAGAGCGCCCGGCGGGCGCTCTTCGACGGCTGGAACGGCTTGAAAAATCAGGCCGCCGCGCGCTGCCCCTTCGGGTTGCGCCACTTGGCCATCAGCTCGCTCCAGCGGGTGCGGGCCGCCACGAGGTTGCGATCCTTCACATGCCCGTAGCCGCGGATCTGCTCGGGCAGGCTCGCGATCTCCAGCGCCAGCGCGTGGTTGTCGGCGCGCAGGGCGGCGATCACCTCGTCGATGCTCGCGCGGTACTCGGCGATCAGCGCGCGTTCGGTCCTGCGTTCTTCAGTGCGGCCGAAGATGTCGAGCGCCGTGCCGCGCAGGCCCTTGAGCTTTGCGAGGAAGCGGAAGCCCGTGAGCATCCAGGGGCCGAACTTCTGCTTCTGCAGCTGGCCCTTGGCGTTCTTCTTGGCAACGATCGGCGGGGCGAGGTGGTAGTTGAGCTTGTAGTCGCCTTCGAACATGCCTTCGACACGGTCGAGGAACGAACGGTCCGTGTGCAGGCGCGCCACTTCGTATTCGTCCTTGTACGCCATCAGCTTGAACAGGTAGCGCGCCACCGTTTCGGTGAGCGCCGTCTTGCCGACCAGCGACGATTCCGACTGCTGCACCTTGGCGACGAACTGCTTGTATTCCTCGGCGTAGGCAGCGTTCTGGTAGCCGGTCAGGAACTCGGCGCGGCGTGCCACCAGGCTCTCGACGGTCTCGCGCTTCTTGAACTCGATGACCTGGCCCGGGCGCACGCGCTTTTGCAACTCCTCGGGGCGAACCGCGGCCTGGCGGCCCCATTCGAACGCGGTCTTGTTGTTCTCGATGGCCACGGCGTTGAGCTCGATGGCGCGCATCAGCGACTCGTGCGCCAGCGGAATCCAACCCTTCTGCCAAGCGTAGCCCAGGATCATCGGATTGACGTAGATGCTGTCGCCCATCAGCGTGGTCGCGGCCGCATCGGCGTCGAAGGTGCCGATGCCGTCGATGCCCACGGCGCGCGCGATCTCGGCGGCACAGGCATCTTCGGGGTTCTGCCAGTTGGCGTTGCGCACGAAGGCGGCCGTCGGCGAGCTGTGGCTGTTGAGCGCCACGTGCGTGCGCCCTTCGCGCATGCGCGCCATGGTCTCGCCGTTGACCGTGACCAGCGGATCGCAGGCCAGGATCAGGTCGGCCGCCGCGGTGCCCACGCGCGTGGTGCGAATGTCGTCCTGCGTGTCGCCGATGAGCACGTGGCTCCAGGTGGCACCGCCCTTTTGCGCCAGGCCCGCCGCGTCCTGCGTGACGATGCCCTTGGCCTCGATGTGCGCGGCCATGCCGAGCAACTGGCCGATGGTGATGACGCCGGTGCCGCCGACGCCCGCCACCACCACGCCCCAGACCTTGCCGCCCGCCAGCGACGGAATCGCGGGCTCGGGCAAGAGGCCGAACTCGGCCGGCGTGGCGCCCTTGTTCTTGCTCTTCTTCTTGAGCTGGCCGCCCTCGACGGTCACGAAGCTCGGGCAGAAGCCCTTCAGGCAGCTCATGTCCTTGTTGCAGCTGCTCTGGTTGATGGTGCGCTTGCGGCCGAACTCGGTTTCCAGCGGCTCCACGGAGAGGCAGTTGCTCTGCACGCTGCAGTCGCCGCAGCCTTCGCAGACCAGCTCGTTGATGACCACGCGCTTGGCCGGATCGACGGCCGTGCCCCGCTTGCGGCGGCGGCGCTTCTCGGTCGCGCAGGTCTGGTCATAGATGATGGCCGTGGTGCCGGCCATCGCGCGGAACTCGCGCTGGATCTCGTCGAGCAGGTCGCGGTGCTTCACCTGCACGTGGTCGCCCGGAATCGAGACGCCCTCGTACTTCTCGGGCTCGTCGGTGACGATCACGACCTTCTTCGCACCCTCGGCATGCAGGCTCTCTGCAATCTGCAACACCGAATGGCCTTCGGGCCGTTCGCCGACCTGCTGGCCGCCGGTCATCGCGACCGCGTCGTTGTAGAGGATCTTGTAGGTGATGTTCACGCCGGCCGCGATGCTCTGGCGAATCGCGAGCAGGCCGCTGTGGAAATACGTGCCGTCGCCCAGGTTCGCGAAGATGTGCTGGTCGGTCGTGAAGGGCTGCTGGCCTACCCACGGCACGCCCTCGCCGCCCATCTGCGTGAAGCCGATGGTGGAGCGGTCCATCCAGGTCGCCATGAAGTGGCAGCCGATGCCGCCCATCGCGCGCGAACCTTCGGGCACCACGGTGCTGGTGTTGTGCGGGCAGCCCGAGCAGAACCACGGCTGGCGCGTGGCGTCGGCCACGCTGGTGGAGGCCTGCTGCACCACCATCGAACGCTCCTTGGCTTCGAGGATGGCGAGTTGCGCGTCGATGCGTGCGGTCATGTCGGCGCCGGCCGCGGCCAGCAGGCCGGTCTTCTTGAGGCGCAGCGCGATCGCCTTGGCGATCATCGCGGGGTTCAGGTCGGCGTTGGCGCGCAGCAGCGTGTGCGAGGTCGGATTCGGCACCGACCATTCACCGCCGGAGTAGCCCTCGGCCGCATGCACCTCGCCCTCGTCGAACTTGCCGACCACGTTGGGCCGCACGTCCGAGCGCCAGTTGTAGAGCTCTTCCTTGAGCTGGTATTCGATGACCTGGCGCTTTTCTTCGACCACCAGGATTTCCTGCAGGCCGGTGGCGAATTCGCGCGTGAGCTGTGCCTCCAGCGGCCACACCACGCCCACCTTGTGCAGGCGGATGCCGAGCTGGCGGCAGGCCGCGTCATCGAGCCCCAGGTCGAGCAGCGCCTGGCGCGTGTCGTTGAAGGCCTTGCCGCTGGCCATGATGCCGAAGCGATCGTTCGGGCCTTGAATCACGTTGTGGTTCAGGCGGTTGGCGCGGATGTAGGCGAGCGCGGCATACCACTTGTAGTGCATGAGCCGGGCTTCCTGCTCCAGCGCATGGTCGGGCCAGCGGATGTGCAGGCCGCCGGGCGGCATCTCGAAGTCCGTGGGGATGACGATCTCGACGCGCTCCGGATCGATCATCGCCGTGGCGCTCGACTCGACGATCTCCTGGATCGTCTTCATGCCCGACCACACGCCCGAGAAGCGGCTCAGCGCAAAGGCGTGGATGCCCAGGTCCAGGATTTCCTGCACGCTGGTCGGAAAGAACACCGGCGTGCCGCAGGCCTTGAAGATGTGATCGCTCTGGTGCGCGGCGGTGGAGCTCTTGGAGATGTGGTCGTCGCCGGCCACCGCGATCACGCCGCCGAATTCGGTGGTGCCCGCCATGTTGGCGTGCTTGAAGACATCGGAGCAGCGGTCCACGCCCGGGCCCTTGCCGTACCAGATGCCGAAGACGCCGTCGAACTTGTTGGTGCCAGCGGGCGAAAAGCCCAGTTGCTGCGTGCCCCACAACGCGGTGGCCGCGAGTTCTTCGTTCACGCCCGGCTGGAAGACGATGTTCTGTTCCTTCAGGAACTTGCTGGCCTTCCACAGCGCCTGGTCGTAGCCGCCGAGCGGGGAGCCGCGGTAGCCGCTGATGAAGCCGGCGGTGTTCTTGCCGGCCTGCTTGTCGCGCAGTTGCTGAAGCATGGGCAGCTTCACGAGGGCCTGGACGCCGCTCATGAAGGCGCGCCCATAGTCGAGGGAGTATTTGTCGTCGAGCGTGACGGTTTCTAGCGCGCGGCGAATGTGCTCGGGCAGCGGGGCGTTCATGTTGTCTGTCTCCGTATTGGCAGGGCCTTGTGGGCCTGGCTGGATTGGCTGTGGGTCTGTGCCCGGTAGGGCGCGAGCCCATGATCACGCAAAGTGTATGCCGGGGTCCGCGACAGGTGTTTGCGTTCTTTGCCCCGAAAAACGCGCTTCCAGAAAGAATCTTGCTTAACATCGACATCCATGGAAAGCATTGACAAGTTCGACCTCGCAATCCTGCAAGAACTGCAGGCCGACGGCCGCCTCACGAACGCCGAGCTTGCGCAGCGCGTCGGGCTCTCGGCGGCGCCCTGCTGGCGGCGGGTGCGGGCGCTGGAGGAGGCGGGTTTCATCAAGGGCTACCGCGCCGAGATCGACCGCCACAAGATCGGGCTGGGCGTGCTCGCTTTCGTGCGCGTGGACACCGAGCGCGTCACCAACGAAGCCACGCGCAAGCTGGAAGACGCGATCCGCAAGATGCCCGAGGTGGTGGCCTGCCACTACATCAGCGGCACCGGCACCTTCGAGCTGCAGGTGGTGGCGCAGGACCTGAACGGTTTTTCGACCTTCGCGCGGCAGCACCTGATGAACCTGCCGAACGTGAAGGACCTGCACACGAGCTTCTCGCTGGGCGAGGTGAAGGCGAGCAGCGCGTTGCCGCTGGGGCACCTGGCGAAGTAGCGGCGCAGCCTCGGTCCAGCCCATGACTTTTGCCCGCTCCGCGCGGGTTTTGTGCGAGCCCTGCATGCAGGGGTGACCATTGTTGGCATTGCGAAATCGGTGAGCCGACAAGACTGTGGAGACCCGGCCGGGACAGGCCCGGCCTTCCACTTTCTTCTTCATGGTTCGCATGATCCTCAGCCCACTCTTTCTGCCTGCGCGGTCCTCGCAATCCGAAGCGGCCTGGCTCGACGCCGCGATGGCGCAGCCGACCTCCCGGCTCTCGAGCACCAATGCCCCCGAGGGCTCGTTTCCCCTCAGCCTCCGGCTGGCCTGGCACAACGGCATCCACATCCAGGCGCCGCAGGCGGCGGGCGCGTACCTGCCGGTGCGCGCCATCGCCGACGGGACCGTCGTCTTCGTGCATCCGCCGACTGCGCCCAACAACGACATCAACCATGCGCTGAACTACAACCCTTTCCACGGCGGGACGCCCAGCGCGGCCTGGACCAGCGATGGCTTCGTCGTCATGGAGCACAAGGGCGAGATTGGGGCGGCGGGCGCGATGGCCACCGAGTTCGCCTACTACAGCGCCTGCATGCACCTGGGCAGCCTTGCCAACCACGCAAGGGCGCGGCGACCGCTGAAGGCCGGGGACTTCGTCTACCGCAAGGAAGCACTGGGCACGCCGGGACAGATCTACGGTCACGACGGGCAGATTCATTTCGAGATCTGCTGCGACGAGGCGAACCTCGAGAAACTCACCACCCGCAAGCGGGACTGGGCCGATCCGCTGGCGCCCCAGCCACCGACGGCCAACGGTCGTACCGACGCCCTTTTCGGAAGCCTTTACATCTACCTGCCTGCGGGCACGCCGACGCGCGCGAGCCAGCCGACCAGCCACCTGCGTTCGGCAACCCACACGGGCGGCGCAGCGAGCGCCGCCACGGACCATTTCCTGCCCGACACCTTGCACGCCACGCAGTGGGTGCAGATCACTTATGAGCACGGCAGCGCGATCCTGAGCAGCTGCGACAGGCTGGGCGCGCCGATTGGCCAGCCGCGCAACGACAGCCGCTACGACTACATCTCCACCGCAGCCCGCCCCGGCGCTTCGCAGAGCTTCGAATACGACCTGTCCGCCGTTGCCAATGACCGACACGGCTCCCTGGACGCCGCCACCCAGGCCACGAGCAGCCCGAGCGGCTGGTACGAGCTCCTGCGCTTCGGCCGCAACCTGGGACCCGACGCGCTACCCGCCAACGCGGCCCACTGGCGAAAGGTCGCCACCCCGGAGGGTGTGCTCTGGGTCGATCTCAATGCGCCCGGCACCTTCAAGTTCAGCGATGCCGATTTCCTTGCGATCGCGGGCTGGAACTGCTTCGACGACGACCCGACCCAGACCGACCAGCGTTGCGATTCGCTGCGCATGAAGACGCTGATCCGCGATCCGGACAGAACCAACGAGCGGCGCATGGAGCGGGCGCAACTGGCGCGGCGATTGGGAGAACCCGAGGTGCGCCACAAGCTGCGCCGTGCGATCTGCAAGTTTCCGAGCGAGTGGGACCAGAAGGATGTCGAGAAACGGTACGGCTGGCTGGAGACGGAGGATTTCAAGTCAACGGACGATGACGCGACGGGGGCGCAGAAGTGGGAGCGGTTTGTGACGCACGCGAAGGCGGTCACGTTTCTGGAATTACCGGAGGCTTTTCTGAAGGCTGATTGGCGGTTTCATCCGAGGGAATTCGTGGGGTATCTGAGGAAATGTGGGTGGTTGAGTCGCGAGGAGATGAGGCAAATTTATGAGCGCCCATCTGACGAGCCCCCAGTATTTCCCGCGATAGAAAAATATCAATTGGCTTTCAATCGAATGACACAAAAATATCTTCTGAATACTCAAAAAAGGCTACCCCATATTCTTGGCCAAGGTGCAACCGAATCGAATTTTCTACGAACGATGCAAGAGACGGCCATGATTGGCATCGCCGTCAACGGCGAAGTGCATGGAAATTCTGGCATCGACCGTCAGTCGGCAGTTGACGAAAGCCGATTTGGACATTGGTGGGGCTTGAATCCAAATGAACGAGTCGAT
Organism: Variovorax trehalosi; assembly: GCF_051216415.1. Classification (NCBI taxonomy): domain Bacteria; kingdom Pseudomonadati; phylum Pseudomonadota; class Betaproteobacteria; order Burkholderiales; family Comamonadaceae; genus Variovorax; species Variovorax trehalosi. The sequence goes on from NZ_JBPJZG010000002.1 coordinate 443,304, forward strand.
TGGTACGGGTCGAAAAAATACAATAGCAAAGGTGGGTTGATTTCTAGCTCCTATAACTGGCGGATGGGAAATCTCGGAGATCCGGACGCGCAAAAATTTCGCGGAAGAGGATTCAAACAATTGACGGGCAGAGACAACTATGTTCAGTATTGGGTCTATCGAGGATGGCTGGCCACTTCCAGTTTTGACAAACATTGGTGGAGCGACCCACAGTACATGGCTAAAAATGCCAGGGGGATGCGCAAAACTCCGGGAATTGTCGATAACCCTGAAATCGTTGGCGCCCAGCCCTATAACTGTATGGATGCTGGAGGCTGGTACATGGTTTTTCAGCGTTCCGCTGTTATTCGAGAAATCGACAGCGATTTGGATCATCTGGCTATCAGCATTCACGATCAGTCTCAGGAGACCCGGACATCCAAGGCGGTTACGCGTGCCATCAATGGGGGTGAAATAGGCTGGAACAAGCGTTTGGAAAACACCAGGACTGCCAAGAAAATTCTTCTCGACGACTGAAAGCCAAGATGATTAAAAAAATCGCTCTCGCCATCCTGCTTTTCCCGGCACTCTCAATATGCTTTTCACAAGAAATTTCGGCATTAAAGACCAGCAATCAAACCTTGATTCTCAAAAAAAGAGGCGAGTCGCTGAACTGCACAAGCAAAACATCGTTCGAAAGCTTCCGGTACTCAGGCGATCATCGCTTTTTGCTTTTTGATTATTTTGATGAACAGCTAAAAGCGCCCTTTTTTCTGGGATTCGTTAAGCTATCGGATGCGTATGATCGATGCAGCAAGAATGCCAAAATAAAAATCACGCGTGAGCCAGCAGGCAACAACATCCTGGACATCAGTGAAGCAGGGAACATTTATCTGACTTATCAAGAAGATATGTACGGCATCGGCGGTAGTGCATTGCACCCTCGAACATACGTCGCAGTCAAAAGCTTGAACACGTCAAAGGAAATACTCTTCCCTTTCAGTGTCAAAAAACGAGATTCCGAGCGATTGATAATGAAAAAATTGGAGCTTATCGGCGGCCCAAATATTATTGACATAACGAAAATCCCGGATAAGGTCCACATAATTTCCAAGGATGGAAAATACATCGTGCCCCTTGGAGCTTCATGCAGCGTGGAAAATTTCCACATGGGTATTTGGAACGTTGAAACGAGAAAGGAAATTTCGGCAAAAGAAATCGACGATCTGATCCGAAAAGGCGTTCGGTGCAAGGACATGTTCGGCTGACCTCTCTTCGCGGTATGCGAGCATCCCCTCCCCAACACAAGAAGAGGGAGCCGCATGAATCTCGACCCCAGCCGCCGCGCACTGGGCCATCTGCAACAAGTCCGCCTGCTCACCGACGCCGAACACGCGGCCGCCACCAACGATCCGGAGTTGCCCAACGCCCTGTTTCGCACACCGGCCGAAGCCCTCGCCTGGGTCATCGCTCGCGAGCTCATTCCGCAAGCGCAACTTGCCGACCTCCCCGCCCGCGCCGCCGCGGGCCAGGAGAACGAAGCCCAGGCCATCGTTTCCGGAGCCACCGACCTCATCAGCGGCGAACTCCCCCTGCCGCCCTGGGCGCAGCTCCACATCCGCCTGCTGGACCGCCGCGTGCACGACGGCGTCAGCGCCAACGCGCTCGACCAGTTGCTGGCCCTGCAGTTGATCGACGCGACGCAGCACGCGCACAGCCTCTCGATGCTCCCCACCCACGAGGAAGCCTGGGCCGCACCCGACTCGCTGCCCGCCACGCTCGCCTGGACGGTGCTCCGGTCGGGCGCGCTGAGTGAGGACGAATTGAAGGCGCTCGCCGGCCGCACGGCGCATGAGGACATCGTCGCGGACGCGATTGCCCGCGTGTCCGGCGCGCGGACGGAGATGCGAACGACGAAGACCACGACGACGTTCTCCGTCGATTCGATGGACTTCACCACCTCGTCGTCTTCGTCGACGTCTTCCTTGCCGTCCATGCCGTTCCCGGTGCCACCGTCTTCCGGCTCACAGACGCGGACGTTCACCTGGACATCGTCCTCGGCTTCAGGGCCGGCCCCGAGCGGCTGGAAGAAAAAGATAGTCGGCGTCGTCGTGGTCGCGCTGATTGCGCTCTACCTCCTCTTCGGTCGCTGAAGCGGAAAGAAGCCGGATCAGCGCCGCTCGCCGCGGCTCGCCTCGCGCGTCGCGCGGAACTCCGACCCTTGTCCCCATTCGGGCCAACGCTTGCTGTTCGCCAGCGTCTCGCCCACGCGATAAAGCAGCGGCAGATCGTGCGCCATGCCGGTGAAGGACCAGTCGGCGCGCCATTCGTCGGCGGGCTGGTGGTAGCGCTCGGCGGTGTAGGCCTTGGCGGACGCTTCGCCGGCGGCGAGGCCGCCCTCCACCCAATCGTTGCCTGAAGCGAACGACAGTGCCGGCACGCCGCGCTTGGCGAACGAGAAGTGATCGGAGCGGAAGAAATAGCCGGCCTCGGGATGCGGGTCCGGCGCGTAGGCGAGGCCGAAGCCCTTGGCCTGCTCGACCAGCAGGTCCTGCAGCTGTGACACGGCACTGCCCGAGGTGCTGAAGTTGCGCGCCGGGCCTTCGGGGCTCAACGCGTCCATGTTGATCACGGCCACGGTCTTCGCCAGCGGATACAGCGGCTTGGCGCCATAGAACTCGGAGCCCAGCAGGCCGCGCTCCTCGGCGGTCACGGCCAGGAAGACGACGGAACGCTCGGGCTTCTTCGGCGCGCTGGCGAAGGCACGGCCCATCTCGATGAGCGCAGCAAGGCCGGTGCCGTTGTCCACCGCGCCGTTGTAGATCCTGTCGCCCTTGGCATCGGGCGCGCCCACGCCCAGGTGGTCCCAGTGGGCGCTGTAGATCACCGTCTCGCCGGGGCGCCGGCGCCCCTCGACGCGGCCGACCACGTTCTTCGAAACGATCACCTGCCGGTCGATCGCGTACTCGGCCGTGAGGCTCGCGTCCTTCAGCACCTGGGGCTGGAACTCGCGCGTCTGCGCGAGCTTCTTCTGCGCCTCGAAGTCCAGGCCCGCGCGGCGCAGCAGCTCGACCGCCACGTCGCGCTGGATCCAGGCTTCCAGCTTCGGATGCACGGCTGCGGGCTGGTCGCGCTCGATATCGAGCATGGTCGCGGTGTTGGAGTTCTTCACCGTGGCCCAGCCGTAGGCGGCGGGCGCGGTCTCGTGCACGATCAGCACGCCCAGGGCGCCGCGGCGCGCGGCCTCCTCGAACTTGTAGGTCCAGCGGCCGTAATAGGTCATGGCCTTGCCGCCGAAGTCGCCGCTGCCGGTTTCGAAATCGGGGTCGTTCACCAGCACGACGGCGATCTTGCCCTTGAGGTCCACGCCCTTGTAGTCGTCCCAGCGCCGCTCGGGCGCGCTCACGCCGTAGCCCACGAAGACCAGCGGCGCCTGCTGGATGGAGACCGCGGTCGAGCCGTCGAGCGCGGCGCGCACCGCGATCTGCTCGCCCTGCACCAACGCATCGCGCTGCGTACCCACCTGGAGCGCGAACTGCGGCGTGCCGCGGAATTCGGTCTTCACCAGCGGCACCGACTGCGTCCAGCCGCGCTTGCCGCCTTCGAGGTCGCCGCCGGGCACGAGGCCCGCGGCCTTGAACTGGGCGACGAGGTAGTCGACCGTCTTGGCCTCCGCCGGCGTGGCGGGTGCACGGCCTTCGAAGTCGTCGCCCGAGATGGTCTTCACGATCTGCGACAGGCGCTGCGGATCGAAGCGCGGCGCCGGGTCGGCGGCCAGCGCACCTGTGGCGCTCCATGCAAGGCCAACGCCGCAAACAAGACGAGAAAGGGCACGCCGCTGGATCATGCAAGGCTCCTGAATGGGGATGCTCCGGATGCTAGTCAGCCAGCGGCCGTCACCGACGTATGCCCCCGGCCTCTCCCGGAGAACCTTAGTTGGCCTGCACAGCCAGACAAGCGAACCAAAGGGGCATCCGATAGCGCCAGCCTAAAATCCTCGCCCACCACCTGCCGCCTTCCGCGGATCGAAGAGGACCCTCGAATGAACCCCATCCGCCGCGCCCTGACCCTGGGCCTCGCAGCCGCCACGCTCGCCTTCGGCGCCCAGGCCCAGAACCGCGAACTCACCGTCGCCTCCAGCGCCACCTACGCCCCCTTCGCCTTCGAGAACAAGGACAAGCAGATCGTCGGCTTCGACATCGACATCATCAACGCCATCGCCAAGCAGCAGGGCCTGAAGATCAAGGTCGTCAACACGCCGTTCACCGGCATCTTCGGCGCGCTGAACAACGGCGACGTCGACCTGGTGATCTCGGGCGTGACCATCAACGACAAGCGCAAGCAGAGCTACGACTTCACGCCGCCCTACTTCGCGGCCCGCCAGCTGATCGCGCTCCCGAAGAACAGCACGGTCGCTTCGCTGAAAGACCTGGCCGGCAAGAAGATCGCGGTGGTGAGCGCCTCCACCGCCGACGACATCGCCTCGCGCGAGTTCGGCAAGACCAGCCCCAACATCCGCCGCTTCGAGAGCACGCCGCTCATCATTTCCGAGCTGGCCGGCGGCGGCGTGGATGCGGCCATGGGCGACAACGGCGTCATTGCCTACCGCGTGGCGCAGCATGCCGACCTGAAGACGCTGGACGACAAATCGTTTCCCGAAGAGGGCTTCGGCATCGTGGTGAAGAAGGGCGACAAGGCGCTGCTGGACAAGCTCAGCGCGGGCTTGGCGGCCATTCGCGCGGACGGCAGCTACGTCACGATCTACAAGAAGTGGTTCAACAAGGACCCGAACGTGCGCTGAGCCGCACGGCACCTGTGACCCGATCACGGCCGCCCTCGAAGCGGCCGTTTGTTTTTTCAGAGTGATGACGCGAAGGCGATGAATATGGAACAACCGATCCTGCTGTTTGGATGGTTCCGCTGGGACATCCTGGTCGAATACAAGGACCTGTTCTGGCAAGGCGCGTGGATGACGCTGCGCATGACGGTGGTGTGCGTGCTGCTGGGTTCGAGCTGGGGCCTGTGCCTCGCGCTCGCGCGCCTGGCGCAGCCGCGCCAGGCGCCGTGGACCTGGGTCGCGCGCTTCTTCTTGCGCTGGCCGGCCACGGTGTACGTGAGCTTCTTCCGGGGCACGCCGCTGTTCGTGCAGATCCTCTTGATCCACTTCGCGGTGATGCCGGTGTTCATCCATCCGACGAGTGGCATCCTGATCGACGGCGAACTCGCGCGCACCTTGAAGCAGGAGCACGGTGCGCTCATCTCGGGCGTGGTGGCGCTCACGCTCAACTCGGCGGCGTACATCTCGGAGGTGTTCCGCGCGGGCATCCAGTCGATCTCGCGCGGGCAGTTCGATGCGGGGCGCTCGATCGGTTTCTCGCCCGCGCAGGTGATGCGCTACGTGGTGCTGCCGCAGGCCTTCCGCCGCATGCTGCCGCCGCTGGGCAACAACGCGATCGCGCTCTTGAAAGATACGTCGCTGGTCTCCGCCATCGGCCTCGCGGAGCTGGCCTATGCGGCGCGCACCGTGGCCGGCGCGTATGCACGCTACTGGGAGCCGTACCTCGCGATCTCGGTCATCTACTGGGTGATGACGCTGGTGCTGACCACGATGCTGCGCAGGCTCGAACACCGCCTCGCACGCAGCGATCGCGGTTGAAGCAAAAAAACCGCGCGCCACAATAGCGCCACATGCCACCCATAACGACCGAAGAGACACCCCTTCCGCCCACGCGGCCGCAACCCTCGAAGTTCGCGGCCCTCGAGCCCCTGAAGCTCCCCGTGTTCCGCATGCTGTGGAGCACCTGGCTCATCGCCAACATCTGCATGTGGATGAACGATGTGGCCGCGGCGTGGATGATGACCTCGCTGACCACCTCGCCGATCTGGGTCGCGCTGGTGCAGTCGGCCTCCACGCTGCCCGTCTTCCTGCTGGGCCTTCCGAGCGGCGCACTGGCCGACATCCTCGACCGCCGGCGCTGGCTGGTGGCCACGCAGTTCTGGCTGGCCGGCACGGCCATCGTGCTGTGCGCGGCGCTGGCGCTCGATGTGATGACCGCGCCGCTGCTGCTCGCGCTCACCTTCGCCAACGGCATCGGCCTCGCGCTGCGCTGGCCAGTGTTCTCGGCCATCGTGCCCGAGCTGGTGCCGCGCCCGCAGCTGCCGGCGGCGCTGGGCCTGAACGGCATCGCGATGAACGCCTCGCGCATCATCGGCCCGCTCACGGCCGGCATGCTGATCGCGAGCGCGGGGACCATCTGGGTGTTCGCGCTCAACGCGGTGCTGTCGGTGGCCTCGGGCTTCGTGGTGCTGCGCTGGCGGCGCGAGCACACGCCCAATCCGCTGGGCCGCGAGAAGCTCATCAGCGCGATGCGCGTGGGCGTGCAGTTCGTGCGGCAGTCGCAGCGCATGCGTGCGGTGCTCACGCGCATCTCGATCTTCTTCTTTCACTCGACGGCGCTGCTCGCATTGCTGCCGCTGCTCGCGCGCAACCTGAAAGGTGGCGATGCGGGCACCTTCACGCTGCTGCTGGCCGCGATGGGCATGGGCGCGATCATCGCGGTGCTGTTCCTGCCGCGGCTGCGCCAGGCGCTCGGGCGCGACCAGCTGGTGCTGCGCGGCACGCTGCTGCAGTCGGGCGCCACGGCGGTGATGGCCTTCGCGCCCAACGCGTGGGTGGCGGTGCCGGCGATGTTCTTCGGCGGCATGGCGTGGATCACGGTGGCCAATTCGCTCTCGGTGTCGGCGCAGCTCGCGCTGCCCGACTGGGTCCGGGCGCGCGGCATGTCGATGTACCAGATGGCCATCATGGGCGCGAGCGCGATCGGCGCGGCCATCTGGGGCCAGGTGGCAACCATGACGGCACTGAACCTGAGCCTCGCGGTGGCCGCCGTGAGCGGCACGCTGCTGATGCTTCTGGCCCTGCGCTTCGTGACCGACGTGACCGGCGAGGACGACACCAGCCCTGCCGAAGCCGGCTGGGCCGCCGGCCCGCCGGCCGAGGCACCGCAGGAAGAAGGCCGCGTGGTGATCACGGTCGAATACCTGATCGAGCCGGCGCGCGCCGCGGCCTTCCACATCGTCATGCAACAGACGCGCCGCGCGCGCCTGAGCCAGGGCGCCATCGGCTGGGAGCTGCTGCACGACATTGCGCAGCCCAGCCGCTACGTGGAGCAGATCGTCGACGAGTCGTGGACCGACCACCTGCGCCGATTCAACCGCGCGACGGCCAGCGACATGGCGCTGCGGGAGCGGCGGCTGGCGTTTCACATCGGCGAGACGCAGCCGGTGGTCACGCGGTACATCGTGCGGCGCTGAGGGCGCCTGGATTCATCCAGGTCGTCTGATTTGCCGCTCGGGCAGACCGATTGCCTCAGATGTGCGGGTAAGTGCTGAGCCACTTTTTTTGACCGATCGGATGATTTAGGCCATCATCGCGCCGTCTCGTCACGAGGTATGCCCCGATGAATCCGCCCAAACTGCGCAGCCGCTTCTGGTCCGACCTGACCAGCGAAGAGTTCTCCCGCCTCGACCGCGAACGGCTCATCGCCGTGCTGCCGGTGGGCGCCACCGAGCAGCACGGCCCGCATCTGCCGATGTCGACCGACACCGCCACCATCGACGGCATGGTGCGCGCCACGCTCCCGCACCTGCCCGACGATCTGCCGGTGCTCTTTCTCCCCACCGTGCCCTACGGCAAGAGCAACGAGCATTCGCGCTACCCGGGCACGCTCACCGTGTCGGCCAACACGCTGATCTCGCTGTGGAAGGACATCGGCGCCTGCGTCGCCAAGGCCGGCGTGCGCAAGCTGGTGCTCTACAACAGCCATGGCGGCCAGATGAGCGTGATGGACATCGTGGCACGCGACCTGCGCGAGGAGCACGACATGATGGTCGTCGCCGCCAACTGGTACACGCTGGGCCTGCCCGAGGGCCTGTTCACCGCGCACGAGGGCAAGCACGGCATCCACGCGGGCGATCTCGAAAGCTCGGTGATGCTGCACCTCACGCCCGACTACGTGCGCCGCGACCAGTTCCAGAACTTCAGCTCGATGACCGAGCAACTGGCCGCCGAGAACAAGTTCCTCTCGATCACGCCCAGCGGCAAGCTCGGCTGGCAGATGCACGACATCAACCCCTCGGGCGCGGCCGGCGATGCCACGCGCGCCACGGCCGAGAAAGGCGCGGCGGTGCTCGACCATGTGGGCCGGCGCTTCGTCGAATTGCTGCATGAGGTGGACCGCTTTCCCCTGTCTCGCCTCGCCAACGAACCCGCCTGGCGCTAGGCTCGCGCACACCATGGAAAGCACCACGCCATCCACCCCGCCGCTGGTCAGCCTGCGCCACGTCAGCAAGCGTTTCGCCAACGGCACGCTCGCGCTGCAAGGCATGACGCTCGACATTGGCGAGCATGACTTCATCAGCTTCCTTGGCCCCTCGGGCTGCGGCAAGAGCACGGCGCTCCGACTCATCGCGGGCCTCACCCGGCTCAGTTCGGGCGAGATGCACTGGTCCGGCGCCAACACCGGCAAGACACAGAGCGACCGCGACCTGGGCTTCGTGTTCCAGGAACCCACGCTCATGCCCTGGGCCAAGGTGTTCGACAACGTGTGGCTGCCGCTCAAGCTGGCCGGCCAGAGCCGCGATGCGGCCGCGCCAGTCGTGCAGCAGGTGCTGGAGATGGTCGGCCTCTCGCGCTTTGCCGACGTGTACCCGCGCGAACTCTCGGGCGGCATGAAGATGCGGGTGTCGATCGCGCGTGCGCTGGTCACGCACCCGCGCCTCCTGCTGATGGACGAGCCCTTCGCCGCGCTGGATGAAATGACGCGCATCAAGCTCAACAACGACCTGCTCGCGATCTGGCGCGAGCACCGCTTCTCGGTGGTGTTCGTCACGCACAGCGTGTACGAATCGGTGTATCTGTCGAACCGCATCGTGGTGATGGCCGCGCGCCCGGGCCGCGTGATCGACGAGATCCGCATCGACGAGCCCTATCCGCGCGGCGAAGAGTTCCGCACATCGAGCCGCTACAACGCGCACTGCACCGCAGTGTCGCAATCCCTGCACGGAGCCCTGCATGGCGTCGACATCGATCACTGAACCCGTGGCCCTCGCGGAGGTGGACACGGCACCGTCCGAAGCCTCGCTGCGCGCACACGAAGACAGGCTGCGCCGACGCGAATCGCTGCTGCGCATCGTCGTGCCCGCGGCCATCGTCGTGCTGCTGCTGCTCATCTGGGAATGGACGGTGCGCGCCAACAACATTCCGCACTACATCCTGCCCGCGCCCTCGCTGATCCTGAAGACGCTGTTCGACAACTGGGACACGCTCTCCAGTGCGCTGTGGTTCACGGTGAAGCTCACGCTGCTCGCACTGCTGGCGGCCATCGTCGGCGGCGTGCTGCTGGCGATCGCGTTCGCGCTCTTCAAGTGGGTGGAGATCGGCCTGTTCCCGATCGCGGTGATCCTGCAGGTGACGCCGATCATCGCGATCGCGCCGCTGATCCTGATCTACGTGTCGAGCACCACCGCGGCGCTCTTGCTGTGCGCGTGGATCGTGGCGTTCTTCCCGATCCTGTCGAACACCGTCATCGGCCTCAAGAGCGCCGACAGCAACCTGCGCGACCTGTTCCAGCTCTACAAGGCCTCGCCCTGGCAGACCTTCCGCTACCTGCTCGCGCCGAGTGCGCTGCCGTACTTCATGGCGGGGCTGAAGATCGCTGGCGGGCTGAGCCTGATCGGCGCGGTGGTGGCGGAGTTCACCGCGGGCACGGCGGGCAAGGAAACGGGGTTGGCCTCGCGCATCCTCGAATCAAGCTTCCGTACCGAGATCCCGATGATGTTCGCGGCGCTGTTGCTGGTGTCGTTGCTGGGCATCGTGATCTTCATCGTGTTCGCCGCGTTGTCGCGCATGGTGCTCGGCCACTGGCACGAGAGCGAGATGCGTCGTGAAAGGTAATTGGCTCGCCCCCAGGCTGCGCGCACTTCGTGTCGCTTCTCCAACCCCCTACCGGGGGCAACACCTGCGGCCCGGCAAAGCCGGTTCCGCGGTGTTCGCTCGAAAAGAGTTCCTCTGGACAGAGCCCCGATGAATTCCGAACGCCCTTTCCCCACAGGCATCGACTGGGACGCCGTGCGCGAAGACCTGCGCGGGCTCAACCTCGTTACCGCGCCGAGCCAACGCAAGCAGCTTTCCAAAGACTTCTACTGGTACAGCCCCATCCTCACCGAGCAGCTCGCCGGCTGCGTGGCCGACCTCGTGGTGAAGGTCAGCACCGAGGACGACGTGCGGCAGGCGGCAGCGGTCGCGGCGAAGTGGAAGCTGCCGCTCACCGTGCGCGCAGGCGGCACCGGCAACTACGGCCAGTGCGTGCCGCTCGAAGGCGGCATCGTGCTCGACGTGACGCAGATGTGCCGCGTGCTCGACATCCAGGACGGCCGCATGCGCGTGGAAGCCGGCGCGCGCATGCACGACATCGACCTCGCCGCGCGCGAGACCGGGCAGGCACTGCGCATGTGGCCCTCGACCTGGCATGTGGCCAGCATCGGCGGCTTCATCGCGGGCGGCTTCGGCGGTATCGGGTCGTTTCGCCACGGCATCCTGCGCGACCCCGGCAACCTGCTGCGCGCGCGCGTGATGACGGTGGAGCGCGAGCCGCGCGTCATCGAATTGCAGGGTGACGAGATACAGCAGGTGCACCACGCGTACGGCACCAACGGTGTGATCCTCGACGTCGAGGTCGCCCTGAGTCCGACCGTCGAATGGGTGCACTGCACGGTGCTCTTCGAGACGTACCGTGGCGCGCTCGACTTCGGCATCGCTGCGCAGGCGCCGACGCTCGACATCTTTTTGCTGTCCACGGTCGAGGCTCGCTTCTCGCCCTACTACACGGCGATGCGCGACCGCTTTCCGATCGACCGGCATGCGGTGTTCACCATGGTCTCGCCCGAGTCGATGGCCGAGTTCCGCGCGCTGGCCGATGCGCAGGGCGGCACGATCTCCGTCGCAGGCACCGAGGCCGAGCTACTCGCCGACGGCCTGCCGCCGGCCTACGAGTGCGCGTTCAACCACACGACGCTACAGGCGCTCAAAGCCGACCGTGGCTGGACCTATCTGCAGGTCGCCTATGCGCAGCCCTTCGATCCTTCGGTGGTCGAGCGCCACCTGCAGATCTTTGGCGACGACGTGCTCCAACACCAGGACTTCGCGCGCGCCAACGGCGAGTGCGGCACCTTCGGCATCCTGCTCGTGCGCTGGAAGGGCGAGGCGCACCAGTACGAGGTGATCCGCGAGATCGAGTCGCAGGGCGGATGCCAGATTTTCAACCCGCATGTCTTCACCATCGAAGACGGCGGCATGAAGACCATCGACACGCAGCAGATCGAGTTCAAGAAGCGCAGCGACCCGATGGGTTTGATGAACCCCGGAAAAACACGCGGCTGGCACCCCGACATGGCCGTCGAGCGCTGAAAAGATTTAGTCTCCGCATCCCGTACTTTCCAAAACCTCCACAGGAGTCCGTCCCCATGCGCATCCCCGCTTTCCGCACCCGCCCGCTGGCCCTCGCCCTGGCATTGACCGCCGCCGCCTTCGCCGCGCAGGCGCAGGAAAAAGTGGTGTTCGCCACCAACTGGAAGGCGCAGGCCGGCCACGGCGGCTTCTACCAGGCGCTGGTGGACGGCACCTACAAGAAGTACGGCCTCGATGTGGACATCCAGCAGGGCGGCCCGATGGTCAACAACCGGCCGATGCTGCCGGCCGGCAAGGTCGATTTCCTCATGACCGGCAACCTGCTGCAGTCCTTCGACAACGTGAAGAACGGCGTGCCCACCGTGGTGGTCGCGGCCTTCTTCCAGAAGGACCCGCAGGCCATGTTTGCGCACCCGGGCCAGGGCTTCGACACCTTCAAGGACATGACCAAGGCGCCCGTGGCCTTCATCGGCAAGGACGGTCAGTTCAGCTTCTGGCAGTGGATGAAGTCCGAGCACGGCTTCAAGGATTCGCAGCTCAAGCCCTACACCTTCAACGTCGGTCCGTTCCTGGCGGACAAGAAGTCCATCCAGCAGGGCTATGCGATTTCGGAGCCCCTGTCGATCAAGGCGCAGGCCGGCTTCGATCCGGTGGTGCAGCTCCTGGCCGACAACGGTTTCTCGACCTACTCGACCACCATCGAGACGCGTGCCGACCTCATCAAGACAAAGCCCGAGACGGTGCGCAAGTTCGTCGAGGCCTCGATCATCGGCTGGAACAACTACCTCTATGGCGACAACAAGGCCGCCAACGAGATGATCGCCAAGATCAACCCCGACTCGCCCGTGGCCGCCTCGCAAGGCTCCATCGAACTGATGAAGAAGATGGGCATCGTGGACAGCGGCGAATCGCTCACCAAGGGCATCGGCGCGATGGACGAGGCCCGCGTGAAGGACTTCTACGACAAGATGGTCAAGGCCGGTCTCTACAAGACGGGCGAGGTCGATCTCTCGAAGGTCGTGACCACGCAGTTCGTGAACAAGGGTGTCGGTGTCGACGTTCGCAAGAAGCTCACCGGCAAGTAATCCGCAGCTAAAGTTTTTCCCGTGGGTCGCGCGGGGCTTGCGCCGGGGTCAGATGCCGGCGCCTGGGTTGCCATAAGGCACCGCGCGGCCTTGATCCCTTGGGCTCTGACCCCGTCTCGCCGACAGGCGAACCGGCCCTCCACATGAAAACGCTCGTCGTCCACTGCCATCCGAACCCTGACAGCTTCAACCACGCGCTCTACCGCACCGCGCTCGAAGCGCTCGAACACCGGCATACCGTCCGGGCCATCGACCTCTACGCCGAGGGCTTCGATCCGACGCTCACCCGCGAAGAGCGCATCGCCTACATCGACAACCCCGACCTCATCCGCGAACGTGTGAAACCACATGTCGAAGCGCTGCTGTGGGCCGAGCACCTGGTGTTCGTGTTCCCCATCTGGTTCTACGGGCCGCCGTCCATGCTCAAGGGCTGGCTGGAGCGGGTCTGGCTCCCGGGCGTGGCCTTCCTGCCGGCCGAGCGCAAGGGCCAGCTCACGAAGTCGGGCATGCGCCACATCCGGCGGCTCACGGTGGTGACCACGGGCGGCTCGCCGCGCTGGTTCCTGAAAGTGATCGGCGACCCCTGCCGGCGACTTTTCACGCGGGGGCTCCGCGCGCTGTTCGCATGGCGCTGCAAGGTGACGTGGCTGCAGCTGCACGACATGAACGCCGTCACCGAGCGCGACCGCACGCATTTCATCGAGCGCGTTTCGCGCAAGCTGCAGAACATCTAGAGAGCCGAGAGAGAAAGACAACCACCATGAGCCTCGAACGCACGCTGACCGTCCGCGTCGAACGCATCTCGCGCGAGACGCCGGAGATTCTGGCCTTCGAGCTGGCGCATCCGTGGGGGCGCGCACTGCCGGGGTACGAGGCCGGGGCGCACATCGATGTGCACATGCCGGGCGGGTTCTCGCGGCAGTACTCGCTCGCACGGGCTCCGTCGAACGCGCCGTCTTATGTGATCGGCGTGAAGCGCGAGCTTGCGAGCCGTGGCGGATCGGCCTCGATGCACGAGCGCGTGCGCGAGGGCGACCTGATCGCGATCAGCACGCCGCGCAACACCTTTCCGCTGCGCGAAGAAGCCAGGCATCACCTGTTGATGGCCGGCGGCATCGGCATGACGCCGCTGCTCGCGATGGCGCAGGCGCTCGCGGCGCGCGGTGCGTCGTTCACGCTGTGCGTGTTCGCGCGCAGCGAAGAGCACCTGGCATTTGCCGATGCGCTGCGAGACCCTGCGCTCGCACCCCATCTGCGGCTTCACCTCGACCAGGGCGATGCATCGCAACGCATCGACCTGCAAGCGCTGCTGGCCGAGCGCGCGCCGGACACGCACCTCTACGTCTGCGGCCCCGGCGGCTTCATGAAGGCGGTGCGCGATGCGGCTGCACATTGGCCCGAAGACGCGCTGCACACCGAGTACTTCGCCGCGCCGACCGATGCCAACACCACCACCGGCCTGCCCTTCACGCTGAAGCTCGCGCAGCGCGGCATCACGGTGCCGGTCGCGGCCGACCAGACGGCTGTCGATGCGCTGCATGAAGTGGGCATCGACATTCCCGTGTCGTGCCAGCAGGGCCTGTGCGGCACCTGCGTGGTCGACGGCGACGGCGAAGGCGCGGAGCACCGCGACTTCTGCCTCACGGGCACCGAGCGGCGCAGCAAGGTGGCGCTGTGCTGCTCGCGCGCCAAGGGCCTCGAACTGGTGCTGCAGCTGTGAGCATGGAAGAGAAAGAAATCGAGAGCGAAAGCGAAGCCCCGGCCACGCGCGGCCGGTCGCGCAAGTACACGCAGGTGCTCGGCGTCATCTACCAGGCAGCCATCGAGGTGTTTGCGAGCGAGGGCCTGGCCGGCGCAACGACGCAGGCCATCGCCGACAAGGCCGGGCTCTCGAAGGCGCAGCTGCACTACTACATCGACAGCAAGGAAGCGCTCTACCGGCTGGTGCTGCAGGACATCCTGAACGACTGGATCGTGGTGTTCGGCTTCAGCGACGAGGCCTTCGGCCCGCGCAAGGTGCTCAGCGACCTGATCCATCGCAAGATGGTGTTCTCGTTCCAGCACCCGCTGCGCTCGCGCATCTTCACCGCCGAGATGATGCGCGGCGCGCCGGTGCTCAACACGATGATGGACACGAGCAAGGCGCGCACCGACCAGGCCGCCGCCGTGATCCAGAACTGGATGAACCAGGGCCTGATGGACAAGGCCGACCCGATGCTGGTGCTGTTCCACATCTGGGCGGTGACGCAGTTTTATGCGGACCATGCGACGCAGGCCGCGTACTTCCGCAACACCGCGCAGGACGGCGACGACAAGGACCGGCGCTACCTGATCGAGCAGGTGACGGATTTCCTGCTCAAGGGCGCAGGCGTCAAGTAAGTCCCGCTACGGCTTCTTCGCGAAACACCGCGGGACCGGCTTTGCCGGACCGCAGGTGTTGCCCCCGGTAGGGGGAAGGAGAAGCGACACGAAGTGCGCGAAGCCTGGGGGCGAGCTTATTTCGGCAGGTACATCGTCGCTTCCACCTCGACCAGCACCTCATCGCCCGGCAGGAAGCGCGACACCTCGACCACCGTGCTCACCGGCGGCTCGCCCGGATAGAAGAGCCCGCGCACGCGGTTGTAGAACGCGTAGTGCGGCAGGTGGCGGAAGTACTGCACCAGCTTGACCACATCGTCCATCGTGCCGCCATGCTCGGCCGCGATCTGGCGGATGCGCTCCAGCACGAACCAGCTCTGCGCGACGATGGCCGCCTCGAACACATCGACCGACATCTGGCCCGTGGCGTAGCCCACGCCCTGCAATGCGGTGCGGGCTTCCTCGGGGATGTCGTCATAACCCGCGACGGCGCGGCGCTTGGCCGGATCGACCGCGACCACGCCGCTCATGAAGACGAAATCGCCGACGCGTTTGGCGGCGGCGTAGTTGGCCATTGGCTTGCCCATGCTCATTGTGTTTTCTCCAGAATTCGACCGCTGCGGATCACCGTGCGCTGCCGCCCGCTCGGGCCGATGAACTCATGCTCGTCGGTCGCCGCGAGCAGCACCAGGTCCGCGGGGCAGCCCGGTGCGATGCGACCGTCCCACGCGAGGCCGAGCGCCTTCGCGGGGCTGACGGTGATCGCATCGAGCCAATCGCTCGCGGGCGCGAGGTGCGCCATCTGCACGCCGAGGCCGAAGGTCTCCACGAGGTCGTAACTGCCGTAAGGATAGAAGGCGTCCTGCACATTGTCCGTGGCCAGGCTCGCACGCAAGCCCCGTGCCGCCGCCTCGTGGATGCGCGTGATGCCGCGCGGCACGGGCGTACGGTCCCACGCGCCTTGCAGGTAGAGGTTGGTGGTCGGCAACGCGACGATGTGGATTCCGGCACCGGCGCAGAGCGCGAGCGTTTCGTTGGCGACGGCGTCGTCCTGCATCGAGAGCGAGCAGCAGTGGCCGCAGACGACGCCCTGCTTGAAATCGCGCGCACGCACCAACTGGGCGATGCTGCGCAGGCCCGTGGCTTCGGCATCGAGCCCTTCGTCGACATGGAAGTCGAGGCCGAGGCCGTGCTGCTGCGCGAGATCGAACACCCGGCCCAGCTTGTGGACGATGCCTTCGTTGCGGTAGACGAATGCACCGAGCACGCCGCCCGCACGCTTCACTTCAGCGGCGATGCGTTCGCCGGCTGCGAGGTCCGAGAACACGTCGAGCGGGGTAAGCGAGACGAACTGCAGTTCGATGCGGCCGCGCCATTCCTCACGCAGTGCTTCGAACACGGCCAGCGCAGCCGGCGCCTCGGGCTGCACCCAGTCGATGTGCGTGCGCAGCGCGCGCGTACCCGATTGCCATGCGTCGTGCAGCGCGCGCTCCATGCGCGGGCGCAGTGTTTCGGCGGTCCAGCCGGCGCGGTGCTTCTCCATGCGCTCGATGGCCGCGAAGAGGTTGCCCTCTGCCGCGCCCACTTCCTGCACCGTGTAGTTCTTGTCGATGTGCGCGTGCGCTTCGACCAACGCGCTCAGCAGCGTGCCGCGCGCCGGCGTCTGCGAGGCGCTGGGCACGATGGCCGCGACCTTGTCGCCATCGAGCGTGACGTCGAAGACCTGCGCGTCGGCCGCCGCGAAGCCACGCAGCGGTGCCGGAATGCGCAGGGCCTCCAGCTTCATGCGCGTTGCTGCAGTGCGCGCAGCCAGCCCAGGCCCGCGGAAGTGCCGCCGGGCTCCGAGCCGCGCTTCGGTCGATACTCGCAACCGACCCAGCCTTGCCAGCCGCTCTGCTTCGAGACCTCGTCGATCACATCGAACAGGTAGGCGTAGTTCTGCTCACCGATATCTGGCTCGTGGCGCTCGGGCACGCCGGCGATCTGCAGATGGCCGACGCGGCCGGTGGGCAGGTACTTGCGGATCTTCATCGCCACGTCGCCTTCGACGATCTGGCAGTGGTACAGGTCCATCTGCACCTTGAGGTTCGGTGCGCCGACGGTCTCGACGATCTCGTGTGCATCGTCCTGCCGATTCAGGAAGAAGCCGGGGATGTCGCGCGTGTTGATCGGCTCGATCAGCACGTCCCGGCCGGCCTTCGCGGCCTCTTCTGCCGCAAAGCGCAGGTTGTCGAGGTACACGGGCCGCACGGCATCGCGCTGCAGGTCTTGCGGCACGAGGCCGGCCATGACGTGGATGCGCGGGCAGTCGAGCGCCACGGCGTAGTCGATGGCTTTCGCGATGCCTTCGCGGAACTCGGCGTCGCGGCCTGGCAGGCACGCGAGGCCGCGCTCGCCGCCGTCCCAGTTGCCGGGCGGGCCGTTGAAGAGCACCTGCTGCAGGCCGTTGTGCTTCAGGCGCGCGACGATGTCTTCTTTCGAGAAGGCATAGGGAAAGAGGTACTCGACGGCCTTGAAGCCGTCTTTGGCGGCGGCGTCAAAGCGGTCGAGGAAGTCGAGCTCCGGATAGAGCATCGAGAGGTTGGCTGCGAATTGGGGCATGGGTTGTTTCTACTACCAGCGCGCACCGAAGGTGGTGCGCAGTTCATCGATCTGATCGGCATCCAGCGGCGCGGGCCTTGTGGCGCCGGTGAGCATCTGGAGCCTGGCGGTTTCTTCCAGTTCCTCGAGCACCGCCATCGCGGCGGCCGGCGTCTCGTGCCACACGTTGGGGCCGAGGCGTTCGAGCATCACGGCGCGAAGGGGCGTGCCCGCGGTGCCGAAGCGTTCGATGGCTTGCGCCACCTTCTCCACCGCTTCCGGCGCGCCGGGGCGGTGGTACGGAATGAGCGGCACATGGCCGACTTTCATCACGAAGTAGGGCGTGAGTGCAGGGAGCAGTTCGTCGCCCGGCGCATTCAGCGTGAGCGCCACGCAATGCGTGCTGTGCGTGTGGATCACACAGGCTATCTGCGCATCGAACTTGCGCGCGGCGGCGTAGATGCGCGTGTGCAGCGCGATGGTCTTGCTGGCGCGGTCGCCGCCGGTCTGCTTGCCATCCGCATCGAGCCGTGCGAGCCGCGCCGGATCGAGAAAGCCAAGGCACGCATCGGTCGGCGTGATGAGGAAGCCATCGTCCAGCCGCACACTGATGTTGCCCGCCGTCGCATGCACATAGCCGCGCTCGAACAGGCTGCGGCCGACCCGGCAGATTTCTTCGCGCGCTTGGTTCTCGGTCATGCCAGCACTGTAAAGGCCTTGGTGAAGAAATCGTCCCCACCGAAGTTGCCGGACTTGAGCGCGATGTGCACGCCCGCGCCCGGCGCCGCCTCGGCGCGCGCATGGCACCACGGCACGCCGGGGTCGATCTGCGGGCCGATCTGCATCTGCGCGATGCCCAGCGCCTGCACGCACGCGCCCGAAGTCTCGCCGCCCGCAACGACCAGCTGGCGCACGCCCAGGTCCACCAGGCCGCGCGCAATGGCGGCGATGGTGCGCTCGACCATCGCGCCGGCTTCCTCCACACCGAGCTTGCCCTGCACCGACTTCACGGCGCCGGCCTCGGCAGTGGAATAGACCAGCACCGGTTGCTTGCCGACGAGCGGCGCCGCCCAAGCCAGCGCTTCGGCCGCGACATCGATACCCGCCGCGATGCGCAGCGGATCGACCGCCAGCGCCGCACCGCCGCGCTGGATGAAGTCGAGCACCTGCCGGTTGGTGGCAAGCGAGCAGCTGCCCGACACCACGGCACGCAACCCGCTCGCTGCCGGCAATGCGCTGGCTTGCGAAGAAGGCGAGAGCCCGAAGTTGGCGGGCAGCCCGATGGCCACGCCCGAACCTGCAGTGACCAGCGGCATCTTCGCGATCGCGGGGCCGAGGCGCAGCAGGTCATCGTTCGACACCGCATCGACGATGGCGATCGAGATGCCCTCGCTCTTCAACTGCGCGATGCGCTCGGTGATCGCCGCATCGCCGCGCGCCACCACCGTGTGATCGATGAGCCCCACCTTGTGCGCGCACTGCGCCTGCAGCACGCGCACGAGGTTGGGGTCCGTCATCGGCGTGAGCGGATGGTTCTGCATGCCGCTCTCGTTGAGCAGCACATCGCCCGCGAACAGGTAGCCCTTGAACACGGTGCGCTTGTTGTCGGGAAAGGCTGGTGTGGCGATGGTGAAGTCGCACTTGAGCGCCTCCATCAACGCCTCGGTGACGGGGCCGATGTTGCCCTGCGCCGTGCTGTCGAAGGTCGAGCAGTACTTGAAGTAGATCTGCTGCGCACCCTGCGCCTGCAGCCAGCGCAACGCATCGAGCGATTGCGCGATGGCCTCGGCCGGCGCGATGGTGCGCGACTTGAGCGCGACCACGACCGCATCGACGTCCGCGTCGAGCGGCGTGGCCGGCACGCCAATGGCCTGCACCACGCGCATGCCGGCGCGCACGAGGTTGTTGGCGAGGTCGGTCGCGCCGGTGAAATCGTCGGCGATGCAGCCGAGCACGAGCTTGCCCATGGATCAGTCCTTGGTAGCGACAGGCAGTTTCACCGCCTGCGGGTTCTCGCGCACGTAGTCGCGCAGGATGGCGTCGAAGCTCGCATCGGCCTTCAGGCCCAGCGCCTCGGCGCGCGCGGCGTGGATGCGGCTCGGCCAGCTGGTGACGATCTTGGCGACCTGCGCGTCGGGCGTCCAGTCGATCAAACCCGTGGCGTCCTTGCCGGCGATGCGTTCGAGCGCATCGGCCATCTCGCGCACTGTCGTGGTCAATGCGGGCAGGTTGATGGCGGTGCGTGCCCCCCATTCGGCCGCGCTCGCGGTGGCCGCGCGCACGATGCCCGCGACGGTGTTGCCGGGCGATGCCAGCGCGACCGGTGTTTCCGGCGCGACGGGGCAACGTGCACGCTCGCCGGCCAGCGGCTCGCGCAGCATGCCGCTCAGGAAGCTGGAGGCCGCGCCGTTCGGGCGGCCCGGTCGCACCGACACCGTCATGAGCCGCACGTTGCGCCCCTGCACGAAGCCCTTGCGCGTGAAGTCGGCCACGAGCTGTTCGCCGATGAACTTCTGGATGCCGTAGCTGTTCTGCGGCGTCGGCAGCGTGGTGTCCTCGATCACCGCGGGCAGGCGCTGCTCGGGCGAATCGCCGAACACCGCGACCGAGCTGGAGAACACGAACACCGGCGCATGGCCCGCGCGGCGGCAGGCGTCGAGCAGGGCGCGGGTGGTGTCGAGGTTGCTGCGCATGCCGAGGTCGAAATCGGCTTCGCATTCGCCGCTCACTGCCGCGGCGAGGTGGAAGACGGCATCGGTGTCGGCCAGCGGCAATGCGCCGTTGGCGGCCTGCTCGTAGAGGTCGCCCTGCACGAACTGGATGCGGGCATCGGCTGCGAGGTCGGCGGGCGGCGGCACGCGGTCGGCCAGCGTGATGCGCGCGATGTCTTTGGCTGCGCCGCCAGCCAATGCGAGCGGGCCGCCCGCGAGCAGCGTGCGCGCGAGCCGTGCGCCGAGAAAGCCGCAGCCGCCGGTGATGAGGATGTTCATGGTGTCGTCTTGTCTTTGCGAGTTCGTTCAGGAAATGGCGGGCAGGAAGCGCAGCAACGCATCGGCAACCGCCTCGGGCGCTTCGCGCTGCGGGAAATGACCCACGCCGTCGAGCAGTTCGCGGCGGTACGGGCCGCTGAAGAAACGCTCCTTGCCGGCCGAGGTGTCGGGATGATTGCAGCTGTCGGCCGCGCCGTGCAACACGAGCGTGGGCACGGGCAGCACCGGCGCGGGGTTGAGCACGGCATCGTCGACGGCATAGCGCGGATCGCCGGGCGTGAAGCCCCAGCGGTGGCGGTACGAATGCACCACCACCTTCGCCCAGTCGTCGCCTTCGAAGGCGGCGGCGGTGGCCTCGAACTCGGCGGGTTCGTACCAGCCCTCAGGCGCCCAGGTGTTCCACATCGTTCGCGTGAAGGCGATGCGGTCGTCGTGCACCGTGCGTTCGCCGCGCGGCGTGGCCATGTACCAGTGGTACCAGTAGTTGCGCGCCTGTTCGAGCGCCATCGGCTGGTCGGGGGCGTTGGTGCCGTAGCCGACCGACATCAGCACCAGCGCGCGCGCCACCTCGGGCCGGAGGCCGCAGGCATTGGCGACCGCACGGGCACCCCAGTCGTGGCCGACGAGCGCAGGCTTGTCGAGGCCGAGCGCATCGATGAAGTCGAGCAGGTCGCGGCCCAGCGCAGAGAGCTGGCCGCTGCGCGGCGTGTCGTCAAGCAGGAAGCGCGTGGGCGCGAAGCCGCGCAGCGCGGGGGCGAGCACGCGCCAACCGGCCGCGGCGAGCTTCGGCGCCACGCCGTGCCAGCAGCGCGGGCTGTCGGGCCAGCCGTGCATCAGCACGACGGTCGCGGTGCCGCCGGGGTTCCATTCTTCATAGCCGATGCGCAGCAGTGGGGTGTCGACGGTCTTGATGTCGCTCATGAGGCTTTTCCTTTCGCGGCCGGTAGTTCGATGCCCGGGAAGATCTTGATGACCGCACTGTCATCCTCGCGCGCAAAGCCCGCGGTCGATGCCTGCATGAACATCTGGTGCGCGGTGGACGACAGCGGCAGCGGAAACTTGCTCGCGCGCGCCACGTCGAGCACGAGCCCCAGGTCCTTCACGAAGATGTCGACGGCCGACAGCGGCGTGTAGTCGCCCGCGAGCACATGCGCCATGCGGTTCTCGAACATCCAGCTGTTGCCTGCGCTGTGCGTGATGACTTCGTAGAGCGCATCGGGGTCCACGCCTTCGCGCAGGCCCAGCGCCATCGCCTCGGCGGCTGCGGCGATGTGCACGCCGGCCAGCAGCTGGTTGATGACCTTCACTTTGCTGCCCGCGCCGGCCGAGTCGCCCAGGCGGTAGACCTTCGCGGCCATCGCGTCGAGCATGCCGCCGGCCTTGGCATAAGCGGCGGGCGTGCCAGCAGTCATCATCGTCATCTGGCCGCTCGCGGCCTTGGCGGCGCCGCCGGAGATCGGCGCGTCGAGGTACAGGATGCCCTGCGCCGCGAGGCGCGCTTCGAGCGCGACGGACCAGTTCGGATCGACGGTCGAGCACATCACGAAGAGGCTGCCGGGCCTCATCGACGCTGCACAACCGGGCGTGGTGCCGTCGCCGAACAGCACCGACTCGGTCTGCGCCGCATTGACGACCACGCTGACCACGATGTCGCACTGCGCACCGAGCGCGGCGAGCGAGTCGCAGGCCGTGCCGCCATCGCGCGCGAAGACTTCGGCGACGCCGGGGCGCACGTCGAACACATGCGGTGCATGGCCCGCGCGGCGCAGCGATTGCGCCATGCCGCTGCCCATGGCGCCGAGGCCCACGAGACCGACGACGGGGGTGTTGCTGGGGATGTCTGTCATGGTGTCGTTTCTCCGATCAGCGGTTGACGAGTTGCTTGGGTGTGAGCCACACGCCGATGGCCCCGAGCACCAGCGCGGCGGCCAGCACGTACATGCCGATCTGCGTGCTGCCGGTGAGGTCCTTGAGGTAGCCGATGAGGTAGGGGCTCACGAAGCCCGCGAGGTTCCCCACCGAATTGATGGCCGCGATGCCGGCCGCTGCGGCCGTGCCCGAGAGGAAAGCCGTGGGCAGCGACCAGAAAAGCGGCGCACAGGTCAGCACACCCGCCGCAGCGAGCGAGAGGAACGCGAGCGAGACGGCCGTGTTCTGCGTGTACGAGGCGGCCACGGTGAAGCCCACGGCGCCCATCATCGCGGGCACGATCAGGTGCCAGCGGCGCTCCTGGCGGCGGTCGGCGCTGCGGCCGAAGAGGTTCATCGCGACGATCGCGCAGACGAACGGAATCGCGCTCAGCAAGCCGATGTTGAAGTTGCCCTGCACGCCCGTCGCCTTTACCAGCGTGGGCAGCCAGAAAGTCAGCGCGTACTGGCCCATGACGAAGGCGAAGTAGATGAGCGCCATCCACCACACGCGCGCATCGCGGAACACCGCGGCCACCGAGTGCGGGCCCTTGGCGCCGTGCGCCTGGTCGCGCTCGACCTCGCGCTGGAGCAAGGCCTTTTCCTCGGGCGAAAGCCAGCGGGCCTGCTGGATGCCGTTGTCCAGGTAGAAGAGAACCATCACGCCCACGAGCACCGCGGGAATGGCCTCGATGACGAACATCCACTGCCAGCCGTGCATCGACGAGACGCCATGGAACGCATCCATGATCCAGCCCGAGAGCGGATTGCCGAAGATGCCCGCCACCGGGATCGCCGACATGAAGACCGCGATGATCCGCGCGCGCCGGTGCGAGGGGTACCAGTGGGTGAGGTAGAGGATCACGCCGGGATAGAAGCCCGCCTCGGCCACGCCGAGCAGGAACCGCAGGATGTAGAAGCTGGTGGGCGTCTCCACGAACACGAAGCATGCGGAGAGGATGCCCCAGGTGATCATGATTCGCGCGATCCACATGCGCGCGCCCACGCGGTTGAGCAGCAGGTTGCTCGGCACTTCGAAGAGAAAGTAGCCGAGGAAGAAGATGCCCGCGCCCAGGCCGAACACCGTTTCGCTGAAGCCCAGGTCCTGCCCCATCTGCAGCTTGGCGAAGCCGACGTTCACGCGGTCGAGGTACGCGACCACGTAGCAGAGCATCAGGAAGGGAACGAGGCGCCAGAAGACCTTGGAATACGCGCGCTTCTCGAGCGCGGTGTCGGGCGGCAGGCCGGCCATGGCCGAAGGCGCGCCGGCCTGGAGGGTTGGAGTCATGGAGGGAGTCCGCTTGCTTTGGATGAGAAAAGCGAGGTCGTCCCGTCGCCATGCAGCGCGGCCGCCTCTTGATTTGTCAGGTCATCATACAAATTTGAGACAAGTTGCCCGACCCGGGTAAACCCGCAGAAAACACTTCGTTTCCTTCTTACTGGCCCGCAGGCCAGCCTTCGACCAGCGGCCGCGCGAGCTGCGCGCCTTCCTGCTGCCAGAAGGCCGGATCGGCCTGCTCGATGCGGCGGATCGCGTTGTCCATGTGCGACTTGGCGGCCTCGCGGGCGCGCAATGCATCGCCGGCCTCGATGGCTTCGACGATCTGCGCATGCTCCTGCGCGACTTCGCGCGCGAAGTCCGCGCGGCGCGCCTCGTTGGCGCGTGTGACGCGCGTGGCGCCGTGCAGGAACTGCCGCAGATACTGCAGCGTGCCGATCAGGAACGGATTGCGCGCAGCCTCGGCGATGGCGCGATGAAAGCGCACGTCTTCGTCGGCACCGTTGCCGCCGGCCGCCACTGCGGCATGCAGCGCGTCGATGGCATCGCGGATGCGTTGCACGTCTTCAGGGGTACGGCGCTCGGCCGCGAGCGCGGCCACTTCCGCTTCGAGTGCGCGGCGCAGCTCGACCATCTGGATCACCGCTTCGCGCGAGGCGACATGCGGCATCTCGAAGCGCAGCGGCTCGACGCCGGCAGCGCGCACATACACGCCGCTGCCCTGGCGCGAATCCACGAGCCCCAGCGACTTGAGCCGAGAGACCGCCTCACGCACCACGGTGCGGCTCACGCCGAACTGCTCGGCGAGCACCGCCTCGGTCGGCAGCCGGTCGCCTTCGGACAGGCGCCCGCTGCGCACCTCGGCCGCGAGCGCATCGGCCACCTGGTCGGCCAGGCGGACGGTGGGGGTGAGGGATTGGAAGCGGGCGGTCATATGAACCGCGCGACTCTAACGCAGGCCTGCGCGTGCGGCACGCTGCGATGCATGCCTGGCGGCTTGAAAGATGCGCTGCATCTGCACATCGCGGTTGCCGGAAATGCGAGTACGTGACGCCTCTCCTGTCCGCGAAAGGCCTCTGTGCGTGGCGTGCCGCGCGTTTCAGGAATGCGAGTAGACCAATGCGAGCCTGCGCTCGTATTCTTTCGGCACACCGAATCATTCAACGAACGATGTGACTGGAGATCGAACGCATGGAAAACCAATTCAAAGGCCGTCCTCATTTCCGCGAGGCAGGCACCGCCTGAATACGCCGATGCTGTACACGACTGCTCTGATGATCCACACCGGTGCGACGCTCGCGGCACTGCTGTCGTTCATGGCCGGCGAACTGCTTTTTGCCATGGCCCGCAGAGGCCAATGGCGGCCCGCGAGGATGGCACTGCGCGCCGGCCGCTCCGCGCACCTGCTGCTCAACCTGGGGGTGCTCGCCGGCATCGTTCTGGTGTTTCTCGGCGGCTGGCCGCTGTGGACACCGTGGCTGCTTGCGGCATTCGCCGTCATCGCGATTGCCGTGGCGGTGCGACACGGATTCGTCGCGCCCTGGGAGTTGCGGGTCGAATCGGCGCTCCACGGCGAGGCTCCGGGTGCGCAGATCGGGGCGTTCGCCCGCGAGAAGTCCGCCCTTGTTGCGCGCGTGGGCGTGATCGCCCTCTTCGGCGTCGTCGCGGCCCTGATGACGATGAAGCCGAGCTTCCCGCTTCTGTTCGGTGGCTGATCCCGGCACCCGTGCGGGCCTCGCGCGCTAGCATGAGCGACGGCTCGCATTTTTCATTCGTCTTCAGGAACGCCGACATGCCACGCAAGGTCATCACCAGGCCCAGGAAGCACGCCACGCAGGAGCGCTCGAGAGTGACCGTCGATGCGCTGATCGAAGCGACGGCCCGCATCCTGGTGAAGGAAGGATTCGACAAGGCCAGCACCAACCGGATCGCAGAAGCGGCGGGCGTCAGCGTCGGCTCGCTCTACCAGTACTTTCCGAGCAAGGAGGCGCTCGTGGCCGCCGTCATCGAACGCCACAACGCGGAGATCGCGCAACTCGTCCGCGGTGCCATGGTGGAGGTCGCCTCGCAGCCGGTGGCCAAGGCGGTGCGCAGGCTCGTTGCCGTGGCCATCGAGGCGCACCGCATCGATCCCAAGCTGCATCGCGCCCTCGCGGAGCAGATCCCGCACACGGGCCGCTTCGAGAACGCGGTGGGCCTGGTTCGCGAGACCCACGCCTTCTTCGTGGGCTATCTCCAAGCCCATCGCGATGAGCTTCGCGTGACCGACCTCGAACTCGCAGCCTTCATGTGCGTGACGTCCATCGAAGCGCTGGCGCACACCGCGGTGCTGCACCGCGCCGAGATGCTGTCGGACAAGGCACTGAAGAAGCTCGCCGACGAGACCACGCGCTTCGTGGTCGGCTATCTTCAATAGGCGTGCGCCCGGGAGGGCTCGGCTTCGAAAAAGTCCGTGATGCCATCCCGGCTCGGCGTGATGTCCCTCAGCTGCAGAAGGGCCCCGGCATTGCCCCGGTGGTAGCTGCCGTGCAGGCACACATGCAGGATGATTTCGCCCCGCGTCATGCGCGCAGGCTTTCCGCTGGTGAAGATGAAGTCGATCGGTTCGTCGGCATCGGTGGCCGCGAGGCTGTCCACGTAGGCGACATACCAGTCGTTGACCTCCCGGGTGCCGCTCGCCAGCGCCGCGATCTCCGGCAACGCTTCGGAGCGTGCCGCTCGGAACGTGTGGGGGAGCCCTTGCAAGTGGTGCTGGAAGATCCGGTCGACCGCATGCATGTGATCGAGGACGCGGCGCATGAGGAAGGCGTCCTGCGGACTCAATTTCCCGAGATTCCGGTCCGCGGCTTCATAGAGGCCGTGATCGGCCCAGCGCTTCATGGCGACCAGCTGCGCGTAGGGATGCGCTGCGCTGGTAGTCGCGAGCATGCACTGTGTGGATGCGATTTTCTCAACGCTCATGGTTACTCCTGTTCGGTTGCTTCGTCAGGAAAATAATATGAGTGGAGGCTCGCGTTCGATACTCGCATTCGAGTCGGGCCCGCGCGCCCTCTCCTAACCGAGAGAACGCGGCGCTCGTCTTTTCACAACTCGCATTCAGTTCGAAAAGAAGTCCGCAACCGACGCGCCAGAGGCGCGTCGGAATTCACGAAGCGGGGCCGAGCGCGTAACGTGCGGCCCGCGCGATGCTCGCCGCATCCACGCGGAAGAAGGCGCGCAGCGCGGCGCGCGTGTCGCTGCGGCCGAAGCCGTCGGTGCCGAGCGTGAGGTAGCGGCGGCCTTCGGGGAGGAAGGCGCGCACGCTCTCGGGCACGCTGCGCACGTAGTCGGTGGCGGCAATGATCGGGGCCTTGCCAGCACCGAGTTGCTGCGCGATGAACGGCACGTCGGCTTCTTCACCGGCGATGGCGCGCTGCTCGCTCGCCAAGCCGTCGCGTGCGAGTTCGCTCCAGCTCGTGACGCTGAACACCTCGGCCTCGATGCCCTCGTCGGCCAGCAACTGCGCGGCCTTGACGACCTCGGTGAGGATCGCGCCCGAGCCCATCAGCGTGACCTTCTTCTTCGCTTTTCCAGAAGCCGGCGCATACGTGCCGAAGCGATAGCACCCGCGCAGGATGTCGCCTTCCGCACCCGCGGGCACATCGGGCTGCGCGTAGTTCTCGTTCATGAGCGTGACGTAATAGAAAACGTCCTTCTGCTCGACCATCATTTCGCGGATGCCCGCATCGACGATCACCGCCATCTCGCCCGCATAGGCCGGGTCGTAGGCCTTGCAGTTCGGGATGGTCGCGGCCACGAGGTGGCTGCTGCCGTCCTGGTGCTGCAGGCCTTCGCCGCCGAGCGTGGTGCGGCCGGAGGTGGCACCGAGCAGGAAGCCGCGCGCACGCTGGTCGGCTGCGGCCCAAATGGCATCGCCCACGCGCTGGAAGCCGAACATCGAGTAGTAGATGTAGAAGGGCAGCATCGCGAGGCCATGCACGCTGTAGCTGGTGGCCGCGGCCGTCCAGCTCGCGATGGCGCCGGCTTCGCTGATGCCCTCTTCGAGGATCTGCCCGTCGGTGGCTTCGCGGTAGCTCAGCACCGAGCCGATGTCTTCGGGCGCATAGCGCTGGCCCACGCTCGAATAGATGCCCACCTGCTTGAAGAGATTCGCCATGCCGAAGGTGCGCGCCTCGTCGGCCACGATGGGCACGATGCGCGGGCCGAGCGCCTTGTCCTTCATGAGGTTGCCCAGCATGCGGACGAACGCCATGGTGGTGCTCATCTCCTTGCCGGCCGCGGCGGTGGCGAACTGCGCGTAGCTCGCGATGTCGGGCTTGGGCACCACGTCGCAGGCGGTCTCGCGGCGCGGCATGGCGCCGCCGAGCGCTTCGCGGTGCTGGCGCAGATAACGCATCTCGGCGCTGTCTTCGGCCGGGCGATAGAAGTCCATCGCGGTGGCCTGCGCATCGGTGAGCGGCAGGTTGAAGCGGTCGCGGAATTCGATGAGGTCCACGTCGCCCATCTTCTTGTGCGAGTGCGTGGTCATCTTGCCCTGCGCGGCGCTGCCCATGCCGTAGCCCTTCTTGGTGTGGGCGAGGATCACGGTGGGCTGGCCCTTGTGCTTGGCGGCTGCGGCATACGCGGCGTGGATCTTCACGAGGTCGTGGCCGCCGCGCTTCAGGCGATCGATCTGCTCGTCGGTCATGCCTTCGGCCAGGCGCGCGAGCTCGGGGTTCTGGCCGAAGAAGTTGTCGCGGTTGAAGCGGCCGTCCTTCGCGGCGAAGGTCTGCATCTGGCCGTCGACGGTGTTGGCGAACACGCGGGCCAATGCGCCACTCACGTCCTGCGCGAAGAGGCCGTCCCAGTCGCTGCCCCACACGAGCTTGACGACGTTCCAGCCCGCGCCGGCGAAGAGCTTCTCGAGCTCGTCGATGATGCGGCCGTTGCCGCGCACCGGGCCATCGAGGCGCTGCAGGTTGCAGTTGACGACCCACACGAGGTTGTCGAGCTTCTCGCGCGCGGCGAGCGTCAACGCGCTCATCGATTCGGGCTCGTCCATCTCGCCGTCGCCGAACACGCCCCAGACCTTGCGGCCTTCGCAGTTCAGGAGGTTGCGGTGCGTGAGGTAGCGCATGAAACGCGCGTGGTAGATCGAGCTGATGGGGCCGATGCCCATCGAACCGGTGGGGAACTGCCAGAAGTCCGGCATCAGGTACGGATGCGGATAGCTGCTCAGGCCCCGCGCGCCGCTGCCTTCCGTGAAGGCCGGCGCGGTGAGTTCCTGGCGATAGTGCTTCAGGTCTTCCTCGCTCAAGCGGCCTTCGAGGAACGCCCGCGCATAGACGCCGGGCGCGCTGTGCGGCTGGAAGAACACGAGGTCGCCGCGGTGCTGCTCGCTGCGCGCATGGAAGAAGTGGTTGAAGCCGGTCTCGAACAGGTCGGCGGCGCTCGCGTAGCTCGCGATGTGGCCGCCGAGTTCGCCATACGCCTGGTTGGCCTTGGCCACCATCGCGAGCGCGTTCCAGCGCATCAGCGAAGCCAGGCGCTCTTCCACCGCGAGGTCACCCGGGAACGGCGGCTGGTCTTCGGCGGCGATGGTGTTGACGTAAGGCGTCGCAAGCTCGGGCTGCCAGCCGATGCGCTGCTGCCGCGCCACGCGGGCCAGCTCGACCAGCATCTGGCGCGCGCGCTGCGGGCCATGCGTTTGCGCGAGTGCCAGGAAGGCGTCGCGCCATTCGGCGGTCTCCGCGGGATCGGGGTCGTGCGACATCGGGCTGTCGAGCAGCAGGGCGCGCATCTGGTCGGCTGAAATCGGGGCGTTCATGACGGCACTTTAAGCCGACATGCGGAAAATTAGCTACCGGCGCCGGCAAGTCCACGCTGTCGTCGCAGCATAAAATTCCGCCACCTCTTGATTTCGAAGCATTTCATGCAACTCGATGCCATCGACCTGCGCATTCTCGACGAGCTGCAGCGCGACGGCGCGCTGTCGAACGTGGAACTGGCGCGCCGCGTCCACCTCTCGCCTTCGCCGTGCCTGGCGCGCGTGAAGGTGCTCGAAGCGAACGGCGTGATCGACCGCTATGTGGCGCTCGCGAACGCGAAGGCGCTGGGCCTCGGGCTCAACGTGTTCATCTCGATCAGCTTGACGACGCAGAGCAAGCAGTCGCTCGCCGACTTCGAGCAGCGCATCGCCGAGCACGACGAGGTGATGGAGTGCTACCTGATGACCGGCGACAGCGACTACCTGATCCGCATCGCCGTGGCCGACATGGCGGCACTGGAGCGATTCATCATGGAGCAGCTCACGCCGATTCCGGGGATCGAGAAGATCCGCTCGAGCTTTGCGCTCAAGCAGGTCAGATACAAGACGGCGCTGCCGTTGCCGGCAGCGCCATCCTGAATCCCGATCAGCCGAAAGGCTTGATTACTTCTTGAGCTTCGGCTGGATCGGGTCGGCCGTGAGGTAGCCGACCACGGCGCTGAAGCCCTGGTTGTAGTTGGTCTTGATCAGCGGACCGACCGCATCCTTCACGCCCTGCACCGTCGTGCCGATGAACTCGCCCGGGTGCTGGAAGTTGCTCATGATGTACGTCCAGCCATTGATCTCGTCCACCGCGTGCAGGCCCGTGCACTCGGCGCCGGCCGGGGTCGACAGGATGCGGCTGAGCTTCTTCGTGTCGACGTTGTAGGCCCACAGGAAGTTGTTCACGTGGTTGCCACTGTCTTCGCCGATGAAGAGGGTGCGCATCTTTTCCGAGAACTTGATGTTGTCGGGGCTGGCGATCTTGTCGGGGTTGGCGGTGTTGCCCAGCGCATCGGCGGCGATGTCTTCACCCACGATCAGCGCCTTGGTCGAGAAGGGCACCCAGTCGCTGTTGATCGCGGTGCCGCCGGTGTCCTGCTTGCCGCCGGCCATCGAATGGGCCATCACGCCGCCGGCCTTGAGCAGCTTGTCGAGCGAGACGTTCATCTCGGCGCGCCAGGCCTTGCCGTTCTTGACCATGGAGTCCTGGATGTTGGCCAGCGCCGAGTAGGCGACCTTGTCCTTGGCGTTGACGGTCGTGCCTTCCATCTTGGTGAAGGCCATGCTGGCGCCCACGAGGTTGGCGTAGCGGTGCGTTTCGAGGAATGCTGCGGCCTTCTCCATGCCGGGCACGAGCTTCACCCACTGCGCGACGCCGTCGGCAAAGATCTTCGTGTAGCTCGCATCGGCCGGGTCGGCGAACTTCACATCCATGATGTCGGTCGGCGCGATCGTGTTGGCCAGCGCCTCGATCTCGGCGCTGGTGGCGTGGCCCAGCTTGATCCAGGTCAGGTCGGCGCCGGCGGCGGCCGGGTCGATCGAAAAGCCGGTGCCGACCTTGGCGACGTACAGCGTGCCGGCGGAGAGGTCCTTCTCCTTGTCGGCCACGAACATGAAGAGGCCGCCATTGGTGTAGTCGTCGCCCATGAGCGCGGTGCGGTTGTCGGGCATGACCTGGATCAGCTCGTGCGAGATGCGGCCGAGGCAATAGTGCTTCTTCACGCTGCCGGTGCCGTCGGGATTCACGGTGACTTCGGGCAGGTGGCCGTAGTGGTAGGCCTTGGCCGCGGTCTCGCTGCCGAACACGTTCTTGCTGTAGGCCTTGAACTGCGCGTTGGTCGAGGCAGTGAAGGCATCGGGTTCGTACTCTTCGCTCGAGAGGTGCGTGCCCCAGGGCGAGAGGCTCGCGCCGCAGGTGATCCAGAGGCCATGGGCGCTGGACATGTCGACGTTGTGGTACTTCACCAGGCTCAGCTTGCCGGTGGCCTGGTCCTGGTCGAGCGTGAGCACGGCGATGGGCGAGGGCAGTTGGCCGTAGGTGCTGACACCGGCCTTGTTCTTCGTCGTGTATTCGAACTGGACGACCGCGAATACCGGCTTGCCCTTGACGCCGGGCACGCTGGCGTTGGGCACGGTCAGCAGCGAGCTGCCGTCGGGTGCATCGGAGAAGAACTGGCGTTCCTCGCCGGCGACCGAGGCGTCGATGATCGGCTTGTTGTTGATGTCGACATAGCCGCCCGCGAGGACCTTGCCGCCCTTGCCGTCGGACACCAGGTCGCCGGTCAGGAAGAAGGGCTGGTAGGCCAGCCTGTATTCGGTGGAACTGCCGTTGTCGAACGACACCTTGAGCGTGGAGCCGACCGTGGTCGTGGCCATGGCGGCGGCATCCGCGAGCGACGGTGCGGCCATGCCGCCGAACTCGGCCGAGACGAAGTTGGCGGCGGGCGCCGGTGCCGGTGGGGGCGCGGGCGGCAACACGATGGGCGGGAATGCCTGGCCGCCACCACCACCGCCGCCGCAGGCGGTAAGGAAGGCAAGGCCGCCGAGCGGCAGCATCGGTGCGGCACCGAGCAATTTGAGGGCGTGACGGCGCGAGGCGCCGGACTGCGCCTTGGAATCGGACATGGAATTTCTCCCGAGTTATCGTGGGTGTTGCGGGTGGATGACCGTGCAGCCTCTCCGCTACCGGTCAGGCGTGAACCTTAGTTATCCACTGTGACGACGGCGTGCATCGCTCATGACAAAACGATGACGCCGCACGCACGCGAACACGACGACAGCCGCGTGTCGTCGTCCACATTCGGGAGCCGCACGCGTGGACCGGCGAGGTCGGTCCACGGTGCCGGACTCACTTCAGAGGCCGATCAGGCCGCCGTCGTTCTTCGTGATCACCACCGTCGCCGAGCGCGGACGGGCATTGCCGCCTTCGGGCCAGTGGCTGCCGAACTTCGTCGGGTCGGAGATGTTCGCAGCCGCCGTGGTTTCACCCGGATGCTGGATGTTGACGAACAGCGCACGGCCGTCGCCCGATTCGGCGATGCCGGTGATTTCGCAGTCCTTCGGGCCGACCAGGAAACGGCGCAGGCCGTCGGTGCCGGGTGCCTTGCCGACGAAGGTGGCCTGCGTGGCGGTGGCGCCGCCGTCGACGTTGGTGATGGTCTTCGCCGCGCCGTCGCCGACCTTGCCGGGCAGGGCCGCGAGCATCATGCAGTTGGTCACGTCGGTGTACTTGCCGTCGTCGGTCTGGAGCCACAGCAGGCCGGGCGCGGCTTCGCTGAACCACAGGCCGTCGGGGCTGGAGAAGTCGTTGTCCGCGGCCAGATTCGACAGGTTCACGTCGGCCGATGCCGTCGAGCGCGCGCCGAAGAGGTACACGTCCCACTTGAAGCTCACGGCAGCCGGGTCGCCGCCCGCGTCGGCAAAACGCACGATGTGGCCGTTCGGGTTGCCCTTCTGCGCGGTCTGTGCCACGCCCTTCGGGTCGTTGTAGTAACGCGGATTGGCCGCGTCGGTGCCATTGACACCATTGATCGTGCGGGCCGCGTTGTTCGTGAGCGTGAGGTACACCTCGCCGTTCTTCGGGTTCACGGACGTCCACTCGGGGCGATCCATCTTGGTGGCGCCGGCCGCGTCGGCCGCAAGGCGCGCATTGATCACGACATCGGCCGCATCCGCGAAAGCGTAGGTGGCGTTGCCGGCGGTAATGCCGTTGACGCCCAGTTTCAGCTCGAGCCAGTTGCCCGTGCCGTCGGCGTTGAACCTGGCGACGTAGAGCTTGCCGTCGTCCATGTACTTGTCGCCGGCCGCGATGCCGCCGCCGATGTCGGCCGCGTCCCAGGCCTTGGTGGAGACGAACTTGTAGAGGTACTCGTTCTGCGAGTCGTCGCCCATGTACCAGACCAGCGGCTTGCCGACCACGACCGGGCCGAGGCAGGCGCCTTCATGGCCGAAGCGGCCGAGCGCGGTGCGCTTCTTGGGCGTGCTGGCGGGCGTGAAGGGGTCGATTTCGACGACCCAGCCGTAGGTGTTGGAACCGTTGCGGTAGTCGTCGGTGGCGGTGGCGCCCAGCGCTTCCGTATTCCAGCGGCCGTACAGGTTGTCGGCGGTGTCGGGCGTGACGGTGGCCCAGAGTTCGCGGCCGTTGCTGGCGACGCCGTAGCGGCCGAAGGAAACCAATTCCTTGGCGGTGCGCTTGGCATCGTCGGTGGCCTTGACGCGGCGGAAGTAACCGGCCCAGTTCTCTTCGCAGGTCAGGTACGTGCCCCAGGGCGTGGTGCCGTTGGCGCAGTTGTTGAGCGTGCCGCGGGTCTTGCTGCCGTCGGTCGAGTACTTGGTCTTCAGGTAGTCGGTCTTGGCGGCCGGGCCCGAGAAGGCCATCTCGGTCAGCGTGTGCACGCGGCGGTTGAGGCTCGAGTCCTGCTTGTAGCTCCAGGCGTTGCCGGTCTTGTTGACCTCGATCACGCTCACGCCGTGCAGGTAGAACTCGCGCAGCACTTCGTCGGCAACGGTCCGGGCACCGCCCACCACCGTCTGGCCGGTGGGATGCAGGAACAGCGGCGTGATGGCTTCGTGGTTCATCACGAGCAGACCGCGCGACGCACCGACCGGGTCCCACTTGTTCGACGCATTGATGCCGAAGTAGGTCATGCCGTCGTGGTGGTCGCCGGCGCGGCGGTCATAGGTGGCCGGTGCGTCGGTGCCGTCGTTGGCATAGGCGGGCACGCCGGCAGCGATCGGGTCTCCCAGGCGATAGAGCACGCTGGCGGTGTAGCCGGCGGGCACGCTCACCACGTCGTCCAGGCTCTTGGCCACGGCATTGAAGTTGAGCTTGAGCGGGGCTGCGCCGGGCGCAGGTGCCGGCGCGGGGGCCGGCGCGGGTGCGGGCGGCAGGATCGGGAAGTTGGTGCCGCCACCACCGCCGCCGCCGCAGGCTTGCAGCAGCGCCGTGCCGGCGGTGCCCACGCCCAGGCCGAACAGGCTGCGCCGGCTCAGGCGCGATGCGATCAGGTCGGAGAACGAGGGGTTGGCGGTGGGATTGGTGCCGATATCGTCGAGATCGATCCCAGATTCGTCGGAACGGGTATTTGCGGTCATGCGCAATTTCTTTCGTGGGTTGAAGAAGAAGACAACCCGCGAAGCTAGGCACTTCGTATGACACTCCCGTGAATTGATCAGGTTCCCGTCAGGTTGAATGTGGCTCGCCCCCAGGCTCCGCGCACTTCGTGTCGCTTCTCCTTCCCCCTACCGGGGGCAACACCGGCGGCCCGGCAAAGCCGGTTCCGCGGTGTTTCTGGAAGGGATCGAGCGCTGCCGCGCGCTCTCTGCTCAGGGAGCGGGGAGCTGCCTTGGCCACAGGGCCCACAGGCGCAACGGCTGGTTCACGCTCGCAGCCAGCCGTCCCGCTTCGGGACCGGTGCCTGCGAAGTAGTCGGCGCGCACCGCGCCGAGGATCGCGCTGCCAGTGTCCTGCGCCACCACCAGCTTCTGCAGTTGCGCCGCCGGCCCGCTCGAGGCGAGCCACACCGGCGTGCCGTAGGGAATGCTCTCGCGGTCGACCGCGATCGAGCGGCCCGCCGTGAGCGGCACGCCCTGCGCGCCGCGCGGGCCGAAGGCGGCATCGACCTCGCTCATCGTTTCCTCGCGGAAGAACACGTAGCGCGGATTGCTCCACAGGAGCTGCGGCACGCGCTGCGGGTTCTGCACGGCCCAGGCCTTGGTGTCGTCGGGCCACTTGCCGACCTTGCTCACGCCCTGGCTCATGAGCCACTGCTGCACGCTGCGGTAGGGCTGCTCGTTGGTGGCCGCGAAGGCCACGCGCACAGTGTGCTGGTAGCCGTTGGCCTCGGTAATGCGCAGGCGCCCCGAGCCCTGGATGTGCAGCATCAGCGCGTCGATGGGGTCGGCCATCCACGCGATCTCGCGGCCGCGCAGCGCGGCCTGGGCTTCGGGCAGGGTCTCGATTTCCTGACGCGTGTACCAGGGGCGCTTGGGCACCAGCCCTTCCGGCGCCTGGTAGAGCGGCACGTTGAAGGCGGCGCTGGGCACGCGGGAGGCTTCGTACACCGGCTCGTAGTAGCTGGTGAGCTTGCCTTCGCTCTGGCCCGCGAGCGATTCGACGCGATAGGGCTGCAGCCGGTCGGTCATCCACTGGCGCTGCTCCTCGGGAGTGGCGATGGCCAGCTGGCGCACGTCGCGGCACAGCGGCGCGAAGGCGGCGTTGGGGCGCGAGCAGTTGGCCAGGAGCGCGATCCAGGCTTCGTGCAACGGGTCTTCGCTGAAACCCGGCAGCTCCGCCCAGCCGACGGGCACCCAGCGGCTCTTGGGGTGCGCGAGCGATCCGGTCAGCGGTCCGAGCTCGCGCGGCGGGGTGGCGGAAGGTCGGGTGGGTGCGTCGGGCACGCGGGGGCCGACGGAACAGCCGGCGAGCGTTGCTACGATCACAAGCCCGACCAGCCACTGGAGTCCATTTCTCATGGGTTTGATTCTGCTTGAAGCCCTCGCCGCAGGACTCGTGTTCATCTTGATCATCTGGTGGACCATGTTTTCCGGCCGCAGCAAGGGTGAATTGCACGACGACACCGAGCCCGAGGCCGACCGCGCGCCTGACGATGGGCGTCCGCCGCCGAAACCGTGAATTGCTCGTGTAGCCCAGTGCCGCGCACCGGTGTCGGAGAAGCGCCTGATCGCTATTACTTTAGTAGCAATCATCGTAACATTCATGCGCAATACCGAAGGTTTTCTTATTTTCCGTAGGGCCTTGAACCCGTACCATCGCGTACCCTCCCCAGCGCTAAGCTGTGCCCCGCTTGATCAAACATCGAAAGGGATCGCCATGAAAAAATTCGTACTCGCCACCTGCGCTACCGCCATCGTCCTGTCCGGCTGCGCCGGCGGCATGACCGACACCCAACGCAACACCGGCATCGGCGCCGGCATCGGCGCACTGGGCGGCGCCGCCATCGGCTCGGCCACCGGCGGCAACCGCGGTGCCATCGGCACGGGCGCGGTGGTCGGCGCGGCAGCCGGCGCGCTCGGCGGCTACCTGTGGTCGCAGCGCATGGAAAACCAGAAGCGCCAGATGGAAGCCGCCACCCAGGGCACCGGCGTGGCCGTGACCCAGACGCAGAATAACGAGCTGAAGCTGGCCATTCCGAGCGACGTGTCGTTCGACGTGGGCCGCGCCAACATCAAGCCGAACTTCGCACCGGTGCTCGACCAGTTCGCCAGCGGCCTGCGCAACAACCCGAATGCCGAGGTGCGCATCATCGGCCACACCGACAGCACCGGCTCGGACGCCATCAACAACCCGCTGTCGGTCGACCGTGCCGCCAGCACGCGCGACTATCTCGTGGCACGCGGCGTGAACGCGGCGGCCTTCCGCATCGAAGGCCGCGGTTCGCACGAGCCGGTGGCCGACAACAACTCCGATGCCGGCCGCGCGCAGAACCGCCGCGTCGAAATCTACGTGGGTGAGCGCGGCCCGCGCGGCTAAGCAGCCACCCAGCGGGAAACCGGCCGCAACGAACGGCCGGTTCCCGCCATCTTTTTTTTGGTCCATAAGAGGGAAAACTCATGAGGAAGCTTCTTGTCTCGGGTGCAGCAGCAGCGGCTGCGGTGATGTTCATTGCAGGCTGCGCTTCGCAGTCCGCACCGCCGCCGGCACCCGCACCGGCTGCACAGCCGGCACCGCCCGCCAACAGCTGGACCGCGCGCCTGGCCGCACTGAAGGCCGACCTGGAAGCCTCGACCAAGGGCACGGGCGTGGTGATCGAGCAGACCGCCGACAACCAGCTGCATGTGGTCATTCCGAATGAACTCTCGTTCGACACCGGCCGCGCCAACGTCAAGCGCAACCTCGCGCAGGTGCTCGACAAGGTCGCCGACGGCTTGAAGACCGCCACCGCCGCCAGCGTGCGCGTGGTCGGCCACACCGACAACACGGGCAGCGAAGAAGGCAACGAGCGCCTCTCGGTGAGCCGCGCCGACAGCGTGCGCAACCACCTGGTGGGCCGCGGCGTGTCGACCACCGCGGTCACGACCGACGGCCGGGGCTCGCGCGAACCGCTGGCCGACAACGGCACCGCCGCTGGCCGCGCCCAGAACCGCCGCGTCGAAATCTTCGTCGCGGAAAAAGCCTGACCTTCTAAAGGTCCCGAAGTCGGTTCGCCAACTCGACGGCCGACTTCACTTCCATCTTCTCGAACACACGCGCCCGGTGGACCTCCACCGTGCGCACGCTGATCGCCAGCTGATCGGCGATCAGCTTGTTCGGCAGTCCCTCGACCACGAGCCGCATCACGTCGCGCTCACGATCGGTCAGTTCGGCGATGCGTCCGGCAAGGCTGTGGCGCACGCGCTGCACATCCAGCGCCCGCAGCGATGCACCGAGCGCCTGCTCGATGCGGTCGACCAGCGCGTTGTCCGAGAACGGCTTCTCGCAGAAATCGAAGGCGCCGCGCTTGACCGCATCGACGGCCGTCGGCACGTCCGCATGGCCGGTGAGGAAGATCACTGGCATCGCGTCCAGCAGGCCGCGCTCGGCCAGGCGGTCGAACAGCACGAGCCCGCTGGTGCCGGGCATCCGCACGTCGAGCAGCAGGCAACGCGGCTGATCGGGCAGCGGACCCTGTGCAAGCAACTGCTCGAAAGCCTCGGCGCTGCCGAAATGCTCGCTCGCCAGGCGCCGCGAGCGCAGCAGCCAGGCCAGCGCCTCGCGCACGCTGGCGTCGTCGTCGACGATATAGATGAGTCCATCGATCAGCGGTTGCATATCAACAATTCCAGGAAGAGCGAAGGCCGGGAGGGCGTCATGTGCTCGGCAGGGTGAATCGGAATACGGTGCCGCGCGGCCGGTTGGGCTCGTGCATGAGCGCGCCGCCGTGCTGCTCCACCACCGTGCGGCACAGGCTCAGGCCCAGCCCCATGCCGTCGGCGCGCGTGGTGAAGAAGGGCGTGAAGAGCCGCTCGGCCACATCGTCGCTGATGCCGCAGCCCAGGTCGGCCACCGAGAACTCGAGCCAGCGGCGAGCGTCGTCGGCGGTGGTGCTTCCGCCCACCGCCACGGCGCGC
Source organism: Variovorax trehalosi (assembly GCF_051216415.1). Lineage (NCBI taxonomy): Bacteria > Pseudomonadati > Pseudomonadota > Betaproteobacteria > Burkholderiales > Comamonadaceae > Variovorax > Variovorax trehalosi. Next base: position 481,806 of record NZ_JBPJZG010000002.1, read on the forward strand.
GCCACGCGCAGCCGCAGCACGCGGCTGCCGATGTTGTCGGGGCTGTCCATCGCCTGCATCGCATTGCGCGCGAGGTTGAGCAGCACCTGCTCGACCAGCGTGCGGTCACACATGGCCGCGGGCAGCCGGTCTTCGAGCACCACCTCGATGATCACGCCGAGCTTGCGCGCCTGCAGCCGCACCAGCGGCAGCACCGCATCGATCAGAGCCTGCGGTGCGACGGCCTCGCGCGTGCGGTCGCGCCGGCGCACGAAGTCGTGCACGCTGCGGATCACCTGGCCCGCGCGGTCGGCCTGCTCGGCGATGCGCCTGACGGCCATTGCGACTTCGCCCTGGTCGCCCTTGGCATGAGGCCCGAGCAGGTTGAGCGAGCCGCTGGCATAACTCGCGATCGCAGCCAGCGGCTGCGTGAGTTCGTGACTGAGGAGCGACGCCATCTCGCCGACCGTCGCGAGCCGCGCGCTGGCCTGCAAGCGCTCCTGGCTGGCGCGCGAAAGCTCTTCGATGCGGCGCTGCTCGCTCACGTCGATGAACGCGCTCATCCAGCCGGTCTGCACGCGGTGCGCGTTGATGAGCGGCGCCTCGAAGATCAGCACCGGAAAGCGCGTGCCGTCCTTGCGCATGAAGACCGATTCGAAACCCTCGCGCGGCGGCATGCCGCCGGCCAGCCGCCGCGCCTGGCGCTGCTGGTATTCGTGCGCCAGTTCGGTGGGCCAATAGGGTGCTTCGGGCGCATCGGCGCTGTCGGCCATGAGCTCCTCGGGGGTGAAGCCCACCATCTCGCAGAAGGCCGGGTTCACGTAGGTGATGCGCCCCTGCAGGTCGCGTGCACGCAGGCCCGTGATGACCGAGTCTTCCATCGCCTTGCGGAACGCGAGCGCATCGGCCAGGTCGCGCTCGGCGCGAAGGCGCCGCCGCGTGTCGCGCGCGAGCAGCACCAGCACCGACACCAGCGCGATAGAGATCGCGGTGACCAGCGCGGTGAGCATGTTCGGGAACAAGTCGGGTGCGGCGCGCCAGCCGTCCACGCGCAGCATCAGCGCAGCGCCCGGCAGGTCGATCAGCTGCTGCGAGGTGAAGACGCGCGTGCCGACGCGGCGCGAGCTGCCCAGCGCCACCAGCCGCGTGCCGTCGGTCTCGGTGAACGCCACTTCCTGCCCGCGCGTGAGCGTGGGGCCGACCAGTTCGATGAGCGCATCGCGCAGCGAATAGCTCGCAACGAGGAAGCCGCCACCATCGATCGGCACGCAGAACTCCATCACCTCGACACCGCCACCACCGGCAATCGGCACGTAGTGGCTCGGCGAGTACGCGCCCGCGCCGAGCTTGCGGGCGGCCGCGCAGGCCAGCGTCACGTCGGACTGCTCGGGGCCGCGGCTCGCCTCGTCCAGGAGGCGCATGCGGTAGGGCGTGTTGATCGCCTCGAGGGGGCGCAGCGCAGCATCGCGCCATTCGAGCCTGAGCCACTCGCGGTGCTCGCGCAGCAGGGCCGCAGCGGCCTCGTTCCATTGCGAGCGATCCGTGCCCCGCGTCTGCGTGGCGCGCAGGCTCTGCGCATTGCGCTGGAAGCCGCTGCGCAGGTCGGAGACGGCGTCGGCGGTGTCGCGGTCGAGTTGGGCCTGCACCTGCTCGACCTCGTGCCGCCCCGCAAGCCACACCACCGTGACCAGGAGCACCGACACCAGCACCGCGAGCAGCAGCCACAGAAACCAGCGCTGCCACAGCGAGCGCAGGCGCCCGTACGCGGAACGCGCCCACCGCGGCGGTGCGACGGTCAACGCATCGGACATCGCTAGAGAACGCAGTGCGACAAGACGGGCAGCTGCGTGCGCGTACGCTCGATCTGCTTTGCATCGATGTCGAACAGCACCACGCCTTCGTCGCTGGCCTGCTGCGCTACCACCGTGCCCCAGGGGTCGATGACGAGCGACTGGCCCCAGGTCTGGCGGCCGTTCTCGTGCGTGCCGCCCTGCGCGGGCGCCACCACCCACGCGAGGTTCTCGATGGCGCGGGCGCGCAGGAGCACCTCCCAGTGGGCGGCGCCGGTGGTGCGGGTGAAGGCGCTGGGCACCAGCAGCAGATCGGCGCCCTGTCTGGCGAGCGCACGGTAGAGCTCGGGAAAGCGCAGGTCATAGCAGACGCTCATGCCGATGCGCCAGCTGTGGCCGTCGCGCGAGGGCAAGTCGAACACGACGGGTTTGGCGCCCGGCGCGATGACGCGGCGCTCGTCATAGCGCTCGGTGCCGTTGTCGAAGAAGAAGAGATGGATCTTGTCGTAGCGCGCCACGCACCGGCCATCGGGCGCAAAGGCCAGCGAGCTGTTGAAGACGTGCTCGGCATCGGTGCTCTCGATGGGCAGCGTGCCACCCACGATCCACAGGCCGAACTCGCGCGCCGCATCGGCCAGGAAGCCCTGCACCGTGCCCGCGCCGGCCGTCTCGCGCAGGCCCAGCTTGTCGGTGTCGCGCGCGCCCATCATGCAGAAATACTCGGGCAGCACCGCGAGCTCGGCGCCCGCCGCGGCGGCCTGGGCGAGCAGGTCGTGGGCGCGCGCGAGGTTGGCTTCGCGGGCGATGGCCGACACCATCTGGATGGCTGCGACTTTCATTGCGTGGTCTCCGTTTTCTTGCCTTCTTCCGCGGCCGCGGAGCCGGTCCGGCCCGGTGACCCCGGCAATCCGGGAAGGCTCGGCAGTTGCAGCGAGCGCGGCACCTTGGCTATTTTGGGGTCGGCCCAGGTGCCTTCGATGTGGAACTCCTGCGTGGCGGCGGCGGCGAGCGGCTTGCTCAGCACCCACTGCGCGAGGAAGGTGCCCAGGCCAATGGCCGGATTGATGGCGGTGGCCACCAGCGCGGCGGTGCCGGCATTGATCTCGGGCACCACCACCACGCGCAGGTTCTGCGTCTCGCGCACGATGTCGGCCGAGCCGTCCATGAGCGCCGCGGCGTTGACGCCCTTCATCTGCAGGTTGTTGGTGCTCGCGATGCCTTTGTCGATCTTGGCGTTGCCGCGGATGAAGTCGAAGGCAAAGCCCTCGCTGAACACGTCGCGGAAGTCCAGCGTGAGGCGGCGCGGCAGAGCCTGCAGGCTCAGAACGCCGAGCAGCTTGGCCAGCCCCGGGTCGGCCTTGAGGAACTGGCCCGATTCCACGTCGACCTGCAACTGGCCGCCCAGGCTCGGATAGTCGAGCGAGAACGGCGAGCCGCGCCAGTTGACATCGCCTTCGAGCCGCCCCTTGCCGCGCCGCAGCACGCCGGGCATGCCAAAGCGCGCGAGCAGGTCGCCGGCATCGGCGATGTCCAGCTTGAAGGTCATCGCGGTGCGGCGCTGACCCGCGGCGGCACCGGGGATGGCTGCCCAGGTGCCCTTGGCCGCGAAGCTCGCCTCGGGCATGGTGAAGGTCAGCTTGTTGAGCAGCCACTCGCGGCCCGCGCCGCCGCGGTTGACCGCATCGATCTCGGCACGGCCCAGGCGCTTGCCTAGCAGTTCGAAGTCATCGATCACGATGTCCAGGGCGGGCAGCGTGCCCGGCTGCTCGTCGAGCAGGGCCTCGACCTGGGTCGCCTCGGCCGGCGCGATCTTCAGGCGCGCGAGCCGCGCGTAGAGCCGGCCGGCCTGCGTGTGGCGGTACTCGGCATAGCCGCTCAGTTCGGTGGCGTCGATGTTGGCGCGCCAGAGCGCGCCCTCGCGCGTACCGCCCAACACCACGTTGTGCAGGGTGCGGCCGGCAATGCCCAGTTGCTGCGCGCGCACCGCGATGCGCGTGGGCACGTAGGCCTGCGCGGCGTCTTCGCCGGCGCCGGGGGTTTCGCTCGGGGTGCTGCTCGCGGCGGCGCCCAGGAGGGCGTCCCACGCGGCGATGTCGAGCTTGGCCACGTTGACGTTCGCGAACACGCCCTTGTCGGGCAGGCTCGCGGTCTCGCCGGCCGAGAGGCCGACGCCGATGCTGCCGCGCAGCACGCGCGCCTCGGCGCCCGAGATGTCGCGAACGAACTCCACCGCGCCGACGCGGCCCAGCTCCAGCGAGAGCTGGTCCTGCGTGGCGACGGTGACGCCGCCCTGGCGAGTTTCACGCGCCAGCACCTTCTTCTCGATGCGCAGCGGCATCGGCTCCTCGGCGGTCTTCACGAGCGGGGTCGGCAGTTGCAGCGCAAGGCCTTGCAGGCTGCTGGTGAGAGACAGTTCCGAAGCGCCGTCGCGCACCGAGAACGTCGCCGCGAACGGCGTGCTGCCGGTGGCCTTGCCGGCAAGGCGCGCGAGCCATTCGGCCTCGCGCGCACCGCGCAGGCCCTCGGCGGTGGCGGTGCCCTGCGCCTTCAGCGTGACCTCGCGGTTGGGTCCCGCGAAACGGCCCTTGCCTTCGATGCGGATGTCGCCGCCGAGCAGCCTGGCCTGCACGCCGGCCAGCGAAAAACCGGTCTCGGTGAAGTTCAGCGTGCCCTTGGCGTGGGTGAGCGAGGGCGCCTCGGGCACGAACTGCAGTTCGTTGTCGGCCAGCGCGACGCTGGCCTGCACCTTGGCGCTGTCCATCGCCGCGAGCGGCAGCTCCAGGTGCAGCTTGTAGTCGGCCGAGCCGGTGGCGCGCGCGGTGCGCATGATCTCCCCCGTCTCGCCGGCCAGCGGTGCGCCCACGCGCAGCACCTCGCCGAGCGGACCCTTGGCCTGCACATCGACGCGCAGCACCTGCGCATGGTGCGACAGCTCGGGAATCTGCGCCTCGCCCTTGGTCACCTCGACACCGGTGGCGCCGACCAGGCGACCGCGCGCATTGCGCACCAGCATGCTGTCGCGCTCGAACACCAGTTCGCCCGAGAGGCCGGTCAGTGCCGGCCACACCGGGGCGGGCGCTGCGCTGCGCGACGACGTGGCTGCGAGCGAAGGCGGCACATAGGCGTAGTTGACATCCGCCACCTTGGCCGCGATGCGGAAGTCGCCCAGCTTCGGGTCCTTGAACGGCATGTCGTGCAGGTCGCCGCGCACGCGGAAATCGACGATGCTGGCGGTGCCCTTGGTGACGGCATCACGCACGTAGTCGCGCGTGTGCTGGGGAATGTCGAGCGGCAGGTAGCGAAACACGCGCGTGCCGTCGGCGCGGGTGAGCTTGCCCTGCAGGTCGAGCACGCCGGGAAAACGGCCCTTGCTGCTGGAGACGGCTGGATCGCTGGTGCGCCATGTCGCCTCGGCATCGCCTTCGGCATCGGTGTTGGCGAAGCGCAGCTTGGAGACCTGCACCTGCGCGTTGCCGTTGTCGAGCTTCCACTGGAGCTGGGTGGCGAGCCGGTCGATGGGGATGACGGGCTCTTCGAACACGCCGGGGAATTCGAGCGTGCCCTGCGCGATGGCCAGCGTGGCCGTGCCACCGGCCTGGGTCGCGTCGAAGTCGACGGTGGCACCGCTCAGACCGGGCGTGCCGGGGTGGGCGCGAGGAGGCGTGGCGGCTGCCGTTGCCGCGGTGGACGTCGCAGACGCAGGCGGCGGCGTTGCCGGTGCCGGCTGCGAGGCCACGCGCAGGCCGCTCACGCGGCCGCGCGCCTGGTACTTGTCGGGCGCGCCCAGCGAGCCCTGCCAGCTCAGGTCGATGTGCTCCACCAACCCGCGCGGCGCATAGCTGTCGAGCACGCGGTGCGTGGCTTCGCCGAGCGGCAGGCGATCGGCGATGAGCGCGAGCGCGGCCAGGTCGAGCCGGTCGGCACGCAACGCGCCCTTCTCCGGCGTGCGACCCTTGGCCGGCGTGTGCTGCAGCCAGAGGTTGCCGCCGGGCCAGCGCATGCCGTCGGAGGTGTCGAACTGCAGCGCGGTGGTCGAGAACTCGAGGGTGTCCTTGTCCAACTGGCCTGCCAGGCGCCCGGTGACCGAGCGCAGCACCAGCGGCTGCAGCCCCTTGCCGAGCGAAGCATCGACGCGGTCGAGCCCCAGGTCGGCGGCGCCGCCCACGAGCTGGCCGTCTTCCACGTCGGCCCAGAGGCGCACCGCGCCGTTGCCTTCGCGGATGCGCGCATCGAGCGAGACGTACTGGCCCAGGCGGGTGACGTCGATATAGGGCAGGTCGGCGTAGATCTGGCCGTCCCAGGTCTGCCAGCGGCCGGTGCGCACCGACAGCAGCGGCTGGCGGAACTGCCCCCGCAGCGTGAAGCGCTGGCCCCAGCCGGCCGGCGGCGTGGCGTCGAGCCGCAGGCCGTGGCGGCGGCCACCGTTGCGCGCCACGAAGCGGACGTCGGTCAAGAGGATCGGTTCGGCCTGGCGCTGCTCGTCGGTCCAGCGCACGGTACCGCCTTCGATGACCAGTTCGCGCTGCGCGAAAAACCAGTCGGCGGCGCGGGTCTCTCCGGTCGTGTCGGTGTCCATGTGCAATCCAGCCACATGGAGTTTTCCCTGAGCATCGCGGCGCACATCGAGCTCTGGACCCTCGATGTAGAGCTGCTCGAAATTGAGGCGCCAGAGCGATCGCGGCGACACGCTGGCCACCACGCGCACGAGGCGAAGGGCCTCGCGCTTGTCCGCATCCTGCAGCACCACGTCGCGCAGTTCGAAGGCGGGGAAAAGCCCCTCGGGGCGGGCGGTGATAGACCCGATGCGCACCGGCACGCCGATGGCCTTGCTAGCCTGTGCCTCCAGTGCGCCGCGAAAATCACCGATTCGCGGCACAATCCACGCGTGTAGGACAACGACTGACAGCGCCAGCAGCAGCCATGCAGCGATCAGCAAACCCAACAGCCAGCGCGCCGTCACAGCGGTGATTTTGAGCAGACGTGAAGGGGTAGACGCCGTGTCGTTCATTGAGGATCGCGCTGTGTCGGGAATTATGACCGCCAGCATTCAGAGGGGTTCCACGGAAACCGATAGCAGTGTGAACCAGTTGCCAGCCACTTCGACGCCGACCGTACAGGTCGCGTTCTCTTCCTACTCCCGTTTCGTCCAGCGCCTTCGTCGCAGGTATGCGGCCGAGCTTGCATTGCTTCCCCCGGGCGAGCCGCGGCGCGAATCGATGGCCGTGGCCTTCGAGGCATTGCGCCAGCGCGGTGATGCGGTGGGCGATGCCTTGCGCATTGTCAGGCAGCTGGTTATGGAGCGGCTGGTCACGCTCGATTGCGACCAGCAGGCGTCTCTCGCTGTAGTGACCACCGCGGTCACCGAGCTCGCGGAATTCGCGCTCGACATCGCCTGCGCCGATGCCTGCCACGAACTCGACGCGGTGCATGGCGCGCCGCTCGGCCCCGATGGGCAGCGCGCGCAGCTCTGGGTGATCGGCATGGGCAAGCTCGGCGCACGCGAGCTCAACGTGTCGAGCGACATCGACCTCATCTACCTGTACGACCTGGACGGCGAGACCCGAGGCGACGCCGACGGGCGCGGGCGCGGGCGCCTCGCGAACCAAGAGTACTTCTCGCGCGCCGTCAAGCGCATCTACGCGCTGGTGGGCGACACCACCGAGCACGGCTTCGTGTTCCGCGTCGACTTGGCGCTGCGGCCCAACGGCAACTCGGGGCCGAGCGTGGTCTCGCTCGATGCGCTCGAAGAATATTTCCAGGTGCAGGGCCGCGAATGGGAACGCTTCGCCTGGCTGAAGAGCCGGGTGGTGGCGCCGCGCGACGTCGTGCTCGGCGGCCACGCGCAGGGCCTGCGCGGTGCGGTGCTGCCCTTCGTGTTCCGCCGTTACCTCGACTACAGCGTGTTCGATTCGCTGCGCACGCTGCACCGGCAGATCCGCGAGCAATCGGCACGCCGCAGCGCAGGCCGACCCGAGCGCGCGAACGACGTCAAGCTCTCGCGTGGCGGCATCCGCGAAATCGAATTCACGGTACAGCTCCTGCAGGTGGTGCGCGGCGGGCAGTTCCCCGAGCTGCGCACGCGGCCCACGCTCGATGCGCTGCAGCGCCTGGCACGCGCCAACCTCATGCCACAGGAAACCGCCGATGCGCTGGCGCTGGCCTACGAGTTCCTGCGCCGCGTGGAGCACCGCATCCAGTACCTGGACGACCAGCAGACCCACGTGCTGCCGGTGGCCGACGACGACCTGCGCTGGATCGCGCAGTCGATGGGCTACGCCGACTGCTGCCCCTTCCTCGCGCAGCTCGACACGCATCGCGAGTTCGTCGCGCAGGAGTTCGACAAGCTGCTCGGCGGCGAGAAGCCCTGCAACGGCAAGTGCAACGGCAAGAAGGCCGCGGCCCCTGCCGACCTGGCGGACCTGCTGGACGACCTGCCGCCCGTCTTTGCCGAGCGCATCCGCGACTGGTGCGAAACGCCGCGCGTGCTCGCCCTGCGCGAAGAAACGCGGGGGCGGCTGCGCCAGCTGGTGCAGCGCACCGGCCAGTGGCTGAAGGAGCCCGACGGCGACGGCCCGGGACAGACACCGCGCCATGTCGATGCCGCGATGCGCTGGGCCGACTGGATCGAGCCGCTGATGCGCCGCGAAAGCTACCTCGCGCTGCTGGTCGAACGGCCCGCGGTGCAGGAGCGCCTGCTGCGCCTCCTGGGCGCCGCGAAATGGCCCGCGCGCTACCTGATGCAGCACCCGGGCGTGATCGACGAGCTCGCGAGCGACGAGATGCTGTCGGGCCGCTTCGTGGCCGACGAATTCGAGCGCGAGCTGGAGGCACGCCACGCCTCGCTCACCCGCACCGGCGAGGCCGACGAAGAGCGCCTCCTGAACCTGCTGCGCCATGCCCATCACGCCGAGGTGTTCCGCACGCTGGCACGCGACGTGGACGGCCGCATCACCGTCGAGCAGGTGGCCGACGACCTGAGCGCGCTGGCCGACACCACGCTGCGCGTGACCGCCCGCTGGTGCTGGCCGCATGTGCGCAACCGCCACCGCGAGGTGGCGCAGTTCGCGATCATCGGCTACGGCAAGCTGGGCGGCAAAGAGCTGGGCTACGGCAGCGACCTGGACATCGTGTTCGTCTACGACGATGACGACGAGCGCGCCGGCGAGGTCTATGCGGCCTATGTGCGCAAGCTGATCAACTGGCTCACGGTGAAGACGCGCGAGGGCGACCTGTTCGAGATCGACACGGCGCTCCGACCCAACGGCAACTCTGGCCTGCTCACCACCAGCTTCGAGGCCTACGAGAAGTACCAGCTCGGCCGCGGCAGCAACACCGCGTGGACCTGGGAGCACCAGGCCATGACGCGCGCGCGCTTCGTGCTCGGCAGTGCCGACCATGGCGCCGAACTGGGCGTGCGTTTCGATCAGGTGCGCGAGGCCGTGCTGGTGTCGCCGCGCGACCGCGAGGCGCTCAAGGCCGAGATCATCGCCATGCGCGACAAGCTGCGCGGCGCGCGGCCGGTGAAGGCCGACCGCTTCGACGTGAAGCACAGCCCCGGCGGCATGGTCGATGCCGAGTTCGCGGTGCAGTTCCTCGTGCTGTCGTGCTCGGGCGAACACCCCGAGCTGATTCCGAACGTGGGCAACATCGCGCTGCTGCTGCGCGCCGAACTGGCCGGGCTGCTGCCCGAAGGCATCGGCCGCAGCGCGGCGCGGGCGTATCGCGAGCTGCGCCGCGTGCAGCATCGCGCGCGCCTGAACGAAGAGCCGACACAAGTCACCCCGCCTGCACTGGCCGCGGAACGCGACGCCATGCTGGCACTCTGGAAGGCGGTATTTGGCTGACGGATCCCGCGCCCATACGACCACCGCGCTGGCTGCGTGCGCGGTTGCCGTCGCCGTCTTCCTCGCCGGTTGCGCGAGCGGTCCGCGCAGCGGTGGCGGCGTAGCCAGCGGCCGCGACGGCCCGGGCACGAACATCCCCTCGGACCTGGACCGCGTGCCCGACGCCGAGCCCCGCATCGAATCCATCCGCAGCAGCGGCGGCACCAGCAAGCCCTACACGGTGCTGGGCCGGGGCTACCAGCCGATCACCGACGACCGGCCGTTCCGGGAGTCGGGCCTGGCCTCGTGGTACGGCCGCAAATTCCACGCCGCATCGACCTCCAGCGGCGAGCCCTACGACATGTATGCGATGACGGCCGCGCACAAGACGCTGCCGCTGCCGAGCTACGTGCGGGTGCGCAATCCGGCCAACGGACGCGAGGTGATCGTGCGGGTGAACGACCGCGGGCCCTTTGTCGACGGGCGTGTCATCGACCTGAGCTACACGGCCGCGCTCAAGCTCGACCTGCTGCGTGGCGTCGCGCCGGTGGAGATCGAGCGGATCACGAACGAGGACATCCGCACGGGGGCATGGCGACGGGATTCGGGGACCGCGTATGCAGCAGCCTCGCCGGCTCCGCGCGCAACGGCTGCGTCGGTGCCGGTGCCCTCGGCCTGGGTGGCGCCGGTGGCGATGAATGCGCCAGCGGCTTCCACGATGCCTGTCGCACCGCAAACACCGGTGACGGCGATGACACCTGTCGAGCAGCAGCCCGTGGCGCAGGCCGTCGAAGCAGACGTCCCACCGCCACCGCGTCAGCCGATCGTGGTCACCAACCTCGCGCCGATGGCACCGCTCGACTTACCCGCAAGGCCGCCGTCGGCAGCTTCGGCGGCCGCGCCGTCTGCGGCCGCAGTGGCTGGCTTCTGGGTGCAGCTCGGCGCCTTCCGCGAACGCGACGGTGCGGAGAGCCTGCTGAGCCAGGCTGCACGCGGATTGCCTTCGCTGGCGCCGCAACTGCGCGTGTTCAGTGAAGCCGGCACGCATCGCCTGCAGGCCGGGCCATTCGCTTCGCGCAACGCAGCCGGCGAAGCCGTCACGCAGTTGCGCGAGAGCCTGCGCATCGCGCCGATGGTGATCGAGCGCCGCTGAGGAAGCTCAGTCCAACGCCTTCACGGCGACGGGCACACGCATGCCGACGTTGATGCGGTTCCAGGTGTTGATCTGCGCGACCGCCACAGTGAGCTCGGCGATCTCGACGTCGCTGAACTGCGCCTTCAAGGCTTCGAACTCGGCGTCGCGTTCGTCGTGGTGATCGGCCAGCCGCGTGAGCGATTCGGCCCAAGCCAGCGCTGCGCGTTCGCGCTCGTTGAAGAAGCTCACTTCGCGCCAGGTGGCCAGGCTGTTGATGCGCTGCCAACCTTCGCCTTGCTTGCGCAGGTCGCGCACGTGCATGTCGAGGCAATAGGCGCAGCCGTTGATCTGCGAGACGCGCGCGAAAACGAAGTCGAGCGTCGTCTTGCCGACGGTGCTCGCATCGATGCTGGCGCTGACGCCCAGGATGGCTTCGAAGGTCTTGGGGATGGTCTTGAACCAGTTCAGGCGGGGGGTCGTGTTCATGAGAAGGCTCCAGTGGATCGGTTGAAGAAAAATCTGCTTCCTACCCACTGAAGACGGGCCAGCCATCGGCCCTGTGACACGCCGCGCGAACTATTTCGAGGCGAAGCGCTGCGCGATGCGGGCGAGCTTGTCGGGGTTGCGCTGCACGCGGATGCGCGCGATGCGGTCGTCCTCGATCTCGAAGGTCTGCGCGGATTCGAGTTCGCCGTCGACGAAGCGCAGGAGGCCGGGCTCGCCGTTGATCTCCACCAGCTCCATGCGCACCACCGGGCCCAAGCGGCGCCAGAGCGAGAAGTAGAGCTGCGCGAGGCGCTGGTTGCCGGTCAGGACCTTGCTGAACGACTGCACCTTGCCGCCGCCGTCGCCGATGAGTTCGACCTCTTCGGTCATCAGCGCCTTCAGGTCGTGCATGCTGCCGCGCGCGGCGGCGTCGGCAAAAGCGCGCAGCAGGCGCTGGTGGGTTTCGCGCGAGACCTGGTAGCGCGGGCGTGCGTCCTGCACCTGTGCCTTGGCGCGGTGCACCAGCTGGCGGCAGGCCGCTTCGCTCTTGCCGAGCGTGAGCGCCACTTCGTCGTAGTCGGCATCGAACACCTCGCGCATCAGGAAGGCGGCGCGTGCCTCGGGGGCCAGGCGTTCGAGCACGGCGAGGAAGGCGACGGAGATGTTGTCGGCGCGCTCGAGCGATTCCTCGGGGGTGTCGGGCGACTCGGTCAACGTCGGCTCGGGCATCCAGGCGCCAATGTAATGCTCGCGCTGGACCTTGGCGGCGCGCAGCCGGTCGATCGACAGCCGCGTGACGACGGTCACGAGCCAGGCTTCGGCGCTGTCGAAACTGGCCTTGTCGGCTTCATGCCAGCGCAGCCAGGCGTCCTGCACCACCTCTTCGGCCTCCGCAACGGAGCCGAGCATGCGGTAGGCGATGCCCTGGAGGCGGCGACGGTGGCTGTCGAAGGTGAGGGTCGGGTCGTCCATGCCCGATTAGACGTTCGGCGCCCGCGGGTTGTGACACCGCTCGCCCAAAAAAATCGCCCCGGGGGTGCGGGGCGAAGTTCTTGTTTGTTTATGCGCCCTGGTACTCGGGCTTGGGGCCGAGCGTGGCGGCGACTTCCTTGCGATAGCGGTTCAGCTCCTGCACGGTCTTGAAGCTGCGGTTCATCAAGAGGCTCAGGTTGTGCAGGATGCGCTCGCCGACCTTGGTTTCCCAGACGGCATCGAACTTGATCTGCTTGTCGAGCCAGTGCTCAAGCCAGTCGGGATCGGGCATGCGGCTCTGGATGGTGTCGTTGGGGAACAGCGCCTTGTTCACATGCAGGTTGGTCGGGTGCAGGGCCTGTGCCGTGCGGCGGGCGCTGGCCATCAGGACGCCGACCTTGGTGAACGCGGCACGGGCCTCGTCGCCGAACTTCTCGAGCGCACGCTTCATGTAGCGCAGGTACGCGCCGCCGTGGCGGGCTTCGTCCTGGCTCAGCGTGGTGTAGATGTGCTTGATGACCGGCTCGGTGTGCCACTGGGCGGCGCGGCGGTACCAGTGGTTCAGGCGGATCTCGCCGCAGAAATGCAGCATGAGGGTCTCGAGCGGGGGGGCCGGGTCGAAATCGAAGCGCACTTCGTGCAGTTCGGCTTCGGTGGGCGCGTGCTTGGGGCTGAAGCGCTTGAGGTACTCCATCAGCACCAGGGAGTGCTTCTGCTCCTCGAAGAACCAGATCGACATGAAAGCGGAAAAATCGCTATCGTGGCGGTTGTCGCGCAGGAACATCTCGGTGGCCGGCAACGCCGCCCACTCGGTGATGGCATTCATCTTGATGGTCTGGGCCTGCTCTTCCGTCAGCAAGGAAGCATCGAACGACTGCCAGGGAATGTCCTTGTCCATGTCCCAGCGGACGGATTCGAGTTGTCTGAAGAGTTCCGGATAGAGCATCAAAGTCTTTCTATGGCCGCCGATTTTAGTCGGCCCGTTTGGCGCGCCCATGACAGACGCGCGATGATGCGGATACGTGCGCCGTGGCGGCACGGATGCACACCCCCCTTTTTGAACCAGGAGCCCGCCATGCGAACCCTTTTCTTATTGTCGACGCTCTGGCGCTGCACACCGGCGGTTTCCCTCGTGGCGGCGCTGTTTACGGCGCTTCCGGCGAGCGCCCAGACACCACCTCTCGCACCCGCTCCGGCAGAGGCTGCCGGATGCCCCGCGATCCTTCAACACACCTTCCCGCGACTGCAGGACGAAAAGCCCCAGACTTTGTGCCAGTACTCCGGCAAGGTGGTCCTGGTGGTCAATACGGCGAGCTTCTGCGGCTTCACGCCGCAATACAAGGGCCTGGAAGCACTGGACCTGAAATACCGCAACCGCGGGCTGGTGGTTCTGGGCTTCCCGTCGAACGATTTCTCCCAGGAGTCGGGCTCCAACAAGGAAATCGCCGACTTCTGCGAGAGCACCTTCGGGGTGAAGTTTCCGATGTTCGCCAAGTCGTCGGTGCGCGGAACGGACGCCAATCCGCTGTTCAAACAGCTCGCCCAGGCCTCCGGCACCACGCCGAAATGGAATTTCTACAAGTACCTGATCGGGCGCGATGGCAAGGTCGTGCAGGCTTGGTCGAGCATGACGGCGCCGGACGAGAACGGCTTCGTGAACGTCATCGAGAAGCAACTCGGGACAAATTAAGACTGACCAGTTCACAAAAAAACGAATCGGTAATATTATTTACCGATGCGTCCACTCAATCGTGAACTGAGCGTCACAAACGTTTACCACTGCACCGGGAACCGGGCCCCGGGAGCCGCGCTCATAATTTGCGTGGGTGGCCAAAACCCACCGGTTTTCATGTTGCGAGGTCTTCCAGGCGCTTGCCGTCTGGTCGAAATCCCGAGGCGATTCTTCTCCTCCTCCCTCCCTCCCTCCTTCGCGTCGGGGCGCCTCGCAGCATTTTTATATTCCCGCCGGAATCGGGGCTCGCGATGACGCGGCCCCTTCGAGTCGCCATCATCGGCGCCGGCATCTCGGGACTGGCTGCAGCGCATGCCCTTCGCGATGCGGCCCGCATCACCCTCTTCGAAGCCAGTGACTACTTTGGCGGCCACGCCCACACGGCAACGATCGAGCTTCCACGCTCCGCCACCGACAACACCCCGGTCGCCCACGGCGTCGACACCGGCTTCCTGGTCTACAACGACCGCACCTACCCGAACCTGATCCGCCTCTTCGCCGAGCTCGGTGTCGAGACGGCGTTGTCCGAGATGTCGTTCTCGGTCCAGGCCACCCGCGACAACGGCGGCCGGCTCGAGTGGAGCGGCAACAACCTCTCCACCGTCTTCGCCCAGCGGCGCAACCTCGCCGACCCGCGCTTCCTCGGCATGCTGGCCGACCTCTTGCGCTTCAACCGCCTGACCACGCGCATCGCCCAGGCCGGCACGGAAGGCGAACTGGCCCAGCCCCTCGGCCAATTTCTGGATGCCCACCGCTTCGGCGCCGCCTTCCGCGACTGGTACTTCCTGCCGATGATGGGCTGCATCTGGAGTTGCTCGACCGCGCAGATGCTCGCGTTCCCGGTCGCGACCATGATCCGCTTCTGCCACAACCACGGGCTGATCCAGATCGCCAACCGGCCCCAGTGGCGCACGGTCCGCGGCGGCTCGCGCCAGTACGTCGAAAAGATCGTCGCGGGTCTGGAGGACAAGCGCCTGCGCACCCCCGTGCGTCGCATCACCCGCGCCGACGGCGGCGTGCTCGTCGCCACCGACACCGGCACCGAACGCTTCGACCACGCGATCCTGGCCACCCATTCCGACCAATCACTTGCCATGCTGGCCGATGCCAGCCCCGCCGAATCGGCCGTGCTCGGCGCGATCCGATACCAGCCGAACCACGCCGTGCTCCACACCGACGCCTCGGTGCTGCCGCAACGTCGATCGGCCTGGGCCGCATGGAACTACGAGCGCGCGGCGGCCAGCGAGCGCGAATCGGGCCGGGTCTGCCTGCACTACCTCCTGAACAAGCTTCAGCCGCTGCCGTGGGAGCAACCGGTGATCGTTTCGTTGAATCCGGCGCGCGAGATCCCGCGTAGTCAGGTCATGGCCGAATACGACTACGACCACCCGGTGCTCGACCTTGCCGCGATCCGCGCGCAAGCCGAGGTTTCCGCCCTGCAAGGCCAGCGCAACACCTGGTTCGCCGGCGCGTGGATGGGCTATGGCTTCCACGAAGACGGCCTGAAGGCCGGCCTGGCTGCGGCCGCCGGCCTGCGGGCGACAAGGTCTGCGGCATGACCCAGGAGCGCCCGCTCCCGCTGATGGGCTTCGGCGAGGTGCGCCATGCGCGCCTGCGCCCGGCGCGCAACGCCTTCGTCTACCCGACCTATTTCCTGATGCTGCCGATGCGCAGCCTGCGCGCCAACGGCAGCGACGCGCTTGCGCTCAACCGGCGGGCGGCCCTCTCCTTCCACGACGTCGACCATGGCGACGGCCGCACGCCTGCGCAGGGCGGCGCCTTGGCCTGGCTCGACGACCTGCTGGCCGCCCACCGGATCCACGATGCGACCGGCGAGGCCTGGCTGCACTGCTATCCGCGCGTGTTCGGCTACACCTTCAAGCCGGTGAGCTTCTGGTACTGCCACACAGCCGAAGGCGCGCTGCGCGCCATCGTGGTCGAGGTCAACAACACCTTCGGCGAGCGCCACTGCTACCTGCTGGACCACCCGGTCTACGGCATGGAGCTCAAGGCCACTAAAGCCTTTCACGTCTCGCCGTTCTGCCAGGTCAGCGGCGACTACCGCTTCCGCTTCTTCGTCGATGCCGAATTCGCCCACACGGTGGTGCGCATCGACCACGACGACGCCGACGGCCCCCTGCTGCAGACCAGCGTGAGCGGCGAACTCGGTCCGCTCACCGCGGCCAGCGTGCGGCGTGCGCTCTGGCGCTATCCCGCCATGACCTTCGGGCTCATCGCGCGCATCCACTGGCAGGCCGCGAAGCTCTGGCTCAAGCGCGTTCCCTTCGTCGCCAAGCCCGCGCCGCCCCGCCATTTCGTGTCCAGCGACCATCCGCACCAGCCGCAGGCGAACCCATGACCCCGACCACCACCGCCCCCCAGGTTTCGCGCTTTTCACTGCCGCAGGACGCCCCCGGCGCCGCGCGCACGGTGCTGGGCCTGTTGCAACGCCTCGCCCACGGCTCGCTCACCGTGCGGCTGCCCGACGATTCGGTGCGGCACTTCGGCGCCGCGCCCGGCAGCAGCAGCCTCACGGCCTCGCTCACGCTGCGCAACTGGGAGGTCTGCAAGGCCGCGCTCAAGTCGGGCGACATCGGCTTTGCCGAGAGCTACATCGCGGGCGACTGGACCACGCCGAACCTGGTCGAGCTGATCAAGGTGTTCATTGCCAATCGCCGCGCGATCGAGGACGTGGTCTACGGCAGCTGGTTCGGCCGCCTCGTGTACCGCGTGCGGCACCTGATGCACCGCAACAGCAAGGCCGGCAGCTCGCGCAACATCCATGCGCACTACGACCTGGGCAATGCCTTCTACAAGCTCTGGCTCGACGAGACGATGAACTATTCGTCGGCCTGGTTCGAAGGCAATCTCGACAAGCCGATGCCCGACGCCCAGCGCGCCAAGGTGCGGCGTGCGCTCGAGCTGGCCGGCGTGAAGCCCGGCGACCGCGTGCTCGAGATCGGCTGCGGCTGGGGCGCGCTGGCCGAGATGGCGGCCTTCGATTTCGGCGCCTCGGTCACGGGCGTGACGCTCTCCACCGAACAGCTCGCCTTTGCCCGCCAGCGCACCGTGGGCCTTTCCGCCGACCTGCGCCTGCAGGACTACCGCGACATCGACGACGCGCCGTTCGACGCCGTCTGCTCCATCGAGATGGTCGAGGCCGTGGGCCGCGAATACTGGCCGACCTACTTCCAGAGCGTGAGCCGGCTCTTGAAGCCCGGTGGCCGCGCCTGCGTGCAGAGCATCGTGATCGACGACCAGCTCTTCGACCGCTACATCGACTCGACCGACTTCATCCAGCAGTACATCTTCCCCGGCGGCTGCCTGCCCTGCCCGCGCGAGTTCCGGCGCGAGGCCGAGGCCGCGGGGCTTGCGGTGGTGGACGAGTTCGCCTTCGGCGCCGACTACGCCGAGACGCTGCGCCGCTGGCGCGAGCATTTCCTCGCGCAGCGCGGGCAGATCCTGCAGCTGGGCTTCGACGAGCGCTTCATGCGCATCTGGGAGTTCTACCTCGCCTACTGCGAGGCGGCGTTCTCGCAGGCCAACATCGACGTGGTCCAGTACACGCTGCAAAAGCGCTAGAGACGGCGCGGCCCTTCGTGTCCTCTTTCGGCCCTCTCGACGGCGTGCGCTACGGGCTGCTCGGCCTGCCGCTCGCCTTCGTCGCGCTGCCGCTCTATGTGCTGCTGCCCAACCACTACGCTCGCGCGTTCGGCGTGCCGCTCGCCACGCTGGGTGCGGTGCTGCTGGGCGCGCGGCTGCTCGATGCGCTGATCGATCCGCTGCTCGGGCGGCTCAGCGACCGGCTGCATGCGCGTTCGGCGCAGGCCGTTCTGGGCTTCGGCGCTGTCGCCGCGGGTGTCCTGCTGCTGGGCTTCGGGCTGCTCTTCTTTCCGCAATTGCTGGTCGACCCGGCGCGCCATGGCGCGCTGCTCGTGATCGCCGCCGTGCTGCTCGCGCTGACCTACGCCGGCTACAGCATGCTGAGCATCGCGCACCAGTCGTGGGGCGCGATGCTGGGCGGCGACGCGCTGCAGCGCAGCCGCATCGTGGGCTGGCGCGAAGGCATGGGACTGCTCGGCGTGGTGCTGGCATCGGTCACGCCGACGCTGGCGGGACTGCCCGCGACGGTCGCGCTGTTCGGCGTGATGCTGGTGGCGGGATGGGTCTTCTGGACGCAGGCACCACGGCCGACGCGCGCCGCCGCGTCGCACACGGCAGCCGACCTGCGGCTGCCGCTGCGCCGTGCGCCGTTTCGCCGCCTGCTTGCGGTGTTCATCCTCAACGGCATCGCGAGCGCGGTGCCGGCCACGCTGGTGCTGTTCTTCGTGCAGGACCGGCTGCGCGCGCCCGCCGCGATGGAGCCCGCGTTTCTCGGTCTCTACTTCGTGGTCGCTGCCGCATCGATTCCCGTGTGGCTGCGCATCGTGCGCCGCTGGGGGCTCGCGCGCAGTTGGCTCGGCGGCATGTGCATGTCGGTGGCGGTGTTCGCATGGGCCGGCGCAATGGGTGCGGGCGACGCGATGCCTTTTCTCGTCGTCTGCGCGCTGTCGGGTTTCGCGATCGGCTCGGACCTGGTGCTGCCGAGCGCATTGCTGGCCGGAATCATTGCCGAGGCCGGCGACCAGCCGCATGCCGGCGCGTACTTCGGCTGGTGGAATTTCGCGACCAAGCTGAACCTCGCGCTGGCCGCCGGCCTCGCGTTGCCGTTGCTCGGGCTGGCCGGCTACGTGCCCGGCGCGCGCGATGCGTCGGCGCTGCAGGCGCTGTCGCTCGCCTACTGTCTCCTGCCCTGCGTGCTCAAGGTGGCGGCGGGTGCGACGCTGTGGGCGCTGGTGATTCGATCGCCCGCGCCCGCATCGCCCCGGCCGCTTCCGGCGAAAGCTGCGCAGTGAAGCCCTTCAACCCGCCGCTCGCCGACTGGCGGGGCAAGACCGCGTGGATCGTCGGCGCCTCCTCGGGCATTGGGCGCGCGACGGCGCTGGCGCTGCTCGAAGGCGGCGCGCGGATCGCGGTGTCGGCGCGCAACGGCGAAGCGCTCGAGGAACTCGCGGCGTTGCACAACGATGCCGCGCTGCCGCCGCGCGTGATCGTGCTGCCGCTCGATGTGCGCGATGCCGCCGCGGTCGCCGCCGCGTATGCGCAGCTGCAGGCGATGGCCGGCACCGTCGATCTGGTGCTCTTCAACGCCGCCACGTATGGCGTGCTGCGCGCCGATGCCTTCGCGCTCGACGAAATGCTCGCGCACCAGCAGGTCAACTACGTCGGCGCATTGAACGTGCTGGCCGCCGTGCTGCCCGGCTTCGTGGCGCGCGGCGCGGGCCACATATCGCTCACCGCGAGCGTCGCGGGCTTTCGCGGACTGCCCAAGAGCCTGGCCTACGGCCCGACCAAGGCCGCGCTGACCCACCTAGCAGAAGTGCTCTACATCGACCTGCATGCGCGAGGGATCGGCGTGAGCGTGATCCAGCCAGGCTTCGTGACCACGGCGCTCACGGCGAAGAACGACTTCGCGATGCCGGCGCTGATCACGCCCGCACAGGCGGCCCAGGCCATGCTCGACGGCTGGCGCCGCGGCGCGTTCGAGATCCACTTTCCGCGGCGCTTCACGTTCTGGATGAAGCTGATGCGGCTGCTGCCGTACCGGCTCTACTTTCCGGCCGTTGCCAGGTTCACCGGGCTCTGAAAAAGAAAAAGGCGCCCCGTGGCGCCTTTGTTCGGGGGTGTCCCGTCTCAGGGCTTCGTGTCGATGAAGCTCGGGCGGAGCATGAGCTTGTCATAGAGCTTGGCCAGATTGCCGTGCTCGCCGCGCCAGTCGATGTCGGGAAAGCGCAAGTTCAGCCAGCCCAGCGTGCAGCCCACAGCGATGTCCGACAGGCTCAGGTGGATGCCGCTGCAGAAGGGCTTGTCGCCCAAGCCCTTGGACATGGCGGCCACGCCATCCACGACCTTCGCGCGCTGGCGCTCGATCCAGGTCGTGCTGCGCTCGTGGTCGTTGCGGCCGGACCAGGTGGCTTCCAGGCGCCACAGCACGCCGGCGTCCATGACGCCATCGGCCAGCGCCTCCCAGGTCTTGACCTCGGCGCGCTCGCGGCCCTGCTGCGGGATGAGCTTGCCTACCGGAGACAGCGTGTCGAGATATTCCACGATCACGCGCGAATCGAACATCGCCTCCCCGCCTTCCATGATCAGGCAGGGCACCTTGCCCAGCGGATTGGAGTTGGAGATGGTGGTGTCGGCGGACCAGACGTCCTCGAGCACGAACTGGTAATCGAGCCGCTTTTCGGCCAGCACCACGCGCACCTTGCGCACATAAGGGCTGGCGGCGGATCCGATCAGTTTCATGAAGGCTCTCTCCCTTTGTTCTTGGCTTGATAACACTTGCTCATAATCATTTTAGGTGAACGGGACAACCCGGGGCCCGGATCCACCCCGATGTGTCGGTACGGCCCCACGGACCGCCGGCCGCCTAAAATTCGGGCATGAGCTTTTCCACCGTCTCCGCCCTCTCCCCCCTTGACGGCCGCTATGCGGCCAAACTCGCGGCCTTGCGCCCGCTGATGAGCGAACAGGGCTACATGCACCGGCGCGTGCAGGTCGAGGTGGCGTGGTTCATTGCGCTGTCCGACTGCGGCTTCGCCGAATTCAAGCCCCTCACCGGCGGCGCCCGCAAGTACCTGCTGGGCCTGGTGTCCCACTTCTCCGAGGCCGATGCGCTGGCCATCAAGGAGATCGAGAAGACCACCAACCACGACGTGAAGGCCGTCGAGTACTGGATCAAGTCCAAGTTCGAAGCCCGGCCCGAGCTGCTTGCCGCCGCCGAGTTCGTGCACTTCGCCTGCACCAGCGAAGACATCAACAACACCAGCCACGCCCTGCAGATCCAGGCCGCGCGCGAAAAGGTGGTGCTCCCCGCCATCGACGGCCTCATCGCCAAGCTGCGCGAAATGGCGCACCAGTTCGCCGGTGTGTCGATGCTCTCGCGCACCCACGGCCAGACCGCCAGCCCGACCACGGTCGGTAAGGAAATCGCCAACGTGGCAGTGCGCCTCTCGAAGGCCCGCGCGCAGATCGCCTCGGTGCAGCTCCTGGGCAAGATGAACGGCGCGGTCGGCAACTACAACGCCCACCTGGCGGCCTGGCCCGATTTCGACTGGGAAGCCTTCAGCCGCAAGGTCATCGAGACGCCCGCGCCGCTGGGCCTGGGCCTGAGTTTCCAGCCGTACAGCATCCAGATCGAGCCGCACGACTACATGGCCGAGCTCTTCGACGCGGTGGCGCGCGCCAACACGATCCTGGTCGACTTCTCGCGCGACGTCTGGGGCTATGTGAGCCTGGGCTACTTCAAGCAGCGGCTGAAGAAGGGCGAGATCGGCTCCTCGACGATGCCGCACAAGGTCAACCCGATCGACTTCGAGAACGCCGAAGGCAACCTGGGCCTGGCCAACGCGGTGCTGCGCCACCTGAGCGAGAAGCTTCCCATCAGCCGCTGGCAGCGCGACCTGACCGACAGCACGGTGCTGCGCAACATCGGCGTGGCTTTCGGCTACGCCACCCTGGCCTACGCGAGCCTGGCCACGGGCCTGGGCAAGCTCGAACTCAACGAAGAAGCGCTGGCCGAAGACCTCGACGCCTCGTGGGAAGTGCTGGCCGAGCCGATCCAGACCGTGATGCGCCGCTACGGCGTGCAGGGCGCCTACGAGCAACTCAAGGAAGTGACGCGCGGCAAGACCGTGACGGCCGAGGCGCTGCATGGGCTGATCCGCTCGCTGGCCATTCCGGACGAGGAAAAAGCCCGCCTTCTGGCCATGACACCCGCCAGCTACGTCGGCAAGGCCGCGGAACTCGCCAGTAGAATCTAAAGTTCCCGTGTATCGATCCACCAGCCGCAGCGAACGGTTGGTCTGACGCACACGCGGACCCCAACTTTCCAGCCAACGCGCCCTTCTTTTCACGGGTGCGCCAGCCAACAACCATGACGGGACTCCTCGAGGTCCCCGTGTTTCATGCTGCGCGCTCCGCTGCGACGTCTCTGGCTGAAGATCCACCGCTGGACCGGGCTCACGCTCGGACCGATCCTGGCCCTCACGGCGCTGCTCGGCGCGGTGCTGGTGGTGGCGCAGCCAATCGACCGCCGGGTGCATGCCGACCTCTTCGTCTCGCGCAGCGCGGGCGATGCCATCGCGGCTGCGGCCGCATTGCCGCTCGAGCCGCTGCGCCAGCGCATCGTGTCCGAATTCGGCCCCGACACCAATTTCACGCTGCGCCCGCCGCACCACGCCGACGAAACGCTCTGGGTGCTGGTGCGCGGCAAGTGGGACGGCACGCTCTACCTCGACCCGGCCACCGGCGCCGAGCAAGGCCGGCGCGGCACCGAGGAAGGTTTCTACAACCTGGCCTACAAGATCCACAACAGCCTGCTGCTCGACAGCACCGGCAAAGGCATCCTGGCCTTCGTGGCGCTGTCCTACCTGTTCCTGCTGGTGACGGGCCTGGTGCTGTGGTGGCCGGTGCGCTGGCCGCCGTCGCTGCGCATCGTGCTGAACCGTGGCCTCCTGCGCGGGCTGTTCGACCTGCACCGCACAGGCGGCGCGGTGCTCGGCCTCCTGATCGCGGTGTCGGTGGCCACGGGCGCCTACATGGCCTGGCGGCCGCTGGGCGACTTCATCTCCGCCGCCGTGGGTCAGAAGCCGGTCAAGCCGCCGACGATCGCCAAGGGCAGCGCCAGCGGCCCGCGCATGCCGCTCGACGACCTCGTGGCCCGCGCGCAGCAGGTGTATCCGGGCCAGCCGATCGGCTACGTGCTGGTGCCCGGCAAGGCGGACCGGCCGATCCGCGTGCGCTTCCGGCTCGCCGACGATCCGCACCCGAACGGCATCAGCTCGGTGTGGCTCAACCCCGTCAGCGGGGAGGTGCTGGCGGCGCGCAAATGGCAGGACCTCGATGCCGGCAACGGCGCGGTGGCGGTGATCTTTCCGCTGCACACGGGCGAGTTGGGCGGCGTGGCCCACCAGGTCGTCACCGCGCTGCTCGGCCTGGCGCTCGGCGGCCTGGGTTTCAGCGGCATCTGGCTCTGGTGGCGCCGACGCGCCATGGCCGCCGCGGCCCGCAACAACAACGCGCTTTCCAGCCGCACGACGTCCTGAAGAAGACGCCCCACGCCCTGCCACACGCATTTCTTGTTTTTCATTCCCGGAGGAGTCCCCCTTGTTCCCGCACAAACGCACCGCCATCGCGATGGCCTTGTTGCCCCTGAGCCTGCAGAGCTTCGCAGCCGACGCAGAACCTGCCGCCGACCCGTCGAAGTCGCTGGAGACCATCACCGTCACGGGCGACTGGCTCGCCAGCCCCAAGGAGACCAAGGTGCTCGAACACGCCGGCGCGCGCAGCATCGTCGAGCGCAAGCAGATCCAGGAAAGCGGCGCCTCCAGCGTGCGCGACGTGCTGCGTCAGATCCCGGGCGTGCAGGTGCAGGAGAGCAACGGCACCGGCGGCAGCGACATCTCGCTGAACGTGGGCGTGCGCGGCCTGACCTCGCGCCTCTCCCCGCGCTCGACCATCCTGCTGGACGGCGTGCCGCTCGCCTACGCGCCCTACGGCCAGCCGCAACTGTCGCTCGCGCCGCTGTCGCTCGGCAGCATCGAGACGGTCGACGTGGTGCGCGGCGCGGGCTCGGTGCGCTACGGCCCCCAGAACGTGGGCGGCATCATCAACTTCGTGACGCGCTCGATTCCCAAGCAGTTCTCGGGTGAAGTCGGCGTGGGCGTCGAAGGCGCGAGCCGCGGCGGCGGCACCAAGACCACGCCCACGCTGTTCGTCGGCGGCACCAATGAGAACGGCCTGGGCCTCGCGCTGCTGTACTCGGGCACGCATGGCAACGGCTTCCGCGAGAGCAACGACCACACCAGCATCGACGACCTGATGCTCAAGGGCGCCTACCGAATCTCGAACACCGACGACATCGCCATTTCGCTGCACCGCTTCGAAGGCAAGGGCCGCATGCCGGGCGGGCTGACCACCGCGCAGTTCGCGGCGAACCCGTTCCAGTCGGACCGCCCCTTCGACGAATTCACCGGCAGCCGCACCGACGGCTCGGTCAAGTACACGCACAACGACGGCGTGAACAAGTTCGAGATGCTGACGTACTACACGGACTCGTACCGCAGCAGCTACCTGGAGCAGGAAGGCACCGGCGCCAACGCCGGCAGGCGGCGCCTGACCACCGCACCGCGCAACTACAAGACCTTCGCCGTCGAGCCCCGCTACTCGCGCCTGTTCGATTCGGGCAGCGTGGTGCAGGAAGTCAGCGTGGGTTTCCGCTACCTCAGGGAACAAGCCTCCGAGGTGGCGGCGCGCACTCGCTACTACACGCCCTCGCCCCTGGAGAACGCCTACAGCCTCACCCAGGCGCCGTACCAGACCAGCAAGGGCGGCACGACCGCGCATGCGTTCTACATCGACGACCGCATCGACTTCGGCAACTGGACGGTCACGCCCGGCGTGCGCTACGAATCCTTCAGCTCGCACAACGACGTGTTCACCGTGGCGAACAACCGCATCACGAACGCGATCTATCCGAAGATCGATTCCAACGAAGTGCTGCCGACGCTGTCGGTGCTCTACCGCGCGAGCGAGCGCTGGTCGCTGTTCGCGAATGCCGGCGTGTCGTTCGGCCCGCAGCAGTACGCCCAGCTCGCGCAGTCCACCACCAGCCTGCATCCCGAGAAGGCCAAGACCTATGAAATCGGCACGAAATACAAGGGCGAGGCCTGGAGCGGCGAGCTGACGCTGTTCAACATCAACTTCGACAAGGAACTGCTGCTGGCGCGCTCCATCACCGGCGACGTCGGCCAGTGGACCGACCTGGGCGCCACGCGCCACCGCGGCCTGGAGTCGGCGCTGCGCTACGACCTCGGCGACCTGAGCGCATCGCTCAAGGGCCTGTCGGTCTCGGGCACGTACACGTACACGCAGGCCACCTCCAAGGCCGGCAACTTCGCCGGACGCGACCTGCCGTTCTATTCGCGCCAGATCCTGACGCTGGGTGCGCGCTACGAGCGCGGTCCGTGGACGCTGAATGCCGATGTGTATGCGCAGTCGAAGCAGCGCTCGCCGGGCTCGCCTGACGATGGCAAGCCATACATCACGCTCGAAGATTCGACCGGCCGCCTCGGCAACATCCCGGGCTACAGCACCGTGAACCTGCGCGCCGCCTACGACTTCGGCCCATCGATGAGCAACCTGAAGCTGGCCGTCGGCATCAAGAACCTGTTCGATCGCCGCTACTACAACCGCTCGGTGGACAACAACGGCGGCAAGTACGTCGGACAGCCTCGCACGCTGTACCTGCAGGCGTCGGTGGCGTTCTGAAGCCAAGGGAGCGCGGGCATACACTCGCGCACCCATGGCCCTCAAATCCACCATCTTCAAGGCCACCCTCGCGGTGGCCGACATCGACCACGGCTACTACGCCGACCATGCGCTGACACTGGCGCGCCACCCGAGCGAGACCGACGAGCGGATGATGATCCGGCTCGTCGCGCTCGCGCTCAACGCCCACCAGCTGCAGGACATCTGCCAGGGCGACGGCACGCTGGCCTTCGGCGCGGGTCTCTCGAACGTCGAGGAGCCGGACGTGTGGCTGCGCGACTTCACGGGCGAGACCAAGATCTGGATCGAGGTCGGCCAGCCCGAGGACAAGCCCATCATCAAGGCCTGCGGCAAGGCGGACGAGGTGATCGTCTACTGCTTCAACCACGCGGCCGAGATCTGGTGGCGCGGCATCGAGAACAAGCTCACGCGGCCGCAGAACCTGAAGGTCTACCGCGTGCCGACCGAGGCCTCGCAGGCGCTGGCCGCGCTCGCGCAGCGCAGCATGCAGCTGCAGGCGACCATCCAGGAAAACACGCTCACGCTGGGCGACGGCACCAACAGCATCGACGTCGAGTTGTTGCGCTGGAAATGAGCGGCGCCTAGGCGGCCGGCATCATCTCGCCGCACTGCCAGCACTGCTCGAAGCCGCCCTCGATTTGCTCGCCGCAGACGCATTGCCAGTTGCGCTGCGGCCGGTGCTGCGCTGCGTGCAGCAGCTCCTTGGCGCGCTCGAACTGGGCGTCGTCTTCGATCCAGATTTCGGGCAGGCACTGGTCGGGCGGCAGCTGGCCCATGACGGCGCCGAGGAACTCGCGCTGCACCGAGGCTTCGACGCCGTCTTCACGCAGGGCGTGTACCCACAAGGTCGCGATGGCGAGATTGGGTGCTTGGGCGAGACGACGCATGGCGATTGCTCTTCAAGGCGTGTCGTCGGGGCCGAGAGGTTCGGCCGGATCGTCGGGCCATTGCGGCGGTTCCGCTTCACGCGCCCGCTCGGCGTACTTGTTGAAGCGCCAGGCCGAGTCTTCCATCGTGATGCGGCGCCAGGTCACGCGCTTCTCGACGGGCGTCATGGCGGGCCAGTGCTGCACCTCGTCGAAGGTGCGGCCGCACCCCTTGCATTCGTCGTCGCCCTGGCTGGTGGAGCAGATCGCGATGCAGGGCGTGTCGGGGGTGCTGTGGTACCAGTCGAGCCAGGCGGCCCAGGCCTTGGGCGGAAAGCCGACCTCGTCGACCTCGTCCTCGTGGTGGAACACCATGAGCGCGTAGACCTCGGCCAGCGCGCGCAGTTCGGGTGCCAGCGTGACGCCGTCGGGCGAAGGACTTTTCGCGCGCCAGTGGTTGATGGCGGCCTCGATGTCTGTGATGTGGATGGCGGCCATGGGGGAGTGAAAAAGCAGCGAGCGGCGATCATAGTCCGCCAATGTCCCGCCGCCTCAAAGGGACATGAATGCTACAAATCAGATAGCGCGAAAGCGCCTGTTCATAGGCCCTGCCGGGCGGTTCCCCGTGAATGCCTGAAAACTTTCGGTTGCCACATCGCGGCCTTCGATGCTCTAATCCCGCCCACGAAGGGGAGTAGCTCCCGACCGCTGTGCACAACGGCGGGAATCGACAGGTCGTCAATACGAAGCAAAACACTTCCGGCCTTTCGGGCAACGCATGCGCACTGGCGCAGGCGCTGTCGAGCAAGACCTTCGATTTGAACCTGTGCAGGTTTGGTCGAAGCGTTCGCAAGTCCCCGGAGTCATCCCGGCGTCTTCGTCTATTCGCTTTCGACCAGCCCTTCGTGGGATGAATCGAAACGCATCGGTATGCGCCTGCCCGTCGCGATCCACACAAGGAACGGCAGGAACGGCGCGAAGACAAAGAGGAACCTATGGAACAGTTCATGACCCCGGAATTCTGGGTCGCTGTCGGTCAGATCATCATGATCGACATCCTGCTCGGCGGCGACAACGCCGTCGTCATCGCACTGGCGTGCCGCAAGTTGCCGCCCGCCCAGCGCACCCAGGGCATCCTGTGGGGCACCGCCGGCGCGATCGTGCTGCGCGTGATCCTGATCTTCTTTGCGCTGACACTGCTGGCCATTCCATTCCTGAAGCTGGTGGGTGCGATCCTGCTGCTGTGGATCGGCATCAAGCTGCTGGCCCCCGAGCATGACGACGCGCACGGCAACATCACCGGCAGCGACAAGCTGTGGGGCGCCGTCAAGACCGTGATCGTGGCCGACCTGGTGATGAGCGTGGACAACGTGATCGCCATCGCCGGCGCCGCACAGGGTGCAGGCGAAGGCCACCAGATGCCGCTCGTGATCTTCGGCCTGCTCGTGAGCATTCCGATCATCGTCTGGGGCAGCCAGCTGGTCATCAAGCTGATGGACCGCTTCCCGATGATCATCACGCTGGGCGGCATGCTGCTCGGCTGGATCGCCGGCACGATGGCCGTGTCCGACCCGGCCCTGGCGAACGCCGCTGCCTGGACCTGGGTGCCGAAGGTGCCGCAGACCGACACGATCAAGTACGCAGCCGGCATCGGTGGCGCACTGCTGGTGCTCGCGATCGGCAAGTGGGTGGCCATGCGCCAGGCCCGCAACAAGCCGGCAACGGCTGTGACGAGCGGCTGAGCACTGGCATACCCCATTGATCGCCAGAGCCTTCGCTGAGAAACTTTCCTGTCCAAACCAGTCTCTGCCACTCTAACTATCTGAAGGAGCACTCATGGAAAAGATCATTCTTTATGTCGACGACGCCGTGTATGCCAGCGAGCAGTTCGCCGAACTCGCGCCGGACGCCAACAGCGTCGTGGCGCGCCATTGGGTGCTCGTGGCCTGCGCGCCGCGCATGACGCATCGCATCAGCAAGTGGGTGAGCCACAGCGCGCGCGAGAACTGGCGCGCCAAGTGGTTCAGCAAGGTGCAGGCCCAGCTGCTGCCCCTGCTCGAGCGCAACGGCGGACAGGTGACGCCGGTGCTGGCCAAGGGCCCGCTCGCCGAGCTGACGCAGCAACTCAAGCGCGAGCACGGCGCCACCCATGTGGTCGATGCACGCCGCCCGAAGATCGGCGTCGACCTGGAACCGGTCACGCCCGACCAGACGCCCGCGCACCAGTCGGGCTGGGCCTTTCCCGGCGCCGTGATGGGCATGGGCGCATTGCTGGTGCTGGCAAACGAGCTGGCTGAGTAAGCGGCAAGGCAGACATCCCTGACGAGCCCCGGTGCGGCAACGCTCCGGGGCTCGTTGTTTTTTAGGCTCTGGGGTATCCTGCGCCGCATGCGCATCATCATCAAATGGCTGCTCAGCGCCGTCGCGCTGCTGGCGGTGGCTTATCTCTACCCAGGTGTCCAGGTTGCGAGCTTTGGCTCCGCGCTCATCGCAGCTGCGGTGATCGGGCTGCTCAATATGATCGTGCGGCCGGTGCTGGTGGTGCTGACGCTGCCGGTCACCATCGTCACGCTCGGGCTGTTCCTGTTCGTGATCAACGCGCTGCTGTTCTGGGCCGCGTCGGGGCTCCTCGGCGGCTTTCACGTCAACGGCTTCGTGGCCGCGCTGATCGGCTCGCTGATCTACTCGCTGCTGGGCCTTCTTATCGAGACCGCGCTGGGCGGTCTCCTTTCCAAGCGCTGAACACGGCTACTTCAGCGGCGGCTCTTCCGCCTGCTGCTTCACGAGCACATCGACGGCCCGCGCGCGGGTGTCGATGATCGACGCCTCGTAGTGATCGATGGGCACGCCTGAAGCGCCCGACTTGCGCACCAACTCCTGCGCCGCCTTGAAACGATCGCGCGCCGCGGGGTAGTCGAGGATCGCCACGTTGGCTTCGGCATCGGCGCGCACTGCGCGCAGCGTGTCGTTCTGCGCACCATACAGGTTGCCCAGCACGCGCCACGCCGTGGCATCGCGCGGATTGGCGGCCACCCAGTCGCGCAGCACGGGGATCATCGGTGCGGGTTGGCGCGTTGCGGTTGCGGCCTCGGCTGCGAGGATCATCTCGGGCCGCTCCTTCGACTTGGCATCGAGCAGCGCGGCCGCCTTGGCCGGGGCGCCGGCGGCCAGCTCGATCTCTGCGTTGAGCCAGCGCGCCTGCTTCGCCGCGGCCGGATCTTCCGCGGTGCGCGCGACGAGCCGCTCGACCAGCGCGCGCGCCGCCTTGTAGTCGCGCAGCTCCTTGGCTGCCATCGCCGCCGCATAGAGCGTGCCTGCCTGCTGGGCCGGTGTGCTCTTGGCGAACTCGCCGCTCGCGGCCGACTGGATCCAGAGACGCAGCACGTCGACGCCCGGACGCGTCAGCACACGGGCGCGCGAGGCGATCATCCCGTGGTCCATTTCGAGCGGCATCGCGGGGGCCGTGTCCATGCGGAACTGGAAGCGGCCCTGCATGTCGGAGATGCGCTCGGTCGTGAGCGGATGGCTCCGCAGGTACGGGTAGGAGCCGTTGTCGTTCAGCCGCGAGGCGTACTGCAGCTTCTCGAACATGGCGGCCGCGCCCTGCGGCGCAAAGCCCGCCTGCGTCATCACGCCGAAACCGATGCGGTCGGCCTCCCGCTCCATGTCGCGCGAGAAGCTCAGCTGGTTCTGCATGAAGAGCGCCTGGCTGCCCATGATCACGGCCTGGCCGGCGTCGCTGTTGCGGCTCTTGCTGGCGGCGATCATCCCGAGGATGAGGCCCGCGATCATCAGCGGCATCTGCTTGCCCTGCTTGCTCATCATCCGGGAGATGTGGCGCTGCGTGACGTGCGAGAGCTCGTGCCCGAGCACCGTCGCCAGCTCGTCGCGGCTGCCGACTGCGGCCACCAGCCCGAGGTTCAGGCCGAGATAGCCGCCCGGCAGTGCGAAGGCGTTGATGTTGCGGTCGCGGCCCAGCACGACGGTCCAGGCGAAGCGCTCGTCGAGTTCGGGCGTGAGTTCGCCCCGGGAACGTGCGGCCGCGAGCAAGCGCTGCCAGATCTCCTGGACGTAGGCGGCGATCACCGGATCGTCGATGTAGTCGGTGTCGCGATAAAGCTCGCGGGCGATCTGGTCGCCGAGGCTGCGCTCGGCGCTGGCGGTCATCTCGCCGCCGTCGCCGAGGCCGGGCAGGATCGGCTGCATCTGCGCGCCGGCGGGTATCGGCAACAGTGCCTGCGCCGCTATCAAAACGGAAGCGCATAGCGCGCGCAGGATGGGCGTTGCGGTGGTCTTTGGCTTTGCGGAGGGAGTCAAACGCAGCATTCCTCGTCCATGGCTCGGGCTCGTATGATGCATCTTCAAAACGAACGTTCACCCATGAGCCCGGCCCCAACGAGCTCGGCACCGCAGTGCGAAGCACGAAGGCACCCCCATGAGCACCCTCACCCATTTTGACGCCCAGGGCCAGGCCCACATGGTCGACGTGGCCGCCAAGCCGTCCACCCACCGCGTGGCCGTGGCCACCGGACGCATCGAGATGCAGGCGGCGACGCTGGCGCTGATCGAATCCGGCACGGCGAAGAAGGGCGATGTGCTGGGCATCGCGCGGATCGCCGGGATCCAGGCGGCGAAGAAGACGAGCGACCTGATTCCGTTGTGCCATCCGCTGGCCTTGACGCGCGTGGCCGTGGCGTTTGCGCTGGCTGAAGGGGGCAGCGCGCCGCAGGTAGCTTGCACGGCCACTGTCGAGACGGTCGGGCCAACCGGGGTGGAGATGGAAGCGCTGACGGCTGTGCAGGTGGCGCTATTGACGATCTACGACATGTGCAAGGCGGTGGACCGGGGGATGCGGATCACGGATGTGCATGTGTTGGAGAAGCATGGGGGGAAGTCGGGGAGTTGGGTGGCCGAGTGACTGCAAACCTTAAGAAATAAGAACAAGAAAGAGACCTAACGGCCTCGGAACAGCCGGAAATCGAGGGGACGAGCGGCACGTCGCCCCTGACGAGCGGTTTTTGCAATGGGTAACCAGTTGGTGACAATCTGTGACCAATGTCACTAGATTGCCTCTCCTCGGACAGAACGAGAGGCACCTCAGGAAAGCCCGCCGTGAATCATTTGCCCTCTTGCAGCCGCATCCTTGCCTCCCGTCGCCTCGAGCGGGGCTTCACCCTGATCGAGATCATGATCGTGGTGGTGATCATCGGGGTGTTGTCGGCCATTGCACTGCCGTTGTATGGCGACTATGTGCTTCGGGGACGCATTCCGGATGCGACGTCGAATCTTTCGGCGCTCGCGGTGCGGATGGAACAGGCCTACCAGGACAACCGCACCTACAAGGGCACGACGGGCAACGACTGCATCATCAACGTCGCCACCCTGGCCACGAGCGACAGTTTCGACTTCAGCTGCTCATCCAGCTCGGCTCCGACCTACACGCTCGTCGCCAAAGGCAAAAAGACGATGAGCGCGTTCGAGTATTCGATCAACGAATCCGGAGTCAAGAGGACATCCCAAGCCAAGACAGGTTGGCCGACCAGCAACACCTGCTGGACCACAAGCAAGAGCGGGTGCTGAATGCGAGCGCATGCGTACCGCCGACCGCAGGCGGCGTTCGTTGCACGCGGTGTGTCGCTGATCGAGTTGCTCGTGGGCATTGTCATCCTGGTGATTGCCATTGCGATCGGCGCACCCAGCTTTGCCGAATGGATCAACAACTCGCAGATCCGCAGCACCGCTGAATCGCTCCAGAACGGCCTGCAATTCGCACGCGCCGAAGCGATACGGCGCAATACCACCGTGCGATTGCAGTTGACCACGACCCTTGACAATACTTGCGCCATCGACATCGCAGGAACCAACTGGGTCGTGAACGTCGGTTCGAGCAATACACCTGCTTCGAGGTGCGGCGAAGGCGTCGACGAATCGAGCGTGTCGCACATCCTTCAAACCGGACAGCCGGTTACCGGCCGGTCAAGCGCCACCCTCAGCAGTAATCACGGCGCGACCTTCGGCTTCAACGGTTTGGGGCGCATGGTTACGACAGCGTCCCCTGTCACCGCCATAGAAGACGGGGCCATCGACATCAAGTCCAGCAAGGGCGTTTGCGCGGCCGATCCCGCTGGCGGCACCTTGCGCTGCCTGCGAGTTCTGGTTTCCGCCGGCGGACAGATCCGCATGTGCGATCCCAAGCGAGGCACTGGCGATCCGATGGCCTGCATTCCCTGATGACGATCATGAACACCTCTCTTCATCACCGAAGTGCCCGTGCTTCACGCAACCACGGCAGTCAACGCGGCATCGTGTTGCTGGAAGCGCTTGTCGCGCTGCTGATCTTTTCGGTCGGGGTGCTCGGCCTGATCGGCCTGCAGGCCACCTCCGTCAAGCAGGCCTCGGCTGCAGAGTACCGATCGACCGCAGTCCTGCAAGCCAACGACCTGGTCAGCCGCATGTGGGTCAGCGACCGTAGCGACGCGATTCTGCAGGCCCAGTTCGTTACCGATGGCGACGGATACAAGGCTTGGAAAGATGCGTGGGCTGGCTCATTGCCTGGCACCACCATTGCGACCAACAAACCCACGGTCACGATCGTCGGCGAGCCCAAGGGCGCCACAGCCTCTCTCGGCACCAACACAGCCACCATCACCATCTATTGGCAAGCGCCGGGCGACACGCAGCGAAATTTCAAGCTGATCGCGCGGCTCGACCAGCCGCAGAAATAAACCCAGCAATGAACCACTTCATTCGTTCCCGCGAACGCCGAGCGACCTCCGGCTTCAGCCTGATCGAGCTCCTGGTCGGCCTGCTGATCGGTATGCTGTCCGTCATCGTCATCATGCAGGTCTTCGGTGTGTTCGAAGGCAACAAGCGCACCACTACCGGCGGCGACGATGCGCAGATCAACGGCTCCATCGCCCTGTACGGCATCGAACGCGACGTGCGCGAAGCCGGCTACGGCATCAACACCTTCAGCCTCCTGGGCTGCAGCCTGAGCTTCACGACGAGCCAGGACAAGAAGGCAGTCACGCTCAATGCTCTGGCGCCCGTGGTGATCAACCCAGCGGCAACGATCGTTCCGGCGGGAGCCGCGGGAACCGACACATTGCTGGTTGTCTATGGCACCAGCGACAGCTCGGCCGAAGGCGACCTTGTTGCGGCCACGCCCTCCACCAAGAGCTATCCGATCACCACGGCCAAGTCGTTCGCCACCGGCGACTACGTGATTGCGCAGCCAATCGCGCGACCAACTCCCTGCGCTCTTGCGCTGGACAAGGTCACAGCCATCAGTGGCACCACGCTCGCGGTGACGCCGGGCAACGCCACTGGCCTGGCGCTGGGCAGCATGGTCTACAACATGGGCCAGGCACTAGTTGTCCGCGCCTATGCGGTGCGCAACGGCAACCTCACGGTGTGCGACTACAGCGCCTACAACTGCTCGGACGCAGCCTATGTGGGGACGACACTGGATTCCACGGTATGGGTCCCCATTGCATCCAACATCGCGGGCTTGCGTGCGCAGTACGGGCGCGACACCTCGGGAATTCCGCAGAACAAATCGGCCGGCATCGTAGACACCTACGACCAGATCACGCCAGGCAGCACGGCCGACGTGAGCGGGCTCGATGTGCAGTGCGCCTGGGCGCGCACGCTGGCGTTGCGCCTTGTGCTCGTAGCGCGCAGCGGCCAATACACCAAGTACAACGCCACAGCCGGCGAAACGCCTTCGACGAACGTCGCGCCCACTTGGGCCGGCACCACATCGGCGCCTATTGATCTGAGCGGCGCGTCGGATTGGAAGAACTATCGCTACAAGACACTGCAAACCACGGTACCGGTCCGTAATCTGGTCTGGCAAGGGTCGCAGACCACGGCGCAAGGAGGGGCTGGCGGATGCTGAGCAATGAATTTCGAACCGGGCGACCAGGCATGAACAACAGTCGCATGAAAGGCAGCAGGTCGCAGCGCGGCGTGGTACTGATCCTCGCGCTGATCGTGCTGGTTGCGCTGACCCTGGCGGCCGTTGCGCTGACACGCTCGGTGGGTACATCCAACACGATTGCCGGCAACCTGGCATTCCAGCAGGCGGCCACGCACTCGGCCGACATCGGCGTCGAAACCGCCGTCAAGTGGCTCGAGGACAACGTCAACGACACAACCGGCTGCGCCTCCGGCAGTTCTGTTTCATGCGATCAGACGGCACAGGGTTACTTGGCCTCCAGGACCGACCCCGATCCCGCGACCCAACAGAGCTGGGCCGATTTCTGGTCGAAGAAGCTCGCCACCAGCGCCAAGCCTCTGGCCATCGATCCGAACACGGGCAATACGGTGAGCTACGTCATTCAGCGCATGTGCGAGACGACCGGTGAGGCAAACACGAGTTCGAACGTGTGCGCGACACCGCCACGCGCCATTGCCGGCAGTTGCCCGGGCGGCACGTCCTGCACCGGCGGCGGGGGCCGCGGCGGCACAGGCAGCAATGTGGACTCGCCCAAGCAGACCTACTACCGCATCACCGTGATCGTCGACGGTCCACGCAATACCCAGAGCATGGTTCAGGCCATGGTGGCGATCTAGTCGCCGCAACAGGAAGAACATACCCATGAAACGCAGCACTACTTATCTTTTGCAAGCCACGCTGTGCATCGTGCCGATGCTGGCAGCCATGTACACGGCCATTGCGGCCCCCACCAATCTCGCGACTGCTCCGTTGGAGACTTCGAGTCCCAACCTTGTCAATCCCAACATCTTCTTCGTGCTCGACGATTCGGGCAGTATGGATTTCGACTACCTGCCGGACTGGGCCACCACGGCCAATCCAGAGCTCTTTCGCAACAGCACCTACAACAGCGTCTACTACAACCCGGCTACGACATACAAGCCTCCGGTCAAGTACAACGGCGATAGCTACGACTCCATGACATCGGCCAATTCCGGAGCGTGGAAAGCAGTCCCGAACGACGCCTACAAAGTACAAGACAACGGAAACAAGGATCTGACGATCGATGCTCGCTTCTACATATTCAATGCGGGTGAGTACTGCAGCGATGCCAGCCTGAGAGATTGCAAGACACAGGACAAGACCAGCACGGACTATCCCTTGCCCGCCAAATTGCGCTGGTGCAGCGACGCAGCGCTCACGGATTGCCAGGCCACGCGCATCAACACGGCGCCTGCGGGGGGGAAGACCTACCTGTTTCCGCGGTATCCGGGCGGTCCTGGCGCCACGGCGACCCTGGAGGTCAGTGGTAGCAACAACCAGGGCAACGAAGTGTCGGTCACCGGCATCCAAGTCAACAACGTGCAGATCATGGCCGGAGGTACCGATGGCAATCTGCGCAACAGCGGCCAGATCGCGACTGCAATTGCAGCCCAGATCAACGCATGTGCAAATCTCGTAACCGGCAGCTGTGGAGTCGCGGGATACAGTGCATCCGTCAACGGCGCGATCGTCACGATCACAGCACCGACTTCCGCTGGAGCAATCCGGTTCAAACCCGTCGCGACCAAGTCCAACTCAAGGAAAACGCTCACATTGACCGCGTTTGTTGGCGGCGGCGTATCGGTACCTGGCACCAACGATCGAACCGACATCAAGCCCGCAAAGGCCACCTATCCAAAGGCAAGTACGCGGACAGACTGCGGTAATGAGACCGCCACCACCTGCACGTACGCCGAAGAAATGACCAACTACGCGAACTGGTGGGCCTATTACCACACGCGCATGCAGATGACCAAGACAGCCGCAGGCCTTGGGTTCGCAGCGCTGACATCGAGTTATCGAGTTGGCTATATGAGCCTCAACAACAACACGGACTCGGACTTTCTCAACATCGCGGACATCACGACTGAAGCGGGCGGGCAAAAAGACCTGTGGTACCAGAAGCTGGTTGCCGCCATTCCCAGCAACGGCACCGGTTTGCGCGTGGCACTGTCGACCGCTGGTCGCATCTATTCGGGAAAGCTGACCGGCAAGCAAAAGCTATGGGTCAATGCCGTCAGTCAGAACGATACTTCCGTGACGGTCAACGACCCGATGCAGTTCGCCTGCCAACGCAACTACACGATGCTCTCGACCGACGGGTACTGGAACGAGAACTCTACGACGAAGGACTGGCAGGGCAACATTACCGGCTACACCGTCACCCGGGTCGACGGCGCAACAACCATCGGCAATACGGACGGCGCGGCGGGCACCGAGAGGCCTTTCTACGACGGCGGTCTCGGTGTCTCCGACTCCCTGGCCGACGTGGCTCGGTACTACTACACCACGGACATCCGAGACTCCATTCTGGGCACTGCCAAGAATGACAAGGGCGTTGATGTCTCTGCCAACAACACACGCACCGGCCCGCAGAACATGACGACGTTCACCATCGGACTGGGCGTGTCCGGGTACATGCAGTACCGTCCCGACTACCAAACAGCCACCACCGGCGACTACTACGACGTGCTGAAGGGCACCACCGCTGCGGGTTCGCGTTGCCGCTGGCAAACCGGAGGCAGTTGCAACTGGCCAGTGCCGGTGAGCAACCAACAAACGACCGTCGACGACCTCTGGCATGCAGGCGTCAATGGCGGAGGCGCGTACTACAGTGCTGGCGACCCCATCGCGCTAAAGGACGGTATTACGAGCTTCCTGAACAACGTGGATGCGCTGGCCAGCGCAGGCGCGGCGGTTTCACCCAGCACAGCCAACATCACGGCCACCGACAATTTCTTGTTCGATGCTGGTTTCACCTCGGTTCAGTGGTTCGGTGAACTTGCGCGCTACAGGATCGATCCGGTGAGCGGAACGCCCAGCACCGTGCCCGACTGGGCGCAATCTGGAATGGCCAGCACATCGGCGGCCACGCCACCGACACCCCTCCTGGACAGAGTCGACTACGCCGCGCGAAAGATTTACACCAACGATGGAACGACCCT
Organism: Variovorax trehalosi; assembly: GCF_051216415.1. Taxonomy (NCBI): domain Bacteria; kingdom Pseudomonadati; phylum Pseudomonadota; class Betaproteobacteria; order Burkholderiales; family Comamonadaceae; genus Variovorax; species Variovorax trehalosi. Next base: position 518,906 of record NZ_JBPJZG010000002.1, read on the forward strand.
GATCAATTTTGCGTGGGGCACGCTGACGGACTCGATGAAGAACTACTTCAAGATGACCGCCATCGGTTCGCTGTCGCAAGTGTGCGCTGGCGGAAGTGCTTGTGTTCCCAAGGCTCAGCAGATCGACAGCGCCGCCGCGGGCTCGGACAAAGGCATGGGCGGCGTCAATCTGGTCAACTTCCTGCGCGGCGACCGCTCGAACGAAGACGGCGGCACCGGTGGCAATTACTACTTCAAGCGAACGCACGTCCTTGGCGACATCGTTGGTTCGCAGGCTGCCTATGTCAAGAAATCGATCTACAACTACCCGGACAGCGGCTATGCGCAATTCAAGCGCGACAACGAGTCGCGCCAAGGCATGGTCTACGTGGGCGCCAATGACGGCATGCTGCATGCGTTCAATGCCGATACGGGCGCCGAAAGCTGGGCCTACATTCCCTCGATCCTGCTGCCCAACCTCTACAAGCTGGCGGCGAAGGACTACGGCCTCCATCACAGCTACTTCGTGAACGGTTCTCCACAACAAGGTGAGGCCTACTTCGACGACAAGTGGCACACCCTGCTCGTGGGCGGCCTTGCCGCAGGCGGGCGCGGCTACTACGCGCTGGACGTGACCACCCCGGACACCCCCAAGGTGCTGTGGGAGTTCAACGTCGGCAACGACGCAGACATGGGCTACACCTACGGTATTCCGATCATCACCAAGCTGTCCGATGGCACCTGGGCGGTGATCTTGACGTCGGGCTACAACAACGTTTCACCCGGCAATGGCGGCGGCCATCTCTGGATCCTGAACGCCAAAACCGGCGCGGTCATCAAGAAGGTCAGCACGGGTGTCGGCAGTGCCACCGCGGTGGTGGCGGGCTCCGGTTGCACGGTCGCTCCTTGCCCGAGTGGCCTGTCCCGCATCAGCGCCTGGATGGACAACATCAACCTCAACAACACGGTGAGCCAGGTTTACAGCGGGGATCTCTACGGCAACGTGTGGCGCTTCGATCTGAGCAAGCTCAAGGCTTCGGGAGGAGAAGCCACGGTGCAGTTGCTCGCAACGCTTCAGGATGCGGCCAACAACCCTCAGCCAGTCACCAGCTGGATCGAACTGGGTTTTGCAAGCAGCAGCCACATCATTTATGTAGGGACGGGCAGCTATCTGGGCGTGCCGGACATCAACAACACGCAGACGCAGACCATCTACGCGATCAAGGACCCATTGACGGGCAGCAATGCAACCACCAGCCTCTATGGCAGTCCTCGCACCAAGGCCTGTACAGACACACTCAAGACCAACTGCTTCATGAAGCAGACATTCACCGACAAGGATGGCCTGCGCACCGTCGCCAGCACGATGAGCTACGCCACCAACCTGAGCAACATGAATGGCTGGTTCATCGACCTGCCGAATTCGGGCGAGCGCATCAACACCGATTCGACGCTGCAACTGGGCGTCCTGGTGTTCGTGTCGAACATCCCGAACAACGCCAATGCCTGCGGCATCGGTGGCTCGGCCTACCTGAACTACGTGGACTACAAGACGGGGCTTTCGCTTTTCCCCGCGACAAAGGCCCAGGTGGTGGGCACCATGTTGAACAATGGCAGCGGTTTGGGCGCTTCGGCTTCTGTCTTTGCGAGGAAGGGAAGTCAGCTGGTCGGCAGTGTGAAGCTCTCGACTGGAAAGTTGGAGAACGTCTTGCTTCCCCCCGGTGCGGGTGGGCCGGGTACGCGCCGCATTTCCTGGCGCGAGCTGGTGGCGAAGTAATTTTCAGGGAGATGGTGCGGCCGACTGCGGCGCTGCCGCACCCATCGATGAGTCCTGGAGCCAGAGTCTGTATTCGCCGGGGAACGCAATGCCGAAACGTTCCGCTTCGGTTTTGGCCTCGCCATGATGACCCAGAAGTTCGGCGCTCTCGATCAATTTGACGATCACCCGGGGCTCGGGTGAAAAATGCAGGACGCGTTCGGCCAGTGTGTGCACCTCTGGGGCATTGCCGGACGTTACGGATGTCAGCGTGACTCTGGCGAAGCTCACTTGGTTCGCGAACATCCAGGACCCCTCCACCTTGGCCAGCGTGTCGTCTTGGTACGTGAGCAGCCGCTCGTCACGCGGCAAATAGATCTGGCTGATGCGGATGTAGTCCCAACTGGCATAGCCGACGATTGCGATCAGCATGACAGCTGACGCCGCAGGCAGCCGCTGAGTCCAATGCCGTGCGCCGATGTCGCCGCGATTCGCACCCGACCACAGGATGCCGAGGCACAGACCGAACACCATCTGGAAGGGGCCGTACCACAGCGGATATTCGAGCAGGCTGTGCAGCACGATCGCGCCGAGCAGCCCCCAGGCCATGAGCCGGAACGGTTCACGTTCGCGCCACGGCCTCGCGCGAATCACCAGCCAAAGGAAACCTCCACAGATCAATATGGCTGCGGGGATTCCGAGCTCCACAGCAAGATGCAGCGGGAGGTTGTGTGCGTTGTCGAGGATTGCGGCAAAGCGCGGCCCCACATAGAGCGTGCTGTGCATGTAATGGGCGTAGCTCAGTTCACCCCACCCCCAGCCGGTCCACGGACGTTCGACGATCAACGTGAGCACGTTGCTCCAGAGGATCATCCGGCTGTCCCCACCAGCAAGCGCGACATCGCTGAGGCGTTGCATCATGCTGACGACACCGCTGCCCGCGAGCCGAGGCAGGAGCCAGGCGATGGCGAAGTACAGCGGTATCCACGACAACAGCATCGACGGCGCCGGCAAACGCGCGACGCGCATTGGATCGATACGGCGCGCCTGGCGCTCTCGCCTCGCAATGAACGCGGCCACGCTTACGATGGCGACGATTTCGAGCAGGCCCGTGCGCGAGGTCGAAGCAGCGGCGGCGACCAGGAGCAGTGAGACCGTGCCCAGCCAGATCAGGCGCTGCCGCAATGACCCGCTTCGATAACGCGCATGGAGCCAGAGCGCTGCGATCAGCGCCATGCTGATCAAGCTCGCGAACTGGTTGCGCTGACGCAGGTTGCCGAAGGCCCGACCGGCGCCGGGTTCAGTGGTCCAGGGGTGGAGGAAGCCCGCGAGGTCGTAGTACTGGAGCAGTCCCAGCACCGCGCTGACTGCCCCCGCCCACAGCAGGCCGTGGGCGACGGCGGACTGCATCCGACCGCGATGCGACTGCGAGAGACCAGCGCCGATGACGGCCGCGATGCCGGAGGCGAAGACAACGGCAAGGGCAGACAGCCAGGGAGCAGTTCCCAGGTAGCGGCTTTGGAAGACCGCGACAAGCACTGCGCTCGCGGAGAGCCATGCAACTACGGAGGGATGAGGTTTGGGATGCCCCACACCAACCATGAGGAGCAGGACCGCAATGCACAGCCAGGACGCCAGCTGCTGCCAGGCGTTGACAGAAGGGCCGGCTGTGATCGGGAAGAGAAAAGGCAGCGCGATCAGCGCGCTGCAGATTGAGGAAGAGAAGTCTTGCTTGGCGGTGTCGTCAGCGCTGGCGTGCGTTGCGAAGAGGCTCATCCAGGTGATTCTGCCCTCGCCCGTTGGACTGAGGCAGGGCGCTCATCACAGAGAGCAGGCTGTCGAAACGTACCTGGCCTCAACGTTGGCGGCCTTGCAACTCCAAGATCCGTTCAAGTCTCGGGTCCAAGTGATCGTTCCAGCGGGAACACCTTGCAGTGGTGCTCCTGCAAGATTTCCAAATGTCGCCACGATCTTCGAGGAGGCAGTAGTGGACAGGGAAACTTGTGGAACACCGGTGCCTGTTGTAGACCAAGTCTCTGCGATCGTAGGCGCTGCATTGCCTCCGGTCGCTTGCAGGTTGGACCCGGTCGCTTGGGGGTCACAGTTGCTAGAAACGGCGGGGTCTCCGACATTGACCTTCCCGTTCAGCAAGCAGATTTCAACCGCGGACTTGATAGTTCCCGATTCACCGATTACTCGCTGAACTTGTGATCGAAAAACATAAATCTGATATTGCGAGACTGCAATTGCTGCAAGTACTCCGACGACTGCGACAACAATCATCAATTCAATAAGCGTGAATCCGTAAGTTTTTTTCCAGCCATTCATCACGCAATCGCCTCTCAATTCATGCAAACCATAGCCAAATTCCTTAGCAAATGAGTTACTCAAAGCGGGCTTAGTTCATCTCGACATCGACTTGACGCAGCACACTTCGTTTTGCACTAAATTTTCACAAGAATTAAAAAAGCCCTGCACAAACCCAAAACAAGAAACGCTTCGTTTCTGCATTTCAAAAATTAAATCAACCCGAAAATCACTCGATATTTGACTTTTTTTGCGTACATCAAATACTCATTATTTTTTAAAAGAAGCTGCTCTTCTCGAAAAATTCTCACCCCTTGGAAGAAATATAGCGCGGCATAAGTAAAAAAATTCCACCAGCTGAATGCCGACAGTAAAAACCCCAGGTGATTGAGAAAGTATCCCAAATATATTGGATGCCTTACAAACCTATAAGGACCCTTGGTTACGATTCCACGATCAGCAGGAAGCAAGCCAAATGATCGCCCCAGATAGATCTTCGAAACTATCTGCCACCCAATAGCAAAAACCTGCATTGCCTCTGTAACCAGAACGGGGGCGAGCTGAATTCCCGAACTCAACGATACAAATAGAAAATAAAAAGTAGCCACCCCCGTGCTAAGTACGGAGATTAGATCAGTGGATGTTGCATTTGATTGCTTGGAAAAGATGACCATCCCAATGGTAATCAGCTCTCCTACCAACAGCAAAATCAGAGTTGGAGAAAGTGTTCGAGAATTCCCCATGGCAAGGAAAATTCGATATACAAATACAGACAATGCAACCGTTACGATAAATTTAATTGCGATCGTGAGAAATAAATTTTTTGACATACATACATACAAATAAAAAAAGCGGTCCGAGACCGCTTTTTTAACAATCAAGAAGTTAATTAACCCCCTGCAGCGGCCGCAGTCGTGGAGCAGCCTTGCGGACGGTATTTGGCATCAACGTCGGTCGAGCAAACCCAAGTTCCAACACTGTCACGGGCCCAGATCACGCGCTTCGTGCTCAGCACCGCAGCGGCGTTGGTACCAAAAACTGCCGTCAGCGTCGCCGTACCATCGGTGCCGACAAACGCAAGCGTTGGTGAGCCACCCGTTGCGCCCGCCGTGCCGTTCACTGTGTTGCCGCCAGTCAAAAGATTGGAGCCCGTTGCCGTTCCCCCGCACACTGTGGCGCTATCTGCCGCGTTAGCGGTCGTCTTGCCGTTGTTCACGCAATCCTCAACCGCGGTCTTTTGATTGCCGGTTTCGCCCATCACACGCGCCACTTGCGACTTCGCAACATACGTTTGGTACTGAGGAATAGCGATAGCAGCCAAGATACCAATGATCGCCACAACGATCATCAGTTCGATAAGGGTAAAGCCGGCCTGTGCGCGGCGGGCAATCTTGCGAACGTTCATGAGAAAACTCCAGGGTTGGTTGGTTGTTACGCCCGGGAACCAGCCCGGAGCGAAGTACCTTCCGCAGCATCTGTGCCACCCGGGTTCCTACCCCTCCAGTGACCGAACACGTCACCTTTGTTCACATTGGCGTTACAGCAAGTGACACAACTTGCTTCAAGATGCTACAAGCGGTGACAAAATTGTCATGCCGCGCAACCGGCAGAGGATCAGAAAGTCAGGATCCCATCCGCCTTCAGCCAGCGAATATCCCGCTGCGCCAGCCCCGCCACCTGCCGCCCGGCCAGCGTCTCGATCTGGCTCATGATCTCTTCGGTTTCCGCCGGCTTGGTGTGCGTGATGTAGATCGGGTAGTGCTTCCCCGGATCGATGTGCGCCAGTTCGTCGGCCAGCACCGCGGGAGACAGGTGCAGGCTGCGCTCCGCCAGCGCCTGCTCCCGGCTGCTGAAGGCGGTTTCAATGATCAGCATCGCCACGTCGAGCGCGTTGACGCGGTCCCAGAAGGGCGCGTTGCGCTCGGTGTCCCCGCTGAAGACCCAATGCGCGCCGCCGGCGGCGCGGCGCACGGCAAAACCGCAGGCCGGCACGGTGTGGACGGCCGGCAGCACCTCGATCAGCTTGGGCGCGCTGGTGCCCAGTTGCAGCGTCTGTCCGACCGAGATGTCGTGAAAGCTCACGAACGGCGCCTCGGGGCTCGGGATGCTCTCGAAATCGGGCCAGATGACGTTGTTGAACACGTGCGTCCGCAGCGCCTCGATGGTGGCGTGCAGCGCGTGCACCCGCAGCGGCTGCGTGCGGCGGCTGCCGATGGCGTCGAGCATCAGGGGGAGCGCGGCGATGTGGTCGAGATGGCTGTGTGTGAGCACGACATCGTCGATGCGCGCCATCTCGTCGAGGGTGAGGTCGCCGACGCCGGTGCCGGCATCGACGAGCAGGTCTGTGTCGACCAGGAACGAGGTCGTGCGGCAGTCTTTGGCGATGGCGCCTGAGCAACCCAGCACACGAACCTGCATTGTGAGAGACCCCTTGAAGGTGTTGGGCTGCGCGCATGCGCAGGTGTCTGTCGTCATTTGGTTTCGAACCGGGTTGCGCCATCCCAGCCAGGGTCTTGCGGACGCAACGCCATCGAGGCTAATCGCTGGGCGTAGAGCTGGTAAAGGACTTTTTTCGCATCGGCGGCGAGCAGGGGGGCGAGCAAGTTCCGGCCCATGGCCCAGTCTTGGTGGCGGTAGGCCGCGAGCACCTGGGCCCAGCGCTGGAGCTGCCCCGTTCGCTGCGCTGCAATGGCGGCTTCGGTGGTGAGCGGCGTGAAGACGGCGACGGCCTGCGCCTTGCCCTTGACGAGCACGCTGTCGAGTTCTTGCCAGGTGCAGCAGTCGGGCGCCAGGTCGCGGGTCGTGCCGCTGGCCACGATCTCGACGCCGTAGTACCCGCTCAGCCCTTCCAGCCGCGACGCGAGATTGACCGCGTCGCCGACCACGGTGTAGCTGCGGCGCGCGGCCGAGCCCATGTCGCCGACGCTCATCACGCCGCTGTTGATGCCGATGCCCACGCTGATCTCGGGGCGGCCGCCTGCGCGGTGGATGCGGTTGATGTCGCGCACCGCATCGGCCATGTCGAGCGCCGCGCGCACGGCCAGCGCCGCGTGGTCGGGCGTGTCGATCGGCGCGCCCCAGAAGGCCATGACGCAATCGCCCATGTACTTGTCGACGGTGCCGCGGTGCGCGCTGATGACATTGGTGAGCCGGCTGAAGACGGTGTTCAGGAATGCCTGCAGTTCGGCCGGCGCCATCTGCTCCGACAGGCGGGTGAAGTCGCGCATGTCGCAGAACAGGACGGTCATCTCCTTGCTCTCGGCGTGCATGCTGTAGCTGCCCGGGCGCTGGAGCATTTCGTCGACCAGCTGCGGCGGCACGTAGGTGCCGAAGAGCCGCACCAGCCCACGCCGCGCGCGCGATTCGACGAAGTAGCCCCAGCTCATGTTGAGCACGAAAGCCAGCGCCGTCATGACGAGCGTCGACGCGAGCGGCAGCACGAGACTGTGGCCGGTGTAGAGCCATGTGTTGAGGCCGATCAGCACCCCGGCCATTCCCGCGCCCAGCAACACGGCGCGCGGCGCCGACAGCAGCGACAGTCCGAACGCCAGCACGAGCCCCGCAATCAGCACCGTCAGCACCTCGTAGCCGGGCGCGTAGTCCGGTACGGCGAGCAGGCGCTGATCGAGCAGGCCCGAGACGATGTTGGCGTGCACCTCGACACCCGGAAACGCCGCGCCGACGGGTGTCGCGCGCAAGTCCTGCAGGCCGGGCGCCGTCGCGCCCATGAGGACGATCTTGTCCTTCAACTCGCCGGGGGCGAGTCGGCCTTCGAGCACATCGGCGGCAGCCACGTAGCGGAACGAACCGCCATCCGCACCGCCGGGCCCGCGAAACGGCACCTGCATGCTGGCGTTCTGGTCGACGGGGATGCGCAGGCGCCCGAGCGCCAGCGATTCGAGCCGCGGCACGGCGCCGCCCGGCGCAAGGAGCGGCCGCACCGGCGGCGATCCGTTCGCGAGCCGGTAGACGGCGAGGGCCAGCGACTCGTAGTAGCCGGGGTTCGCCTGTTCGCCGTCGTAGCGCGCGATGAGCGGCACGCTGCGGATGATGCCGTCGCCGGTCTCGCCGATCAGCGTGTTCAGGAAACCCGCGACGGGCGCAGCTTCCGCCAGCATCGGCAGGCTGGCGCCGAAACCATTCCAGCCCGTCGCGTAGGAGGCGCCTGCAGGAAAGGTGTCGAGCGGCAGCAGCGGCGCCGCCGGCAATTGCCCTTTGGCGCTCGGCGTCGGCATCCGGGTGAAGTAATAGCCGAGCGCGACCCGCCGGTTGCGCAGTGCCGCGGCGAACGTGATGTCGTGGTCGAGCGTAGGTGCGAGCCGTTCGATCTCGGCGGCAAGACCCGTCATGTTGCGCAGGGGTCCGCTCGCGATCTGGCGCAGCCTCTGGAGGCCCGAACTCCGGTCGGGCTCGAGGAACATGACGTCGAATCCGAGCACGGCCACCTGCTGCCGGATCAGAAGTTCGGTCGTGAGGCGGGCCATCGTGTCGCGCGCCCAGGGCCATTGGCCCTGGCGCGCCAGGCTCGCATCGTCGACGTCGATGATCACCACGCGCGTGTCCAGCGTCCGCGGCATGGTGGCGCGCAGGCGCACGTCGTAGATCAGGCGGTCGAGGCGCTCGAGGGCCGACAGCTGCCAGATGCCGGTGGCATGCGCCAGCGCCAGCAGCACCGGCAGCAGCGTGATGGCAATGCGCGGCCAATGCCGCCGCAGCGCGTTCATGGCGCCTCGATCAGCCGGCCTGCGCCGCGCCGGGAAAGAAGAACGGGCTCAGACCCGGACGAACTGCATGCGCGTGGCGCCGCCCAGTTCGAGCACGTCGCGCTCCTGCAAGGCGACGGCCTCGGTGCCGAGCACGGCGCCATTGAGCGTGACGTTGCCCACGACGCTTGCCGCCACGTAGCCCTGCCGGCGACGCGTGACGACCGCAACGGCCACGCCGGGCTTGCCGATGGTGGTGACCACCTTCTGCAGCGGCACATCGTGGTTGTCGCTGCCACCGGAGAGCACGCGAAGCATCGGGATGCCGAGCTCGATGAGCGCGCCGGATTCCGTGGGTGCCGAAGACATCGGAATGGACGTGGAGAACTCGCCCGGCGCCGTGCGCGTCGAGGAAGAAGAACCGACGGCCAGGTTGCTGCGGGCGCGAAAGTGGATGCGGCAGCCACCGACCTCGATGACGTCGTTGTCCTCGAGCGTCTGCTTCTGGACCGCCAGCGCATTGACGTAGGTGCCGTTGGTGCTGTTGAGATCTTCAATTTGGACTTCGCCACCGCTCATGTGCAGCACGGCATGCTCGCCGCTGACCGCCAGGTTGTCGATCACGATGTCGTTGTAGGCGCGCCGTCCCAGCGTCGTGCGGTCCTTGGCGAGCGCCACTTGCCCGATGACAACGCCATCGACCGAAATGATCATCTTCGGCATTGCCGACTACTCCCCAAGTGCAGAACTGTATCGACTGCAAGCGCGGCGGCTGGTTGCCGCTGCGGCCTGCTACCCGGCCATGCGAGACGTGTCGCCCACGTCCGCCCTTGCCAGAACAACCGAAATGTTGTCCCGGCCGCCATTGTCGTTTGCAATTGCAACCAAAAGTTGCGCTTTTTTCTGAAGGCCGGCATCGTGTTCTAAAAGCGTGAAAAGCTGCGGATCCGTCACCATCTCGCTCAGTCCGTCGGAGCAAAGCATATACAGGTCGCCGGGTCTTGCGCTGTGTTCATGCATCTCCAGCAAGACCTGGGCCTCCACGCCGACCGCCCGGGTCACGAGGTTGCGGGTGGGCGAATTGAGGGCTTCCTCGGCGGTGATGGCGCCCGCGTCGAGCTGCTGCTGGCGCAGCGAATGGTCGCGCGTGAGCAATTCCAGCTTGTTGTTGCGCAGGCGATAGCAGCGCGAGTCGCCGATGTGGCCAACCAGCACGCGCTGCGTCTGGAACGCGGCCAGCACCAGCGTCGTGCCCATGCCTTGCAGCTCCTCCTGGGTCGTGCCGGCATGGAGGATCGACGCATTCGCCTCGTCCGTGGCAGCCTGCAGCGCCCGGCGCACCACGCGCGCCGGTGCCTGCGGCCCGCCTTGGGCGAACCAGCGGCCGAAGCTGGCGTGCAGCAGCGAGACGGCCATGGCGCTGGCCACCTCGCCGCCCTTGTAGCCGCCCATGCCGTCGGCCAGCACGGCCAGCCCGAGCGCGGGGTCGACGTGGACGGCATCCTCGTTGTGGGCGCGCACGCGGCCGGTGTCCGTCAGCGCGGCGAACTCCCAGCACAGCGCCGGCCGGTTCGAGAAAAGGGATGCGCCGAGGCTCGCCATGGTCTGCAGGCGTCGGCCGGGTAAAGGCTCAGTGCGCAGCGGCGTGGGCGCGCCGGTGCAGCAGACGGCCCGCGGCCACGACGAACACCGCACCGGCGGCAGCCGCCGCGTAGTGCAACCAGGGGTTGGCAGCCAGCACGCCGCGCAGCGCGACGTCGCTCACGATGGTTTCGCCGCCGACCCAGCCGATCAGCGCGGCGCCCAGCATGACGATGATCGGGAAGCGTTCCATGAGCTTGATCATGAGCGTGCTGCCGAAAATGACCAAGGGAATGCTGATCGCCAGGCCCAGGATCAACAGGACCATGCTGCCCTGCGCGGCCGCCGCGACGGCGATCACGTTGTCCAGGCTCATCACCAGGTCGGCCAGGAGGATGGTGCGCACCGCGACCATCATGCTGCCGTATTCCTTGGATTCGCCCTCGCCGTCGTCTTCTTCGCCCAGCAGTTGCAGGCCGATCCACAGCAGCAGCAGGCCGCCGACGATCTGCAGGTAAGGCAGCGCCAGCAGCTTGGCGGCCACCACCGTCAGCACGATCCGCAGCACCACGGCCGCGCCCGAACCGAACAGCACGGCCTTTTTCTGCTGCGCAGGCGGCAGCGAGCGCGCCGCCATGGCGATCACCACGGCGTTGTCGCCCGAAAGAATGATGTTGATCCAGATGATCTTGACCAGACCGATCCAGAAATCTGTGCTTTGAAGGAGTTCCATGTCTCTGATCCCACTGTGTTTTATTTGAAAAAAGCGCCCGCAATCGAGTGCGGGCGCTTTTTTATTTCTGTGGTCCTCGCATGACCCGGCCCTGTGGCCGGTGTCCTGCAAACATCTCTTACAGCTTGGCCTTGAGCAGCTTGGCCAGTTCCGAGAAGTTGCGCGTCACGGTAAAGCCGCACTCTTCCATGATGGAGAGCTTGGCATCGGCCGTGTCGGCACCGCCCGAAATCAGCGCGCCGGCGTGGCCCATGCGCTTGCCGGGAGGGGCGGTGACACCGGCGATGAAGCCGACGACCGGCTTCTTCATGTGTTCCTTGCACCAGCGGGCTGCGTCGGCTTCGTCGGGGCCGCCGATTTCGCCGATCATGATGACGGCGTCGGTGTCCGGATCGTCGTTGAAGGCCTTCATCACGTCGATGTGCTTGAGGCCATTGATCGGGTCGCCGCCGATGCCCACTGCCGACGATTGGCCGAGGCCGATTTCCGTCAGTTGAGCCACGGCTTCATACGTCAGCGTGCCCGAGCGCGAGACCACGCCGATGCGGCCCTTGCGGTGGATGTGGCCGGGCATGATGCCGATCTTGATTTCGTCGGGCGTGATGAGGCCGGGGCAGTTCGGGCCCAGCAGCAAGGTCTTCTTGCCGCCGGCCGCTTCCTTGGCCTTCATCTTGTTGCGCACTTCGAGCATGTCGCGAACCGGGATGCCTTCGGTGATGCAGATCGCCAGGTCCAGGTCGGCTTCGACGGCTTCCCAGATGGCGGCCGCGGCGCCTGCCGGCGGCACGTAGATCACCGACACGGTGGCGCCGGTTTGCGAAGCGGCTTCCTTCACCGAACCGAAGATCGGGATGTTGAAGATCGACTCGCCGGCCTTCTTCGGGTTCACGCCCGCCACGAAGGCGTTCTTGCCGTTCGCGTATTCCTGGCACTTCTCGGTGTGGAACTGACCGGTCTTGCCGGTGATGCCTTGCGTGATGACTTTGGTGTCTTTGTTGATATAGATCGACATGACGTTTCCTTAGGCTTTCTTGACTGCTGCCACGACCTTCTGGGCCGCGTCCGCCATGGTGTCGGCGCTGATGATCGGCAGGCCCGAATCGGCCAGCAGCTTCTTGCCTTCGACTTCGTTGGTGCCCTTCATGCGAACGACCAGCGGCACTTGCAGGTTCACGGCCTTGCAGGCCGCGATCACGCCGGTGGCGATGGTGTCGCACTTCATGATGCCGCCGAAGATGTTCACGAGGATGGCTTCCACGTTCTTGTTCTTCAGCATGATCTTGAAGGCTTCGGTGACCTTCTCGGGGGTGGCACCGCCGCCCACGTCCAGGAAGTTGGCCGGCTCGCCGCCGAACAGCTTGATGGTGTCCATGGTGGCCATGGCCAGGCCGGCACCGTTCACCAGGCAGCCGATGTTGCCGTCCAGCGAGATGTAGGCGAGGTCGAACTTGGAGGCTTCGACTTCGGCCGCGTCTTCTTCGTCGAGGTCGCGCAGGGCCACGATTTCGGGGTGGCGGAACAACGCGTTGCTGTCGAAGTTGAACTTTGCGTCCAGCGCCATGACGTTGCCCTTGCTGTCACGGTTGAGCGGGTTGATCTCGACCAGCGAGGCGTCCGTCTCCATGTAGCAGGCGTAGAGCTTCTTCAGGATGTCGACCGTTTGCGCGGTCGAGTCAGCCGGCATGCCGATGCCGTCGGCGATCTGCTTGGCCTGTTCGTCGGTCAGGCCCTTTTCGGGGTCGGCGAACACCGTGATGATCTTCTCGGGCGAGGAGTGGGCCACTTCCTCGATGTCCATGCCGCCTTCGCTCGAAGCGATGAACGCGACCTTCTGGGTCGCGCGGTCGGTCACGGCGGAAACGTAGTATTCCTTGTTGATGTCGGCGCCATCTTCGATGTAGAGGCGGCGCACCTTCTGGCCCTCGGGGCCGGTCTGGTGGGTCTTGAGCTGCATGCCGAGGATGTCGCCAGCGAGCTTCTTGACGTCTTCGATCGACTTGGCGACCTTGACGCCGCCGCCCTTGCCGCGGCCACCCGCGTGGATCTGGGCCTTGACGACCCAGACCGGGCCTCCAAGCTTCTGGGCGGCTTCGACAGCCTCCTGAACCGTATAGGCCGGAATGCCGCGCGGCACCGGCACGCCGAACTTGGCAAGGATTTCCTTGCCTTGGTACTCGTGAATCTTCATGAGGGATGTCTCTCGGAAGGAGGAGGTTGAGAACGGGAGATCTGGGGTCTGAGGCTTGGATTGACTCTGTTGCTCGCGGGCGACGGCAGCCTGACGGCTGGGGGCGGCGAACAACCGCGGACTGTATCATGGTGCGCCGCACCAATACTGTACGTGCGGTTGCGGTCAATACGTACTTTCTTCTAGCCACTCTACGCACACTCCGATATGGCCAAGGTTTTCATCGACGGCGAAGCCGGCACCACCGGCCTTCAGATTCGCGAGCGGCTGCAGACAATGCCGCAGATCGAGCTCGTGAGCATCGCGCCCGAGCTGCGCAAAGACGTGAACGCCAAGCGCGAGCTGATGGCCGGCGTCGACCTCGTGGTGCTCTGCCTGCACGACGACGCGGCCCGCGAATCGGTCGCGCTGATCGATCAGCTGTCCGGCAAGAAGCCCAAGATCATCGACGCCTCCACCGCGCACCGCGTAGCGCCCGGCTGGGTCTTCGGCTTCCCCGAACTGGTCGAAGGCCACTGGCAGGCGGTGGCGCAGGCCGACCGCGTCGGCAACCCCGGCTGCTACGCCACCGGTGCGATCGCCATGGTGCGTCCGCTGGTCGATGCGGGCATCCTGCCAGTCGACTTTCCGGTATCGCTGCCTTCGGTGAGCGGCTATTCGGGCGGCGGCCGGGCGATGATCGAGGAGTACGAGAGCGGCAAGGCGCCGCTGTTCGAGATCTACGCGCTCGGCCTCAAGCACAAGCACATTCCCGAAATCATGGCCTATACCGGCCTCACGCGCCGGCCGGTCTTCATTCCTTCGGTGGGCAATTTCAAGCAGGGCATGCTGGTGCAGTTGCCGCTGCACCTCGACCTGCTGCCCGGCAAGCCGAAGTCCGGCGACCTGCAGGACGCGCTGGCTGCGCACTACGCGCGCAGCAACACGCCCGAGCAGTTCGTGAAGGTGCTGCCGCCCACCGAGAGCGGCAAGCTCGATGCGCTGGCGCTCAACGACACCAACCAGCTCGAGATCCGCGTGTTCCCGAACGAAGACCACCGCCATGCCGTGGTGATTGCGCGCCTGGACAACCTCGGCAAGGGCGCCAGCGGCGCCGCGGTGCAGAACCTGAAGCTGATGCTGGCGCTCTGAGCGCCACGCACTTTTCCCGTCTTACTTGACGAGCCAGAGGCCCACGCCCAACAGGACGGCGTGCGCGCCCAGCGCGATGTAGAGCGGCTTGCGCGAAGGCGTCGACATCTCCTGCAGCGTCTCGTTGATGCGGCGTGTGAGCAATGCGCGCAGCGCCGGATCCTGTTGCGCGCCCTCTCCCACCGCCGGCTCACCGTGCGCGGCGCGGCCTTGCTGCCATTCGGCCAGCATGTCGCTCAATGGCAGGCGGTTCAGCACGAACGCCACCACCGACCGCACCGCCCTGCCCTCGCCCAGCACCGGCGCGAGCTGCTTGGTCAGTGCATCGACCGAGAGCCAGTCGGCCGTGCGCTGCAGCGCGCCGTGCGTGCGTGGCATGGCTTCGATGCGGCCCGCGACAGCGCTGGCGAGCCGCTGCGACACCGCCTCGCCGCGTGCCGCGACGAGGTGCTGCATCGCCTTCGCACGCCCCTGGTGAACGCCCAGCATCGTGTAGACGACCACGAACAGGAGCAGCAGCACCGCGATCAGCACCGCCGGCGAAGTGACGAGCGCCACGATGGCCCCGGCACCGCCGGCCCGCGCTGCTGTATTGCCCGGCCCGTTCAGCTGGCTCACGTAGAAGAAGAAGACACCACCACCGAGCACCACGCCGAGCAATCCGCCCTTGATGACCGAGCCGGCGAAGGAGAGTCCGGCCTTGGCGCCGGTGCGAACGAGAGATGGTTGGCTGACGGGTTCTGACATGGAAGGCTCCTCCGGTTTTTTTACGCCGCCTCGCACGAGGCCGGTCGCCGCTGATCATGCCATCGACATCCAACACCATAATCGCGCCACATCACAACGAGGAGAGGATCGCCATGGCAGCAGTCAAGTTTCAGAAACCGACCGGCGCATTCGTCGCCGCATCCTGGGCCGCGCTGATCATCGGCGCCATCGTCTACCTGATCGGGCTGTGGAACGCCTCGATGCAGCTCAACGAGAAGGGCTACTACTTCACCATCCTCATGTACGGCCTGTTTTCCGCCGTGTCGCTGCAAAAGACCGTGCGCGACCGCATCGAGGGCATGACCGTGACCGGCATCTACTACGGCCTGTGCTGGATCTCGCTGTTGCTGTCGGTCGCCCTGCTCTCGGTCGGCCTCTTCAACGCCACGCTGGCGGCCAGCGAAAAAGGCTTCTACGCCATGGCCTTCCTGCTGAGCCTCTTTGGCGCCGTAGCGGTGCAGAAGAACGTGCGCGACATCGCGGCGCACAAGGGCGAGACGCCGGCGCTCGACGACACGCCCGAAGCCGGCTGAAGCCGCCGGCTCAGTCCACTTCGAGCAATCGCTTCAGCGACTGCAGGTCGCGCGCGATCCACGCGGCATCGCGCTCGAAGGCTGCATCGTCCATGTGCGGCTGGCGCAACAGCGTGAACTGCAGTTCGCAGGCGTCCGGCGCCACTCCGATCACGCGGAACGGCAGGTAGACCTCGGGCACGCCTTCGGGCGCGACCCAGTGGTCGAGCACGCCGAAGTCGTTGGCCGGTGCAAAGCGCATGCGGGCATCGCCGCTCTCGGGCGTGCGCACGATCCAGTGATCGCCGTGCGGCAGCAACGCGCTCTTGGCGAGGCCGCTGGCCCAGTCGGGCAGCCGCGCCGGATCGGCGGCCACCTTGTAGGCACGGCGCCAATCGCAAGCCACGCGTTGCGTGACGACGCGCGACAGCACGCCGTGCTCTTCATTCGTCTGTTGATTCATCGAAATCGCTCCTGAGCACCTTGGACACAACGGCGCCCGAGAAACCGCGCGCCATCAGGAATCGCATCTGCTTCGCCCGCTCCTTCGTATCGGCCGGCGGCGCGTCGAAGCGGCGGCGCCACAGGGCCGTGGCGCGTTCGACCTCGGTGTCCTGCAATCCAGCCACCGCCTCGGCAATGGCCTCGGGCGCGATGCCCTTGGCCTGCAACTCCTGCCGCACCCGCAGCGCGCCCGACCGGGCGGCGCGCTGGTTCAGCACCGAGGCCACCACGCGCGGCTCGCTGATGAAGTCCTTGGCGGCCAGTTCGTCGAGCGCCTTCGCCAGCGTGCCGGGTTCTTCTTCGTGCTTCGCCAGCTTGCGCTCCAGCTCCGCGCGCGAGTGCTCGCGCTGGCTCAGGAGCCGCAGCGCGCGGCCTTTGAGGGAGGGGGCGCCGAAAGCCATTCGTGGAGGGTCGCTCGCGCGGCCCGCGAAATTCGCGACGGGCCGCTGTCGAACTTACTCAGCCGCCTTGTCGGCCTTGGGCGCCTTGGCAGGCTTCTCGGCCTTTTCCGGCTCCGATCCTGCATCGGCGGCCAGCAGCGGAATGCCCAGCGACTCGCGCACCTTGTTCTCGATCTCGCGCGACAGCTCGGGGTTCTCGCGCAGGAATTCGCGGGCGTTGTCGCGGCCCTGGCCAATCTTCTCGCCGTTGTAGGCGTACCAGGCGCCCGACTTGTCGACGATCTTGGCGGTGACGCCCATGTCGATGACCTCGCCTTCGCGGCTGATGCCTTCGCCGAACAGGATGTCGAACTCCGCCGTCTTGAACGGGGGCGAAACCTTGTTCTTCACCACCTTCACCTTGGTTTCGTTGCCGATGGCTTCGTCGCCCTTCTTGATGGTGCCGATGCGGCGGATGTCCAGGCGCACCGAGGCGTAGAACTTCAGCGCATTGCCGCCGGTGGTGGTTTCGGGCGAGCCGAACATCACGCCGATCTTCATGCGGATCTGGTTGATGAAGATGACCATGCAGTTGGTCTTCTTGATCGTGGCGGTGAGCTTGCGCAGCGCCTGGCTCATCAGGCGAGCCTGCAGGCCGGGCAGCGAGTCGCCCATTTCGCCTTCGATTTCGGCCTTGGGCGTGAGCGCGGCGACCGAGTCGATGACGATCAGATCCACGGCGCCCGAGCGCACCAGCGAGTCGACGATTTCGAGCGCTTGCTCACCGGTGTCGGGCTGGCTGATCAGCAGGTCGGACAGGTTCACGCCAAGCTTCTGGGCGTACTGCACGTCGAGCGCATGCTCGGCGTCGACGAAGGCGCAGGTACCGGCCTGCTTCTGCATGGCGGCGATGACCTGCAGCGTGAGCGTGGTCTTGCCCGAGGATTCAGGGCCGTAGATTTCGATCACCCGGCCGCGCGGCAGACCGCCGACGCCCAGGGCGATGTCCAGGCCGAGCGAACCGGTGGAGACGACCTGGATGTCTTCGAGCGCCTCGCCTTCGCCGAGCCGCATGATCGTGCCCTTGCCGAACTGCTTTTCGATCTGGGCCAGCGCGGCCTGGAGGGCCTTGGCCTTTTCACTGTTGGCGACCGAGATGCTTGCGCCCTTGACGACTGCGTCCATGTGGAAATCTCCTTGAAAATCAACGGTTTGTGTCTGGTTTCGATCCATCTGCTTTTAATTACAGGCTGGATGCTTGAACAGTAGTGTAGGGGTTCGTGGGTTTCCGTAAACCCATTTTTTGGTCAGTTTGCTTTACCATTCGGCGCCATGGCCGAAGCTGCTTTCCCGACCGATCCCGACGCCTGGCGGCAAACCCACCTGGGTCGCCTGCTGGGCCATGCGATGCGCCGCTTCGACGAGCGCGTGCTGGCGCTGATGGCGCACGACGTCGATGTGCCGCTGGCCCTCTCGAACCTCGCCGCGCGCGCCCAGGTGAGCGCCGCGCACATCCACATCACCCGGCATCTCGCGCGCGAAGGCTCGCGCCTCACCGAGCTGGCCGACCGCGCCGGCATGACCAAGCAGGCGATGGGTTCGCTGGTGGACCAGTGCGAGGCCTGGGGGCTGGTCACGCGCGGGCCCGACCCGCTCGATGCGCGCGCGCGCCGCGTGCTCTTCACGGCCGACGGCCTCGCCTGGCTCGACGCCTTCCGCAGCGCGGTGACGCAGGCCGAGCGCGAGTTCCGCAGCAGCGTCGGCGACGAGATCGCCACCGTGGTAACCATCGGTCTGGAAGCCTATACAGCCGCGTAGACTCCCTCACAGAGACAAATGCGAACGGCGCCGGCATGGCGCCCGAACCGGCCGGAGGTGGCTCATGCGGATTCTGATTGCCGAAGACGACCAGGTGCTTGCCGATGCCCTGCTGCGCAGCCTGCGCACCTCGGGCGCGGCGGTCGACCACGTGGCGAACGGCTCGCAGGCCGACACCGCGCTCATGACCCACAGCGAGTTCGACCTGCTGATCCTCGACCTGGGCCTGCCCAGCCTGCACGGCATCGAGATCCTGAAGCGCCTGCGCGCCCGCGGCTCGCAGCTGCCCGTGCTGGTGCTCACCGCCGCCGACAGCGTGGAAGAACGCGTCAAGGGCCTGGACCACGGCGCCGACGACTACATGGCCAAGCCCTTCAGCCTGCAGGAGCTCGAAGCGCGCGTGCGCGCCCTCACCCGCCGCGGCATGGGCGCCACCAGCAACGCGATCCGCCACGGCCCGCTGGTCTACGACCAGGCCGGCCGCGTGGCGACCATCGACGGCAAGATGATCGAGCTCTCGGCGCGCGAACTCGGCCTGCTCGAGGTGCTGCTGCAGCGCGCCGGCCGGCTTGTGAGCAAGGACCAGCTCGTCGACCGCCTCTGCGAATGGGGCGAAGAGGTGAGCCTGAACGCGATCGAGGTCTACATCCACCGCCTGCGCAAGAAGATCGAGAAGGGCCCGGTGCGCATCGCGACGGTTCGCGGACTGGGTTATTGCCTCGAGAAAATCCCGGGCTGAACCGCAGTCCTGCGGTTTCAGCTCTACGGCTGCTTGCGCAAACCGGCCGACAGGGTGGCACCGTTGGTCGTCCTGACCAAGAAGAAGACGCTTCGGAAATAGCCATTGCTGTCGAAGGATCCCGCGGGCACCAGGACGATGGCCGCCGGCCCCAGGTAAGGCCGGTCCGTCTTGAGCTTGCAGGCATCCTTGCCATCGGTGCTGCCATCGACTGCGCTCAGCTTGAAGCCGTACATGTTCTTGGACGTGCCGGGTTCCGCCTGCGCGAGGATGCCCGAGATGCTGCAGTTGCCAATTTGCACTCCGGCCGTCTTACCCGTGAACGCCCCTGTGGCATCGACCTCGATCGACAGGCCGACGCCGAAGTTGCTGTCCGGGTTGGCCCACTTTCCGACCACACTGTCCTGCGAAACCGCCAGCGCGTTCTCCGTCGCATAGTTCAGGGGGCCGAACGCCGAGGGTTCACGCTTGCCGTAGGCATAGGTCCCGCGCATCGTCTTCTTGGAGGTGAAGGTGCCCGAACCCGTCACGGGCGAGGCATCGATGAAGTAGTAGGCCGTGTCCGGATTGAAGGACCAGTCCAGGCCCGCGACCTTGATCGATCCCCACAGCGTGCCGATGTGATCCTTGCTGGCAATCGCGCCGTCGGCCCCGATGAGGGTGAGATCGAGCAGCGAGACGTAGATGCCTTCGCTGTCGTTGCCCACGGCAGCGGTCGAACCGGCCTGTGGCGCGCTCAACGACGGCAGCGGCTCGCTGCCGGGCACCGGGTCGCGATTCGGCGGTGTCGATGGCGCACTGGGCGGCGCGGGGGCGGGGGCAGGCGCGGTCGCCGTTGGTGTGACCGGTGGCAGAGGAAATCCGACACCACCTCCGCCGCCTCCACCGCCGCCACCGCATCCGGTGGCGGCGACGCCCGCCGCCAGCACCGTCGCGGCGATCCACCATGGCTGCGCGCAGCCGTTCAATGACTTGGTCTTCATGACACTCCCTGAGATTTTTTATGGAATTGCAGAAACTGCGCGCAGAGACTACAACCGGGCACCCATGCAACCGCCGCGGCGCGGCTTGCAACCGCCGCACTAAGTCACGCCCGCCAGCAATTTCTCGCTCCTTCAGGAACCTGCCCCTTGAAGCTTTTCCAGCGCGCCCAGCGCTCCTTGTTCGGCGAGATCCTCGACTGGATGCTCACGCCGCTCCTGCTGCTGGTGCCGGTGAGCATCGGCGTCACCTGGCTGGTGGCACAGGGCATCGCCAATGCGCCGTTCGACCGCGCACTCGAGCACAACGTCAAGGCGCTGGCCGAACTCGTGACGGTGAAGGACGGGCAGACGCAGTTCGTGCTCTCGCAGCCGGCGCGCGAGATCCTTCGCGCCGACAACGCCGGCCATGTGTACTACCAGCTGCTCGACGGCCACGACACGCTGCTGAGCGGCGATCGCGACCTCCCGATGCCCGGCCTCGACGAGCCGCTGCCGCCCGGCCAGGTGTTCCTGCACAACAGCGCCCTGCACGGCAAGGAAGTGCGCGTGGCCTCGCTGTGGATCGCCAGCGGCGTTGAAGACGTGCCGCCCACGCTGCTGCAGCTGGCCGAGACGCGCGAGAAGCAGTCGGTGCTCGCCACCGAGATCATCAAAGGCGTGCTGCTGCCGCAATTCGCCATCCTGCCGCTCGCGGTGCTCTTGATCTGGCTCGCGCTGGTGCGCGGCATCAAGCCGCTGTCGGTGGTGGAGGCGCGCATCCGCGAACGGCGCCCCGGCGACTTGAGCCCGCTCGATGAATCGTCGGTGCCGCTCGAAGTGGTGCCGCTGGTGTCGTCGGTCAACGAGCTCCTGAACAAGCTCAACGACTCCATCGACACGCAGAAGCGCTTTCTCGCCGACGCGGCCCACCAGCTCAAGACGCCGCTTGCGGGCCTGCGCATGCAGGCCGACCTGGCGCAGCGCGAGGGCGCGAATGCCGACGAGCTCAAGCAGTCGCTCAAGCAGATCGGCCGCGCCAGCGTGCGTGCCACCCACACGGTGAACCAGCTGCTCTCGCTCGCGCGCGCCGAGGCCCACGGTGCCAACACCCGCCACCAGCCCTGCGACCTGGCGCGGCTCACCATCGAGGTGGTGCGCGAGGCCGTGCCGCGCGCCATCGAGAAGCGCATCGACCTCGGCTACGACGGCGCGGAGGCCGGCGCGCCCGGCGTGATGTTCGACGGCAACCCGACGCTGCTGAAGGAGCTGGTGCGCAACCTCGTGGACAACGCGCTCAACTACACGCCCTCCACGCCCGAGCACCCCGGCGTGATCACCGCGCGCGTGCTGGCCGACCCCTTCGGCCATGTGCTGCTGCTGCAGGTGGAAGACAACGGCCCGGGCATCGCCGAGGCCGACCGCGAGCTGGTGTTCGAGCCCTTCTACCGCGTGCTCGGCAACGAGGCCGACGGCTCGGGGCTGGGCCTGCCGATCGTGCGGGAGATTGCCAACCAGCACCGCGCGCAGGTGAAACTGGAGGACGCGCATCCGGGCAAGCATCCGCCGGGGGCGCGCTTCACCGTCCGTTTCGAAGGAGAGCATCTGGAGTGAGCGCGTCCGCCAAAGAGAGCAAAGCCATCGAGGCGCTGCGCCGCCGTTTCAAGACGATTCGCACCGACACCGACGTGTCGGACATGTTCGACTTCGGCGCCGACCTGCTGGAGCTCCAATCAACCGAGGCGCTGGCCTTCCACTACGCGCTGCTGCGCGACACCGGCATGGACAGCGAGTTGTACGACTGGCTTTGCCGCAAGTTCAGCGAACGCGGCGACGAAGCCGAAGACCATCTGCTCGCGTGCTTCGGGCAGGAGCACGACCCGGCGATGCAAGCGACGGTGCTGCAGATGCTCGGCACCTTCAAGTACCGCAAGGGCCGGCGACTGAAGGAAACGGCGGCACTGGCGCGCGCTACGCTCGCATCGCCGCACGAAGACCTCCGCTGCAAGGGCCTGTGGGTGATCGGCTGGCTCGGCGGCACGACCGACATCGCGAAGGTGGCGCCGCTGCTCGCCAATGACCCCGCCGTTGCGAACCGCCAATGGGCCGCCAGTGCGCTGATGCAGATCGTGCTCAACCACCGCAGCGCGGCGCCCAAGGCACTCGAATGCTTGCGCGCCGCCCTCGAAGCCGAGACCGATCCGGTGGCGCTTCGCGGCATCCTGGTCGCGGTGCAGGAAATCGCGGGCAAGAAATTCGGCCTGAGTTCAAGTTCGCACGAGCCACCATCCGAAGAGAAGCTGCAGACCGCACTGGCCAAGGCGCGCCGCATGTTCGCGCGCGCCGCCTGATCCCCGGTTACGGCGCGGGCGCGCCCGCCTTCGCGTCCTTGCGCACCTGCACCCATTCGGGCTTGATCTGCCGCGACACACGCTGCGGCTCGCGCTCGTTGAGGCTCGCCGGCGCAAGGCCGAAGCCCACCAGATCGCCGCGCGCCCACAAGAAGTAGCCGGCATTGGCCAGCAGCAGGACGATCAATGCCAGGCGCAGTTTCATGGTGGTGATGATGCTCAGAACGCCATGCCGCGAGGGCGCACGCTCACTTCGTCGCTGTTGATGGCCTGCAGGCCCGCGGCCGTGCGCACCTGCAGCTCACCGCTCCAGGCCACGCCTTCGCAGACGCCCGCGGTGCCGTCGCTCAGCACCACCTCGCGGCCGCGCAGCACGTCGCGCGCGGCAAAGCGCTCGGCGAACTGCGTGAAACCCTTCGCCTCGAAGGCGAGCACGTCGCGCACCAGCGGTTCGGCGAGTTCGCGCAGCACTTCGGGCGCGGTGGCGCCGGGGCGCCACTGATGCAGCCACGCGGGCGGCGTGCGCATGCCGTCGGCTTCGCGCGCACCGATGTTGATGCCGATGCCGATCACCACGTAGCGCGGCGCACCCGGCCCGGCGGCGTGCGGCAATGCGGTCTCGATGAGGATGCCGACCAGCTTGCTGTCGTTCACCCAGATGTCGTTGGGCCACTTGAGGCCAACCTTGTGCGCGCCCGTCGGATCGAGGCTTTCGGCCACGCTGACACCGACGGCGAGCGAGAGGCCCGACCAGTCGGCCGGCGCGAGCGGCAGGCCGAGGGAGAACAGGAGCGATGTTTGCTCCTCGCTCTGTGGCGCGCTCTGCCACGCACGGCCGAGGCGGCCGCGCCCTGCGGTCTGGCGCTCGGCCACCAGCAGCACCGGCTCGACGCGGCCGGCGCGCGCACGGCGCATGAGCTCGGTGTTGGTGGAATCGATCTCGGCCACGGCCTCGACCGCGAACCCGGGCAGCAGCGGCGCCACCGCAGCGGCGATCCGGTCCTCGTGCCAGGCAGCCGTGGTGTTGCCCATGCTCAGTCCTTGTCGGACTTGTCCTTTTTGGACTTCTTTTTCTCGTCTTTTTTCTCAGCCTTTTTGTCGGCTTTCTTATCGGCCTTCTTGGCCTCTTTCTTCTCGGCCTTTTTCTTTTCAGCCTTCTTCTTGGCTTTCTTCTTCTTTTTCTTCTCTTCGTCCTCATCCTTGGGTGTCAGCAGCGTGCCGCGGCACTGCTCGGAGCCGCACCAGCAAGGAAATTCGGACAGGAGCTTGGGCGTGTACGGCTCGTCGATGATCAACCCGTAGTCGTAGTTGAGCTCTTCTCCTGCAGCAATGTTGCGCAGTGCCTTGATATAAACGCGCCCATCGACTTCGTCGGCTTCGCAGTTCGGCTCGCACGAGTGGTTGATCCATCGGGCGTCGTTGCCCTTGACGTTGCCGTCGATCACGCGACCGTCGTCGATGTGGAAATAGAAAGTGTGATTCGGCTGGGCCGGGTCGTGCGGATGGCGGCGCAGCGCCTCTTTCCAGTTGATGACCTCGCCCTTGTATTCGATCAGCGTTTCGCCTTCGGCCAGGTCGTCCACCGCGAACACGCCGTTGCCATGGACATCCGAGCGCCGCATCTGGATGCGGCGGCCGGCGAGTTGTGGGGATTTGGAAGGCATCGCCGAAGTCTGTTAGTTTGAATATGCACACATGCGTGTGCGCGCGTGCGTACGCGGGAAGCCGCAGAGTATAGAGAGCCCATAGATGACAAAGACGTTGGTAATCGCAGAAAAGCCGTCGGTGGCCCAGGACATCGTCCGCGCCCTCACGCCGGTAGCCGGCAAATTCGACAAACATGACGAGCATTTCGAGAACGACAGCTATGTCGTGACCAGTGCTGTCGGTCACCTGGTCGAAATCCAGGCGCCCGAGGAGTTCGACGTCAAGCGGGGCAAGTGGAGCTTTGCCAACCTCCCCGTTATCCCGCCGCACTTCGACCTCAAGCCGGTCGACAAGACGAAGACGCGCCTGAACGCGGTGGTCAAGCAGGCCAAGCGCAAGGACGTGACGCAGCTCATCAACGCCTGCGACGCGGGCCGCGAGGGCGAGCTGATCTTCCGCCTGATCGAGCAGTACGCCGGCGGCAAGAGCCCGCTGGGCAAGCCGGTCAAGCGGCTGTGGCTGCAGTCGATGACGCCGCAGGCGATTCGCGACGGCTTCGATGCGCTGCGCAGCGAGAAGCAGATGCAGGGCCTGGCCGACGCCGCGCGTTCGCGCTCCGAGGCCGACTGGCTGGTGGGCATCAACGGCACGCGCGCCATGACGGCATTCAATTCGCGCGACGGCGGCTTCTTCCTCACGACCGTGGGCCGCGTGCAGACGCCAACGCTGTCGGTCGTCGTGGAACGTGAAGAACAGATCCGCAAGTTCGTCTCGCGCGACTACTGGGAAATCCACGGCAGCTTCGCGGCCGAGGCCGGCCAGTACCCGGGCAAGTGGTTCAACCCCGACTGGAAGAAGGCCAACGCGCCGCTCCTGGCCAACGGCGAACCCGATGCCGAGCAGCGCGCCGACCGCGTGTGGAGCGAGCAGGAAGCCCGCGCCATCGCCGACGCCTCGCGCGGCAAGCCCGCCACCGTCACCGAAGAGAGCAAGCCCACCACGCAGGCCTCGCCCGCGCTGTTCGACCTGACCTCGCTGCAGCGCGAGGCCAACGGCCGCTTCGGCTTCAGCGCCAAGACCACGCTCGCACTTGCCCAGAGCCTGTATGAGCGCCACAAGGCGCTGACCTACCCGCGTACCGATTCGCGCGCGCTGCCGGAAGACTATCTGCCGGTGGTCAAGCAGACCATGGAGATGCTCGCCGACAGCGGCATGAAGCACCTGGCGCCGTTCGCCAAGCAGGCGGTCGACGGCAACTACGTCAAGCCCAACAAGCGCATCTTCGACAACGCCAAGGTGTCGGATCACTTTGCGATCATCCCGACGCTGCAGGCCCCCAGCGGCCTGAGCGAGGCCGAGCAGAAGCTCTATGACTTCGTGGTGCGCCGCTTCCTGTCGGTGTTCTTCCCGAGCGCCGAGCACCAGGTGACCACGCGCATCAGCACGGTGGAGCAGGGCGGCAAGAAGTACCCGTTCCGCACCGACGGCAAGGTGTTGGTGAAGCCGGGCTGGCTCGCCATCTACGGCAAGGAAGCGCAGGACGACGAAAAAGAAGACGACAAGGACGGCAAGCGCCTCGTGCCGGTGAAGCCGGGCGAGATCGTCAACACCGAGTCCGCCGACATCAAGGGCCTGAAGACGCGCCCACCCGCGCGCTACTCCGAAGCGACGCTGCTCGGCGCCATGGAAGGCGCGGGCAAGACGATCGACGACGACGAGCTGCGCGAAGCGATGCAGGAGAAGGGCCTGGGCACGCCCGCCACGCGCGCGGCCACCATCGAAGGGCTGATTGCCGAGAAGTACATGCTGCGCGAAGGCCGCGAGCTGATCCCGACGGCCAAGGCCTTCCAGCTCATGACGCTCCTGCGCGGCCTGGGCGTGGAAGAACTCTCCAAGGCCGAGCTCACCGGCGAGTGGGAATACAAGCTCGCGCAGATGGAGAAGGGCGCGCTCAGTCGCGACGCCTTCATGCGCGAGATCGCCGCCATGACCGAGCACATCGTCAAGAAGGCCAAGGAATACGACCGCGACACCGTGCCGGGCGACTACGCCACGCTCGCGACGCCATGCCCCAACTGCGGCGGCGTGGTGAAGGAAAACTACCGCCGCTACGGCTGCGTGGGCAAGAGCGGCACGGGCGAGGACGCCTGCGGCTTCTCGTTCGGCAAATCGCCGGCCGGGCGCACCTTCGAGGTGGCCGAGGCCGAGGCGCTCTTGCGCGACAAGCACATCGGCCCGCTGGAAGGCTTCCGCTCCAAGGCGGGCTGGCCCTTCACCGCCGAGATCATCCTCAAGTACGACGAGGAAGAATCGAAGAACTGGAAGCTGGAGTTCGACTTCGGCGACGACAAGAACGGCGACACCGGCGAGATCGTCGACTTCAGCGAGCAGGACACCGTGGGCCCGTGCCCGGTGTGCGGCGCGCCGGTGTTCGAGCACGGCAGCAACTATGTCTGCGAGAAGTCGGTGCCGACCAACGCGCAGCCGACGCCCAGCTGCACCTTCAAGACCGGCAAGATCATCCTGCAGCAGCCGGTGGAACGCGCGCAGATGGAAAAGCTGCTCGCCACCGGCAAGACCGACCTGCTCGACAAGTTCGTGAGCATGCGCACGCGCCGCGCGTTCAAGGCCTTCCTCACCTGGAACGCCGAAGAGGGCAAGGTGACCTTCGAATTCGCGCCGCGCGAAGGCGGCAGCAAGTTCCCGCCGCGCAAGACCTTCGGCAAGCCGGCCGCCAAGACCGCGGCAGCGAAGAAGGTGGCGGCGAAGAAGACGCCTGCGGCCAAGAAGGCACCGGCCGCAAAGAAGGCCGCCGCGCCGCGCAAGCCGGGCGCGGGCTTGAAGCCCAGCGACTCGCTGGCCGCGGTGATCGGCGCCGAACCCGTGGCGCGCACCGAGGTCATCAAGAAGCTGTGGGACTACATCAAGGCCAACGGCCTGCAGGACGCGACCAACAAGCGCGCGATCAATGCCGACGCGAAGCTGAAGCCCGTGTTCGGCAAGGACCAGGTGACGATGTTCGAGCTCGCGGGCATCGTGGGCAAGCACCTCTCGGCGCCCGACGCGGCCTGACGCGGCATGCGGCGCCGACACATTGCCTCCGCGCTGGCCGCAGCTATGCTGCTGGGCGGCGCGGGCCTTGCCCAGGCCGCCGCGTGGCCTGACAGGCCCGTCAAGCTGGTCGTGCCGTTCCCACCGGGGCAGGCCACCGACATCTTCGCCCGCGCGCTCGCCGAACAGCTCGGCAAGCGACTGGGCCAGCCCGTGATCATCGACAACAAGGCCGGCGCGGGCAGCAACATCGGCACCGAGTTCGTGGTGCGCGCAGCGCCCGACGGCTACACGCTGGTGGTGGCCGGCAGCGCGATGGCGGTGAACCAGACGCTCTATGCCAAGCCGGGCTTCGATCCGCGCCGCGACCTGGTCGGCATCTCGCTCATCGCGAAGGTGCCGCTGGTGTTTCTTGCCACGCCCGAGAGCGGCATCCGCACGCTGGCCGACCTCACGGCGCGTGCCAAGGCCGAGCCCGGAAAGCTCAGCTACGCGAGCGCCGGCATCGGCGGCACGCAGCACCTGTCGGGCGAGATGTACAAGTCGGCGGCGCATGTGTTCATCACGCACATTCCGTACCGCGGCAGCGGGCCGGCGCAGTCGGACTTCCTGGGCAACCAGGTGCCGCTGATGGTCGATTCGGTGACGGCCGCGCTGCCGCACATCAAGGCGGGCAAGGCCATCGCGCTGGCGGTGACCTCGGCCACGCGCTCGTCGCAATTGCCCGAGGTGCCGACCGTGCGCGAGAGCGGTGTGGCGGGCACGAAGAATTTCGAGGCTGTCGGCTGGCTCGGCCTGATGGCGCCGCGCAGCACGCCGCCCGAGATCGTGGAACGGCTGAACCACGAGGTGACCGACATCCTGAAGACGGAGCAGATGGCGCGCTTCATCCGCGAGCGCGGCTCCGAACCCGCGCCCACGAGCGGCGCTGAGTTCGACCGCTTCGTGGCGAGCGAGATCGGGCTCTGGGGCGCGGCAGTGAAGGCCTCGGGCGCGAAGCCCGAGTAAGGGCCAAGGGCCGCCGTCGGCAGTGTTGTTACAAGACCGGGCACGACGGCGGCCTATAGTGGTCCGCAGTCCCAACCATTCTTGGAGTTTCCCGTGAAGTCATTCATTGCAGCTGTGTTCGCCCTCGCGATGGGCGCCTTGGTGGCGGGCTGCGCCGGCACCGGTTCGGCGGGTTCGGCCAACGGTGCCTCGGGTGCCTCGTCCGGCAGCGGCGTCACGGTGTTCGGCACCATCGACGCCAGCGTCAGCGGCAGTTCGAACCGCTCGGACCGCCGCTGATCTTCAGCGCCGCAGCAGCGCCTGGCGCAGCACCCGCGCCGCGCGGTCGCGGATCTTGCCGGAACTCGAGCGCGGCGGCGTCTTCGGCGCGACCTTGGCGGTCGCGCAGGCCCACAGGAAGTCATGCAGGATCGGCGTGTCGTCGACCGTCTCGGTGCTGCCGTACTTGTGGAATTCGGGATGCCATTGCGTTGCAGAGATGTAGCTGCGGCCGCGGTCGGGCAGGCGGCGGATGGCCTCGGGCACGCGATCGGGCAGGCTCCAGGCCTCGATCTCGAAACCCGGGGCGAGCCCCTTGATGCCCTGGTGGTGGATGCTGTTGACGCGCGCGGTCTCCACCTGCGGGTAGAGCTTGGAGAGGCGCGTGCCCTTCACGATCTCGATCTCGTGGAAGTTCTGGTCGTAGGTCACCGGGTCGCGGTGGCGCAGGCCTCCCTCGTGCTGTTCCTCGATGTCTTGGTAAAGCGTGCCGCCGAAGGCCACGTTGATGAGCTGCAGCCCGCGGCACACGCCGAAGACGGGCTTGCCGGCCTGCTCGAAGGCTTCGACCAATGCCAGGTCGTAGAGGTCGCGGATCTGGTCGCCGATCCAGGCGTCCTTGAGCGGCACCTCGCCGTAGCTGCCGGGCCAGACGTCGGCGCCGCCGTGCATCACCACGCCGTCGAGCCATTCCGCATAGTGCGAGAGCTTGGTGTCGCCGCGCGCGGTTTCGCCGGTAGGGCAGGGCACCATCACGACCATCGCGCCGGCCGACATGAGCCAGTGCGCGATCGATTGCTCGACGTACTGCAGCGTCTTGTTGGTGAAGAGCGAGCGGGCCGGGTCGGCATGCGAGAAGCAGGCCGACAGGCCGATCTTGAGCCGGGCGGAAACAGGTTGCGTCATCGCGGGACTGTCAGCGCGAACTGATCGGGAGGTGCGAAAAGGAAAGTCCATTGTGGCTCGTTGGCCTCTCGCACGGGGTCGGACGACACGCCAAGTATGCTTTCAACGCCGCCACGACGCATAAGGAAGACAAGCCATGAAAACGATCAAGGGCCCCGCCATATTCCTGGCCCAGTTCGCGGGAGACACTGCCCCCTTCAACACGCTCGACGGCATTGCCGGATGGGCCGCAGGCCTGGGCTACAAGGGCGTGCAGATTCCGAGCTGGGATGCGCGCCTCTTCGATTTGAAGAAGGCCGCCGAGAGCAGGACCTACTGCGAGGAAGTGAAGGGCACGCTCGCCAAGCACGGGCTGGAGATCACGGAGCTCTCGACGCACCTGCAGGGCCAACTGGTCGCGGTACACCCGGCCTACGACGCGGGCTTCGACGGCTTCGCGGCGCCCGAGGTGCGCGGCGATCCGGTGCGGCGCCAGCAGTGGGCCGTCGAGCAGTTGCACTTTGCGGCGAAGGCCTCGGCCAACCTCGGGCTCACGGCGCACGCGACCTTCTCGGGCGCGCTGGCATGGCCGTACCTCTACTCGTGGCCGCCGCGCCCGCCGGGACTCATCGAGGAAGCCTTCGACGAACTCGCGCGCCGCTGGCGCCCGATCCTCGATGCCTTCGACGCCGCGGGCGTGGACGTGGGCTACGAAATCCACCCCGGCGAAGACCTGCACGACGGCGTGAGCTACGAGATGTTCCTGGAGCGCGTGGGCAACCATCCGCGCGCCTGCCTGCTGTACGACCCGAGCCACTTCATGCTGCAGCAACTGGACTACTTGGCGTACATCGACCACTACCACGAGCGCATCAAGATCTTCCACGTGAAGGACGCCGAGTTCAACCCGACCGGCAAGCAGGGCGTGTACGGCGGCTTCCAGAGCTGGATCAACCGGGCAGGGCGCTTCCGGTCGCTGGGCGACGGGCAGGTGGACTTCAAGGCCATCTTTTCGAAGATGGCGCAGTACGACTTCCCGGGCTGGGCGGTGCTCGAGTGGGAGTGCTGCATCAAGCACCCGGAAGACGGCGCGCGCGAGGGCGCGGCCTTCATTGCCGATCACATCATCCGCGTGGCCGACCGCGCCTTTGACGACTTCGCGGCGGGCGACGTGGACGTGGCGTCGAACCGGAAGATGCTCGGCCTGGGCTGAACCCCGCTCAGCGGTGCAACGGACAGCCGTTACGTTCGCTGCGGTAGTTCGACGAGGCGGCGTACGCGGCCTTGCGCGCACGCATCACGTGGCCCAGCGGCCGGTGCGCGGCCAGCGCGTGCCAGGGGTTGAAGGCCATGCCGTCGTCGATCTCGCGTGCGAGTTCGTCGCTCCAGCCGACCTGCGGGCCGACGGTGATTCGCGCCACGGGCACGAAGGGGCTCAGGTCCTGCGGCCATTCGACCGAGGCGTCTTCGACCGGCATGCGCTCCAGGTCCACGCACAGCTGCACGCGCAGTTCCCATTCGGCGGACTGCTGGCGCACGACGTCCATGACCGCTTCGCGCGTGCCATCGGGCTTGTCGTCCAGTTCGATGGGCTGGCCCTCCAGCGCCACCAGGTTGGGCGAGACCGGCGCCAGCTGCAGCTTCGCGATGTAGTTGCCGTAGCGCAGCGGCACCTGCGTGAAGAAGGTGCCGCCCAGCGGATGGACCTCGGGGTGGCCGCCCATGGCGATCAGCGTGCCGCTCTGGCCGCCGACCGCTTCGACGGCCTTTTCCACGCCCTGCAGCACACTCGAGAGCACGCGCTTGGCGTTGGGCGCCTTGTCGGTGGTGCCGGCGAGCAGCTTCAGGCTTTTCAGGAACCCCTTCGCATCGGACGCGGGGAACACCGGGCCGTCGACGAACAGGAAGTCCTGCGTGGTGTGGGCCTCCGAGCCTTCCACGCGCTCGCCTTCGACATCCATCACCTTGAGCGCCATGCCGCGCGGCAGCGAGACGCGGTCGTCCAGCATCTCGGCAGGCGGCGTGGACAGGCGCATCACCACCGCATGGCGGGCCGGCGTGGCGAAAAGGCCCTGGGCCAGCGGCTCGGGCAGGCCGTCGAGCACGCGCAGTTCGCCATGCAGCAGGCCGTGGCTCTTGGCATGCACGCTGCGCGCCGCATGGCCGGTGTGATCGGCCATGGTGCGGGACATGCCCAGGAGCGTGCCGACGAGTTCGGCCTGGGTCTGGAGCTCGTCGTCGGCCACCGTCTCCACGGACGGGTCGAAGCGCACGGGGGCGGTGGAAAGCGTGGCGGTGTTCATCGGGGCTCTTCTTTCTGCGACTTGCAATAGACCCACGATCCGGCGCGCTCGCAGAGCGCCTTGTAGGAGCGCAGCGCCAATGCGTGCGCGAAGGGCAGCGCTCAGAGCAGCGCGGCGAGGCGGCGGATCGCGCCGTTGATCTGCGATTCGTCGATGAGGCCGTAGCCGAATGCGAGGCCGTTGGGCACGTCGGGCGCCTGCGGGTCCAGCGCGAAGCGCGAGAGCGGCGGCAGCGTGATGCCGGCCGCCGCGGCGCGTTCGACCACGGCGTGGTCGCGCGTGCCGGTGCGCAGCCACGCCGACAGATGCAGCCCCGCATCGGAAGGAATCACCTCGAGCCGCCCCGCGCAATGCCTCGCCAGCACCTCGAGCAAGGCGGCGCGGCGCGCGCCGTAGACCTTGCGCATCTTGCGGATATGGCGCGCGAGATGCCCTTCGGCGATGAACGCAGCCAGCGCCTCCTGCCCCAGCACCGGCCCGTGCCAGTCGGCCAGCTCGCGTGCCCGCACCAGCGCCGCACGCGCCCACGGCGGCGCGACCACGAAGCCCAGCCGCAGCGCGGGAAACAGGCTCTTGGAGAAGGTACCGACATAGCAGACCGACTCGGCGCGGTCGAGCGTCTGCAGCGCGTCGAGCGGACGGCCGGCGAAGCGGAATTCGCTGTCGTAGTCGTCCTCGATCACGACCGCGTTGCGCGCCCGCGCGAAGGCCAGCAGCGCCGCGCGCCGCTGCGGCGACATCGCGACGCCGGTCGGGAACTGGTGCGAGGGCGTCACGCAGATCACGCGCGCCTCGGGCGGCAGGCGGTCGACGCAAAGGCCCTCGACGTCGGTCGGCACGGTGACCACCTTCGCGCCCGCTGCGGTCATGGCCTCGCGCAGCGACGGATAGAAAAGCTGCTCCACCGCGACCACGGTGCGCCCCGGCACGACCAGGATGCGCGCGAGCAATCCGAAGGCCTGCTGCGCGCCGGCGGTGACGACGATGTCGTCTGCGGTGCAGCCGACCGCGCGGGTGAACGACACGTGCTTCGCGATTGCCTCGCGCAGTGCGGACTGGCCCTGCGGCTCGGCGTAGTCGGCGGGCTCGCGCGCGATGCGGCGCAGTGCACGGTCGGACAGGCGGCGCCAGATATCGAAGGGGAAGGCGCCGATGTCGGGCAGGCCGACGCGGAAGTCGTCGCGCGCGCGTTGCGGCTGCAGCGTGGGCGCGAGGTCGGCGCCCGGCACGTTCAGCGGCACCAACCGCGGATCGCGCCGGGTCAACGTGCCTTTGGACGTGCGGCCCCGGCGCGACTGCGGCAGCGTGTCGGCCACGTAAGTGCCTGCGCCGGGACGCGCCAGCAGGTAGCCCTCGCTTAGCAGCAGGTCGTAGGCCGCGAGCATGGTGTTGCGCGACACGCCCAGCCGCCCGGCAAGCGCACGCGTGGCGGGCAGGCGCGCGCCGGGCTGCAGACGGCCGTCGAGGATGGCGTCGCGCAACTGCCGGTGCACCTCGCGCAGCAGGTCGCGCGAGCCGGTGTCCGGCAGGCGGATGGCGAGTTCGAAAAGTGGCTCCATGAAGTTCGCCGATTGTGGTTCTTTTGAAGAGCCAATCGCAAGCCTATTCTGAAGGCCTCAGAACGCTCACCGGAGTCCCGCCATGCACACCGCACCCCTCGCCGCCCCGCAAGCGCTACCCGCCGAACGCTTGCCTGTCAGCCTCGCGTGGCTGGCGCTGGGCGCCTTCGCCCTGGGCACCGAAAGCTTCATGGTCGTCGGCCTGCTGCCGATGCTGGCGGCCGACCTGCAAGTGAGCGCCGCGCGCGCCGGGCAACTGGTGCTGCTGTTCGCGCTGAGCTACGCCATCGGCTCGCCGCTGATGGCTGCGCTGCTCGCGCGCTTCGGCCGGCGGCCGCTGTTGGTCGCCAGCCTCGCGGCGTTTTCCGGCATCACGCTGGCCGCGTCGATGGCGCAGGGCTTCGCGCAACTGGCGCTGGCGCGGGTCGCACTCGGATTGGTGGCCGGCGTGTTCCTGCCGACCGCGAGCGCGGTGGCGGCCTCGATGGTGTCGCCCACGCTGCGCGGCCGGGCGCTGGCCATCGTGACCGGCGGCGGCACGGTGGCGGTCGCCCTCGGCGTGCCGCTGGGCGCGTGGATCGCGGGCTGGGGCGGCTGGCGCACGGCCTACCTGCTGGTCGCCGCGGTGGCGGCGCTGGCCGCCTGGGGCGTGGCCATCGGTCTGCCGCGCGGCCTGGCTTCTGCGCCAACCCCTGCCGCGCGCGCGCCGTCCTTCGCGGTCACCCGCAAGCCCGGCGTGCTGCCGGCCCTGCTGACCTCCGTGCTGTGGACCACCGGCGGCTTCAGCTTCTATACCTACATCGCGTCGTTCCTGTCGGGCACGGTGGGCTTCGGCGCCCAGGGCGTGAGCGCCGTGTTCTGCGCGATCGGCGTCGCGGCGGCCCTTGGCACTGCCACCGGCGGCTGGGCCACCGACCGCTTCGGCGCCGACCGCGTGGCGCAGGCCTTCGCACTGGTGCTGGTGGTGATCTTCGGCGGGCTGTCGTTCTCGGCGCAGATGCTGCCGCGCGACGTGGCGCTGCCGCTGATCGTGGCGTTGTCGGCGCTCTGGGGCTTTGCGGGCTGGGGCTTCGGCCCGGCGCAGGCGGTGCGGCTGATCCGCCTGGCACCGGACCGCGCGCCGATGACGCTGTCGCTCAACGCCTCGGCGATCTACCTGGGCATCGCGGCAGGCTCTGCGCTGGGCGGCGTGGTGATCGAGTTGTTCGGCGTGAGCGCCGTGGGCTGGGCCGCCGCCGCCAGCCAGCTTGTAGGGCTGGGCCTGATGTTGCGCGCCGCCCACAAGTTGCAGGCTGCGATTTCTTCGCCGACATCGCCGCTGGCTGCCTGATTGCAGCGTGTTTTGCTATATTTTCAATAGCAAACTCCACAGAAACGACCGTCCTTGGCGGGGTCATCGGGCCCCGGCTTGCTTTGAAGACGGGCAACTGTCATGCCCGTCAAGCTATAATGGCGGGTTCGTTTCGATACCACGACGAAGCACTTCGTCATATTGCCGGCTGACCTGCACTGTCCCTTGGATTCTTCAGGCCCCCACACTTTCAGCCGGCTCCCCAGTGTGTTGGAGCGCCAGACCGGGCGCCCATGATTGCCACCACTGCCTTCGTTCTTGTTGAAGCGAATAGCGCGTCCGCCGCGCCATTCCGGCCGGCCCACGCCCGTTTTCAATTATTTTTCAGGCACTTCGCGTCCAACATTCGCGCGCTGTGCCAAGGCTTCATGGACATCATTCAACACAGTATCGCGGTGGGCAAGTACCTTGTTTCCCCGCTCATTCGACACCAGGACGACGGCAATTTCGCCGCCTCCGTCTCGATCCGCTCCGGCCACGGCAGCGGCATGCACGACCGCGTGATGCGTTTCACGCCACGTTTTGCGAGCCACGCCGCCGCCGTCGGCTATGCCATCGACCAAGGCCTGGGCTGGGTGCGCGAGCGCCACGCGCCTCTCGCCTTGCCGTGCGCAGGCTGAAACAATCACGCCCATCTTCATATCCAACACACATCGAACGAGATTCAGAGGTAACCAAGCATGCCCAAGGAAGAACTGATCGAAATGAACGGCGCAGTGACCGAAGTCCTGCCCGACTCGCGCTACCGCGTCACGCTGGACAACGGCCATCAGCTGATCGCCTACAGCGGCGGCAAGATGCGCAAGCACCACATCCGCATCCTGGCGGGTGACAAGGTGTCGCTCGAACTCTCGCCCTACGACCTGACCAAGGGTCGCATCACCTTCCGCCACCTGGAACGTCGCGGCCCGCCGCCGACCGGCGGCAACAACTCTCCCCGCCGCTGATCCGCGACGGACAAGAGGCCTTGCGGCACCCCGCGAAGGGTGCCGGCAAGGCCTTTGTTTTTCCCGGGTCCCGGCTGCTGAAACGATGACTACGACCAATCCCACAGCCGACGGCTCCCACGCTGACAACGGCTTCGCCACCCTGGCGCTCTCGCCCCAGATGCTGGCCAACCTCACCCAGCTCGGCTACACGCAGATGACGGCCATCCAGGCCGCCGCCCTGCCGCCGGCGTTGCTCGGCAAGGACCTGATCGCCCAGGCCAAGACCGGCAGCGGCAAGACCGCCGCCTTTGCGCTCGCGCTGCTCGCCAACCTCAACGCACGCCGCTTCGCCATCCAGGCGATGGTGCTGTGCCCGACGCGCGAGCTGGCCGACCAGGTCACGACCGAGATCCGGCGCCTGGCGCGCGCGGAAGAAAACATCAAGGTGGTCACGCTCTGCGGCGGCGTCGCGCTGCGCGGGCAGATTGCCAGCCTGGAGCACGGCGCGCACATCGTCGTCGGCACGCCGGGCCGCATCATGGACCACCTGGAGCGCGACAACCTCGACCTCTCGGCGCTCAACACGCTGGTGCTCGACGAAGCCGACCGCATGCTGGACATGGGCTTCTTCGACGATATCGTGAAGGTCGCGCGCCAGTGCCCGAAGGAGCGCCAGACGCTGCTGTTCTCGGCCACGTACCCCGAAGGCATCGCCAAGCTCGCGCAGCAGTTCATGAAGAGCCCGCAGCAGATCACGGTGCAGGCGCAGCATGAAGGCAGCAAGATCCGCCAGCGCTGGTACCAGGTGAAGGACAGCGAGCGGCTGCACACCGTGAGCCTGCTGCTCGACCATTTCCGCCCCGTCAGCACGCTGGCCTTCTGCAACACCAAGCAGCAGTGCCGCGACCTCGTCGAAGTGCTGCAGGCGCAGGGCTTCAGCGCGCTGGCGCTCTTCGGCGAGCTCGAACAGCGCGAACGCGACCAGGTGCTGGTGCAGTTCGCCAACCGCAGCTGCTCGGTGCTGGTGGCCACCGACGTGGCGGCGCGCGGCCTGGACATCTCGCACCTCGAAGCGGTGATCAACGTCGACGTGACGCCCGATTCCGAGATCCACATCCACCGCGTCGGCCGCACCGGCCGCGTGGGCCAGTCGGGCGACGCCGAAGGCCTCGCGCTCAACCTCGCCAGCATGAACGAGATGGGCAGCGTCGGAAAGATCGAACAGCTGCAGGGCCGCGAGTCCGAGTGGCACGAACTGGCCGAGCTCACGCCCGGCAAGGGCGCGCCGCTGCAGCCGCCGATGGCCACGCTGCAGATCGTCGGTGGGCGCAAGGAAAAGATCCGCGCCGGCGACGTCCTGGGCGCCCTCACCGGCGACTGCGGCTACACGAAGGACCAGGTCGGCAAGATCAACGTCAACGAGTTCTCGACGTACGTGGCGGTGGACCGCGCCATTGCGGCAGAAGCAGCGCACAAGCTCGGCAGCGGCCGGGTCAAGGGCAAGTCGGTCAAGGTGCGGCTGCTGACGCTGCAGGACCAGTAGCGGCCACCGGCTGCGGCGTGGCGAGCGCCGCAGCGTCGCCATGCGCCGAGGTCGGCGCCACCGGCGCATCGAGCACCGGGGCGGGCGCCTTCATCGACGGCTCCTGCCGCGCCAGTTTGGCCGCCAGCCGGAACGCCACCACTACCGCCAGCAACCCGAAGATCGACGAGCCCACGGCCTGTCCGATCAGCACCCCGGCCGCGCCGTGGTGCGAGCCCCACCAGGCGAACGGAATCGTGCCCAGCGTGGCGCGGCCCCAGTTGAAGAAGGTCGACAGCAGCGGATGCCCGAGGTTGTTGAACGACGCGTTCGCCACGAACAACCCGCCCGAGAAGAAGAAGCTCGCCGCGAGCCAGGTGCAGAAGAGCGCGATCAGCTCGGCCGCTTGCCCCTCGGCCGAGAACGCGCGGATCAGCACGCCCTGTCCCAGCGCCAGCACCAGCCAGGCGACGGCCACCGAAGCCACCATGAAGAGCAGGCTGTCGCGCAGCCCTTCCTGCACGCGGCGGTATTGGCCGGCACCGAGGTTCTGCGCCACGATCGGCCCGACCGCACCGCTCAGCGCGTAGACGAGGCCGAAGGCCACCGGACTCAACCGGTCGATGGTCGCCGCGCCCGCAACAGCCGACGGCCCGAACTGCGCGATCGCATGCGTGACGAACGCAGCGCCCACGGGCGTCGCGAGGTTCGTCAGCACCGCCGGCCCCGCAACGCTCGCGAGGGCACGCGCATCGCCGGCCAATTGCGATGCCTCGAAGCGCCCGAGCATCCGGTGTTTCACCATCACGCCATGCAGCCCGATGGCCGCGAGCACCATGCGCGAGACCACCGCGCTGATGGCAGCACCGTCGAGCCCCAGCCCGAAACCGAAGATCAATATCGGATCGAGCACCGCCGTCACGAAGGCCGCCGCGAGCGTGACCGTCATCGAGCGGCGCGCGTCGCCAATGGAGCGCAGGAGGGCCGAGCACGCCATGCCGAGGCCTAGCAGCGGCAGCGTGTGCACCGTCACCGCGAGGTAGCGCTGCGCGAGCCGCGCCGTCTCGCCCTCGGCGCCGAGCGCGTGCAGGGCAGGGTGCAGGAAGAAGGCCGTGCCGCTTCCCACCACCACCGACGCGGCCGTCATCAGCACGAGGCTCGATGTAGCGATGCGTCGCGCATCCGCGGCGCGCCCCGCGCCCACCGTGCGCGACACCACGGCCGCGATGCCGATCGTCAACCCGATGCACAGCGACGCATGAAAGAACCCCACCACGCCCGCGAAACCGACCGCCGCCGCGGTCTCTTTCTCCCCGAGCAGCGAGATGTAGAAGAGGTTGATCAGGTCGACCGCGAACACCGCGATCAGCCCGATGGCACCGGTGCCGGCCATCACGCAGACATGGCGCAGCAGCGAGCCCGAAACGAAGCGCGGACGCTCGACGGCACCCGCCGTTTCGGTTATTGGCATATGAAATCCTCGATGTGGCCTAATTGCAGGTTCGAACATTACTTTTACCCGAGCTTTTCATGCCCAAGACATTCCGTACCGAAGCCGAACGCGTTGCCACCCCGAAGCCGACGCCGCTGCCCGGCTACACGCTGCCCAAGTCCGGTGGCGGCCAGAAGGTCAGCCTGGAACGTGGCACTGCAACGCGCAGCAAGAAGAACCCTGGCAAGCGCGCCAAGAAGGGCGGCTGATCCAGCCCCTCTGGCTCCCCGGGAGCCACGACGAACGCGCCCCTCGGGCGCGTTTTGTCATTGGGCCAGCCATAAAGCCGCGAACAAAGCTGCCATGTCCGACGACAACCAGATCTTCATTCCGCCCTCGTTCTTCGCGGTCTACAGCGATGCGCGCCAGCGCCTTAGCGAACCGATCGGCGTGGTGCGCGAGCGCTACGAGATCTGCGAGGACCTGGCCAGCCACCTCGTGAACCACGCGCAGATCCAGCACCACACCGAGGTGCCGGTCGAAAGCGAGATCCTGCGGCGCATTCACGCCGGGCTCGCGACGCCGGAATCGGGCGTGTCGCCCGCCGAGGCCGAATGGATCGTGCAGCGGCTGGCCGAGCTGCTGGGCTGGCCCGGCCCCGGACCCGAACCGGCGCAGGCATAGCGCGCACCATGAAGCGCCTGGCCTTCGCCCTGTTGGCGTACGGCGCCCTCGGGCAGGCCATCGGCAAACCAATGGCTTCCTGCACGCTGGGAAGCGACGGGCGCAGCCAAGTCGCGACGCTGTCGAGCCGAAGGCCCATCGCCGACACCGCCATCTACGAACTCCAGCTGGGCAAAGGCCCGCGCCGCGCGTTGTTCGGCAGCCGTGAGCCCGATGATTCGCGCGGCCTGGACGTGCGCGTACGGTGCACGGGCACACACCGCCGGGCCTTGGTCGTGATGGGCGAATTCATGTCCGCCGGCTATCCGCGCGGCGTCGTGATCACCGCCGCGCCGCGCAGCCGCCGCTTCGAGCGCCTCGATTTCGCCGAACGCAATGCACCCGGCTGGCTCTATCTCGGCAAGAAAGACAAGCTGCTGGTGTTCCCGCCCGGCGGACGCATGGAAACCGAGGGCCGCTACCTGGTCTATCGTTTCGTCAACGGCAAAGGGCAGAACAGCGGCGAGGACATCGTCGACGCCCTCCCGGCCGCGCGCGACTACCAGCGCATCCGGCTCGGACCGCTGAAGAAGACCGGAGGCTGAACACCATGCTGCTCAAGGTCGGCGAACTCGCCAAACACACCGGCCTCACGGTGCGCATGCTGCATCACTACGACGCCATCGGGCTGCTCGCCCCCTCGGCGCGGTCGCGAAGATGGGACTCAACATCGCAGCCACCTCGCTCGTGGCGCTTGCGAGCTACCAGCTGCTGGTGCGCTACACGCCCGTCGGCACGCTGCTGAACGGCCGGCGCGCCGAGAAGCGTTCGAATGGGAAGCCGACGAAGGCACGCGTCTTGGCCGCCAAGTGACGCGAGGGGCCGGGCCAACGGGCTAAATTCGGCCCATGACCAGCCGAACCTCCGACGTTCTCCTCACCGCCACCGCGCCCGCCATCTGGGGCAGCACCTACATCGTCACCACCGAACTGCTGCCCGCGAACTACCCGCTGCACGTCGCGCTGCTGCGCGCATTGCCGGCGGGGTTGCTGCTGCTCCTGATCGTGCGCCAACTGCCCGAACGTGCGTGGTGGGGCCGCATCTTCGTGCTGGGCGCGCTGAATTTCTCGATCCTCTGGGCGATGCTGTTCGTCGCGGCCTACCGGCTGCCGGGCGGCGTTGCGGCAACGATCACGTCGATGCAGCCGCTGTTCGTGGTGTTTCTGGCCAGCCTTCTTCTCGCATCGCCGATCCGCGTGTTGTCGATCGCAGCGGCCGTGATCGGGATCGGCGGGGTCGCGCTGCTGGTGCTGACACCCAACGCGGCGCTCGATGCCATCGGCATCGCTGCCGCCATTGCCGCCGCGGTGTCGATGGCCTTCGGCACGGTGCTCAGCCGCCGCTGGCAGCCGCCGGTTTCGGCGCTGACCTTCACGGCATGGCAGCTGACGGCGGGCGGATTGCTGTTGCTGCCGGTCGCGCTGCTGCTGGAGCCGCCGCTGCCCGCGCTCACC
Source organism: Variovorax trehalosi (assembly GCF_051216415.1). Lineage (NCBI taxonomy): Bacteria > Pseudomonadati > Pseudomonadota > Betaproteobacteria > Burkholderiales > Comamonadaceae > Variovorax > Variovorax trehalosi. Next base: position 559,437 of record NZ_JBPJZG010000002.1, read on the forward strand.
GCGCAGAACTGGATCGGCTTCGCCTGGCTCGGCCTTGTGGGCGCCGCGCTGACCTACATCGTGTGGTTCCGCGGCGTGGCGCGGCTGGAGCCCTCGGCGGTCGCGCCGCTGGCCTTCCTGAGCCCGGTGACGGCGGTGATCCTGGGCTGGGCGCTGCTGGGACAAAGCCTGTCGGTGCTGCAGGTCGTGGGCATCGCCATCGTGATCGCGAGCATCTGGCTGAGCCAGCATGCGCAGCGCGGTGTGCAGCCCCCGGTGATCGCGCGGCCAGCGACCCGTTAAGCGGGCTGCGCCGCCGTCGCCTGCCTCAGCAGGTGCAGGTAGCCCGGCTGCACTTCCATCCGTTCCGTGATACCCCGGCGCAGCAGCAGGCGATGCGCCTTCGGCAGCGCCCAGCACGGCAGGCTGGTGAACATGTGGTGTTCGCAGTGGTAGTTGACCCAGTAGGGCGCGATGAAGATGCGCTCGACGAGGTTGGCATGCGTGGTGCGCGCCTGGCGCAGCGGATCGGCCTCGTTCTGCGCGACCAGCGCATGCTCGGCGATGTTGCGCACGCGGCTCACGAGCGGCAGCCAGGTCGCCATCGGCAGCAGCCACATCAGCACCCAGGCCCACCAATAACCTGCCACGGCAAAGGCCAGCAGTCCGAGGCCGTTGCCGACGAGGAAGCGCTTGTTCTTCGCGATCTCGCGGCCGAACACTTTCAATGCCGACTCGCCCGGCGCGCGCTGGCGGATCCCCTCGGCAATGTGCCCGAAGCGCTGCTTGTAGAAGGTCTGCCCGCTCAGGTCGCGCACGACCTTGCGCCACATCGATTCGCGCGTGATCGGAAAGGGCGCCGACAGCACGAGGTCCGGGTCTTCGGTCTGCTGCACGAAGCGGTGGTGCTGCAGGTGGTACGGCCGGTAGTCGCGCAGCGTGGACGAGCACAGCCAGTGGCCCACCCAGTCGTTGACCTTGCGGCTGCGGTGCAGGCCCGCGTGCGCCGCGTCGTGCATGAGGATGAAGAGCCCCAGCTGCCGCGCGCCGACGACCGGCACCATCACTGGAATCGTCCACGGCCACACGATGCCCGCGAGCATCGCCGCGCCGATCACGCCCCAGCAATGCGCCACCAGCCACAGGCCCTTCCATGACGAACGGCTCGTGAGCGACTGCCACTCTTCGGGCGTGAAGAAGTCTTCGGGTTGGGCGCGGGGTGCGACGGCCATCGGGCCAGTATGCGCCGCGGGCCGCGGCAAATCACGCGTAGTTCCCCCGTAGTCCTTCGACCTATTTGTCGATGATCTTGCGGGCGAAAAGCTCGAGGTAATCCATGAGGCGCTCGGCGCCTGCGACCGCTGCGGCCTCGTCGCCGGTCGCGATGCCCTGGGCGAGTTCGAGGTGCGCATTCGCGCCTTCGACGATCTCGCCTTCGTGCTGGTAGGCGTACCAGAAGCGGCGGCATTGCACGATGGGCGGGATGACCGCCTTCACCGCCGAATCGTTGTGGCTCGCCTGGTGGTTGACGAGGTCGAGCGCATGGTCGGCGCGCATGTAGTCGGTCAGGTCGCCGCGGCCCGCGGCCTCGACCATCGCCTCGGCGCAGCGCACGATGTCCTTGCGCTGCAGCGCGGTCGCGCGGCGCGCCGAGCAAGCCGCGATCACGCGTTCGAGCACGCGCCGGGTCTGGATCACGTCCAGGTGATCGGCCAGGTCGATGGCCGACACCAGCAAGCCGCGGCGCGGCTGCTGCACGATGAGCCCGATCGACACCATGCGCATCAGCGCCTCCCGCACCGGCGTGCGGCCCAGGCCCGTGCGCTCGGCGAGGTCGGCCTCGACGATCTGGCTGCCGGGCTGCAGCTGCATGGTGGACAGCAGCGTCTCGATGGCGTCGTAGGCCACGTCGGCGGCGCGGCGCTTGGGCGGGGGGCGGGGAGGGGTCTTCGGGGGGGCCATGGTTTTCTTCGGATGCGGCCTCATTGTCGGGCGTCGCCCGGCCCGGCCAAGCCAGCCAGTGTGGCGATGCGCACCGGCGACAGCGGCGGGCGCGGCGCGGGCGGTGCCCAGCCGAAGAGAAATTGCGCCGCGTCACCGCACACGCGGCCCTGGCAGGCGCCCATGCCGCAGCGGCGGTGGAGCTTGGCGTCGGTCCAGCCGGTGCAATCCGCGAGCGCGGAGAAAGGGACGTCTTCGCAACGGCACACGAGGGTGTCGGGCTGCGGCATCTGCCTGATCTCGGGGGCCAGCGCGAAGCTGCGATGCAGTTGCGCGGCGAAGGCGTCCCAGCGAGCGCGTTCGGCTTCATGTTGTTTCGCGGCGCGCTCGTTGCCGACGGCTGCGTGGCCGGCGATGGAACCTTGCGCGAGCGCGCGTTCGCTGCCGCCGAAGCCGGTGCATTCGCCGGCGGCGTAGACGTCGGGCAGGCTGGTGAGCTGTCGCGTGTCGACGGCCAGCGCCTGCGGGCCTTCGGCCGCGAGGGCGCAACCGAGCAGGCGACCGAGTTGCGTGTTGGGCGTGAGGCCGAAGCCGCAGGCCACGCGGTCGCAGGCGATTTCCACTTCGCGCCTGCCCTGAAGAAGCCGGACCGATTCGACCTGCGTGCCGCCTTGCGCCGAGACGATGCGCGACGCGGTGCGGTACTGCGGATCGGCCAGCGTCACCGACTGCGCGGCCTTGCCCGGCCAGCGCCAGAGGTTCGCGGCAAAGCCCGCGACTGCCGTGAATGAAGCCTGCTCGGCGATGCGCACGACCTTCGCGCCCGCCGCGCGTGCCGTCGAAGCAGCGGCGAGCAACAGCGGACCGCTGCCCGCGATCACGATGCGCTCGCCCTCGACCGGCAGGCCCGCCTTGACGAGGGCCTGCAAACCGCCTGCGCCCGTCACGCCGGGCAGCGTCCAGCCCGGAAAGGGCAGCAGCAGTTCGCGCGCGCCGGTGCAGAGGATCAGCTTCTTCCACTGCATGCGCCAGCCGCGCTCGGCGTCTTCGAGCAGCAGTTCGTTGGGCGCAGGCGCGGCGATCACGCGCGTGCCGCTGCAGATGCGGATGTTGGCGTGGCGCGCGAGTGCATCGCGCCACTTGCGCGCGGCGGCAGGCAACGATGCGCCGGGGCCGTCGCGCCAGATCTGTCCCCCGGGCACGGGGTTATCGTCGATCACGACGATCGATGCGCCGCTCGACGCAGCAGCGACTGCGGCCGCCATGCCGGCAGGGCCCGCGCCGACGATCAACACATCGCAGTGTTCGAGCGCGGTCATTCCGAGGTCTCCACGCGCATGCCTTCGCCGCAGACTGTCTGGCAGGCGAGCCTGCGCCGACCGTCGATCAACACGCGGCATTCCTGGCACACGCCCATGCCGCAGAACGGCGCACGCGACTGGCCCGTGACGGAGGTTCGGGCCACGCCCATGCCACCGGCCACGCGCAACGCGGCGGCGACAGAACTGCCCGCCTTCACGCGCACGAGGTTGCCGTCGATGTGCAGCAGGGTGTGATTGCTCATGCCATCTCTCGCAGGCCGCGCGGCGCATACGGCGCCGCATCGAATTCGGGCGCAGCGCCGGTCATCAGCGCCGCGAGCAGGTGCGCGCTGCCCGGCGCTGTGGTCACACCAAGGCCTTCATGGCCGACAGCGAGCCAGAGCTTTTCTCGCCACGGGTGCTTGCCCAGCAGCGGCAAGCCATCGGGCGAGGCGGCGCGCATGCCGGTCCACGAGCGCACCGCATTGAGGCTCGCGAGACCCGGCAGGTAGTCGAGCGTGCGCTGCAGCATGCGCGCGAGCATCGGCGCTTCGACGGCGGGATCGGTGGTGTCGAACTGGCGCGAGGAGCCAATCAGCAGTTGCCCCGTGGGCCGCGGCTGCACGTTGAAGGCGACCGAGTCGCCGTCGCTGTGATGCGCGCTGGTCACGTAGCCGAGTTCGACGAGCTGGTGGTGCACCGTGCCCGGGTAGCGGTCGGTGATCAGCAGGTGGCCCTTCTTCGGGCGAATGGGAAGTTCGGAGCAGAGCGTCGTCGCCTCGATGCCGTTGGCCAGCACGATCTGCGGTGCGGCGCGGCGGGTGCCGTCGGCGAGACGCAGCGTGCCGTCGTCTTCGATCGTCTCGACCTTCGCGTGCTCGATGCGGATCGCATCGCCGCCCTGGCCGAGCAACCAGCGCGCGGCATTCGGTGCGTAGAGGATGCCGTCGCCCGGCACTTCAAGTGCGCCCGCAAGGCCCTTGCGCAGCGTGGGTTCGGCGCGCGCCAATGCGGCGGCGTCGAGCAGTCGGCTTTCGATGCCGTCCGCGCGCAGGCGTTGCTGCTTGCGTTCGGCCTCGGCCATTTCTTCTGCGTTCGCCGCGATCCAGAGCGTGCCGCAGGCGCTGTAGGCGCAGTCTTCGGGCATGTGCGGAGCGAGTGCGCGCCATCGCGCCGTCGAATCGCGGCTCAATGCGAGCTCCGCCGGGTTGTCGTCCATCACCACGAGGTGACCCATGCCCGCGCCCGTGGCGCCGCCGATGCGCGCGTCGAGCACCAGCACCCGGCGCCCGGCCTGTGCCAGCGCGTGTGCGCAAGCGGCGCCGACGATGCCGGCGCCGATGACGATCACATCCGCGTTCATGCCAGCGGCGTCAGAGACGGATGCCCCATCCGAAGGGATCGTTGTCGTCGACCAGCAGCGTGGCTTCGGCGCTGATGTGCGCGCGGCCGCGCAGGGTCGGGATGACCTTGTCGCCGTCCATCGTGTAGCTGGCTTCGAAGCGGCTGCCGATCACGCTGGCCTGCATCCACGTTTCGCCCGGCGCGAGCTTGCCGTCGGCGGCCAGGCACGCGATCTTGGCGCTGGTGCCGGTACCGCAGGGCGAGCGGTCGTAGGCGTTGCCGGGGCAGAGCACGAAGTTGCGGCTGTCCGCGCCTTCGTCGTCGTTGGCGAAGAGTTCGATGTGGTCGATCTCCGCGCCCTCTGCGCCCGTGATGCCCTGCGCCGCGAGCGCGCGGCGCAATGCGGCGGTGTAGTCGGTCAGCGCCGCGAGGTTGTCGCTCGCCACACGCTGGCCATGTTCGCTCACCAGGAAGAACCAGTTGCCGCCCCAGGCCACATCGCCGCGCACGGCGCCGTGGCCCGGCAGCTCGACCGCCACCTGGTGCAAATGCCGGTATGCCGGCACGTTGCGCACGCTCACCGAGCCATCGGCGTGCAGCGTGGTCGTGACCGTGCCGACCGGCGTCTCGATGCGGTGCTCGCCCACGCCGATGCGCCCCATGTGCGCCAGGCTCGCGACCAGCCCGATGGTGCCGTGGCCGCACATGCCCAGGTACCCGGCGTTGTTGAAGAAGATCACGCCCGCGGCGGCATCGGGCGACACCGGCTCGCACAGCAGCGCACCGACCACTACGTCGCTGCCGCGCGGCTCCAGCACGGTGGCCGCGCGCCATTTGTCGTGCTGGTCGGCCAGCAGCGCACGGCGCTCGGCCATGCTGCCGCCGCCCAGGTCGGGAAACCCGCCGATCACAAGGCGCGTGGGCTCGCCGCCCGTGTGCGAGTCGACGATCTGGATGCGTTGCATGGGCTGTCCGTTCAGTAGCTGGCGATAGGGACGGGAGCGGCGTTCTTGAAGGTGAAAACCGTGATCGGCGCCTGCTTCATGTTGCCCTTGTCGTCGTACGAATAGGTCGCGGCCACGCCCTTGTAGGTGTCCTTGTAGAGCTGTGCGCCCACCTTGTCGGGGTCGATCGAGTTGGCCTTCTTCATCGATTCGCCGATGAACAGCACCTGGTCGTAGTACGAGGCGGCGTACGCATCCGCATCGGCGTTGAAGCGCTTCTTGAACTTCTCCTTGAAGGCCGGGCCGCTCTGCGCCTTCTCGAGGATCGAACCGCCCTGCGCGCAGTACACGAGGTCGTTGACCGCGTCGCCGCCGAGCTTGCCGGTGGCGGGGCTGCAGACGGTGTCGCCGCCCAGGAGCTTGCCGGGCACGGCCAGCTGCTTCATCTGGCGCGCCATCGGCGCGGCCTGCGGCGCATAGCCGCCGAAGAAGATCGCCTCGGGCGCCTTGGCCTTCATGTTGGTCAGGATGGCGGTGAAGTCCACGGCCTTGTCGGTGGTGAATTCCTTGCCGACCACCGTCAGGCCCTGCTTCTGCGCTTCCTTGGTGAACTCTTCGGCGAGACCCTGGCCGAAGGCGGTGCGGTCGTCGATCACGCCGACCTTCTTGACCTTCAGTTCCTTGGCTGCGTACACGGCCATGCTGGAGCCGATCTGGTTGTCGCTCGCGATGATGCGGTACAGGTTCTTGTAGCCGCCCTGGGTCACCTTCGGGTTGGTGCCCACGGTCGAGACCATGGTGCCGCCATCGCTGTAGATGCGCGAGGCGGGAATCGCCACGCCCGAGCAGTACGGGCCCATGACGAACTTGACGCCGTCGTCCACGAACTTCTGCGCCACGCTCACACCGGTCTTGGCGTCGCACTGGTCGTCTTCGGAGACCAACTCGAACTTCAGCGTCTTGCCGCCGACGCTGAGCTTCTTGGCGTTGAGCTCCTCGATCGCGAGGCGCACGCCGTTTTCATTGTCCTTGCCCGCGAACGCGTTGGGACCCGAGAGGGGACCGCTGTGGCCGATCTTGACGACCTGCTCCTGCGCACTGGCCTGGCCTGCGACGGCGAGCGCCACGAGACCGATGAATGGAACCATGCTTGCTTTTGTCTTCATGCTTCTTCCTAGGTTGGGACAATGAAAGGGCGGTTATTACACAACCGATTGGTACTGCGCCGGCCGGGTCGCCAGTGCCTTCTTCACGATGTTCTCGATGAAGGCACGCTCCTCGCCGATGAGCGGCAGGCGCGGGCGGCGCATGTGCTCGGTGCCCACGCCGACCAGCAGGTCGATGAGCTTCAGGTTCTGCACCAGCTTGGTCGATACATCCAGGTGCAGCATCGGCGTCATCCACTGGTAGAGCTTGAGCGCCTCGGCGAACTTGCCGGCCTTCATCAGGTCGTAGAGCGCCACCGTCTCGCGCGGGAACGCGCAACCCACGCCCGCCAGCAGGCCATCGCAGCCGAGCGCCAGGCCTTCATAGGCGAGGTCGTCCACGCCCAGGAACAGCTGGTAGCGGTCGCCCACGGTGTTGCGCAGGTCGGTGATGCGGCGGATGTTGTCGGTGCTCTCCTTGATGGCGGCGATCCACTCGCAATCGGCCAGCTCGACCATGTGCTCGGGCTTGAGGTCCACGCGGTAGGCCACCGGGTTGTTGTAGACCATGATGGGTTTCTGCGCCGCGTTGGCGATGGTGCGCACGTTGAGCATGGCTTCGCGCGCATCGGCCACGTAGATCACAGAGGGCATCACCATGAAGCCGGCCACGCCCAGCTTGTTGGCGCCGTCCACGTAGCGCAGCGCCTCGCGGGTGCTGGTTTCCGACACGTTGGCCAGCACCGGGATGCGGCCGTCGGCGGCTTCGAGGGCGATCTTGGCGACCTGGAGCTTTTCTTCGAGCGTCAGCGTGCTGGCTTCGCCGAGCGAGCCGCAGGTGACCAGGCCGTGGATGCCGTTGCGGATCTGGAAGTCGATGTGGCGCGCGGTGCCCTCGGCATCGATGCTTTCGTCGGCGTGGAACTTGGTGGTGATGGCGGGGAAGATGCCTTGCCAGCGGGGATTGCTCACGGGTTGCTCCTGAGGGATGACGGTGGGAAAGGCCTGCACTTTAAATATATTAAGGATATATCGTCAAGCTGCCCACGACGGATCGGCCCGCTTGTTTCATCGGTGTTTGCCCTGCCATCGAAAGGAATACCGGTGTGACAGGCCGGCGTTCCGGCGCCGGCCACACCGAGGGTCAGTCGATCTTCGCCCCCGAAGCCTTTACCACCACCCCCATCGCATCCCAGTCAGCCCGCAGCAGCTTCTGGAATTCTTCCGCGCTCTGGCTGCGCGGCTCCACCCCCAGCCGCTTGAAGCGCTCCTGGATCGCCGGATCGGCCAGCACCTTGTTGGCCGCGGCGTTGATCCGCTCGACCTCGGCCTTGGGCGTGCCGGCCGGCGCGAGCAGGCCGATCCACGAATCGAAGGCGTAGCCCGGCAGGCCGCTCTCGGCCACGGTCGGCAGCTTGGGCAGGAAGGGGCTGCGCGACTGGCCGGTGGAGGCGAGCAGCTTCATGCGCGCGTCGTCCTGGAAGCCCATCACCCCGATGCTCGAGGAGATGACCGCCTGCACCCGGCCAGCGAGCACTTCGTTGACGGCTTCGCCGGTGGACTTGGTCGGGATGTGCGTCATCTGCAGGCCGGCCTTTGCGAGGAAGGACGCCATCGCCAGGTGCGTCGCGCTGCCGTTGCCCGCCGAGGCGTAGTTGTACTTGCCCGGATTGGCCTTGACCTCCTTGATGAAGTCGGCCGTGCTCGACACGTTCATGCCGCTCGCCACCGCCAGCACGTAGCCCGCGTTGCCGACGTTGGCCACGCCGACGAAGTCCTTCAGCGGGTCGTAGGACAGCTTGCTGTACAGGAAGGCCGCGATGTTGTGGCTCGCGGCCGCGAGCACCAGCGTGTTGCCGTCGGCCGGCGCGCGCGCCACGATGGCCGCGCCCACGGTGCCGCCCGCGCCCGCTCGGTTCTCGACGATGGCGCTGCCGTTGAGCGCCGCGCCCAGCTCGTTGTTGAAGGCGCGCGCCACCGTGTCCTGCACGGCGCCGGTGCCGAAGGGCACGATGATGTGAATCACGCGCTGCTGCGCATGGGCAGCACCGAAGCTGCAGAGTGCCACGGCGGCGGCAACCGCAGCCAGCGAACGTCGGGTGAACAGGGTGGAAGTCATCGAGGTGGCCGCTTTCATCATCAACAGGAAGAAGAACTCAGATGCCCGACGGCAGCCAGCGCTGCACCAGCTTCACGAAGTAGCTGGCACCGATCGGGATGATCTCGTCGTTGAAATCGAACGAGGTGTTGTGAATGATGCAAGGGCCGGGCCCGTGGCCGTCGAGCCGGTGGTCGCCGTCGCCATTGCCCAGGAACGCATAGCAGCCGGGCCGCGCGAGCAGCATGTGCGCAAAGTCCTCGGCGCCCATCACGGCGGGGAAGTCGTCGGTGACCATGTCGTCGCCCACCACCTCGCGCATCACGCCGGCGGCGAAGCGCGCCTCGGCCGGATGGTTCACCGTCGGCGGCGAGGAGCGGTTGAAGTACACCTCGGCCGTGCAGCCATGCGCCGCCGCCACGCCGGCCGCCACTTCGCGCAGCCGCGCTTCGAGCTTGTCGATGGCCTCGATGGAGAAGGTGCGGATCGTGCCGCCGACCGTCGCCACGTCGGGAATCACGTTCGGCGCATCCGAGCCCTGCAGCTGCGTGACCGCGAGCAGTGCGCGCTCGGTGCTGGGAATGGCGCGCGCCACGATGGTCTGCAGCTGCTGCGCGAGCGTGACCACCGCGGCCACCGGGTCGATGCCCGTGTGCGGCATCGAAGCGTGCGTGCCGCGCCCGTGCACGGTGATCTTGTAGGTGTTGCTCGACGCCATCAGCGCACCTTCGTTGAGCGCGAAGCGGCCTACGTCGCCGACCGGAAAGTTGTGCAGCCCGAAGACCGCGTCGCACGGAAAGCGCTCGAAGAGGCCCTCGTCGATCATCTTCTTGGCGCCGGCTTTGCCCATCTCCTCGGCGGGCTGGAAGATGAAATGCACGGTGCCGTCGAAATCGTCCGGCCCTTGTTGCGACAGGTGCCAGGCGGCGGCCAGCAGCATCGTCGTGTGGCCGTCGTGGCCGCAGGCGTGCATGCGGCCGGGGTTGGTGGACTTGTGGGCGAATTCGTTGGCTTCGTGGAGCGGCAGCGCGTCCATGTCGGCGCGCAGGCCGATGGTGCGTTTGCCGGTGCCCTTGCGCAGCACGCCGACGAGGCCGGTGCCCGCGATGCCGCGGTGCACCTCGATGCCCCATTCGGCGAGCAGGTTGGCGACCTTCTCGGAAGTGCGGTGTTCTTCGAAGCCCAGTTCTGGATGGGCGTGGATGTCGCGTCGGATGTCTACGAAGCGGGCGGCGTTGCTGGCGAAAGCGTCGACGATGTTCATGGCGGGTGGAGGCTGCGGGGAGTCGTTCGAAGCGAACGATTCTGGCGCAGCCGCCCGCCGGGCGCACGCTGGTTTGCGCGCGGTTTTCTCTCGGCCTGCAGGCGGATCAGCCCAGCCGGCCTTCCTGCCGCAGCTTCGCGCCGATGCGCCGGATCTCCGCCTCGCCCTGGTCCAGCGTCGCGCGGCTCGTGTGCACCGAGTAGTGGCCCATCACGAGTTCGTGCGGATGCTTCACCGCCGAGCCCAGCACGAACGAGGTGTCGCCGCGCGCCGTGAAATCGATGGACTCGCCGGACTCCTCGAACACCGCGAGTTCGCCAGTGTCGATAGGCCCGCCTGCATCGAGCCGACCCGCATTGACCGCAACCCAGCCGACCGTGTGGCCGGCGGGCGGCGTGTAGCGCCAGTGCTCGCCGTCCTTGAGCTGCACGGCGAGGTAGTTCATCGGCGCGGGTGCCGGAATGGCGCTCTGCGCCGCGCCGTAGCGTCCGAGCAGCACGCGCGCCGGGCCCTCCTGCGGCACCTGCGAAGGCGCGAGGTAGAAGCTTTGCGCAGGCGCGTTCTCTTCCGAGGCCGGCAGCGCCACCCAGAGCTGGAAGCCGCGCACGCGCTTCACGCCCGGCGCGGGCGAGCCGGTGTGCCACACGCCGTTGCCCGCGCGCATCCACTCGACGCCGCCGCCGCGCAGCACGCCCTGTTCGCCGGTCGTGTCTTCGTAGAGCGTGTCGCCTTCGATCAGCCAGGTCAGCGTGGCGATGCCCGAATGCGGGTGCATGCCGAAGCCCTTGTGGCCACCGCCGACATCGAAGCCGAAGAGGTCCAGGAACACGAAGGGCTTGAGGAACTCGCCCAGGTCGCCCGGGCTCATGAGCCGCGTGATCGGCCCGTGCTGCGCGCCGCGCGTGCGATAGACGATGGCGCGGGCTTGCGTCGAGACTGGGGCTGCAACTGCGGTGGTCATGCGGCCTCCCTCGCTGCCTTCAGCGCGCGGGTCCACCACGCGAGGTCGTCCAGCATGCCGGTGGCGGCCTGCGCAAGGTGCGGGAAGTCGTCGAAGCTCTTGCCCTGCTGCCAGATGCCCAGGAACTCGACCATGCCGATGTGCACGGCGTTGCGCACCGGTGCCATCTGCATCTCGACCGCGACCAGCCGCAGCTGCTCCACCGCGCGCGCCGCGCCCACGCCGCCGTAGCCCACGAAGCCGATGGGCTTGCGGATGAATTCCTTGTAGGCCCAGTCGATCGCGTTTTTCAGCACCGCGCTCGGGCCGTGGTTGTATTCGGGCGTGACGACGATGAGCCCGTCGAAGGTGGCGAGCTTGGCCTGCCAGCGCTGCGCGGTCTCGTTCTTCACCGGGCCCCAGGCGGGTGCGCCGGCTTCGTTGAAGAAGGGCAGCGGGTGGTCGCGCAGGTCGACCAGTTCGAAGGCGAGGTCGGTGCGCTGCCTGGCGATCTCGTGGATCCACTGCGCGGGCTTCTCGCCGAAGCGGCCTTCGCGGGTCGAGCCGAGGACGATGCCGATGAGCGGTTTTTGCTGTGGGGTCATGGGGTACTTGCTCCTGAATGGGGTTGGGAAGAAAGAGGGATCAGGCCGTGATGGCCGCCAGCCGCGGCACGGGCCGCAGCCGCCACGCCACGAAGGCCGAGAGCAGCATGAGAACGACGGCCGGCACGGCATTGCCGCCGATCAGCACGAGGTGGGTGGCCGCGCCGCAAGCCATGGTCACGGCCAGCAGCAGGGCGCCGAAGAACCCCGTGGCAGGCAGGAGCATCAGCAGCGCACCGCCGACCTCGACCACGCCCGTCACATAGCGGAACCACTGCCCGAAGCCGATGGCATCGAACACCTGGACCATCTGCGGCACGCCGGCCAGCTTGGCGGCGCCGGCCGCGCCGAAAGCCAGCGCCAGGACGATGCGAACGCCCCAGACGATGCGCCGCTGGAGGGGAGAAAGAGAGGATGAGGAAGTCATGGGTACAAGGTTAGGGTCGCACCCATTGATCGACTAGACGGTAGAGTCGGATTGCACTCGTCCATCTATCGAAGGAATCAACCCCATGCTCGACCTCAACGACATCGCCATGTTCGTGCAGGTGGTCCGCCACGGCAGCTTTGCCGAAGCCGCCCGGCGGCTCGGCCTGCCGCCCAACACCGTGAGCCGGCGCATCCAGCAGCTCGAGGCGCAGCTGGGCACGCGGCTGATGCAGCGTTCGACCCGCAAGCTCACGCTCACGAGCGCCGGGCAGGCGTTTCACGAGCGCTGCGCGGGGGCGGTCGATGGGCTGGTCGACGCTGGGCAGGCGCTGATCACCGGCAGCCAGGAACCCAGCGGGCTCGTGCGCGTGGCGGCGACGGCGGATTTCTTCGATTTCTTTCCGATGGAGTGGGTGGCCGACTTTTTGGCGGCGAATCCGCTGGTGCGCGTCGATTTCGTGCTGAGCGACGCGAAGGCCGACCTGATCGCCGATCAGATCGACGTGGCGTTTCGCGGCGGGGCGCTGCCGGACTCAGGCTTCGTCGGCCGCAAGCTCCTAGGGCCGCGCACGGACGGGATGGTGGCGAGCCCCGCGTACATCGCCGCGCGCGGCGCGCCCGCCACGCTGCAGGAACTGGCGGATCACGACTGCGTGACGGCAGCGCATCCGAGTGGGCGGGCGACCTGGCGCGTGACCGGGCCCGATGGGGTGGACGAAGAAGTGCAGGTCACCGGTCGTTTCTGCGGGAACACCGCGCAGGCGCTGCGCAAGGCAGCGTTGGCCGGGCTGGGCATCGCGCTGCTACCGCCGTCGATGGGGCGGCTCGATGTGGAAGCGGGGCGGCTGGTGCCGGTGCTGCCACAGTACCAGCGCACGGGGCATGGGCTGAGCGTGCTGTACCCGAGCCGCAAGCACCTGCCACTGGCGGTGTCGGCGTTCATCGGGATGGTGATGGAGAAGCTGAGTACGGAGGAGATGCTGCCAGCGGCGTTCAAGTCGTGGGAAAACCCGGCGCCGACGGCGAATCGATTTCCACAGAAAATGCCCCGATGAAAATCGAAAAAGACACCGTCGTCACCATCAAGTACAAAGTCTCCGACGCTCAGGGCAAGCTCATCGAAGCCAGCCCCGAGCCGATGGCCTACCTGCATGGCGGCTACGAGAACACCCTGCCCAAGATCGAGCAGGCGCTCGACGGCAAGGAAAAGGGCTTCCAGACCGTTCTGAACCTCGCCCCCGAAGACGCCTTCGGCCAGCGCGACGAGGCGCTGGTTCGCACCATCCCCAAGACCGAATTTCCGCCGGGCGTGAAGGTGGGCGGGCAGCTTCAGGGCCGGCTCGACGATGGCACCGAGCACGTCTTCACCGTGACCAAGATCAAGGGCCCGGTCGTGCTGCTCGACGGCAACCATCCGTGGGCCGGCAAGGCGCTGAAGTTCAGTCTGCAGGTGACGGACGTGCGCGCGGCGCTGCCGGTGGAAATCGAGCACCGGCACGTGCATGGTGCGCACGGGCACCATCACTAATTCTTTACGTTAGCGGGCGCGCGCCGCCTTGGTCCAGAACCGCGGCGCCTCCTCAATCCCGCCCAGCGCCTTGCGACATGTCTTCGCATGGACCGCATGCCTCGCACTGAACCATCCCACCGCAAACCACGCGCGCCCATCGCGCGCCGTGGCTTCGCGATAGAGCGCGAGCGCGACGGCTTCGTCGTTGAATTCGCCCAGTGCGTCCTGCGCGGGGCGCAGGTGCTTCAGGTAGCGCTCGGCGGCTGACGACGACGACTTTCCCTCCGCATCGGCGAACAGCGGCGCGACGAACTCGGCGAGGTAGCGCAAGCGCTTGAGCCGCTTGCGCACGCGGTGCTGGCTTTCGGTGTCGAGCGACTCGAAGCGCTTGCCGTCGCGCACCGCCTGCTTGTGCAGGTGCTGCAGGCGCTTGCGCAGGAAGCGGCGGGCGTCGTTGAGGCTCATCGGGGTCGGCGCCGAAGGGGTTTCGTCGGTTGCCTCGACATCAGTGGCCTTCGGCGCGACTTCTGCTGGCGCTGTCGCGGTGAATCCGATCAGCGAAACCAGCACCGACTGGAACGCCGGCGCACGCACGACATCGCCGGACGACCGCGCATCGGCCATCGCGTCGTCACCGCCCGCCAGCGGATCGAACTCCGGCGCGCCCGCTTCGCGCAGTTGCGGCTGCGCCAGCTTCACCACCTGTTCGCGATCGCGCAGATCGCCGAGCGCGCGGAAGGCGTCGACCAGCGGTGGCTCCCATGCGGCCGTGTCGAAAAGATTGGTGCCCGCATCGAGCCCCGCCAGTTCGCGCAGCGCGGTGCGCAGGCGCCGGATGCCGATGCGCAGTTGGTGGATCTGTTCTTCGTCGGTGCTGCCCGCGGCGATCTCGCTGGCGTTGGGCAGCATCTGCGCGAGACACGACGCGACCACGGCCGGCTGGATCGCGCGGCCGTCGAGCTTGTCCTTGCCTTCGGGGAAGCGCGGCGTCTCGGCCTTCACGGCCGGCACGACCTCGACCTTCGCCAGCAGCCGCGCGCCGCGCTCGGCCTTGGACACGGTGCTGAACCACAGCCCATGCTGCTGCGACCACCGGCGCGCGAGGGACACGAGCCCCTGCACGTCGCCGCGCTTGAGTTCCAGCTCCAGCTCGCACACGGGCGATTCGGACTGCTCGGGCGTGCCGGCGTAAGCCACGACCTTGCCGACATCGAGCGCCATCTCCACGACCGCGCCGCCGGGCCCGGTGACGCGCACGTCGCGCGTGAGCCGCACGATGTCGGTGGACTGCCGCTCCACCAGCGGCGCACCGCTCGCGGTCAGCACCTTGGCGAGCCGGTCGCCCACGGGCGTGCCCTGGTGGCGCTGCGGGTCGATGGCGGGCGATGCGGCGGCGGTGCCAAGGTCGACGTTGTGTTCCAGCCGGTGCAGCGCGTTGTCGCCCGTCGCCTTGACGGTCTGCACCCAGCGCCGTCCTTCCTTGCGCAGCCGCAGCACGATGCCCTCGGCGGCGAGTGCCTGGTCGGCGGTGTCGAAATAGCGCGCCTGCAGGCGGGTGCGCACGACGGTGCCGCGCCGCAGCGCCGCCTCGACGGCCTTCAGCCGGTCGGCGGGGATCTGAAACTTGAACTCGATTTCCATGGCGGCCATGATGCCCCGCCTTCTTCAGCCTGGACGCAATCTCCCAAGGGCCGGACCGGGCAAAAACAAAGATTCGAAAAATCATGTGGACGCCGTCCATTTTCTTTGGTATCCTTTGTGGACGGTGTACACAACACGCCGGCAAACCTCCAGATCCAACCCTTCATCGACACAGGAAACACCATGGCCAACAAGCAGATCTTCGTGAACCTCCCCGTCAAGAACCTCGAAAAGACCAAGGCGTTCTTCGCCGCGCTGGGCTACACCTTCAACGCGCAGTTCACCGACGCGAATGCCGCCTGCATGGTGATCGAGAAGGACAGCATCTTCGCGATGCTGCTGGTGGAAGACTTCTTCAAGACCTTCACGACCAAGAGCATCACCGACACCAGCAAGAGCACCGAGGTGCTGGTGTGCCTCTCGTGCGAGAGCCGCGCCGAGGTCGACGCGCTGGTCGCCAAGGCGGTGGCCGCCGGCGGCACCACGCCGCGCGAACCGCAGGACTACGGCTTCATGTACGGCCACGGCTTCCAGGACATCGACGGCCACCTCTGGGAGCTGATGTACATGGACCCCAATGCCGTCGTGCCGCACCAGAACGCCTGATGCGCTGAAGAAGAAGAACAGGCAAGCGCGATGCCCATCGTTCCATACGCGCTCTTCACTGTTGCAGGCAAGGTACCTACCGGAAGGCGGCGGCGCCCCGATATTCCTGGCACTGGCACGGCATCATCGGCCGAGCCCCCCATGGAAAGGAATATCGAAATGTCCGACAACAACAAGGGCCCCATCGTCCAGGTCAAGCCGCTCGGCTTTCCCTGGCAGACGATCGACCCGTTCCTGTTCTGCGTCTATCACGACGACGCCTACCCCAAGGCCAACGGGCACATGGGTCCCGAGGCCTCGCTGGCCGGCCGCCAGATCGGCCAGGACTTCAGCCGCAAGGACGGCTGGAGCATGTACCACGGCGACACGGTGCCGGGCTTTCCCTCGCACCCGCACCGCGGCTTCGAGACGGTGACCATCGTGCGCAAGGGCCTGGTCGACCACTCCGATTCGCTGGGCGCCACCGCGCGCTTCGGCGGCGGCGACGTGCAGTGGCTCACGGCCGGCAAGGGCATCGTGCACTCCGAGATGTTCCCGCTGCTCGATGCGGGCGCGCCGAATCCGCTGGAGCTGTTCCAGATCTGGCTCAACCTGCCGGCCAGGAACAAGATGGCCGAGCCGCACTTCACGATGTTCTGGTCGGACGCGATTCCGCGCTTCGCCTCCGACGACGCGAAGGGCGGCCGCACCGAGGTGGCCGTCATCGCGGGCCGGCTCGGCGACGCGGTCAACGGGCAGGACCCGATCCAGCCGCTCGCGCCACCGCCCGCCTCATGGGCCGCGCAGGACGATGCCGACGTGGCGATCTGGACGATCAAGATGACGCCCGGCGCGCAATGGACGCTGCCGGCCGCCACGGGCGAAGGCACGCGGCGGATGCTCTATTTCTTCAAGGGCGCGGCCGCGCAGATCGGCGGCGAGCGCATCGAAGGGCCGGTCGCGGTCGAGTTGCGCGCAGGCGCGGCCGTCGAGCTGGTCAACGGCGACGACGAGAGCGAGTTCCTCGTGCTGCAGGGCCGCCCGATCGCCGAGCCGGTGGCGCAATACGGCCCCTTCGTGATGAACACGCAGGCCGAGATCAGCCAGACCATGGCCGACTACCGCCGCACGCAATTCGGCGGCTGGCCCTGGGACGATTCGGCACCAGTGCATGACGCCAAGGCCGCGCGCTTTGCGCGGCATCCGGGCGGGCGCGAGGAAGTGCCGGGGGCTTGAGCGAAAAAAGACGTTCTGGGGTCAGAACGTCTTCAATGCCTCGATGCTTGGCGCCGTCATGCTGGGGATGAACTCGGTCACGTCCACACGTGCCACGCCGCCCTGCACGAACGGGTCGCGCGCCAGCACCGCCTGCAGCGCCTCGCGGTCGCCCGATCGCGCGAGGATCACGCCACCCGTGCGCGGCACCTGCCGGCCGGAAGCCACGAACAGGCCGCTCTCGTAGTGCTTCTTGAGCCACACCATGTGCGGGTCCATCAGCGCGTCGACTTCTTCGAGGGGGCGGGTGTAGGTGAGGGTGACGATGAACATGTGCAGGATGGCGGGTGAATACGGAAGCCCCGATCCTATGGCCTCGATGAGGCATCTGCACCACCAGTGTGTGACGCACTGGTAACGATGCGCGTCGCTCTAGTCGATTGCCACACCGCCTTCTTTCACCAACTTCGCGAATCTGGCGGTTTCCTCGCGGATCTGTCGCGCCATGTCGTCGGGCGAGCCGCCCAATGGCTCCGCGCCGATGGCCTGCATGCGCTGCACGAAGTCGGGCGACTTGATGATCTTCACCATCTCGGCGTTGAGCCGCGCGACGATGTCCTTGGGCGTCGCGGCCGGCGCGAGCACGCCGAACCAGGTGCCGATGTCGAAGCCCTTGAGGCCCGCTTCCTCAAGCGTGGGCACGTCGGGCAGCACCGACGAGCGGCGCGCCGTGGTCACGGCCAGCGCGCGCAGCTTGCCGCCCTTGATGTGCTGCAGCACCGGCGTGATGGTGTCGAAGGACATCGCCACCTGGCCGCCGAGCAGGTCGGTGGTGAGCGGGCCACTGCCCTTGTAGGGCACGTGCAGCAGCGTGGTGCCGGTGCTGGCCTGGAACTGGGTGCCGATCAGGTGCTGCGCGGTGCCGTTGCCGTTGGAGCCGTAGGCCAGCTTGTCGGGCGCGGCCTTGGCGAGCGCCACCAGTTCGGCCACGTTCTTCGCGGGCGTGTTGGCCGGATTGATGACGAGCACGTTGGGCACCATCGCCACGACGGTGATGGGTGCCAGGTCTTTCTGGAAGTCGTAGGGCAGCTTCTTGTAGACGCTGGTCGCAATGGTGTGATGCACGGCGCCCATCAGCAGCGTGTAGCCGTCGGGCCTGGCCTTGGCGACGTAGTCGGCGCCGAGCGTGGCGCCCGCGCCCGGCTTGCTCTCGACCACCACCGGCTGGCCGAGCGATTGCGAGAGCTTGTCGGCCAGCGCGCGCGCCAGCACGTCGGTGGTGCCGCCGGCCGGGAACGGCACGACGAGGCTGATCGGACGCGTGGGCCATGCGGCCGGTTGCGCGAAAGCCAGCCCGGCGACGCCGAGGCCGAGCGC
Source organism: Variovorax trehalosi (assembly GCF_051216415.1). Taxonomy (NCBI): domain Bacteria; kingdom Pseudomonadati; phylum Pseudomonadota; class Betaproteobacteria; order Burkholderiales; family Comamonadaceae; genus Variovorax; species Variovorax trehalosi. Next base: position 577,755 of record NZ_JBPJZG010000002.1, read on the forward strand.
CAGCGCGCCGGCCTGAAGCATCGTGCTACGACGACGCGCACTCTTGTTGAAAGTGAAAGCTGTCATGGTCTTGTCTCCGGCTTGTTGTGGTCGTGATGTCCGCGCGCATCGAGGCGCGCTGTGACTGCGGTGAAAGAGTCAGGCCGCGAGGCGCTGCCGCACACCGGCGATGTGCTCGCACACGGCGCGCGTCACCTGTTCGGTAGTGGCGCTGCCGCCGAGGTCACGCGTGTGCAGCGAAGCGTTGGCGGTGACGTGCTCGACCGCGTCCATCACGCGGCGCGCGGCCTCCGCTTCACCCAGGTGCTCGAGCAGCATCACGACCGACCAGAAGGTGCCGACCGGATTGGCCAGCCCCTTGCCCATGATGTCGAAGGCCGAGCCGTGGATGGGCTCGAACATCGACGGGTAGCGGCGCTCCGGGTCGATGTTGCCGGTGGGCGCGATGCCCAGGCTGCCGGCGAGCGCGGCCGCAAGGTCGCTGAGGATGTCGGCGTGCAGGTTGGTCGCGACGATGGTGTCGAGGGAGGCGGGCCGGTTGACCATGCGCGCGGTGCAGGCGTCGACCAGTTCCTTGTCCCAGGTCACGTCGGGGAACTCCTTCGAGACCTGCAGCGCGATCTCGTCCCACATCACCATCGCGTGACGTTGCGCATTGCTCTTGGTGACCACGGTGAGCAACTTGCGCGGCCGCGATCGGGCCAGCTTGAAGGCGAACCGCATGATGCGTTCGACGCCCGCGCGGGTCATCATGCTCACGTCGGTCGCGGCCTCGATCGGATGGCCCTGGTGCACGCGGCCGCCGACGCCGGCGTATTCGCCTTCGGAGTTCTCGCGCACGATCACCCAGTCGAGCTGGCCCGGCGCGCAGCGCTTGAGCGGACCGTCGATGCCCGGCAGGATGCGTGTGGGCCGCACGTTGGCGTATTGGTCGAAGCCCTGGCAGATCTTCAGGCGCAGGCCCCACAGCGTGATGTGGTCGGGGATGTGCGGATCGCCCGCGGAGCCGAAGAGGATGGCGTCCTTTCCGCGGAGGGCCTCGAGCCCGTCGGCCGGTATCATCTCGCCGTGCGCGCGGTACCAATCGCCGCCCCAGCCGAAGTCCTCGAACGTGAAGCTCAGCGAGCCGCCGGAGGCCGCGGCCAGCGCCTCCATCACTTCGCGCCCGGCCGGGATCACTTCCTTGCCGATGCCGTCGCCGGGAATGGTGGCAATGCTGTAGCTGCTCATCGTCGTCCTTCAATGGATTGCTTCTGGGAGCTGCCACTGTAGGATTCGATGCACCGAACGATTCACGCCAGAAGTGAATCCATCCTTAACCTCAGTTCAACAATCGGATCGTCCATGGTTTCTCCGATCCAGCCTGCCGAACTCGGCTTCTTCTCCACGCTCGCGGCCTGTGGCAGCCTGAGTGCGGCGGCACGCGAACTGGGCATCAGCACACCGGCCGTGAGCAAGCGGCTCGCGCAGATGGAGGCGCGCATCGGCGTCACGCTGGTGAACCGCACCACGCGGCGCATGAGCCTCACGCCGGAAGGCGAGCTCTATGTGGAACATGCGCGCGGCATCCTCGGCGCGATCGACGACATGGCGCAGTTGCTGGGCGAAGCGAAGGCGGAGCCGCGCGGCTTGCTGCGCGTGAACGCCACGCTGGGTTTCGGACGCAGCCACGTCGCGGCGCTGATCTCGAAGTTCGCGCGCAAGCATCCGGAAGTCGAGGTGCAACTGCAGTTGTCGGTGAACCCGCCGCCGCTCACGGACGATGCCTTCGACGTCTGCATCCGCTTCGGCGCGCCGCCCGAATCGCGCGTGATCGCGCGGCGCATCGCGTCGAACCGGCGCCTGTTGTGCGCCTCGCCCGCGTACCTTGCACGGGCCGGACAGCCCAAGGTGCCCAACGACCTCGCGCGCCACCGCTGCATCGGCATTCGCCAGGGCGACGAGGCCTACGGCGTGTGGCGCCTGAGCTCGGGCCGCGGCGCCGCGCAGCACACCGAGGCCATCAAGACGCGCGGCGCGCTCAGCACCAACGACGGCGAAATCGCGGTCAACTGGGCGCTCGACGGCCACGGCATCCTGATGCGCGCCGAATGGGACATCGCGCGGTACCTGCGCAGCGGACGGCTGGTGCAGGTGCTGGCCAACTACCGCACGCCCGATGCCGACATCTATGCGGTGTACCCCCAACGTCATCAGCTGTCGGCGCGTGTGAGAGCTTTCGTTGACTTCATCGCGGCAGCGCTTGAAAACGGCAGCATCCGGTGACACCTGCAAAGAGACTGCGGCGACACGGATCAGCGGCTTTCTGCTACCGTATTTTTCATCGCTGATTGCTCACCGGAGAACCGCCCATGCCGCTTCGCCCGCCACCGATCCTGCCGCCCAGCTTCGTACCGCCGTACCTGCTGGACCGGCTCGCGGCGCACGCCGATGCGCCCGTCAGTGCGCGCGCGGCCAACACGCTGATGATCGATCGCGAAAACCGCGGGCTGCGCGAATTTCTCGCGCCCAAGGTGTCGTCGAGCCCCGCGCCGCAGTACACGAAACGAAGCTCGCCCGAGCGCAAGATCCATGACGCGGGCAACGCCACGCAACTGCCCGGCAAGCTGATTCGCTCCGAAGGCCAGGCCGCAAGCAAGGACCTCGCGGTCGACGAGGCGTACGACGCCCTCGGCGCCACCTGGCGCCTGTACCACGACATCTACGAACGCAACTCCATCGACGGCGCGGGCATGCCGCTCACAGGCAGCGTGCACTACGGCAACGACTACGACAACGCTTTCTGGAACGGCACGCAGATGGTGTTCGGCGATGGCGACGGCGAAGTCTTCAACCGCTTCACCATCGCCGTGGACATCATCGGCCACGAACTCACGCACGGCGTGATCGATCACGAGTCGGGATTGGTCTACCAGGGCCAGTCAGGCGCGCTCAACGAATCGATCTGCGATGTGTTCGGCGCGCTCGTCAAACAACATGTGCTCAAGCAGACCGCGCAGCAGGCCGACTGGCTGGTGGGCGCCGGCCTCTTCATGGAAACAGTGAAAGCGCGCGCCCTGCGCTCGATGGCCGAGCCCGGCACCGCCTACGACGACCCGGTGCTCGGCAAGGACCCGCAGCCGGCGCACATGAAAGACATCGTCGTCACGCGGCAGGACAATGGCGGCGTGCACATCAATTCCGGCATTCCCAACCGCGCCTTCTACCTGGCCGCGACCGCCATCGACGGCCCCGCGTGGGAGACGGCCGGCCGCATCTGGTACGACACCGTGTGCGACCGCCGGTTGAAGCAGGATGCGGATTTCGCCGCCTTTGCCGAACTGACCGTGAGCGCCGCCGCCAGGCGCTTCAGCCCCGGCAGCGCGGCGCACAAGGCGGTCATTGCCGCATGGAACACCGTGGGAGTCACCGCATCATGATCCACCTGCCGCCCCTGAACGACGCCACCATCGTGCGCGTGACGCGCGAAGGCGGCATCGCCTACTTGCCGGGCCTCGCACGGCCGCGCAGCTTCCAGCTGGGCGACTGCACCGAGGAACTGCGCCAGCAGATCGACGACGCGCTGCAGAGCGCCGCACCGCACGCCGAGGAAAGCAGCGCGGCATCGCCGGGCGGCGACCAGCGCGTCTACCGCGTGGAGGTGGTGATGGAGAACACGGCCACCGCGAGCTCGGTCAGCTTCGACGTGCCCGAGACCGAGGCGCCCGCGGCGCTGGTGCATCTCTGGAAGGATGCGGGCAAGCGCCGCTGAGCTTCAGCCTTTGCCGAGGACCACCGAGCCGATCAGCCACACGTTCGCAGCGCTGATCACGCCGAACAAGCCCCAGGCCAGCAGCTTCACCACGGCGCCGTTGGCAAAGCCGCCCATCATCTCGCGGCTGCTCGTGAAGCGGATCAACGGCCACATCGCAAACGGCAGCTGGAAGCTCAGCACCACCTGGCTCAGCACCAGCATCTTGCCCACGCCGCCATCGCCGAACCACCAGACGCCGAGGAACGCCGGCCCCAGCGCGAGCGCGCGCGTGAGGAGGCGCCGCTGCCAGCAGGGGATCTTCAGGTCGAGAAAACCTTCCATGATGATCTGGCCCGCGATGGTGCCGGTGAAGGTCGAGCTCTGCCCCGAGGCCAGCAGCGCAATGCCGAACAGCGTGGCCGCGAACGCGCTGCCGACGATGGGCTCGATGAGCCGGTAGGCGTCGTCGATCTCGGTCACGTCCTGGTGGCCGGTGGCGTGGAAAGCGCTGGCCGCGAGCACCATGATGGCCGCGTTGACCAGCAGCGCGAGCGACAGCGACACCACCGCATCGAGCGTGCAGAAACGCACCGCCTCGCGGCGCGCCGCATCGGTGTCGGCGATGAGCCGCGTCTGCACGATGGACGAATGCAGGTACAGGTTGTGCGGCATCACCGTCGCACCGACCACGCCGATGGCGAGGTACAGTGCGCCCGGCTGCTGCAGCCGCTCGAAGCTCGGCGCAAAGCCCATCGCCACGCCGAACCAGTTGGGCTGCGACATGGCGAGCTCGACCACGAAGCAGCCCGCGATGGTGCCGACCAATCCGAGCACGATGGCCTCCACGCGCCGGAAGCCGGCGCCCTGCAGGCCCAGCACGAGCAGCGTGTCGAAGGCCGTGATGGCGATGCCGACGGGGATCGAGACGCCGAACAGCAGATGCAGTGCAAGCGCGCTGCCCAGCACCTCGGCGAGGTCGCAGGCCACGATGGCCAACTCGGCGCCGAGCCAGAGGAAGCGGTTCACGCGCGGCGAATAGTGTTCACGGCAGGCGCGCGCCAGGTCCTTCTGCGCCACCAGCCCGAGCCGCACGCACAGCGTCTGCAGCAGCATCGCCGCAAGGCTCGCGAGCAGCACCACGAAGAGCAGGCCGTAGCCGAAGCGCGAGCCCGCCTCGATGTCTGTCGCCCAATTGCCAGGGTCCATGTAGCCCACAGAAACCAGGAGGCCCGGGCCCGCGTAGCGCAGCAATTTTTTGCCGAAGGGCAGGTCCTGCGGGACCGCCACGCTGCCCTTGACTTCGGAGGGACAGAAGGGCGCAGTGGCCGTGCGGGGGAGCGGAAAGAACATGCGGGCGATGATAGGGTGGGGCACCGGGTCTCGTGCGGGACCTGCGCCGCGGCGCCGGATCTTTTAGATTCGACGTTTGCCATCCCATCACCTTCACACCACCCCGGAGTTCATTCCAATGATTCACGTAGTTGCTGTCCTCACCGCCAAGCCCGGCCAACGCGCCAAGCTGCTCGAAGCCTTTGCCGCCAACCGCGCGGCCGTGCTGGCCGAAGAGGGCTGCATCGAGTACGGCGCGACGATCGATGCGCAAGGCATTCCCACCTCGAAGGCGAGCTTCGGCCCTGACACTTTCGTGGTGATCGAGAAGTGGGAAACGCTCGCTCACCTGCAGGCGCATGCCGTTGCGCCGCACATGAAAGCCCACGGCGAGAAGACCAAGGAGCTGGTCGAGAGCAAGCTCATTCACGTGCTCGAACCCGTCTGAGGTTCTTCCCTTAAGGACCTTCGCGCGCGGCGCGAGGCGTGCTACCTTCGCGCCGGGGAGCAGACATCTCGGACGAGGGGACTCGAGACATGGCGATCGTTTTCAGACCGCATGGTTTGCGCCTGCACGCTTTCGCAGCCAGGCTCGGCGCACTGACCGCACTGCTGCTCGCCACCGGTTGCGCACAACTGGGCGCACCGCCCTACGCCGCCGACTACGAGGCGCTCGACCGCCTCGAGGCGAACAACCCCGGCAAGGTGGCGGTCGCCAAGGTGCAGCCCACCGACCCGAACGACAAGATCAACACGCTGAGCCTGCGCCGCGCCAGGCTGGTGTCGCCCAGCGGCACCTTCGCGCAGTACCTCGAAGACGCGCTGATGCGCGACCTGAGCGAGATCGCGGTCTACGACCCGAAGGCGCCGACCCGCATCGCGGCGCGCATCGTCGTCAACGAACTCGACCTCGGCGTGATCAACGGCACCGGCCGCATGGACGTGGAGGTCACCGTCACGCGCGATGCGGCGCAGAAGCTGAAGAAGACCTACCGCGGCGAGATCGCCTTCGACTCGAGCTACGCGAACATCGTGGCGGTGCCTGCAGGGCAGGCCGCCTACCCGAGGCTGGTGCGCGCGCTGCTGCGGCAGGTGTATGCCGATCCCCAATTCGTTGCGGCCATTGCATCGTCTGCACCATAGGACCGGAGAAGCCCCATGACGTTTCTGCTTTCTTCTCCGATGCACCGGCTCGCTGCCGCGCTGGCAACCGCCGCCCTGCTGGCCGGCTGCTCCCATCCGATCACGATGATCACGGAGACCGCGCCGCCGCGGTCCATCGCCCATCTCATCCCGAAGAAGGTCGCCTATGTGATGACCGACGCGCAGCGCGACCTGCAGGTCACGACCGCCGGCGGCAGCGGCGACCGGGTGAGCTATTACCCGTACCGCGACCTGGAGAAGTCCATTCGCGATGCACTGCGCGGGGTCTACCGCAACGTGATCGTCGTGCGCACCGCCAACGACGCAAAGGCCAACGAGGCGGCGGGCGTGTCGCTGGTGTTCACGCCGCAGATCAAGACCGATTCGAGCTCGTCCTCGTGGATCACCTGGCCGCCCACCGCGTTCACGGCCGAGGTGTCGTGCGTGGTGACGGACACGGCAGGCGCCGAAGTCACGCGCGTGCGTGCGGTCGGCAACGGCACGGCGGAGTTCGGGGAGTTCAATGGCGACTACGGCTTGGCCGCGCGGCGCGCGGCCAGGCAGATGACCTCGCAGCTCAGCAGCGAGATCCGTAGGAACGAGAAGCTGCAGTGAGCACCTCGCACATGCGCTTCAGTCCAGACGTTGGTTGACCACGCGCGCCACGAAGTTTTCCAGCGAGACCCGGATCGCCTTTTCAGTGGCTTTCCCAAGGGCTTCAGCACCCACGGGGCATTGGCCGTCGACCGACTCTTGACCAAAACCGCGCACCGTGGTCGTTGCGAGTTCCCGGCCTTCGGCGGAGACCGCAGTGGTCTTGATGGATATTTCGACACTCGCATCCGCGGTGGGCACGAAGAAGCCTGGCTGGAACCGCAAGCGCGGGTTGAAGTCATCGAGGGCAAAGGTGTAGAGCACCCCATCGTTGCCCGCTTCCGAGGCCGTCGAAATCGGCACCACCGACGAGTGCGCCGCCGAGACGGTGCGCACGATGGACGTCTTGACGGCCGTGCCCACTGCCACCGGAAAGCTGTGTGCGCCGCAGATGTGGCCCGGCTTGACGACTTTCTCGAGCGTCGCCAAATCGCTCGACACGGCAACGTACGCCTTGCTCGACTGGACCCGATCGCGGCGGACTTCGTAGGCCGCGGATGTACTCCCGACTTCTGCTCTGTGCGCGCAGCCCGCCATCAAAAGGGCGCACGCACCCATGCCAATCAGTCTTCCGATCACACGCTTCTCCTCGTAATGAATTGTTATTCGATTCTAGGAGGGGTTCGGACACCCGCCGGGGCATGAAAAAAACGCGCCCTCGGGCGCGTTTTTCATTGAAGCCGCGAAACCTTACTTCGACACGACCTTCACCATCTCGAGGCACTTGTTCGAGTAGCCCCATTCGTTGTCGTACCAGCTCACGAGCTTCACGAAGGTGCTGTCCAGGGCGATGCCGGCTTCGGCGTCGAAGATCGAGGTGCGCGGGTCGCCGCGGAAGTCGGTGGCCACGACCTTGTCTTCGGTGTAGCCCAGCACGCCCTTGAGCGCGCCTTCGCTCTGTGCCTTCATTTCGGCGCAGATTTCCTTGTACGTGGCTTCCTTCTCCAGCTCGACCACGAGGTCGACCACCGACACGTCGGAGGTCGGCACACGGAAGCTCATGCCCGTGAGCTTCTTGTTGAGCTCGGGGATCACCACGCCCACGGCCTTGGCTGCGCCGGTGCTCGAGGGAATGATGTTTTCCAGGATGCCGCGACCGCCGCGCCAGTCCTTGTTGCTCGGGCCGTCCACGGTCTTCTGCGTGGCGGTGGCGGCGTGCACGGTCGTCATCAGGCCGCGCTTGATGCCCCACTTGTCGTGCAGCACCTTGGCGAGCGGCGCCAGGCAGTTGGTGGTGCAGCTGGCGTTGCTGATGATGGCTTCGCCGGCGTACTTCTTGTCGTTCACGCCGTAGACGAACATGGGGGTGTCGTCCTTCGACGGTGCCGACAGGATCACCTTCTTGGCGCCCGCGTCGATGTGCTTCTGTGCCGTTTCCTTCGTGAGGAAGAGGCCGGTCGATTCGAGCACGATGTCGGCACCGACTTCGTTCCACTTGAGCTGCGACGGGTCGCGCTCTTGCGTGAGGCGGATCTTCTTGCCGTTGACGATCAGCGTGTTGCCTTCGACCGTGACTTCACCCTTGAAGCGGCCATGCACCGAGTCGTACTGGAGCATGTAGGCGAGGTAGTCGGGCTCGAGCAAGTCGTTGATGGCAACGATCTCGATGTCGTTCTTGAAGTTCTGCACCGCTGCGCGCAGCACGTTGCGACCGATGCGGCCGAAGCCGTTGATACCGAGTTTGATAGCCATCTGACTTGCTCCTAAGGTTGAAAAACTTGTGATCGGACGGGAAGAAATACCGAGGGACGATCAGTCCCGCAGCGCCGCTTCCACGGTGGCGGCAACGTTTTCCGCCGTGAACCCGAAATGCTTGAACAGCTCCGGCGCCGGTGCCGATTCGCCGTACGTGTCGATGCCGACGACGGCCGCGCAGCCGTACTTCCACCAGCCGCCGGTGCAGCCCATTTCGACGGCGATGCGCGGAATCTTCTTCGGCAGCACAGCCTTCTTGTAGGCCACGTCCTGGCGGTCGAAGGTGGTGGTCGAGGGCATCGACACCACGCGCACGGCGATCTTCTTCTCGGCCAGCAGCTTCTGGGCAGCCAGCGCGAGCGGCACTTCGGAACCGGTGGCGATGATGACCGCCGCGGTCTTCTTGCTCTTGAGGCCCACGGTCTCGGGCTCCGAGAGTATGTAGGCACCGCGGCTGATGTCGCCGAGTTCGCTCTTCGGCGCGTAGGCGATGTTCTGGCGGCTCAGCAGCAGCGCGGTCGGGCGCGACTGGTTCTGCAGCGCCACGGCCCAGGCCACGGCGGTTTCGGCCGTGTCGCCCGGACGCCAGACGTCCAGGTTCGGAATCAGGCGCAGCGATGCGGCGTGCTCGATCGACTGGTGCGTCGGGCCGTCTTCGCCGAGGCCGATGGAGTCGTGCGTGAACACATGGATCACGCGGCGCTTCATCAGCGCGGCCATGCGGATGGCGTTGCGGCTGTAGTCGCTGAAGGTGAGGAAGGTGCCGCCGTAGGGGATGTAGCCGCCATGCAGCGCCACGCCGTTCATGATGGCCGCCATGCCGAACTCGCGCACACCGTAGTTGATGTGGCGGCCGATGGTGCCGTGCGGCACTTCGACCGGGGCTTCGGGCTTGGCTTCGTCTTCGGCGCCTTGCTTGGCTTCGACGGCCGGCACGTTCATGACCACGGCGCCGGTCTTCGCATCGAAGCGCAGCGCAGCAGTGCTCTTGGTGTTGGTGAGGTTCGAGCCGGTCAGGTCGGCGCTGCCGCCGAGCATTTCGGGCAGTGCGGCCGTGAAGGCTTCCAGCGCGAGCTGGCTGGCCTTGCGGCTGGCGACGGTCTCGCCCTTGGTGTGGGCGGCGACCACGGTGTCGAAGGCGACCTGGTGGAAGTTCTTGGGCAGCTCGCCCTTCATGCGGCGGGTGAACTCGGCGGCCAGCTCGGGGAAGGCGGCTGCGTAGGCGGCGAACTTCTCGTTCCAGGCGGCTTCGGTCTTGGCGCCAGCGTCCTTGTGGTCCCAGTCGGCGTACACCTCGGCCGGGATTTCGAAGGGCGCGTAGTGCCAGTCGATCGCGTCGCGGGTGAGCTTGATTTCCTCGGCGCCGAGGGCTTCGCCGTGTGCCTTGGCGGTGCCTGCGCGGTTCGGGCTGCCCTTGCCGATGGTCGTCTTGCAGATGATCAGCGTGGGCTTCGACTCTTCCTTCTTGGCCTTGGCGATGGCCTTGGACACGTCCTTGGCGTCGTTGCCGTCGATCGGGCCGATCACGTTCCAGCCGTAAGCCTTGAAGCGTTCTTCGGTGTTGTCGATGAACCATGGCTTGACCTGCCCGTCGATGCTGATGCCGTTGTCGTCGTACAGCGCGATCAGCTTGTTCAGGTGCCAGGCGCCGGCAAGGGCGCAGGCTTCGTGGCTGATGCCTTCCATCATGCAACCGTCGCCGAGGAAGGCGTAGGTGTGGTGGTCGACGATGTCGTGGCTCTTGCGGTTGAACTCGGCGGCGAGCAGCTTTTCAGCCAGCGCGAAGCCCACGGCATTGGTGATGCCCTGGCCCAGCGGGCCGGTGGTGGTTTCCACGCCGGGGGTCACGTCGATCTCGGGGTGGCCCGCGGTCTTGCTGTGCAGCTGGCGGAAGTTCTTCAGTTCGCCGATCGGGAGGTCGTAGCCCGTGAGGTGCAGCACCGAGTACAGCAGCATCGAGGCGTGGCCGTTGGAAAGCACGAAGCGGTCGCGGTCGAACCAGTGCGGGTTGGCCGGGTTGTAGCGCAGGTGATCGCCCCAGAGTGCGACGGCCATGTCGGCCATGCCCATCGGTGCACCGGGATGGCCGGAATTTGCTTGTTGGACGGCATCCATAGCCAGAGCGCGGATTGCGTTGGCCATCAGGGCGTGGTTTGCCATGTGCGGTGGACTTTCGGAGGGAAAAGGGAGGTTTGGGGTCGGGAGAACCCGCGATTTTACCGGGCGAGCCCCGGCCGGCCTCGATACGCCCCGAACACCCTTCCGATGTTCTCTTGTGCACCGGGTCGGCTGCTAGAGTTGCCACCCATGCAAGGGCTGCACCTCACCGCCGATCTCCACGACTGCCAATGCGGTCTCCAATGGCTCACCGACGGCCCTGCGCTAGGGGCGGTCTGCATCAAGGCGGTGACGGCCGCGGGGCTGCAGGCGGTGGGCAAGATCGTCCATTCCTTTCCCGCTACGCCAGAGGGGCCGGGCGGGGTGACGGCCACGGTGCTGCTGGCCGAATCGCACCTGTGCATCCACACCTGGCCCGAGCAGCGCGGCGTGACGCTCGACGTGTACGTCTGCAATTTCGGCGGCGACCATTCGGCCAAGGCGCATGCGCTGATGGAGTGCCTGGTGTCGCTGTTCCAGCCCACGCACAGCGAACGCAACGAGCTGCAGCGCGGCCGCGTCGCAGCGTGAGCACGGCGATTTCCCCCGTGCGGGCGATGATCCTTGCCGCCGGCCGCGGCGAGCGCATGCGCCCGCTGACCGACGCCACGCCCAAGCCCCTGCTCGAAGTGCGCGGCAAGCCGCTGATGCAGTGGCCGATGGAAGCATTGGCCGACGGCGGGTTCACCGAACTGGTGGTCAACACGGATTGGCTGGGCGCGCAGATTTCCTCGCGGTTCGGCGCGAACCCCTTGCTGGACGGTCGCAGCGCGCTATCGATTTCATACTCCGACGAGGGCCACGACTTCGGCGGCGCGCTGGAGACGGCCGGTGGCATCGTCCGCGCACTGCCGCTGCTTGGCGAGGTGTTCTGGGTCGCTGCCGGCGACGTCTTCGCGCCCGGCTTCCGCTTCACGCAGGCTGCGGTCGACCGCCTCCTGGCCAGCGGCAAGCTGGCGCACCTGTGGCTGGTGCCGAACCCGGCGCACAACCTCAAAGGCGATTTCGGCCTCTCCACCGAGGGACTCGCGCTGAATCAGGCAGCAGAGAAACACACCTTCTCGACCATCGGCCTGTACCGCGCTGCGCTCTTCGCCCCGCCGTACTGCAACGTCCCGTCCGGCAACCCGGGCGGCGTCAAGGCGCCGCTGGCGCCGATCCTGCGGGCCGCGATGGGCAATGAACTCGTGAGCGCCGAGCTCTACATGGGCCCATGGACCGACGTGGGCACGCCAGAACGCCTGCAGCAACTCAATGTCGGCGTCCCGCCGGCACCGCCCGCATGACACTCGCCTCGCTCCCCGACGCATTGCGTGCGCTGCCGCAGCGCGTTCACGACCTGGCCCTGGAAACGGCCGCCGAACGCAACGACGGTGCACCCGAAGACCCGCTGACCGTGCCGCTCTACCAGAGCGACTTCACGCGCGTGAGCCTCGCGCCCATGCGCCAGGGCTGGCATGTCGAGTACTTCGGCGAGACCTGGGACGAGGCTTTCGACGAGACCCTCGCCTGCCTCTGCCGGCAGGAGGTGGCCGACTGCATCACGTCGCTGTCGTTCAGCGGCATCGACAGCGGCGCGAACGGCACGCGCGAATGGACTTTCACGCCGCTGCTCGACAGCCCGGTGACCTTTCCTCGCCTGCGCTCGCTGTTCATCAAGCCGACCCAGCCCGAGGACCACAACCAGTCCCTCGTGTGCACGCGCGACGCCATCCTCGAGGAAGGCGGTGACATCGCACGCTGGGTTCGCAAGACGCCGCACCTGAGCGAGCTCACGGTACCCAACGCGCCGAACGCAGATTTTTTCGCCGTGCCGCTGCCGCAGTTGAGCAGCCTGAGCATCGGTGCGCAGTTCGACACGCAGGCGTTCATCCGCAACCTTGCCGCATCGGCGAATCTGCCGCACCTGACGCTGCTGGACTTCTCGGAGTCGATGGAGCAGCAGATGACGTGGCCGGCAGAGCGCCAGCCGGGCGGCATCACCGCCTTCGAAGACTATGAGGCCCTGCTCCAGAGTCCCCTGGGCGCGCAGTTGCGCGTGCTGATCTTGCGCAACACCTGCCTGGACCTGGCGCAGCTGCAGCACCTGCAGGCCCTGCGCAGCGGGCTCCAATTCATGGTCATCCAGTCAACGATCGGCGGCTACGTCAGCCACTTCGCGCAGGATGTGTTCCCATGGCGCCACCTGGTCCCCGCGGACCCCGGACTGGCACCGTTTCGAAAGTGAAAACCCATGCCCACTGATACCGCGAACTACACCAAGATCTACGCCGAGCGCCGCGCGCGCCTCGCCTCGCAACTGGGCAAGGACGGCATCGCCATCATCCCGACCGCGCCTGAGCGCCCGCGCAACCGCGACACCGACTTCCTGTACCGGCACGACAGCTACTTCTATTACCTGACCGGCTTCACCGAGCCGAACGCCTGGCTGGTGCTGGCCGGCGACGGCCGCGCTACGCTGTTCTGCGCGCCGAAAGACCTGGAGCGCGAGATCTGGGACGGCTACCGCCTCGGCCCCGAGGCGGCGCCCGCGGCGCTCGGCGTCGACGAGGCCTTCTCGGCCGCCGACCTCGACGCGAAGTTGCCCAAGCTGCTGGAAAACCGCTCGACCGTGTGGTTTCCATTCGCGATCCACAAGGGCCTGGAAACCCGCATCGACGGCTGGCTGCAGTCGGTGCGCGCCCGCGTGCGCTATGGCGCGCTGTGCCCCGAGGAGCAGCGCGACCTGTGCGGCCCGCTCGACGAGATGCGCCTGGTGAAGGACGCGCACGAGCAGGACATCATGCGGCGCGCCGCGCAGATCAGCGCCCGCGCCCACGTGCGCGCGATGCAGCTGTCGTCCCGCATGCTGCGCGAGGGCAAGGACGTGCGCGAGTACCACCTGGATGCCGAGCTGCTGCACGAGTTCCGCTTCGGCGGCTCGCAGTACCCGGCGTACTACTCCATCGTCGCGGCCGGCGCCAACGCCTGCGTGCTGCACTACCGCGCCGACGCCGCGCCGCTGCGCAAAGGCGAGCTGGTGCTGATCGACGCGGGCTGCGAGCTCGACGGCTACGCGAGCGACATCACCCGCACCTTCCCGGCCGACGGCAAGTTCACCGGCCCGCAGCGCGCGCTGTACGACCTCGTGCTCGCGAGCCAGGACGCATCGGCGGCGGCCACCAAGGCCGGCAACCGCTTCACCGACTCGCACGACGCCGCGGTGCGGGTGCTGGCGCAGGGCATGCTCGACTTCGGCCTGCTCGACGCCAACAAGGTCGGCAGCGTGGAGGACGTGATCGACTCGCGCGCCTACTTCCAGTTCTACATGCACCGCACCGGCCACTGGCTGGGCATGGACGTGCACGACTGCGGCAGCTACGTGGAGCCCACGCAGGTGGACGAAGTGAGCGAGCGCAAGGATCCGCTGTCGAACGAAGTCATCAAGAACCGCCCGAGTCGCATCCTGCAGCCCGGCATGGTGCTGACGCTGGAACCCGGCATCTACGTGCGGCCCGCCGACGGCGTGCCTGAGCAGTTCCACAACATCGGCATCCGCATCGAGGACGATGCGATCGTCACGGCCACCGGCTGCGAGCTCATTTCGCGCGGCGTGCCGGTGAAGGCGGACGAGATCGAGGCGTTGATGCGCGGCTGATCACGCACCGAGCTGCTTGCTAAGTTCCTGACGCCGCAAGCAGCAGACAGGCCAGCAGCCCGAACAGCGCAACCGCTGCAACCGCGGACGCGATCCAGTGAAAGCGCCGCGGCGCGTATCCCAGCAATCCCACGGTCGCCAGCGCCGCCGTGGTGAGCGCGCCCAGCCAGAGCACCCAGCCGATCGCGCTGCCCGCCGCCTGCAGGCTCGCGCCGAGCGACACGCACAGCAGCGCGGTGCCGCCCAGTTGCAGCCAGCGGCGCCAAGGGCCCGGCGTGCTGCCGCGGCCGAAGACGTCTTCGCTGTGGCGGTCCATCGCGAGGCTCAGCGCGCAGAAGCCGGCGAGCGAGGCCGCGAACACCACGGCGAGAAGCAGCGCGCCCATCAGGAGCCCTGGCCCGACGCGGCGAGCCCCGGCGGCGTGCCGGCCACTTGCTTGGCAACCGCCTTGCGGCGCTTGCACTCCACGAGCCAGGCCGCGCCGGCGAGCCCCAGCCCCAACGCGATGACGACCAGATCGAAGCCCGCCACCGCGCTCGGGCCTGCGCGCAGGCTCACCGTCAACGGCGCGGGACCGGTGAACGCGTTCAACACCGGCAGCAGCACGAACAGCAGCGCGCCGAGCGCGAGCTGCGCCTGCCACATGCGCAGCGTCGGCCGCAGCAGGCCCAGCACGGCACCAGCGCCCCAGACGATGAAGAACCAGCGGATCTCCGCCTCACCACGGTCGGCCACATCGAGCGGCAGCAACCGGTTGGCCCAGAAGAAGGCCGCCATCGCCATCGGCAGGCCGGCGATCGCACCGAGGTTCAGGCCGTCGACCAGGCGCAGGCCGAAGCCGATGCGGCCGCCCTGCTTGAGTGTCTTGGCGAACTTCTGGCGCTCCTTCACGGCCCAGAGCAGGAGCCCGGTGGCCACCATCAGGCAACCGGCAAGTCCCGAGAGGAAGAACAGGGCGCGCAACAGCGGATCGGCGAAGCGGCCGATGTGCAATCCGTAGAGCACGCCGCGCGTCTCGGCCGCGGCCTTGGGCACGTCGCCGAAAGTGCCGATCTGCGCGCCGGTGACGCCGTTGAACTGCATCGAGGGCTGATCGGACGAAAGCCGCTGGGTGCCGGCGCGGGCAATGGACACGACCGCGTTCGCATCGTTGGGAAAGTGCACGGTGATGCGGCCGACGGGCGCGCCGTTCCAGTGGGAGGACGCCGCTGCCACCATCGGTGCGATGGGCGCCAGCGGCGCCTTCGTGCCGGAGGCCTTGAACTGGGTGCGGCCGCCGCCGGGGAAGGCCTCGGCGAAGAAGGCCTCGGTGCCGCCGTGGTCCTTGTAGGCGGCCTGCGGCGCCCAGGGCATGTACATGAACATCAGCGTGACCAGCCCGGTGTAGGTGATCATGGCGTGATAGGGCAGCGCGAGCACCGCGGTCACGTTGTGCGCATCGAGCCACGAGCGCTGGCCCTTCTTCGGGCGGAAGGTGAAGAAGTCCTTGAAGATGCGCCGGTGCGTGACGATGCCGCTGAAGATCGCGACCAGCATGAACATCGCGCAGAAGCCGACGATCCAGCGGGCCCAGATCGCGGGCATGTAGTGCAGGTCGAAATGCAGGCGGTAGAAGAACTCGCCGCCGCGCGTCTCGCGCGGTGCGGTGACCGCCTGGCCCGTGGCGGGGTCGAGCAGTGCCACGTCGAAGCGGCGGCGCCGCTCGACGGGCGCGGCGCCGGCCGGCGGGGGCGGCTTGAGATACAGCACGCTGGTCGACGGCTCACGCTCGGTCGGCAGCGTGATGAACCAGCGGGGTGCGTCGGGGCTGCGCTGCTGCAGGAAAGCGACCGCCGTTTCCGTGGCCTTCGCCTGCGGCGCGGCGTTGGGCGTCACGGCGTGCAGCTCCGGCTTCATCCAGAAGGTGATCTCGTCCTTGAAGTACGACGCGGTGCCGGCGGCGAACACCATGAAGAGCACCCAGCCGACCAGCAGGCCCGACCAGGTGTGCAGCCAGGCCATCGACTGGCGAAAGCCCTCCTTCATGCGCCGCCTCCGCCCGACCGGGTGAGCAGCAGCAACAGCAGGCCCGGTGGCACCGCCGCGACGGCGAGGCCCGACCATGCGCGCCACGCGGTGCGCGCGGCAAAGACCCACATCACGGCGAGCGCGAAGACGATGAAGGACGCCAGCGTGCCGGTCATCACAGCTTCGCTGCGGGCCATGCCGAAGGCGGCGGGCAGGCACAGGGCCAGGGCGGCGGCACAAAGCGCGGCAACGCCGTAGCCGCCAGCGATGGCGGCGACCGCACGCGAGGCCACGCCGAGGCGATAGCGAAAGCTTGCGCTCACAACGCGTGCCGGACGGCGTACGAAGTCGTTCGGGAATTCATGGAAAGAGGGGGAAAGAAACGGGAGCCAGATGAGAATCATACTCATCTGGACCGGTTTCCCTCTCAACGCCCGGCCATGAACCGGGGATATCGCGGCTCGGCCTGCTGCGCTTTACTTCGCCTGCAGCAACGCGCCGGCTTCGAGCAGCACCAGTTCGTTGTCGTCCGCCTTGTTCGGCTCGCGGCTGCTGGAGAACGGCAGGTTGTTGTCGTTGCCGACCACGATGTGCGTGGCATCGATCACGTCGACGTTCTCGATCGTGAAGAACGGGAACTTGAGCACGCCGTCGTTCAGCGGCTTGCGCGCGAGCTTGTCCGGATCGGCAATGTTCAGCAGGTCGATGTAGCCGATCTTGCGCACCGCGCCGCCCGCGTTCGCATCGCTCAGCTCGACCTTGTAGACGCGCTTGAACTTCGCGATGTCGTGGAAGCAGTCGGTGCGCTTCTGGCCTTCGGGGCAGGCTTTGTCGCTGGTGCCTTCGCCGTTGTCGCGCTCGATGATCAAACCGGTGGTGCCGTCGATCATGTTGAAGTCGCCGATGGCATTGCCGTTGGCTTCGAGCGGGTACTTCCAGTGGCGGCCCGTCCATTTTTCAGACGCCACGTCGAACTCCAGTACGCGCAGCGCTTCCTTGCCGTCGACCTTCTCGTAGTCCTTGGCCTCGGCGTTCCACACCGGGCCTTCGAGCAGCGCGTAGAGCTTGCTGCCGTCCTTCGACGACGCCATGCCTTCGAAGCCCTTGGAGCGCTTGATCTGGAAATCGACCGCGCCGCCCGGCACGCCCGGCGTGGTGACCGCCGGATGGTCGGGTGAGCGCACGGCCTTACCGTCGACCTGCGTGTCGAACACAGCGAGCACCTTGCCCTTGAGGTCGGCCTTGATCAGGAAGGGGCCGAACTCCTCGCCGATCCACAACGCGCCGCCGGCGAACTGGAAGCTCTCGGGGTCGAAGTCCGAACCCGTCAGGTAGCGCTGCTTGGTGCCTTCATGAACGATGCGGAACGGCACCTTCTTGTCGGGGTCGTGCAGGAAGATCGTGTTCAGGCGGTTGAACTTGCCGCTCTTGAAGTCCACCTTGTAGTGGTTCAGGTAGAGCATGAAGTCGGGCGAGTTGGCCTTCGCGCCGGCGCCGTTGTCGGTGAGGATCCAGAACGAGCCGTCGTCCATCTTCTTGATGCCCGAGTGGCCCTGCAGCGGCTGGCCCTTGAACGGCACCGAGACGCCGGTGCCGCGGCCGCCCGAGAGCCCTTCGACCGTGCCCAGCGCCTCGACGCGCTTGCCCGAGGTGAATTTGCCGCTCACCTGCAGGTCGGCCGGCGCATCCTTGGGCGCAGCGACGAAGCTCTGCGCGGGCAGCACGGCGTGGCCGGAGAGCGTGGCGGGGAAGGCGGTCTGTGCAGCTGCGCTACCGCAGGCGAGTGCGGCTGCAAGGGCGATGAAGGAGAGAGAAGCAAGACGCGTCATGGGCAGAAGAAAGGTTTCAGTCGAAACGCGAGACCTTGCCGATTGCGCGTGACGGCGCCGTGACATCCACCGGCTTCAAGGTGCGATGTCCACCGTCACTTCGCGCGACTCGGCGCGGCCCTGGTCATCGACCGCACGCAGCACGTAGCGCCGGCCTGAATCGGCCATGTCGGGCATCCACGTGATGCCTTCGCCGGGCGCCGCCTTGCCGACCAGTGCGTCATCGGCGAACCAGTAGATCGTCTGCGTGCCCGCCGCTGCTTCGGCGCGCAGCACGAGTGGCTCGGGCTTCTTCACGCGCAGCGTGTGCCGCACGCCGCGCAAGGGCGAGGTGATGAGCGGCGCCGTCTCCGAAGCCTCGCCCTTCTCGCACCCATCGGTCGGCAGGCTCGCGCGCGGCAGGCCCGCCTGGCGGAACAGCCGCCGCATGTCGCTGCCCCACTGCTCGACCACCTGCTGGCGCGCATTGGGCTGCGGCCCGCACACCACTTTGCCGGTCGTCTCGTCGACCCACACGGCGCGGTGCAGGTTGCTCACCTGGATCGGCGACTTGCCGGCGATGAACCACGTGGTGGTGCGCACCGGGCACAGCGCATCGGGCAGCCCGCCCGTCGCGGTGCACACCTCGACCTGGCGCAGGTCAGGCGGCTGGCGCGTCGCGATCTCGCCGGGATCGAGCCGCTCCGCACGCAGCGCATCGACCATGCGCAGGAACAGCGGCGCGGCCGCATCGACGCCCACCAATGCGGGGTTGCTCGTGCCATCGAAGTTACCGACCCACACCACGAGCACATGGCGACCGAACACGCCCGCGGTCCACGCATCGCGAAAGCCCCACGACGTGCCCGTCTTCCATGCGATGGCGGGGCGCGCGGGCAGCGTGGTGTCGGGGCGCGGCGTGTGGCGCAGCATGTCCAGCGTGATGAACGATGCCTCTTCGCTCAATAGGCGCAGCGGCTGCGCCGGCCGCTCGTCAGGCGTGGGCTGCGTGTAGCGCACCGGCTGCGAGATGCCGCCATTCGCCAGCGTCGCGTAGAGGCCCGCGAGCTCCTCGGGCGTGACCTCGCCGCCACCCAGCACCAGCGCGAGGCCGTAGTGCGATTCGCTCTGCAGCTTCTGCACGCCAGCGAGCCGCATGAAGTCGTAGAGCCCGGGCTTGGAGAGCTTCGCGGCCACGGACACCGCCGGTATGTTGCGGCTGCGGATCAGCGCCTCCTGCGCGGGCAGCGGGCCGGCGAAGCGGTGATCGAAGTTCTCTGGCGTGTAGGGGCCGAAGGAAGTCGGGGCGTCCTTCAGCATCGTCTTCGGATGCAGCAACCCCTGGTCGAGCGCGAGCGCATAGATGAAGGGCTTGAGCGTGGACCCCGGCGAACGCTTGGCCTGCGTGCCGTTGACCTGCCCCGCGATCGCGTCGTTGTGCCAGTCGGCCGAGCCGATCAGCGCGCGCACCTGCATGGTCGAGGCATCGAGCAGTAGCGCGCTCGCATTGGTCATGCCCACGTCGGCGTGCGTGCGCAGGTACTGGCCCATCACGCGTTCGAGCGTGGCCTGCATGCGCAGGTCGATGGTGGTGCGCACTTCCTGCACACCGCGCTCCTGCGCGAGCAGCATGTCGGTGGCGTGCGGTGCGAGAAAGGGCAGGCTGCCGCGTGACTGCGCCGAGAGCGCGAGTTGCGCATCGGGCGCGTGCTGCTTCGCGGTGGGATCGCGCTCGGCCCACAGCGCCCACAGGCGTTCGCGCGCCGATTGCAGCTCGGCATTGCGGCCGCGCTCGGCGATGCGCTTGACCGGGTTCTGCGGAATCACCGCGAGCGTCAGCGCCTCGGGCAGGCTGAGCTTGGCGGCGTCCTTGCGAAAGTAGATGAGGCTCGCGGCCTGCACGCCTTCGATGTTGCCGCCATAGGGCGCAGTGTTGAGGTAGGCCTCGAGGATCTCGCGCTTGCCGAAGCGCGCTTCGAGCCAGAGCGCCGCGCCGATCTGCGCGATCTTGCCCAGGGCCGTGCGGCTGTCGATGCCGTAGACGCGCCGCGCAAGCTGCATCGTGAGCGTCGAGCCGCCCTGCCTGCGCTCGCCGCTCGCGATGCGCCACGCACTGCGCGCGAGCGCGGCGGGGTTGACGCCGGGATGCGCGTAAAAGCGGCGGTCTTCGTAGAGCAGGACGGCATCGACCAGCGTCGGAGAGATGCGGTCGAGCGGGACCCAGAGGCGGTATTGCTCGTCGCTCGCGAGCGTGAGGCGCAAGAGCTCGCCGCCTTGCGCGTACACGGCGCGCGAGCTGCCGACAGTTTCGCTCAAAGGCGCGTGCGGCCAGAAACGCAGCAGCGCAAGCAGGAAAGCAACCCCCAGCGCCCACAGCGCGGGCTTGCGGCTCCTTCCCAGCTTCACACTGAAGCGCATGACTGTCTCGCTGCCCTGCGTCAGTTCGCGATGACCTGGAAGCGCGCACCCGCCGAGCGCGAATACACGCGCCGGTCGTACATCGCTTCGCCATACGCGGCCGGCACCACGAAGTCGCCGACGTTGGTTGCGCGCGCCTTGTAGGTCACTTCGAGCAGGTTCTTGTCGACGGCACCGTAGAACACGACGCGGTCTTCGCGGATGTCGGCGTACTGCACCTTCCACGAGCCGCCGCCGCCAAGGCGCTTCTTCCAGATCGGCGCATCGGCATTGGCCTCCTCGTCGTCGCCCACGGCCTGCAGCACCGGCTCCAGGCCACCGGGCAGCAGGTCGACCAGCGCCACGTCGTTGAGCTGCGCGCGCTCCAGGCTGCGCACGCGCACCCGCACCGTGACCTCTTCGCCGAGCTTCGCCTTGGTGATCGGGTTGCCCTTGGCATCGAGCACTTCATGGAAGATCTCCAGGCCCTGGTTCACCGGCGCCGTGGCCACGTTGCGCTCGAAGCCCTGCTCAGCCCAGCTGTAGTACAGGTTGAAGTCGCTGTCGTTCGACAACTTGAGCTTGGCCGTGCCGGCCGGCACCGCCGCACGCGTGATCGGGTTCACCGAGCCCAGTGCAAGCGCCGCGGCCTGGCCTTGCGCATTGACGGTCTGTGCCGTCAGCTTGCCATCGGCGTTCTGCGCCACCGCTTCGAAGTACGCATCAACCGCGAGCAGCATCGAGGCCGACGACAGGCTGTTGTACCAGCCGTCGCGCACCATCGCGCCCATGCCTTCCCACACTTCGGGCTTCAGCGTCTTCAGGCGCGAGGGGAAGTGGCGGCCCACCAGGTGCAGCGTCATGCTGTCGTGCACCAGCGGGTCGTAATAGGCACCCCACACGTTGCGGCGCTGCTTCTTCTCGGTGCGCGCGAGCAGGTCGGACCACACCGGGTTGAGCAACTCGTTCGCCACCTGCTCCTGCTTCACAAGCTGGTAGCTCGCGGCGAGGTACACGGCGCCCAGGTCGTCGCTCCAGCCTTGCGTCTGCTTGTTGCGCCACGCTTCGCGCAGGTTGGCCAAAGCGGCCGGCGCGATGATGCCCTGGCGCGTGAGCAGGTAGGCCGCCTGCGTGCGCTGGCGCCATCCGTCCAGCGAGCTGTCGCCGCTGCCGAGCCAGCCCTGCAGATACGTGTTCGCCTTCTGCAGCAGGTCCTGCGGCACGGGCAGCTTGTGGTCCTTGGCTTCGATGAGCAGGTGCACCGCGTAGAGCGTGGCAAACGGATCGGTTCCGGCGCCCGGCCACAGCGAGAAGCCGCCGTCGGCCGTCTGCCGCGCACGCAGCTGCACAAGGTAGCGCTCGAAGGTCTTGCGCGCCTCGGGCATCGGGCCCTGTTCCGGGGTACGGCCGCGCGCCATTTCCTTCACCAGCTCGGGGCGGCCCGACAGCAGCACGGCCGGGAAGGTCTGGCTCGTGATCTGCTCGGTGCAGCCATGCGGATAGACCTCCAGGTACTGCATGAGGCCGGTTGCGAAGGCCCACGGCGCAGCCGATATCGCCACATCGCTCTTGCGGAAGTTTGGATACAGGTCGGCCTTGCTGCTCAACTCGCCCGCGCGCTGGAAGCTGCCCGCCTGCACCAGCGTGACGAATGGCGACGCAGGCCGCACGCTCACTTCGGTCGAGAGGCGCGCGCTGAAGGTCTTGTGCGTCGAGGTGAACACCAGCGCGGAAGAACCCAGCATCGCCTGCTCGCCCGGCTTGGCGCGCACGTTGAACCTGGTGCTCGCTTCGCCGCGCTCGTTGACCTTGAGCGTCTGCGTCGCATCGCCCACCACTTCGAGCCCGCCCGAGGCGGTGAGCGTGAGCGCAATGGGCACGTCCTTGCCCGAGCCCACGATGTTGTTCGCGAGGCCCACGCCCACTTCGACGGTGTCGCCGGGCGCCATGGCGAGCGGCGCGTTCGGCAGGATCACCATGTCGCCGCGCACCACGGTGCGGGTGCTCTTGGCGGCGGTGGTCTCGTCATTCACCGCGACGGCCATCACGCGCAGGCTGCCGTTGAAGCTCTCGGGCACGGTGTAGCTGAACTCGCGGCTGCCGTTCACATCGACCAGCCCCGACCAGTAGGCCACCGGCTTGTCGCGCTTGCGCTTGAACGGGTTCAGGTGCTTGCCCAGTTCGCCTTCGCCGTCACCGCCGGGGGCGGCACCCTGCATGAGCTTCTTGAACTCCGGCAGGATCAGGTCGAGCGTCTGCAAGGTGCCCACTTCGAGCGCGCGCTTCTGGAAGAAGTGCTTGAGCGGATCGGGCGTCTTGTAGCGTGCCACCTGCAGGATGCCTTCGTCCACCGCGAACAGCACAGCGCGCGTGGGCTTGTCGCTGGTGAGCTTCATCTTCACCGTCTGGCCGGGCTTCACGAGTTCGCTGCTGGTGAGCTGCAGGTTCGCGGTGCGCTTGGCCAGGCTGGTGGCAAAGGGAATGACGCCGTACGACAGCGGGCTCATGTAGACCTCGTCCGAGGCCGGGTCGCGCACGAAGTGCACGTTGATGTAGCCGGTGCCCTCGAAGTCCTTGGGCAGCGTGATCTTCTGCACCGAGGCGGTCTTGTCGGTCTTGAACCACGCGTGGGCGTAGACCTTGTCGCGCTCGATGGTGATGAGGCCCGCGCCCACGTAAGGCGCGCGGATACTCACCTCGATCTCCTGGCCCGGCTCGTAGTCCTTGCGGTCGAGCGTGAGCTGCAGTTCGGCGTTGCGGTCCAGCGAGCGCGAGACGTTCGCGTTGCCCGCCACGCTGTACTCGACGCGGTTCAGCTCCAGCCCGCCGGCATTGCGCACCACGTAGGCGAAATTGCCGGGCGTGGAGGTGTTCAGCGCAATGGTGTTGCCGGCCGCGACGATGGCCAGCGGCTTCTCGTCGATCACGATTTCCTTCTTGCGCGACTCGTAGCGGTAGAGGCCGTTGTCCTGCTTCACGAGCACCGACAGCACCTTGCGCTCCACGCGCTCGATCTTCAGGGCGTCGACGGCGGTCTTCTTCGCCTGCGGGTCGATCGCGATCACGGTGGCATTGCGCGCGGCGCCCTTGCTCACGTAGCTGGTGTCGCCATCTACCTTCACGCCCACGAGGTAGGGCATGTCGCTCACCAGCGTCTGCGCCTCGGCCGAGACGCTGCGCCCGCCTTCGGGCTCGAAGGCCTTGGCGAGCACGTGCACCTGGTACGTTGCCGCATCGAAGCGCGAGAGGCGCAGGTCGAACTCGGCCTTGCCCTCGGCGCTGGTCTGCACGCTGCCCAGGTCGTCGACCTGCTTCTCGGTGGCGCGCTGCGGATCGAAGAAGGCGTAGTCGGCGAACGCGCGGAACACCGGGAAGGCCGGGCTCAGCGTGAGCGTGCCTTCGACCTTGCGGTCGGGCGCGGGCGTGCCGAAGAGGTTCTGCACGTCGATGAGCGCCTTCAGGTCCTTGGGTTTGACCCAGCCCTCGGCCACTTCGCTGCTGAGCTTGGCGACGACCTTGGTGCGGTCGGGCAGGAACTCCTGCACCTTCACCGTGGTGCTGCCGATCAGGAGGCCCTCCACCTCGGGGTTGCCGGGCGACGATTCGCGCGGCAGGTAGAGGTTGACGGTGTAGTTGCCGGTGGGCGAGGTGTCCTGCGTGGTGTGGGCGATTTCCGCCGCGCCGCCGGGACCGAGCTTGAGCTTTTCGCGGCGCACGCTGAGGCCGCGCGCATCGATGATCTCGGCTTCCAACGGCAGGTCGCGCAGCGACGTGGCCCAGTTGCCGGCCTTCACCATCATCGCGATGTGCATGGTGTCGCCCGGGCGGTAGATGCCGCGGTCGCTGAACACATACGCCGTCATCTGGTTCGGCACGCCGGCCGCGCGCAGGCCACCGACGTCGAAGCGCGAGATGTCGAGCGTGCGGTCGGTGCGGTTGAAGGGCAGGAAGCTCAGGTCGCCGTCCTTGCGCACGACGAGCACCACGGGAGCCTTCTCGCGCTGGTAGCCGGCGAGGTTCGGCAGCTTGGCGGCGCCCGTGGTGTCGGTGGATTGCGACGCGACGATCATGCCGTTGCGGCCCCACACCTCGACCAATGCGCCGGCAACCGGCTGGCCGTTGGCGATGCTCTGCACGAACACGTCGCGCGTGCCGTCGAGCGACTTCTTGGCGACGATGCCCAGGTCGGTGACGAGCACCAGGCGCTGGTCCTTCTGGTCTTCGGGGTTGCCGCTTTCGGGGTCGCCTTCGCCCTCGGACTGCTGCTCTTCCTGCTGTTCTTCTTCGGGCTGCGCCTGTGCAGCCTCACCCTCGGTCGCCTCCGGCTTCTTCTTGGCCTTGGGATCGAAGCCCTGCACCTTGAGCAGGAAAACGCCGCGGCGGTCGGCCACGTCGCTGCGCAGGTACTCGGCGAAGTCGACGGTCTCGTAGTGCGCCTTGCCGGCGGGGATGCTGAGCGGAATCTCCTTCTGGAAGCGGTCGACGAGGTTGTCCGACTGCAGGCTGCCGTTGAACTGCGGATGCGCGAAGTCTCCATTGCTCTGCGTGACCAGGTGCTGCAGTTGCTGCGGCAGCAGGCGGCCGATTTCGAGGCGGATGCCGGGCAGGTCGCGCACCAGGATCGGCAGCTTGCGCTCGCCCGAGAGTGCGAGCAGCGAGCCCTGGCTCATGATGGTGAGCTCGGGCGCGAAGGTCTTGAGCAGGCGCACGTCCTGCCGCGCCGCGCCGAGCTGATAGCCGCCCGGCGTCTTCAGGCCTTTGGCCACGCGCACCAGCAGGTAGCGGCCGCCCTCGGCTTGCGGCAGGCGGAAGCTGACCATCTCGGTCACTTCGCGCTCGCTGGCGATGGGTTGCAGGGTGATCTTCTTCGCGCGGCGCAGCACGGCGTCGGTGACCTTCGAGGGGTCGGCGGACCAGTCGAACTTCTCTTCCGGGTCGCCCTTGGCTTCTTCGGTGGCGGGCAGCAGCCAGGCCTGTACCACGCGCGCCATTTCGCGCTCGTGCACCGGCATCGAGGCGGTGACGTGCATCACATGCTCGGGCTCGCCGTTCTCACCGGTGACGATGGTCGGGTCGATGCTCGAGATGTCGAGGCTGAAGAGGCCGGGGATGTCGACCGCGCGCGAGATGTCGTTGCGCTGACCGGGACCGCCCTTCTGTGCGACCGCGCCGGAAGTGAGGCTGAGCACCACAGGACGGGTCTTCTCGGGAATGGGCAGCGGCTCGGACTGCAGCGTGGCGGTGAGGCGCAGCTTGTCGTAGCTGACGGTGAACTTCTCGCTCGCGCACTTGCCCACGCTGAAGATCGAGGTGCCGCAGGCCTGGTCATAGGTCAGCACCAGACGCTTTTCGAATTCGGCGGTGTTCACAGGGTGCGAGAAGCGCACCTGGAAGAGCGCGCGCCGCACGTTGGCCTGCACCGGGTCTTGATAGAACTCCGCGCCCGCGATGCGCGCGTTGAACTCGGGCGAGGTGAACTCGTACTTGCGCTGCTCGATCTCGATGTGCGGCGCGAGCGCGTCCTTCGAGAGCTGCACCTTGTAGGGCTGGCCGACCGGCCAGTCCTGCGCGGGAAGAAACTCCAACTTCTTCTGGCTGCTCCACGTCCAGCGCCCGGCAATGGCGGGCTCGATGGTGACGCCGGTCGCCTCCTGGCCGATGCGCGCAATGGGCGCGACTGAAGCGGAGAAATTGATGACGACCGGGTTAGGCCCTTTGTCGTTTTCGATCTGCGTGCGTGGCGGCGGCACGATCTGCGCGGCGGAAACGATGGGCTCGACGCGATCGGGCGTGAGGCCGTGCCACCACTTCAGCACATGCGGGCTGGCGAACCAGCCGGCGAGCACCAGCAGCGCCAGCACCACCACCCAGGCCAGCCGTTGCTGCAACCACTGCAGCCCGAAAAGAAGAAAGGCGCCCACGATGCGCAGCCACCCCGGGGGTCGCCAGGAACCGATGAGTCCGCGTGCCAGCGGACGCAGGAAACCGAGCGCACGGCTGAGGCCGGTGAAGAGCACGTCGCTCAGCGACGCGAGTTTTCGATTAGCAACTTGAAGCATGGAAGCTCCCCCGATGTTTTTGTTGGCGCCTGGCAGTCTCTGGTCGATCTGTGAAACCACGGCGCTGTGTGTGAAGTCTGCGTGAAAACTGCACGGGCTCGCGCACCGGCCCGGTTCGAATCAAAGGGAAAGGGCGGGCTTGTTCACCATCAACCAGAACACGACGGCCATGGCCACGAAGGCCGGGTAGCCGAGCAGTTCCCAGTAGCGTTGGTAGCGCGCATACAGCGGCGGCAGCGGCAGCGCGTCCTGGTGCGCCTGCCCGGCCATCGCTGCCATGCGAATCTGCAGCCACACCACCGGCAACCAGCAAAGGCCCGCGAAAACGAAGAGCCCCAGCGACACCGCAAGCCACGGCGTCGAGAGCGGCCAGCCCGCTATGTGGGCCAGCGCAAAGCCGGTGACCGGCTGCAGGATGACCGTGGGCGTGGTGAACCACCAGTCCGCGCGCACCACCAGCCGGCTCACCACCGCCTGCGCCGGCACGCTGCCGCTGCGGTTGGCAAAGAACATGTAGAAGGCCGAGCCCAGCCCCGTGCCGACCATCAGCACGCTGGAGACGATGTGCAGCCACTTGAGGACGAGGTAGGTGTTCATGGCGTGGCGCGCCGCCGGTACAGATGCCAGAGCAGCGCGGCGATGGGCAGGTTCTTGAGCAGCGGGCCTAGCGGATGAAGCCACAGCGTGGGCTGGAGGAAGGTGGCCACCGCAGTCATGAGCAGCATCAGGCCGAGGGCCGCGAGGTAGGTGGTACGACCGGGCCGCAACCAGAGCGCCAAGCCGATGGCGAGGTCGGCTACCGCACCGCCGACGATCAGCAGCTGCACCAGCCACGGCGGCGATGCGATCCCGGCCTCGACCAGCACCTGGCGGCTTTGGCCGTTGAGTTCGACGATGCTGGCGAAGGCCGTGAACAGCCAGACCGCGACGAGGCTCAGGCGCAACAGGCGGTCGTCGTCGGTCGGGCGGGTCATGGGGCGGACGCCGTCTCGTCGATCACATCCGTCACCATGCCCCAGCGTGCGAACTCGGGCGCGAATTCCAACAGCGTGAGCAGGCCGGCGCAGGCATGTGCGCCGACAGGGAGCGCATCGCCGCGTGCAATCCTGCGGGCCAGCAGGATTGCGGCCATGCAGGGAATCTCGGGGCCGTGGTTGTCGTCCGCCGCGATGTGCCAGGCGCGGCGCGCTGCGGCACCCTGCGCATCGATGCCTTCGACGCGCACCACCATGCCGCCCAACGCAGTGCCGAGCGCATCGAACACGCCACCCGCCGAATGCAGCAACGGCGCCAGCTTCTGCGGAGCGCGCAGCAGACCCACGCGATGCATGAACGCCAGGAAGGCGAAGGCCTGCTGCGCGATGCCGACTTCGAGCGCCGCGCGAAACATGACCGACTGCACACCCGCATAGCGCGCCGGAAAGAGTTCGAGATCGGGGATGTCGCACAAGGCACCCCGGCGCGGCCGCATGCGCGCGAACTGCACATTCACCGGGTTCGCCCAGCCCGCCTGCTCGGTCCATCGACCGTCCTGCCAAACACGGATCGGTTCGCCGCAGTAGGCAAGCACGCCCGCGAGCGTGGCCTCGCCGCGCGGTGCGCCTTGCGCCGGCGCGATGCAGATGTCGATGCTGCGGATGCCTTGCCAGCCGGCCGCGAGATGGTCGATCACCGCCGAGGAAAGCGCCGGCACGGTGCTGGCGCCTGCAACGGCGGTCCGGCCGGCGTTGCGGAAGGTGGCATCCATCGCGGCAGGAAAATCGCAGACGAAACGGCGGCCGTCGGCCAGGTCGATGTAGTGCGCACCGGCCGCCGCGACGGCCTGCGGCACGCGGTAGTCCTGGTTCTGGAACGGGCCGGCGGTGTGGATGACGAGATCGACGCCGAGGTAGTCCAGGCCCTGCGCGAGATCGGGCGACTGCGCATCGACGCGCACACCGCGCGCATTGCCGCCCAGTGACTGCGCGAAAGCCGTCGCCCGCTCCAGGTCGCGTCCACCGACCAGCAGCTCGATGCCCGCATCTGCTGCCAGTGCACGGCAGATGCGCGCACCGAAATTTCCGTAGCCGCCGAGTACGAGTGTCTTCATGCCAGGCTCGCCCCAGCGACGTGGCCGCGCGTGAAGGCCTCCTCGAAGATCGAGTAGCCCGACCAGTCCGCGTGCGCGAACGACAGGCGCCCCGCGATGACGCTGCCGCGATGCGCATCGTCCGGCGCCCTGCGCTGCGAACCGATCTCCGCCAGCAGTCCGGGCCGGGGGATCGACATGGCATGGCCGTAGCGCGTGATCTCGATGCGCGTGGCGAGCGAAGGCAGGTCCGGATGCGGCACCGACAGCTCGGCGAGCAGGTCATCACGCCAGCCGGTCCAGGGGCGCTCCAACAGCAGCTTGCGGCCATCGGCGGTGTCGTAGCTGCTCGGGCCCAATGGCCGATACCAGCTCAGCACGGTGCCGCGCGGCGTGGGGTCGAGCGTCTGATGGCGCGCATCGACATAGCCAAGGCCGCGCGTGCCGTAGATCACGTTGTCCCAGCTCGGCGCAGCGCCCACGTGGTCGGCCAGCGGCCCGCGCAGGTGCACATTGGCGACGAGCCAGGGCGCGTAGCGCACATGCGCGGCGGCGTGCTTCAGCACCTCGGGCGCGTTCTCGACCACGCGCGCCGCGATGAACACCGGCAGCGCGACGATGCAACGCTCGGCCTGCCAGCGCACCAGCGACTTCGATGCGGCATCCCATGCATCGACCTCCACCCCACCGCGCAACTCGGCAATGCGCGTGACGACCTGCCCCGTGCGCAGCCGCTCGCCGAGCGGCGCAGCCAGTTGCCTGGTGAGCCAGCCGTTGCCCTCGGGCCAGGTGAGCACGCCATCGCGCTCAGGATTCGCATCGTTGGCGCTGCCGCCCGGATCGCCGGGCGCGTGAAAGCCATGCCGGCTCGCGAAGTAATGGATGCCGGCCCAGGCCGAGACCTGTTCGATGCCCGCGCCGTAGTCGTCGCGGCAGCAGTAATCGAGGTACCAGCGCAGTTGCACGTTGCTGAAACCTTCACTGTCGAGCCAGCTTGAAAAAGCGATGGCGTCGAGCGCCAGCAGTTCAGGCGTGACCGCGACCTTGAGCGTCGGAATGGCGAAGTGCGCCGCGTGCTGCAGCGCGTCGATGCGCTGCGCGAACTTGCGGTACTGCGCCTGCGTGTCGGCGCCCACGCCATGCACGGGGAGCAGGCCGTCCTGCCATTCGCCGTGGAAGAACAGGCGCTCCTGCGGGCTGTGGCAAAGGGTGCGCTCGTCGTATTCCCAACGGCCCGCCACGCGCCGGCGAAGGCCCAGCTCCTCGAGCAGGTCCTGCACCTCGCGCGCATCGTCGCCGGGCACCGGCAGGTAGTGCGCGCCGAGCGGGCAGGCGATGCCGTTGACCACGCCGCCGCGCGCGTTGCCGCCGGCGGTGTCTTCGAGTTCGAGCAGGGTGAAGTCTTCGATGCCTGCAAGCCGCAGCGCGCGAGCTGCCGCAAGACCGGCGACACCGCCACCGGCGATCACCACGCGCGTGCGCTTGACGGTCGCGGGCGCCTGGCCCTTGAGCGTGCCGTCGCGCATGGCGTGGCCGCGCGCGACGTCGATGCCGGTGAAGCCGCCTTCGATGGGCGGCGGCACCTCGCACCCAGCCAGCGCCAGGGCGCCCGCCGCACCCGCCACGCCGAGGAAGTCGCGCCGTTGCATGGTGTCGAAGCTAGTGCGCCATGACCCTGCCCCACTCCTGTTCATAGGTGGTGACAAGGGTCTGGTTCGACAGGCGATTCACCTCGGCCGGCACGCGCGCCATGTCGAGCGGAAAGTCGAACATCAGAGGCAGCGTCGAAGGCGAGAGGAATCGCAACCCCGAAGGCAGCGCATCGGGCATCCGGTACGGCCGGCGGCTCGCGATGATGTAGCCCCATTCGCCGAAGCTCGGCACATGCGCGTGATAGGGCGTCGCACGCAGACCTACCGATTCGATGGTCGTCGCCACGGTCCAGTAGCTCTTGCGCGCCACCAGCGGCGAGGTCGTCTGGACCACTGCGTAGCCGCTGGCCGACAGGCGTTTTTCGAGCAGCGAATAGAAGCTGTTGGTGTAGAGCTTGCCGATCGCGAAGTTGGTCGGATCGGGAAAGTCGACCACGATCACATCGAACATGTCGCCCGGCTGCTGCAGCCACTGGAAGGCATCGGTGTTGACGATCTTCACCTTGGGCGACGACAGCGAATGCGCGTTGAGCGCGGCCAGCGTTTCATGCTCGGTGAAGAGTTTCGTCATGTTCGGATCGAGCTCCACCAGCGTGACCGATTCGACCGAGGGGTACTTGAGGATCTCGCGCACCGCCATGCCGTCGCCGCCGCCGAGCACCGCGACCTTCTTCGGTGCACCCTGCGCGGCCATCACCGGATGCACGAGCGCCTCGTGGTATCGGTACTCGTCGCGCTCGGCGAACTGCAGGTTGCCGTTCAGGAAGAGGCGGTGCCCGAGCTGCCCACGCGTGACCACAATGCGCTGGTAGGGCGAGGTGGCGCTGAACACAATGCGGTCTTGATAGAACTTGTCTTCGGCCAGCGTGGTGATGTGGTCGGCCCAGATGAACGCACCGAGCAGCGCGGCCAGCGCGAGGAAGCAGGCCGCCGCATGCGCGCCGATGCGCCGCAATTCATGGCGAAAGAGCCACAGCGCCCACACTGCCACCGCCGCGTTCATGAAGCCGAACAGCAGGCCGGTGCGGATCATGCCCAGCTGCGGCACGAGGATCAGCGGAAACGCCACCGACACCGCGAGCGCGCCCAAATAGTCGAAGGTCAGCACCTGCGACACCAGATCCTTGAGCACGATGTTGCGCTTCAGGATGCGCATGACCAGCGGGATCTCGAGCCCGACCAGCGTGCCGACGACCATCACGAGGCCGTAGAGCAGCAGGCGGAATGCGCCCGGCACGTAGGCGTTGGCCAGGAACAGGATCGCTGGCAGCGCGCCGCCGATCAGCGCCACCAGCAACTCGATCCGAAGAAAGTGCGCCGGCAGCTGGCGGTCGAAATAGCGCGAGAGCCAGGAGCCCACGCCCATCGCGAACAGGTAGGTGCCGATGATGGTGCTGAACTGCAGCACCGAGTCGCCGAGCAGGTAGGAGCTCAGCGCCGCCGCGCTCAGTTCGTAGACCAGCCCGCAGGCCGCGACCACGAACACGCTGGCGAGCAGGGCGATCTCGACGGGCTGCGGCCCGCGCGCATCGGCAGGGCGCGCGGACACTGCCGCCTCTTCGTTCAATGGATTGCTGCGGCGACGATGATGCAGATGCCCAGGCTCATCGCGGCAACCACGAGGCCCAGCGCCACGTTCTGCTTCTCGACGATCTCGCCCCACAGGTCGTAGGGCGTGATCTTGTCGATGATCAGGAAGCAGAGCCAGAAAATCACCACGCCGATCAGCGCGTACACGAGCGATCCGAGGACCACGCCCGGTTTCAGCCATTCAAATCCCATGGGGACCTCCAGTCGTAGCAGTAGTAAGTGAAATTTCGATGGGCAAAAGCATCTCCGTCATTTGTGGCCGCCGCCGCTCGAAGAGCCGCCGTACGAGCCGCCCGAACTGCGGTAGCCGCTCGAGGAGCCGCCACGGCCGCTGCAGGTGCTCAGGATGATCAGCAGGATGATGATGACGACGATGATCAGGATGATCGTGCCGCAGCCCATGCCCGATGCGGCGCTCACCGGCAGCGCGTCGCCGCGCTTGAACATGTCCTTCTTGGCGTCGAGCTTGAAGGCGGTCGCGACCACGCCGCTGTCCAGCTTGATGCCCGACGACCACGTCAGCTCATTGGCCGAGCGCTCCATTGACAGCAGCGCAGGGCCGCTGGCGAAGTCGCGGTTGAAGGTTTTTTGCCCGCGCTCGACCTGCCAGTAGAACTCGCCCGCCACGTAGGTGGTCTCGGCGTTGTAGGCGTACTGCTGCTGGTAGCGCTTGCTGAGGTAAGTGGCGGTGCTGCCGTTCTCGGCCATCACCGGCGCGCCGGTGGTCGGCTTGACCATGCTCCAGCCGTCCTCGGCATCGACCAGGAAGCTGAAGCCGCGCTTCTTGTTGTAGAGCAGGTACTCGTCCCAGCCGAAGTGCTCGTCGTCGCCGGGCTCCACGCCCATGCGGTGCTGGAAGCCCACCACCTGCCACTGCGCGCCCTGCAGCTGGCCCATGGTGCCGAGAGCGATGAGCGGGCGCACCGGCTCGTCCTGCGTCGCGTGCTTGAGCTCGCCGCCGATGCCCTGCGACAGGTCGATGATGCTGTTGCACGAGCGGCAGGTGATGCTCTTGCTGTCGGCCAGGTTGACGGTGACCGGCGAGCCGCAGTTGGGGCAGTTGAAGCTGCGGCCCTTTTCATCCTTCGCCGATTCCTCGCGCAGGCCGGCGAGCTGCAGGTCTTCGAGCTGCACCGAGCGGCCGAGATAAGCGCTGGGCTTGGCGGTGCCGTAGTCGATGCTGAGCACCAGCCCCTTGTCGTTGCGCAGCTCGACCATTGCGAACGGCCGGCCGAGATCGGGCAGGTGCGGCAGCTCGCCCTGCGCGGAGGTGAGCGCCACTTGCTCGTTCGAGGTGACGGTGTAGCTCTGGCCGGCGAAGGCGCTGGTGGCACCCACGCGCAGGTCGACCGGCGGCGGCGCGGTGCGCTGCAGGTCGAAGGGCAGCGCGAAGACGTAGGCGCCGTTGTCCTCGCTGAGGATGGCGGTGCGCTCGTCGTCGAGCGCGGCGATCCATTCAGTCCAGCGGCCGCCCGGGTAGGTGTATTGCAGCCGGCCGATCAGCGTGAAAGGCTTGTCCTGGATGCGGCCGGTGGCGAACAGCTGCAGCGGGCTGAAGTCGTCGAACAGCTCCGCCATCTTGCCGGTGCGCGCGAGCGTCTCGCCCTGACGCACGACGGTGCTCTGGCAATAGGGACAGACCGCGTGCGTCGATTGCGCCGAGCGGAATTCGACCGGTGCGCCGCAGCCGGGGCAGGGCGCGCGGTAGTAGCGTTGGTTGCCGGTTTCCTCAGCCATGGCGTATGCGCCATGGCTCGGAGGGCCATGATTTTCTCAAGCCAATGAGGCTTCCGACGCCCGTCGAACGGGCGTCAGGCGCTATCGAGGACATAGCGCCGGGTCAGACGAGCTTTTTAAGGAGATCGGCCTTCTTGGCGTCGAACTCTTCCTGCGTCAGGATGCCCTTGGTCTTGAGCTCGCCGAGCTTTTCGAGCGTGGTCATCACGTCGGCCGGACTCACGACCGCCACGGCGGGCTGCGAGGCGGCGGCCGTATTGGCCGCGGCTGCCGCAGCGGCATTCGGGCTCAGGCCCTGTGCGAGGTTCTGTGCCAGCACCTGGCCGAGCGCCACGCCGGCTCCGAGGCCCATAGCATCGCCCACGACACCGCCGCCGTTGGCCGCGCCTTCGGCGAACTTCGGAATCGCCTGCGCCGTCTGGTACTGCATGAACTTGCCCATGTCGTTGCCGACCATGCCCATGCCGATCTTCTGGTCGAGGATCTTCTGCAGCTCTTCGGGCAGCGAGACGTTCTGGACCGTGATGTTCTCGAGCTTGATGCCGATCTTCTCGAACTCGGGCACGAGCTGCGCGGCGAGCGCCTGCGCAAACTGGATCTGGTTGGCCGCAAGGTCAAGGAAAGGCACGCCGCTGGAGGCGATGGCGTTGCTGATGTTCTGCAGCACCAGGCCTCGCAACTGGCCGTCGAGATCGGCCACGCTGTAGATGTCGCGCGTACCGGAGATCTCGGTGTGGAACAGCTTGGCATCGCCGATGCGGAAGCTGTAGTTGCCGAAGGCCCGCAGGCGCACGGCGCCGAAGTCCTTGTCGCGGATCGTGATCGGCTGGGGTGTACCCCACTTCTGGTCGACCTGCTGGCGGGTGCTGAAGAAGTAGACGTCGCTCTTGAAGGGGGACTCGAAGAGCTTGTCCCAGTTCTTCAGGTACGTGAGCACGGGCAGGGTCTGCGTCGTGAGCTTGTACATGCCGGGGCCGAACACGTCGGCCACCTTGCCTTCGTTGACGAAGACGGCCACCTGGGATTCGCGAACGGTGAGGGAGGCGCCGTTCTGGATTTCCATCTCGGCCATCGGGAAGCGCCAGGCCAGCGTGCCATCGCCGGTCTCGGTCCACTGGATGATGTCGATGAACTGTTTCTTGATGAAATCCATCAGGGCCATGGTTGCTCCTCGTCAGGTGTTTTCAGGTTTTGTCCGAACTGTGCATATTGCCACACGACCTTGACGAAACACCCGTGCTTTTGGTCATGGGCGCCACCGGCCATGCGGCGTATGGCTTTACGAACCGAGGTCTACAATCGGCGCCCCCAGAAGAAGCGCCACCAGGAGCTACAGGCACATGTCCGATTCGACCCCTTCGACCTCATCGACTCCCACGCCCGAAGACAAACGCGCCGAGCTGCGCCGTGCCGCCCTCGAGTACCACGAGTTTCCCGTCCCCGGCAAGATCGCCATCGCGGCGACCAAGCAGATGGTCAACCAGCGCGACCTGTCGCTGGCCTACTCGCCCGGCGTGGCAGCGCCCTGCGAGGAAATCGTCAAGGACCCGCTGAACGCCTTCAAGTACACCTCGCGCGGCAACCTCGTCGGTGTGATCAGCAACGGCACCGCGGTGCTCGGTCTGGGCGACATCGGCGCGCTGGCGTCCAAGCCGGTGATGGAAGGCAAGGGCGTCCTCTTCAAGAAGTTTGCCGGCGTCGATGTGTTCGACATCGAGATCGACGAGAAGGACCCGGCCAAGCTGGTGGAGATCATCGCTTCGCTGGAGCCCACCTTCGGCGCCATCAACCTCGAAGACATCAAGGCCCCGGACTGCTTCTACGTGGAGCGCGAGTTGCGCAAGCGCATGAAGATCCCGGTGTTCCACGACGACCAGCACGGCACGGCCATCACCGTGGCGGCGGCCATGGTCAACGGCCTGAAGGTGGCCGGAAAGAACATCGCCGACGTCAAGCTAGTCACCTCGGGCGCGGGCGCCGCGGCGCTGGCCTGCCTGAACCTGCTGCTCAAGGTGGGCCTGAAGCGCGAAAACGTGTTCGTCACCGACCTGGCCGGCGTGGTCTACGAAGGCCGCGAAGAGCTGATGGACGACGACAAGCGCCAGTACATGCAGAAGACCGAGCTGCGCAAGCTCGCGCAAGTGATCGTCGGTGCCGACGTGTTCCTGGGCCTCTCGGCCGGCGGCGTGCTCAAGCCCGAGATGGTCGCCAGCATGGCGGCCAAGCCGGTGATCTTCGCGCTGGCCAACCCGAACCCCGAGATCGCCCCCGAAGACGCGCACGCAGTGCGCCCCGACGTGATCATGGCCACGGGCCGCACCGACTATCCGAACCAGGTCAACAACGTCCTGTGCTTCCCGTACATCTTTCGCGGAGCGCTCGACTCCGGCGCGACCACGATCACCGACGAGATGGAAATCGCCGCGGTGCACGCGATTGCCGATCTGGCACAGGCCGAGCAGAGCGAACGCGTCGCTGCCGCGTACGTCGGTGAAAAGCTGTCCTTCGGCCCCGAATACCTGATTCCGAAGCCCTTCGATCCGCGCCTGATGATGAAGATCGCGCCGGCGGTGGCCAAGGCGGCCGAGGAAAGCGGCGTGGCAACGCGTCCGATCAAGGACATGGACGCCTACCGCGACAAGCTGCAGAACTTCGTCTATGCCTCGGGCACGACGATGAAGCCGATCTTCGAAGCGGCCCGCCGCGCCTCGAAGAAGCGCGTGGCGTACTGCGAGGGCGAAGAAGAGCGCGTGCTGCGCGCCGCGCAGATCGTGGTCGACGAGGGCATCGCGCGCCCGACCCTCATCGGCCGCCCCGCCGTCATCGCACAGCGCATCGAGAAGTTCGGCCTGCGCCTGAAGGAAGAGCTCGACTACGACATCGTCAATGTCGAGCAGGACCACCGCTACCGCGACTTCTGGCAGACCTACCACCGCATGACCGAGCGCAAGGGCCAGACGGTGCAGACCGCCAAGATCGAGATGCGCCGTCGCCTCACGCTGATCGGCGCGATGCTGCTGCACAAGGACGAGGTCGACGGCATGATCTGCGGCACCTGGGGCACCACGTTGATCCACCTGCACTACATCGACCAGGTGATCGGCAAGCGCCCCGGCGGCTGCGAGAGCACCCCGCAGGACGTGCCGGTGTACGCCTGCATGAACGGCCTCCTGCTGCCCGACCGCCAGGTGTTCCTGGTCGACACGCACGTCAACTACGACCCCTCGCCAGAGGAACTGGCCGAGATCACGACGATGGCGGCCGAGGAAATGATGCGCTTCGGCCTGAAGCCCAAGGCGGCGCTGCTGTCGCATTCCAACTTCGGCACCAGCAACGAACCCAGCGCCATCAAGATGCGCAAGACGCTCGACCTGCTGCGCGTGCAGGCGCCCTGGCTCGAAGTGGACGGCGAAATGCACGGCGACGTGGCCCTGGACAGCAAGCAGCGCGCGGTCGTCATGCCGCACAGCGCGTTGGCCGGTGACGCCAACCTGTTGGTTTTTCCGAACATCGACGCTGCCAATATTTCGTACAACCTGCTCAAAACAGCGGCGGGCGGCAACATCGCGATCGGGCCGGTGCTGCTCGGCGCGGCCAAACCTGTGCACATTCTCACGGCCAGCGCGACCGTTCGCCGCATCGTGAACATGACAGCCTTGACAGTGGCTGACGCAAACGCCGAGAGATAGGCTATTTGGCGATAGTGGACGCTGACTTAGCGGGCCACTTCCGCCCCTCGCGACTGCTCAAACTTTGAGCAGTCGCTTGCTATTTTCGCCAGCGTGGTGCACACTCGCGGGCTTGAATTTGCGGGTTAACCCCGAGGTTGAGCGCAATTCGAAACCCCCCGCTCTTTTCTCCTGTGGTGTCCCATGGCGGCTTACGCCTCGATCACGTCCTCTGTCTCAAAGTTTGCGCTCACCAGCCTGATGCTGTTGGCGTTGACGACGGGGGCAGAGGCCCGCGGATGGTTCGGCGCAGGAAAAACGTCCGCTGAGGAATCGATTGCACTGACCGATCTCCCGGTCCAGGGCCAGCGAACCTATCAGGCCATCTTGAACGGTGGCCCCTTCCGGTACGAAAAGGACGGCACTGTATTTGGCAACCGCGAGCGTCTCCTGCCGCCGGCACGGCGCGGCCACTACCGCGAGTACACGGTGACGACACCGGGTTCTCGCAACCGGGGTGCCCAGCGAATCGTCTGCGGTGGCGAACAACGCACGACGCCCGAGGCCTGCTGGTACACGGCAGACCACTATGCAAGTTTCAGACGGATTGCGCCATGAGCGATAAAAACGACCTGAGTGGCGCCCCGAAGCGCCCCGAAGAAATGATGATGACTATGGAAAGACCAGCGGAGATGACCTTATCCCTTCGTGCCGTACGCCCGAACATCGTGCAATCGATCCGCGCGTTCCGCGTGAACGACCTGCAGGACGCTGCCAACGCAGCCGGCCAGCACTTCCTGTACGCCAACCTGGGCAACGCCCAGACCAAGCAGGACGTGCTCGACCTGATCGCCCAGCAGTTCACCTTCCCGGCGCACTTCGGCAAGAACTTCGACGCGCTGTACGACTGCATGACCGATCCGTTGCATAAATCGGGCCCGCAGCCAGGTTTTGTCATCGTGCTCGAACAGATCCCGGCCAACGCCAAGTTCGACAAGGAAGCGCGCGAGCAGCTGCTCGACATCTTCCGGGACGCTTCGGATTACTGGGGCGACCGCAAGGTCCCCTTCCGGTGCTTCTATTCTTTTCTGTAGCCCGTTCTGCATCTACCAGCCAAGCAGAACGGGCGAACGAGGCTCAGCCCAACGCTGAAACCCTCGATGGCATCGAAGTGAACCCCAACGCCGCCGCAGCAACGGCCGCCGCCAGCACCGAGCCGGCCGGCGAAAAAATGCCGACCGACAAACTGGTCGACGTGTCGCCCCTGGCGCTGCGCATGAGCAGCCCCTTCAACGCGGGGTACTGGCTGGCCGCCGCGTAATCGCAGCAACCTGCCTGAATGAAAAAAGCCCGTCGTCGACGGGCTTTTTTCATGGGGGAACGGCCTGGGCCAGTGCGACGTATTCGGCGACCGGCACCTCCTCGGCGCGCCGCTGGGGATCGAACTCTCCCTCGAAGCCGTGCTCCTCCAGCCATTTGCCCAGCGTATGCCGCAGGATCTTGCGGCGCTGGCTGAAGGCGACCTGCACGATCTCGCCAAGCCGGGCCGCATCGACCGCCGGCGGCTGCGCCAGCGGCACCATGCGCACCACGGCGCTGTCCACGCGCGGCGGCGGATCGAAGCTCTCGGGCGGCACGAACAGCACGTTCTGCATGTCGTAGCGCCACTGCAGCATCACGCTCAGGCGGCTGTAGTCCGAGGTGGCGGGCCTGGCCACCATGCGGTCGATCACTTCCTTTTGCAGCATGAAGTGCTGGTCGGCGATCAGGTGGGCAAAGCCCAGCAGGTGGAACAGGATCGGCGTCGAGATGTTGTAGGGCAGGTTGCCCACCACGCGCAGCGGCTTGGGGGCAACCTTGGCCGCGAGCTCGGCGAAGTCCACCTTCAGCACATCGGACTCGATGACCTCCAGCTGCGGATGCTCCCGCAGGCGCTTGGCCAGATCGCGATCGAGTTCGATGACCGTCAGGCGCCCGAGCCGCTCGACCAGCGGCTGCGTCAGCGCCGCGAGCCCCGGGCCGATCTCGACCATCGCATCGCCGGGCTGCGGCGCGATCTCATGCACGATCGCATCGATGATCCCGCCGTCGGACAGGAAATGCTGCCCGAACCGCTTCCTGGCGATGTGTGCCATCGGATCAGGACTGCGGCGGGTCGCGGTATTCCACGTAGGCGCGTGCACGCACTTCCTGCACCCAGGTGGTGAAGGCTTCCTCGACGCGCTGTTCGCGCAGCACGTTGCGCGCGGCTTCGCGCTGCTCCGTCTGGGTCAGCTTGGAGTCACGGCGGCCGACCACCTGGATCAGGTGCACGCCGAAGCGCGAGACGAGCGGGTCGCTGATCTGGCCCGGCGACAGCCGGTCCATGGCTTCCTCGAACTCGGGCACGAACTGGCCGGGGCGCGACCAGCCGAGGTCGCCGCCTTCCTTGGCGCTGGCGTCCTGCGAGTTGTCGCGCGCGAGGCCCGCGAAGTCGGCCGTGCCGGCCTGCACGCGGCGCTTGAATTCCGCCAGCTGGGCCACCGCCTGCGCCGTGGTGCGCTTGGGGTCGTTGAGCAGCAGGATGTGGCGCACCTGGGTCTGCGTCACGGTCGCGTCGAGCGAACCGATCTGCGCCTTGGCCAGGACCTTGAGCACATGGAAGCCGGCGCTGGAGCGCACCGGGCCGGCGATGCCGTTCACCGCCGTCGACTGCACCGCGTCGACGAACAGCGGTGGATAGCGGTCGGCGCTGCGCATGCCGATGGCGCCGCCGTTGGCGCGGTCGGGCGAATCGGAGTTCTCGCGCACCAGCTTGTCGAAGTCCTCGCCGGCGCGGGCGCGCTCGGCAAGGCCCTGGGCCTTCTTCTGCGCGGCAGCTATCTGGGCGTCGGTGGCGTTCTCGGGAAGGGCCACGAGCACCTGTGCGAGGTTGAGGTTCTGCAAGGCCGCGTTCTTGACGTTCGAGTTGCGCTGGTCGCGCAGGTACTCGTCGGCCTCGGCATCGCTGATCTTGACCTTCGACTCGACTTCGCGGTCGCGCAGGCGGGTGAGCAGCAGCTGGTCGCGCAGGTCGCTGCGGAAATCCGCCAGCGCAATGCCTTCGGCGGCCACGCGGCGGCGCAGCTCGACCAGGCTGATCTCGTTCTGGCGCGCCACGGTCTGCTCGGCCTGGTCGATCGCCACGTCGTCGACCTTGATGCCGTTTTCCTTGGCAAGCTGCAGCTGCGCGCGCTCGACGATCAGGCGCTCGAGCACGAGGCGCGTGAGCTCGCCGCGCGGCACGCGTTCGGCGTCGGGGTTTTCCTTGAGCAGGCGCGTCACACGCGACTGCACGTCGGTGTTGGTGATCGGCTCGGAGTTGACCAGCGCGACGATGAATTCAGCCGCCCGCTGCACGGGCGCCGCCGCCGGCGCGGCCGGGGCGCGCTGCACCGGCGGGGGCCCCAGGCGCGGACCGGCGCGCATGATGTCCGTGATGCCGCTGCCAGAGCGGAAGCCCTGCGCACCCGACGTTGCGGCCATTGCCGCAAGGCAGCCCAGGGTGATGATGGAACGGATGTGTTTCATGGCGTTGCTCAATCAGTCGTCTCAGTCGTAATTGGTGAAGCGGCTCGGCGCCTCGCCAGGTTGGCGCAGGGGTTCGTAGCGCTGGATGTTCTGCCGCAGGGCCTGCATCGGGCTGGAGCCGATGCTGGAGAAGCCGACGAATTCGAGCTGGAACATGATGCGGGTGTTGGCCGTCACCTGGCCGGTGGTGATGCGCTGCAGCACCACGCGTCCGATCCAGCAGCAGCCGTCGTACTCGAAGCCGAGCACGCCGTCGGTGAGCTTCTTGTCCTGCAGGTCGTAGTTGAGACGGCCCACCGCATACCAGCGGCCGCCGCCCTGGCCCTTGCCCGGACCGAGGTTCTTGCCCTTGTCGCCCCACAGATCGTTGAGCGGCCATTGCCAGCCCACGTCGATCGACTTGTTGCCGTCGTTCACCGCCGTGGTGTTGGGGTTGGCCAGCAGCGCCGCCTGGTAGGCCGCACTCGGGGCCTGGTAGCGGAACGCCACGCTGAGGTTGTGGTACGGCTCAGGGTTGTAGCGTGCGCTGAGCGCTGCGCGGGTGGACTTGCGCGAGTCGGGGTTGTACTGGACAAGTGCGTCCGTGCTCCACTTCGGCGTCCAGTTGATCTGGCCGCCGACGAGGAAGTCGCTCGCGCGGTCGGTCACCGGCAAGCCGCCGGGCAGCGTGACCTTCTGGTCGGCAAAGCGCAGCCGCTGCGCGATGCCGATGCGTGCCGCCTCGACGCCGGTGGCGGGGTCGATCAGGCGGGAGGTCACGCCGAGCGTGAGCGCGTTGGTGTCGGAGATGCGGTCGCCGCCCGAGAACGCGTTCTCGGTGTAGATCGTCGCGAAGCTGAAGTCGTTGGCGGCCGAATCGTAGTTCGGCAGCCTGCTCTGGTCGCGGTACGGCGTGTA
This sequence comes from Variovorax trehalosi, assembly GCF_051216415.1. NCBI lineage: Bacteria > Pseudomonadati > Pseudomonadota > Betaproteobacteria > Burkholderiales > Comamonadaceae > Variovorax > Variovorax trehalosi. Next base: position 619,535 of record NZ_JBPJZG010000002.1, read on the forward strand.
GACGTAGTAGGCGCGCGGCTCCAGCGTCTGCCGGAAGGCACGGCTGAAGTAGTTGGCGTCGCGCTCGAAGATCAGGCCGCTGTCCAGACTGAAGGTCGGCACCGTCCGGTTGGCCGAGGTCGGAAAGAAGTACAGCGCGCCGTTCTGGCGTGGCACGCCGTTGACATATTGGACCCCGTTGACCGTGATCGTCGGGATCTCGTTCTGCGGCCGGTAGAAGTTGTAGGTGGCCGTGTTCAGCTGCAGCTTCGGAATGACGAACGAACTCGGCGTGATGAACGGCCGGCTGATCGCGAGGTTCGCCATGGCGCGGTCCCCATCGGGCTGCGACTGCTGGGTGAGGTCGAAGCCGGGCTGGCCGCTCAGGATCGAGTTGACGCGGAAGCGCGTGTAGTCGAGGTTCAGTGCGACGTCGAAGCCGTGCCAGTCGTACTTGTTGTAGTTGGCCGTGATCTGCGGCATGCGGTCGTACGACGGCACGATCGGCGACAGGTTGTACTGCAGCGTCTGGTAGCGCAGCGTGCGGATTGCGCCGCTCCAGTCGTCCTTGCTCCAGTTGAGCGATGCCTCGTTTGGCAACTGGCGCTGCGCCAGCGTCGGCGTGCGCGTGAAGTCGCGCCAGTAGTCGTTGTCGCTGACGCGGTTGATGTTGATGTTGGCCGACAGCGAATCCAGGCCGAGCGCCTTGGCGTCGAAGTCCTGGTGGTGGTTCGCCCAGATGCCCCAGCGCTTGGTGCTGCCGGGCGCCCGGGTCAGGTCCTTGGCCTGGATTTCTCCGTTGGCCAGCTGCTGCAGCTGCGAGGCGCGCAATTCGTTGTAGCGCTGGCCCACCAGGCGGTCGGCGCCCATCAGGTCCAGGCGGATGCTGCCGTTGTATTCCTTCTCCAGGTACCGGAACTCGGTGCCCAGGTTCAGGCCGCGCTTGCTCATGATCGTCGGCGTGATCGTGGCGTCGCGGTTGGGCGCGATGTTCCAGTAGTACGGCTGCGAGATCTCGATGCCGTTGGTGTTGTCCACGCCAATGGTGGGCGGCAGGAGGCCGCTCTTGCGCGCGTTCGACAGCGGGAAGCTCACGCTCGGGATCGGCGGCGTGCTGATGCCCATGAAGCTCAGGCGCGCGTTGGTGGCCACGCCCTCGTTCTCTTCGGTGTCGGTGGTGATCGTGGCCGCAGTCAGGAGCCACGCCGGCATCCAGCCCGGAAAGTCTTCGCGACGGCAGGTGGTGTAGGTGGCGCGCCGGGCGATCGACACGTTGGAATCGACGAAATCGATGCGCTCCGCATCGCCGTGGCCGCCGTTCGCGAGGAACCGGTAGCGCACGTTGTTGAAGAAGCCCTCGAAGGTCTCGAGCTTGAGTTCCAGCTCGGGCCCTTCGTACACGTTGCCGGCCTGGTTGACCCTCACATTGCCCTTGGCCTTGGCGCGGTCGTCGGGCTGGTAGTACTCGAGGCGGTCGGCGGTGATGGCGACCGGGCCGCGTCGCAGCGTGGCGTTGCCTTCGACCACGGTCTCGAGGTCGGGGCGGCCGGACATGCGGTCGCCGGTGACCAGGCTGGGCAGCTGGCCGCGCTCGGCGGGCGGGATGATTTCGGTGAGCAGCGGGGTGCGCTTGAGCGTCAACGGGCCGTCGAGGCCGGCGGCGGACTGCGCGAAGGCGCCGTGCGCCTGGAGCAGCGCCAGCGACAGCATGGCCAGCTTCAGCGGCGGGCCGGCACGTCGCAGGGCAACACGTCGGCTCATCAAGCCTCCCGCCAGGCCGTTCCGAGGAAAGCCCGCGGCTCCCCCGAGGAGAGCAGCGAGCGCACAAGGTGCCAAGCGTGAGGGCTTTGGGTCGTAGGCATCGGTTCGGAACGAAAGATCGTCGGGGAGACGGCGCGGCAGGCCGGCGGGTTGCAGGGGCCGGCAGCAACCTTTGCTCGATCGGTGGCCGACCGGAGGGGGTTGCCGCGCCAGGCGGATTTGTAGAATCGATTATCCATGACAGCACCCCCGCCCCCGGCCGCATTGGCCCCACGCCCCGCCGAGACCATTCTCTGGACAGATCCGCAGCGGGCCGAAGTGTTCCGGGGCTGGCTGACCGGCATTGCCGCCGACCAGCATCTTCTGCCCGACACCGTGCGCCTCGCCTCGGCCGATGCGAGCTTCCGCCGCTATTTCCGCGTCGACACCCGCATCCCCGGTACGCCGACGCGCATCGTGATGGACGCCCCGCCGGACAAGGAGAACAGCGATCCCTTCGTGCAGGTGGCCGGGCTCATGGCCGAGGCCGGCGTGACCGCGCCCAAGGTGCTCGCGTGGGACCGCCCGAACGGCTTCCTGCTGCTGGACGACCTGGGCCGCCAGACCATGCTCGACGTGATCGACCCAGCCCAGCCCGACGCCAGCCGCCCGCTCTACGACCAGGCGATCGACGCGCTGATCCGCTGGCAGCTGGCCTCCCAACCCGGCGTGCTGCCGCCCTACGACCGGGCGCTGCTCGAGCGTGAACTGGCGCTCTTTCCCGAGTGGTATATCGGCCGTCATCGCGGCGTGGCCATCGAGGGCAAGCTGAAGGAGCGGCTCGAACGCAGCTTCAAGCTGATCGTCGAGAGCAACCTGGCTGCTCCCAGCGTTTACGTGCACCGCGACTTCATGCCGCGCAACTTGATGATGAGTGTGGCCCCCACGCTCGGCACTGGCGTGTCCTCGCTGCCCCCCGAGGGGGCGCTCGCCGCCTTGGGGCGGCCCGGCGGCGGCTCGGGTACCGCCCTGGGCGTGCTCGACTTCCAGGACGCCGTCTACGGCCCCATCACCTACGACATCGCCAGCCTGATGCGCGACGCCTTCCTCAGCTGGGACGAGGAGTTCGTGCTCGACATCACCGTGCGCTACTGGCAGGCGGCGCGCAAGGCCGGGCTGCCGGTCGACGAGGATTTCGGCGCTTTCTATCGCGCCGTCGAATGGATGGGCCTGCAGCGCCACCTGAAGGTCGCCGGCATCTTCGCGCGCCTCACGCTGCGCGACGGCAAGCCCCGCTACCTTGCCGACACGCCGCGCTTCATCGCCTACATCCGCGCCACCGCCAGCCGCTACATGGAGCTCACGCCGCTCGTGCGCGTGATCGACGAGGTCGAGGGCACCTCCGCGCTCACCGGCTTTGCCTACGGCCGGGTCTGAAGCGAAATTTACAAAAACCACCGGTGATGCCCGCATCACGGCTGCATTCTTCGCTCCTTATTTCATAGCATGCCCCGTTTCCACTGTTCCGTACCGTTGAGCGCCGGCGCCGCTTTCGCGCTGCCGCCCGGGGCCGCGCGCCACGTGCAGGTGCTGCGGATGCAGCCGGGCGATGCGCTGACCCTGTTCGACGGGGCAGGCGGCGAATACGAGGCCACGATCGAGCGCATGGGCCGAAGCGACGTCGCAGTCACGGTCGGCGCACACCACCCCGTCGAGCGCGAAGCGACGCGCGCGGTCCACCTGGCCGTCGGCATGCCGGCCAACGAGCGCATGGACTGGCTGGTCGAGAAAGCCACGGAGCTGGGCGTCGCGAGCATCCAGCCGCTGGCCACGGCGCACGGTGTGCTGCGTCTTTCGGGCGAGCGCGCCGAGAAGAAACGGGCGCACTGGGAGGCCATCGCCATCGCGGCGTGCGAGCAGTGCGGCCGCAATCGCGTGCCGGTGATTCACCCGGTGCGGGCGTTCTCGGGCACTTCGGGCTGGATCGATGCGCAGGGCGAAGGAAGCGCCATGGCGCGCTTCATCCTGAGCCTGGCCGAGGGCACGCAGGACATTGCCGCAGCCGTTGCGACACACGCCCCTGGCAACCGCGACGTGCGCGTGCTGAGTGGCCCCGAAGGCGGCCTCAGTGCCGCCGAGGAGCAGGAAGCGATCGCACGCGGCTTCGCACCGGTCACGCTCGGGCTGCGGGTGCTGCGCGCTGAAACCGCCGCGCTCGCGGCACTGGTGTCGCTCGGCGGCCCCTCCTGAAAAGGGGGTGTTTTCCGCGACGCGCGCGCGGACAGGCTGCGGAAGAATGGTCGCTTCACCCATTCCTCACGACCAAGAAGGACCTTCCGCCCATGTCCCGTTCGCTCCGACTCGCGCATTTCGCTCCTCTCGTTCTTGCAGCGCTCTGCGCCGCACACGGCGTCCATGCCCAGAGCAACGCCGTCGCGCCCACGCCGACGCAGGTCAGCCCTGAAGTCGACAGGACCTACACCCAGCTGATGGCCTCGCCCGCGATCCAGAAGCTGCTGGACGCGGTCAAGGCCGACCACGAGCGCGCGGTCGAAGACCTGAAGATGCTGACCGAGATCGAAGCGCCGCCTTTCAAGGAGCAGAAGCGCGCCGAAGCCTTCCTCGCACGCATGAAGGCGCTGGGCCTGGCCGACGCGAAGATCGACGCAGAAGGCAACGTGGTCGGCCTGCGCAAGGGCGTGGGCAACGGCCCGAAGCTGTTGATCTCCGCGCATCTCGACACGGTCTTTCCCGCCGGCACCGACGTGAAAGTGAAAGAGCGCGACGGCCGGCTCCACGCGCCGGGCATCGCGGACGACACGCGCGGCCTCACGGTGCTGCTGTCTTGGCTCAAGGTGCTCAACGACAACAAGGTGCAGACGGCGGGCGACCTCCTGATCGTCGGCAACGTCGGCGAGGAAGAGCTGGGCAACCTGCGCGGCATCAAGGCGATCTTCCGCGACCACCTGGACATCGACGGCATGGTCGGGCTGGAGCCCTCGCCGGACGGCCATGTGCTGGTGCTGGGCACCGCGAGCCATCGCTATGAAGTCACCTTCAAGGGACCGGGCGGCCACAGCTTCGGCGCGTTCGGCCAGGTGCCCAGCGCGATCCACGGCATGGGCCGCGCGATCGCCAAGATCGCCGATGTGCGCACGCCGAGCTTTCCCAAGACCACCTTCACCGTCGGCACCGTGGGCGGCGGCACGTCGGTGAACACCATCGCGCCCGATGCGCGCATGGCCATCGACATCCGCTCGGACGACATGGCTTCGCTGCTGGAGACCGAGAAAAAGATCCTCGCGGCCATCGACGAAGCCGTGGCCGAGGAGAACAAGCGCTGGAACGTGACGACGCTGAGCGCGAGCCACAAGCTGATCGGCGACAGGCCCGGCGGCCGCACCCCGACCGACTCGGTGATCGTCGAGGCCGCCACGCGCTCGAACACCGCCTTCGGCCAGAAGACGCTGCTGCGCGGCGGCAGCACCGATGCCAACGTGCCGATCTCTCTGGGCATCCCGGCCATCATCATCGGGGGAGGCGGCAAGTCCTCCGGTTCCCATGCGCTGAGTGAGTCGATCGACGTGACAGATGCATGGAAAGGCGCGCAGAATTCGCTCGTGACGGTGCTCGGACTCGTCGGCGTGCAAGGGGTGACCCCCGCACTGCTGCCCAAACGCCCGGCACGCATCAAGTAATTTGTCACGTTGCAAGTTCGAAAAGTGGGGCTCCACTTACGGCTTGCGGTCCGTCGCACGGAAAATGCGTCGGTTCTGTCACACACCAAGGAAATGACCATGGGATTGCTCGATTCAGTACTCGGTCAAGTGCTCGGAGGCGCTGGCCAACAGCAGCAACCGCAAGGCGGAGGCATCGGGGGATTGGGAGATCTCGGCGGCCTGGCCGGCGCACTGGGTGGCCTGCTCGCCAACAACGGCGGTCAAGGCGGCCTGGGGGGTCTGGTCTCGAAGTTCGAGCAGGCCGGGATGGGCGATGTCATCGGCTCGTGGATCGGCAAGGGAGACAACCAGCCGGTGTCAGGCGACCAGCTGCAAAACGCACTCGGTGGCGACACCATCGCGAACATTGCGGCCAAGCTCGGCATCAATGCGCAAACGTTGCTGCCGATGCTCGCCACCATGCTGCCGGCGCTCATCGACCAGCTCACGCCCCATGGCAAGGTGCCGGACCAAGGTCTCGGCAACCACGACGATCTGCTGGGTTCGCTCAGCGGCTTGCTGCAAGGCAAGCAGTCCTGAACGAGGCCTGCCTCATCAGAATTCCGGCGCCCGCGAGGGCGCTTTTTTTTGGCTGGCGCCCAGGCGACGAATCCCGTAGAACCCCCTGCCATGAACCGCAACCTCTGGCTCCTGGCCATCTGTCAGGGCCTCTTCCTGACCAACAACGTCACCTTCATTGCCATCAATGGACTGGTGGGCCTCGGAATCGCGCCGCGCGGCTGGATGGCGACGCTGCCGGTGATGGGCTATGTGGTGGGCGGTGCGCTCACCACCGGGCTGGTGGCGCGCACGCAGCAGCGCTTCGGGCGGCGCGGATCGTTCCAGATCGGACTGGCCGTGGCGCTGGCGTCTGCGCTGCTGTGCGCGTACGCAGCGATCTCGAAGAACTTCTGGCTGCTGTGCTTCGCCACCGTGGTGGCCGGCTACTACAACGCCAACGCCAATCTCTACCGTTTTGCAGCGGCCGAACTCGCGGCGCCGGAATGGCGCGAGAAGGCGGTGTCACTGGTGATGGCTGGCGGGCTGATCGGCGCGGTGGCGGGCCCGAACCTCGCGTCCGCCACGCGCGAACTCTTCGCCGTGCCGTTCGCGGGCGCCTACATCTCGCTCGCGGCGGTGGCGCTGCTCTCGATGGCGGTGATGCGCTTCATCGACTTCCCCGCGCCCCTGACCCGCCAGCAGGCCCTGGGCGGACGACCGCTCTCCGAAATCATGCGGCAGCCGGTGTTCATCGTCGCCGCCGCCGCGGGCGCCCTGGGCTTCGGCGTGATGAACCTGCTGATGGCCGCCACGCCGATCGCGATGCAGATCTGCAGCCTGCCGTTTTCCGACGCCGCGCTGGTGCTCGAATGGCACGTGATCGGTATGTTCGCGCCCGGCTTCTTCACCGGCCACCTCATCCGCCGCTTCGGCGCGCTGCCGGTGATGGGCGTGGGGCTCGCACTCAACCTCGGCTGCATCGCCGTCGCGCTGTCGGGGGTGGAGCTGCAGCACTTCCTCGTGGCGCTGTGCCTGCTCGGCGTGGGCTGGAATTTCCTGTTCACCGGCAGCACGACGCTTTCGCTCACGGCTTACACCGCAGAGGAGCGCGACCGGGCCCAGGGTGCGCTCAATTTCTGCGTGTTCGCGACGCTGGCGCTGACCTCGTTCGCCTCGGGCGTGCTGGTCACGACCCAGGGCTGGCAGCTGCTGAACTACGGCTCGCTGGTGCCAGTGGTGCTGACCGGCGCGGCACTGCTGTGGCTCGCGCGGACGCGGCGGCGCTCGGCTGCTGCCTGAGGCTGTTCGATCAGTTCGACGGAAACCGCTTGTCGAGCCAGCGCTGCAGCGTGGCAAACACCGGCTCCGCGTCCAGCTCATTGAAGATCTCGTGGTACAGGGTCTCGAAGCATTGCGCTTCGACCATGCCGCTGGGCGCTGCGGCGGCTGCGAACGCACGGCTGGCGGCAGGCTTCACGAGCCGGTCGTCGCCCGCATAGATCAGCAGCGTGGGCGCCGGCCAGCGCGCCGCCGCCTGCTGCACCGTGGCTCCTTCGTACGCAAGGAAACGCGCGAGCCGACTGCCGATACGGTCGTGCGTGAGCGGATCGTCGCGGTAGGCCTGCACGACGGCGCGGTCGTGCGAGAGGTAGTTGTCGTCCAGGCCATTGCCCACGCGCAGGTTCGGCGCGATGCGCGGCAGCACCGCGAGCAGCGCTTTCTGAAACCCGCTCAGGCCCGGATCGAGCCCCGGCGACGAGAGCACCAGGCCATCGACAGGCCGCACGCCGCGCGCCACCAGGCTGGCCGCGACCAGTCCGCCGAGGCTGTGCCCCAAGAGCACGACCGGCACACCGGGGTTCTCGCGGCGCGCATCGTCGATCACCAGCGCGAGGTCGTCGACCAGCCGCAGTTCGCTCGGCAATCCGCCGCGCGCGCCGGTCGATTCGCCATGGCCGAAATGGTCGTGCGCCCAGACGGCGAAGCCCCATTCGTGCAGCCGCTTCGCGAGCCCGTGGTAGCGCCCCGCATGCTCGCCCAGCCCATGGACCACGATCACCACAGCGCGCGGCGTCCCGGCGACGGGCAATCGGCGCAAGGCCAGCGTCTGACCGTCCGGGGTAGACAGCGGCACGCGCTGCGGCAACGGCAGCGCGTCGCTCATTGGTGCACCCTTGGCGCTGCGCGCCTTCCCGCCAAGCGGGAGCGAGCTTGCTTGGGGCGGCCCGGCGCGTCGCTCAAGCGGTCACCGGCTCCGCGGCGGCGGCGCGGTGCGCTACCGGCAGGGCCGCAATCACCTCGGCCACGGCGGCCGTCAGCTTCTTGGCGTAGGGCACATGCAGGAACTCGTTGGGTCCGTGCGCATTGCTCTTGGGGCCAAGCACGCCGCAAACCATCATCTGCGCCTTCGGGAAGCCGGCGCTCAGCATGTTCATGAGCGGGATCGTGCCGCCCTGGCCGATGTAGCCGCAGGACGCGCCGAAGTGCGCCTGCGAGGCCTTGTTGAGCGCGTCCTCGAACCACGGCGTGATCGTCGGCGCGTTCCAGCCGGTGGCGCCGCCGTTGCTCTCGAAGGTGACACGGGCCTGGTAGGGCGCGTTGTCTTCCAGCAGCTTCTTGAGGTTTTGCACCGATTCGGCCGCATCGACCAGCGGCGGCAGGCGCAGCGAGAGCTTGAAGGCGGTGTAGGGGCGCAGCACGTTGCCCGCATCCTTCAGCGCCGGAAAGCCTTCGGCGCCGGTGACCGACAGCGTGGGCTTCCAGGTGCGGTTGAGCAGCGCTTCCACCGGATCGGTGGTGGTCGGCAGCGCGAACATGGTCGAGCCGCCGCAGTCGTAGTGCGCCCACGGGAAGCGCTTGTAGACCTCTTCGCCGAGGATCGCCGCGGTGGCCTTGGCCTGCGCGAGGCGGTCGGCCGGCACTTCGCAATGGAAGCTCGCGGGCAGGAGGCGCCCGGTGGCGCTGTCTTCGAGGCGGTCGAGCACCTGCCGCATGATGCGGAAGCTTGAGGGCACGAGGCCGGACGCGTCGCCCGAGTGGATACCTTCGGTCAGCACCTCGACCTTGAGCGTGCCGCTGGCCATGCCGCGCAGCGAGGTGGTGAGCCACAGCTGGTCGTAGTTGCCGGCGCCGGAATCCAAACAGATCACCAGCTCGACGTTACCCAGGCGCGGGCGCAGCGCGTCGACGTAGGGCAGCAGGTCGTAGGAGCCACTTTCCTCGCAGGTCTCGATCAGGCCGACGATGCGCGGATGCGCCACGCCCTGGGCCTTGAGCGCCTGCAGCGCGGCGACGCTCGCGTAGACCGCGTAGCCGTCGTCAGCGCCGCCGCGGCCGTACAGCAGGCCGTTCTCGTACTTGGGCGTCCAGGGGCCGAGGTCGTTGCGCCAGCCGGTGAATTCGGGTTGCTTGTCCAGGTGGCCGTACATCAGCACGGTCTCGCCCATGTCGGTGCCGGTGGCCGGCACCTCGAAGAACAGCACCGGGGTGCGGCCTTCGAGGCGAACGATCTCCAGCTTCAGGCCCTCGACCTTCTGGGCCTCGACCCAGGCGGCCGCATTGCGCAGCACGGTCTCCAGGTAGCCATGGGCCGACCAGTCCTTGTCGAAGCCGGGCGACTTGGCCGGGATGGCGATGTAGTCGGTGAGTTGCTTGACGATGTCGCCGTCCCACTGGGCGGTGACATCGGAGAGGGCGCGCGTCGCGTCGAGCGTGCCGGCAGGCATTTCGCGGTGCAGGGGGGCATTCATCGGTGGGTTCTCCGCGGGGACGAAAAAACGCATTTTGCGCCTCACGGCGACCGCGCGTAGAGTGCGGGCGATCTCAACCCGGAGCGCAATGTGAGCATGGCAACGACGACTCGGATCAAGGTGGGCATCGGCGGCTGGACCTACGAGCCCTGGCGCGACAACTTCTACCCCAAGGGGCTCGCACAGGCCAAGGAGTTGAATTACGCGAGTCGTCATGTGAGCGCCATCGAGATCAACGGCACCTACTACAGCACCTTCAAGCCCGAGACCTTCCGCAAGTGGCATGCGGACACGCCGGAAGACTTCATGTTCTCGATGAAGGCCTCGCGCTTCACTACCAACCGCAAGGTGCTGGCGACTGCGGGCGAGTCGATCCAGCGCTTCATCGACAGCGGCGTGAGCGAGCTGGGCGACAAGCTCGGGCCGATCGTGTGGCAGTTCATGCCAACCAAGCAGTTCGATGCGGAAGACTTCGAGGCGTTTCTGGAACTGCTGCCGAAGAAGGAAGGCAGCCGCGTGCTGCGCCACGTGATGGACGTGCGGCACGAGAGCTTCATCACGCCCGCGTACAAGGCGCTCGCGAAGAAGCACAAGGTCTCGACCGTGTTCACCGACGCGGACAAGTTTCCGTCGTTCGAGGAGCCTGAAGGCGACGTCGCCTATGCGCGGCTCATGATGGCCGACGCGAAGCTCAAGACAGGTTATGGACCGAAGGCGCTCGACACCTGGGCCGAGCGTGCGCAGGGTTGGACCGGATCGCCGAAGAAGCGCGACGTGTTCGTCTACTTCATCAATGGCGCCAAGGAAAGAGCACCGGCCGCGGCCGGTGCATTGTTGGAGCGCCTGGGGTGGAAGCCCCCCGTGGAGGCTTAGGCTGCGGCCTGGAGCGACGGCTTGGCGCCGAAGCTGATCTCGCCGGACAGCTGGCCTCCTTCCTCGATCACGATCTTGCCGTAGCGGATCTTGCCGGTGACCTTGCCGGTCGAGTGGATCACGAGCTTCTCGCGCACCGTGAGGTTGCCGTCGAAGATGCCGCGGATTTCGGCGATGTCGATCTCGGCCGAGCCCTTGAACTCGCCCTGTTCGGCGATCTGCATCAGGCGCGAGTCCATGGTCGCTTCGACCAGGCCTTCGACCACGAGCGTGTCGCAGTCGGTGATCTCGACGCCCTTGAGCTTGATGTTCGGGCCGACGGTCAGTTTGCTGCCGCCTTCCTTCGCGACGGGTGCTGCTGCCGCGGCGGCGAGGCCACCTTGCTGCGCGGTCAACGACGAGGGATTGACGGGCGTGCCCGACAGATTGGTGCCGGAACCGACCAGCGGTGCAGGACGGGATGTCAACGAGTCGGTGTCACGATCGCGCTTGCCGAAGAAGGGGGACTGTGTAGCCAAAGGGGAGCTCCTCAAGAAAGGGACTATCGTAAGAACGCACTTACGGCTTACCGCACTTCATTGCGCAAGAGGCGTAACCGGATAAAACCACACGCCTCGACAATGGGACCCCAGTAGACCTTAAACGACGGAAGATGACGACCCCCTTGCAAATCACCGCCGCATCCCCCGCCCACATGGTCACTGACTCGCTCACCGGCGACGCCCGCTTCGGCAAACCCGAAGAAGGCTGGCGGCGCGCGTTGTTCTCGGTGATCTTCGAGTCCGAATCGCGGCTGGGCCGCCTGTTCGACCTGATTCTCATCGCCGTGATCGTGACCAGCGTGGCGGTGGTGATCCTCGATAGCGTGCAGGCGATCCACCTGCGCGCGGGCCATGTGTTCGGCGTGCTCGAATGGGTCTTCACTGGGCTCTTCACGCTCGAGTACATCGGGCGGCTGGCCTGCGTGAAGCGGCCCCTGCGCTATGCCACCAGCTTCTATGGCGTGATCGACCTGCTCGCGCTGCTGCCGACCTTTCTCGTGGCGCTCGCGCCGGAGTTCGCCTACCTGATCGACGTGCGCATCCTGCGGCTCCTGCGCGTGTTCCGGATCTTCAAGCTCTCGCGTTATTCGGCAGAGTACCGCGCGCTGGTCTCGGCCGTCGCGGCGAGCCGCCGGAAGATCACCGTGTTCGTCGGCTTCGTGATGCTGGTGGTGCTGGTGATGGGCACGCTGATGTACGTGGTCGAGGGGCCGGTGCACGGCTTCACGAGCATTCCGGTGGCGATCTACTGGGCCATCTCGACGATGGCCACGGTGGGCTTCGGCGACCTCGTGCCCAAGACCGACCTGGGCCGCGCGATCGCCTCGGTGATGATGCTGCTGGGCTGGGGCGTGCTGGCCGTGCCGACCGGCATCGTGACCGCCGAGATGGCGCGCCGCGGGCCCGACGATGAGGCCGTGCCGCTGACCGGACGCGGCATTCTGGCGATGACGCCGCCGCCTGCCGCGCCGCCGCGGCGACTTACGCCGGCGGCCAGACGACGCGCCCTTGCGCAGCATCGTCGAGGCGGGCGATGAAGGCATTCGCCTCGGGGTCGGGGAGCTTGAAGGCGAAGAGCACGTCGTTGCCATGCTGCACGTCGTCGAGCACCGCACCGACGGCTGCCATCTCGCGCCGTACCAAGCCTTCGAGCGCATAGGGCACGGCGCAGCGCAGACTGCGCTGCCGCACCAGCGGCACGAGCGTGGCACCGATCAGGGCTTGCGCGATGGCATCGGTGTAGGCGCGCACCAGGCCGCCGGCGCCGAGCTTCACGCCGCCGAAGTAGCGCACCACGGTCGCGAGCGAGCCTTCGATCTGTTGATGGCGCAGCACTTCCAACATGGGACGGCCCGCCGTGCCGCCGGGTTCGCCGTCGTCGTTGGCGGCCGACTGACCGCCCGCCATCAGGGCCCAGCACACGTGCGCGGCCGCGGGGTGCTGCGCGCGCAGCGATGCAACGATGGCCAGCGCGGCCGCGCGATCGGCCACCGGTTGCACGCAGCCGATGAAGCGGCTCTTCTTGATGACCAGTTCGCTGTGAACCGGCTGCGCCAGCGTGAAGCTCATGCGACGCAGCCCTCCCTCAACCGCCCCGCTCGAACTTGAAGACCGCCGTGCTCGCGCGCGCGTTGGGCAGCCAGCGCACGTCGCGCCCGTCCTGCAGCCCGAACGCATCGAGCACGCGCAAGTTGTTCTTGCCGGCCAGCACCTCGAAGTCCTTGAAGGTGCCGACGCGAATGTTGGGTGTGTCGTACCACTGGTAGGGCAGGCGGCGCGTCACCGGCATGCGGCCGCGCGCCACGCTCAGGCGGTTGGGCCAGTGCGCGAAATTGGGGAACGCGACGATGCCGATGCGGCCGACGCGCGCGGTCTCGCGCAGCATCACCTCGGCATTGCGCAGGTGCTGCAAGGTGTCGATCTGCAGCACCACGTCGAAGGAGGCGTCGTCGAACATCGCGAGGCCTTCATCGAGGTTCAGCTGGATCACGTCCACACCGCGGCGGATGCACTGCAGCACGTTGCCGTCGGCGATCTCCACGCCATAGCCGGTGCAGCCGCGTTCACGCTGGAGCAGGTCGAGCAGGGCGCCGTCGCCGCAGCCGAGGTCGAGCACGCGCGCGCCCTCGGGCACGAGGGCCGCGATGAGTCGTTGGTTGTCGAGGTCGCTCATTGGAACTCCTTGGCGACGCGTTCGAAATACGAGCGCACCACGCCCATGTAGCGCACGTCGTCGAGCAGGAAGGCGTCGTGGCCGTGCGGCGCGTCGATCTCGGCGTAGCTCACGTTGCGGCGGTTGTCGAGCAGCGCTTTCACGAGTTCGCGACTGCGCGCGGGGGAGAAACGCCAGTCGGTCTTGAAGCTCACGAGCAGGAACTTGGCGGTCGCCTTCGCGAGCGCGGTGCTGAGCTGGCCGCCGTGGCTGCGCGCGGGGTCGAAGTAGTCGAGCGCGCGGGTGATCAAGAGGTAGGTGTTGGCGTCGAAGTACTCGCTGAACTTGTCGCCTTGGTAGCGCAGGTAGCTCTCGATCTGGAACTCGACGTCCTGCGTGGAGTAGCGGTAGTCCAGCCCCGCCGCCTCGCCTTCGACGGCGCTGCGCAGGATGCGCCCGAACTTCTCGTTCATGACGTCATCGCTGAGGTAGGTGATGTGGCCGATCATCCGCGCGATGCGAAGGCCTCGCTTGGGAATCACGCCGTGTTCGTAGAAGTGGCCGCCGTGGAAGTCGGGGTCGGTCACGATCGCGCGGCGCGCGACTTCGTTGAAGGCGATGTTCTCGGCCGTGAGGTTGGGCGCGCTGGCCACCACCACGGCGTGGCGCACGCGGTCGGGGTACTGCAGCGTCCACGACAGCGCCTGCATGCCGCCGAGGCTGCCGCCCATCACCGCGGCGAGCGTCTGGATGCCCAGCGCATCGAGCAGCACGGCCTGCGCATCGACCCAGTCTTCGACGGTGACCACCGGGAAGTCGGCGCCGTAGACGCGGCCGGTGGCGGGATTGACGTGCATCGGGCCGGTCGACCCGAAGCAGGAGCCGAGGTTATTGACGCCGATCACGAAGAAGCGGTCGGTATCGACCGGCTTGCCCGGGCCGACCATGTTGTCCCACCAGCCCTCGGAGCGGGCCTGGCCTTCGTAGACACCCGCGACGTGGTGCGAAGCGTTCAGCGCATGGCAGACCAGCACTGCGTTGCTGCGGTCGGCATTGAGCGTGCCGTAGGTTTCGTAGGCGAGCGTGTAGTCGCTGATCGATGCGCCGCTGCGCAGGGCCAGCGGGCCTGCGAACTGCATCGACTGCGGACTGACGACCAAAGGAGGTGACGACATGAATGAAAAAACCCGGCCTCGCCAAAAACGAGCCGGGTCCGACTGCCGTCTTTAGCTGAATTTATAAAGCGCCCGCAAGCTGTAGCAAATCGGCGCGACGGGCAGTATATCGCCCCCTCGAATTACCAGCCGACGATCATCACGATGCCCAGCACCAGGAAGATCGCCGCCGAGATGCCGTGCACGAGCTTGATCGGCACGCGCCGCACGATCTTCTCGCCCAGCCACACCACCGGCGCATTGGCCAGCATCATCCCGAGCGTGGTGCCGGTGACGACCCAGAAGTAGTCCTGCGTGAAGCGGGCGGCGAGCATGACGGTGGCGATCTGGGTCTTGTCGCCCATCTCGGCCAGGAAGAACGCGATGAGCGTGGTGCCGAAGACGCCGAAATGCGAGGCGCCGGGGGCGTCGTCATCGTCGAGCTTGTCGGGAATCAACATCCAGACAGCCATCGCGATGAAGGAGCCGCCAAGAATCCAGCGCAGCACCTCGGGGCCGAGCCAGCGCGTGATGTAGTTGCCGACGGCACCCGCCAGGGCATGGTTGACGATGGTGGCGGCGAAGATGCCGAGGACGATGGGCCAGGGTTTCCTGAAACGGGCCGCCAGGAGAAGGGCCAGGAGTTGGGTCTTGTCGCCCATTTCCGCGAGCGCGACGACGCCCGTTGCTACGAGAAAAGCTTCCATGATGAACGTGGGGTTCCTTGGGCCGAAGGACGCAATTGACCGTGCAACACCTTCGGCCATATTCCCGAAGTTGCACGGTCAAAGGTCTCGCCAGGTGTGTTCACTGCACGCGCCATGTCCTGTGTGGGGCAGGACAAGTCTGTTGACGCGGGCCCTTCTCGAAAAACGGAAGGCGGCTACTCCCCAATGACGGGGCGAATTCTAGCTGTAACGCCAATCACCTCATTCCGATTCGGTAAGCGTGCGCTAGCTTTCCAAGGTTTTGACAAGTGCTACTCCAAGTAGCAAATTCCTGCTTGCTTTTTTGATATTTCACCCATAATGCACGAGCCTCCCTCTTCATTTTGGTCGGGGGGTAGTTCGGTGATCGGTCAGTTTCGCGCGACTCGACGGCTCTCGTTTGAGTGATGCTTTCGGGACTCCATCGCTTTTCTTGATGTGTTTATAGGAGTCCCTTGATGGGCAACAAACTGTACGTCGGCAACCTGCCTTATTCGGTGCGCGACGGTGATCTCGAACAGGCATTCGGGCAGTTCGGCGCAGTGACCAGCGCCAAGGTCATGATGGAACGCGACACCGGTCGCTCGAAAGGCTTCGGCTTCGTCGAGATGGGCAGTGACGCCGAAGCGCAAGCTGCCATCAACGGCATGAACGGCCAGCCCCTGGGCGGCCGCAGCGTCGTCGTCAACGAAGCGCGTCCGATGGAAGCACGTCCCCCGCGCAGCGGTGGTGGCGGCTACGGCGGCGGCGGTGGTGGTTATGGCGGCGGTGGTGGCGGAGGCTACGGCGGCGGTGGTGGTGGCGGCTACGGTGGTGGCGGCGATCGCAGCGGTGGCGGCGGTGGCCGTTCCGGTGGTGGCGGCTACGGCGGCGGTGGTCGCTCCGGTGGCGGCGGCGGTGGTGGCGATGGCGGTTTCCGCAGCCCCTACGGCGCAGGTCCCCGTGGCGGTGGCGGCGGTGGTCGCTCCGGCGGTGGCGGCGGCTACGGCGGCGGTGGCAACAGCGGCTACTGAGCGCTCGCACACAAAACAAAAGGCTCCTTCGGAGCCTTTTTCATTGGGCGCTCGCCAGGCCGAGCCGGCCGGCAGGACGCTCAGCTTTCGCCGCTGCGCTTCTTGCGCTCACGGCCCTGCACGACGCGGTCGAGCAGGGCGTTCGGCAACATGCGCATGATCTTGGCGATCACGCCCATCTGCCAGGGGATCACGCGGTAGCTGGTGCCGGCCTCGATGGCGCGCAGCGCCTGGTCGGCGAAGTCCTCGGCCTTCATGAGAAAGGGCATGCCGTAGCGGTTGCCCTGCGTGAGCGGCGTGTCGATATACCCTGGGCAGAGCGTGACGACCTCGACGCCGCTCTTGTACAGCTCGCCGCGCAGGCTCTCGCAATAGGCGACCACCCCGGCCTTGCTGGCGCAATAGGCCCCATGCCCTGGCAGCCCGCGGATGGCCGCAACGCTCGCGATGCCGACCAGCCGCCCACTGCCGCGTTGCCGCATCGCCGCGACGAACGGATGAAAGGTGGCCATCAGGCCCACGTTGTTGGTGGCGAAGGTGCGCGCCATCACGTCGATGTCCTCGCGCTCCGTCGTGTCGATGCCGACGCTGATGCCGGCGTTGGCGATCACCACGTCGGGCAGGCCCTGGCGTTCGATGCAGGCGGTACCGGCGGCCACGATGCTGTCGGTCTGCGCCACATCGGCGCTGTAGATCTGGTAGCGGCTCGCGTCCAGTTGACGCCCCGTTGCCCAGGCTTCGATCTCTCCAGTGCGCCGGGCAACCAGCGCCAGGCGATAGCCCGCGTCGTAGAAACTTGCCGCCAGCGCCTGGCCGATGCCGCTCGATGCGCCGGTGATGAAGACCAGCGGGGCCGACGGTGTGTTCATGCGGGAGGGTTTTTCTTCTTCAGCGCGGCTTGCCGCCCGGGGTGGCCGCCGACGGCACCAGCAACCCGCGCACCCGGCCGGTCAGGTTGGCCACGCCGCTCAGGTTGTCGTAGTCGAGGTTGTCGGCGGTGAACTGGTCGGTGCCGCGGATCAGCGTGACCGGCTGGTTCGACGTCACCCGCTCGGTGTCGAGGAAGGCATGCAGGAATTCGCCACGGAACTCCAGGCGCGGCGTCGGCTTGCCGTTCGCACCCACCGAAGGATCGCGAATGACGACCGCGTTGCCGAACAGCTGGATCTCGCTGCCGTCCGAATTCGAGATCCCTCGCTTGGCCGTGGAACGGGTCGTATAGCCCTGCGGCGAGACGGAACGCATGTTCACGTCATCGACCTCGACGGTGTCGGTGTCCGGGTAGTGCCGGCCTTCCTTGCCGTGCAGTTCGCTGCGCAGGTCGCCGTTGGGCAGGAAGTTCTTGATCACGAAATCGCGCATGAAGTAGTCGGGCTCGTGCGTGGGCGCTGCCTTGACGGTGGGCTCCAGCAGCTTGGGCGCGTTACGCACCAGCCAGTAGGTGCCGAGCGCCACGGCCGCCGTCAGGATGATCGGCAGATAGATCGTCGCGCGGTCGAGCACGTCGCGCACCCGGCCCCATGCGCTTTTCAGGTTGTTCATGGGTTCGGGCCTCGCGCGGCGTCGAGCAGGTGCCGGTACTGGCCGCAGGCCGTGAGCAGCAGGTCGCAGAATTCGCGTGCCGCGCCTTCGCCGCCGCGCGCCTGGGTGACGTAGCGCGCAATGCCACGCACTTCGATGTGCGCATTGGCCGGCGCCGCCGCAAAGCCGACACGGGTGAGCACGGGCAGGTCGGGCCAGTCGTCGCCGATGGCTGCGGCCTGCGCCCAGGTGAAGCCGAGTTGCTCGAGCATGGCTTCGGCCGCAGGCAACTTGTCCTCGGTGCCGTAGCGCACGTGTTCGATGCCGAGTGCCTCGAGCCGCACGCGCAGCGGCTTGGAATCGCGCCCCGTGATCACGGCCGGCACGATGCCCGCCAGCTTCAGCAGCTTCAGGCCGTAGCCGTCCAGGATGCTGAATCGCTTGAGCGTTTCGCCGTGTTCGGTGAAGTAGACGCCGCCGTCGGTCAGCACGCCGTCGATGTCGAAGAAGACGATGCGGACATCCTGCGCGGCGAGCAATGTTTCGGCCTGGAACGCGAGCGGCATCAGATGACTTTCGCGCGCATCAGGTCGTTGATGCTCAGCGCGCCGATCAGGAGGCCCGCCGTGTCGACCACCAGCACGCTGGTGATGCGGTGGTTTTCCATCAGCTCGGCCGCCTCGACGGCCAGCGCGTCAGCGCGCAGCGTGCGGGGGCCGCGGTGCATGACGTCGGCGGCCGTGAGGGCGCGCAGGTCGGCGCCGGTCTCGACCTTGCGGCGCAGGTCGCCGTCGGTGAAGATGCCGATCGCGCGGCCCTCGGCATCGACCACGGCGGTGGCACCGAGCCCCTTGGAACTCATCTCGCGCATCAGTTCGCTCAGCGATGCGCCGGGCGCGACGCGCGGCACCTCGGTGCCCGAGCGCATGACATCGCTCACATGCGTGAGCAGCTTGCGCCCCAGCGCGCCACCGGGGTGTGAGCGCGCGAAGTCTTCGGAGCCGAAACCGCGCGCATCGAGCAGCGCCACCGCCAGCGCATCGCCCATCGCCATCTGGGCGGTGGTGCTCGCGGTGGGGGCGAGGTTCAGGGGACACGCTTCCTTGGAGACGCCCGCGTCGAGCACGATGTCGGCATGGCGCCCGAGCGTCGAATCGGCGCGGCCGGTGATGGCGATCAGCGGCACGCCCTGGCGCTTGACCACGGGCAGGATCACCGTGAGTTCCTGGACCTCGCCGCTGTTGGAGATGGCCAGCACCAGGTCGACCGCCTTGATCATTCCCAGGTCGCCATGGCTGGCCTCGGCTGGGTGCACAAACATCGCCGGCGTGCCTGTGGAGGCGAGGGTGGCGGCGATCTTGCGGCCGACGTGGCCGCTCTTGCCCATGCCCATCACGACCACGCGGCCACGCACCTCGAGGATCTTGCGCACGGCGTCGACGAAGCTGGGACCGACGCGGGTCTTCAGACCGAGGACGGCTTCGGCTTCGATGTCGAAGGTCAGGCGTGCCCGAGCGAGGATGGCTTCGGGGTCGACCACGGGGGCCGGGGCGGGGCGGGAACTCATTGCCGGATTTTACGGGCCACCCAAGGCCGAAGACGGGTTGTCCCGGGGAAGCCCGGGGCACGGACATTGCTCTAGCATCCGCACCCATGTCTTCCTTCGATCTCACGCTGTTGTACCTGCTGGCCGCGGTGATCGGCGTGGTGGTCTGCCGGTCGCTCAAGCTGCCGCCGATGCTGGGCTATCTCTCGGCGGGCGTGCTGATCGGGCCGCATGCGCTGGCATTGGCGCAGAACTCCGAGGGCATCCGGCACCTGGGCGAGTTCGGCGTGGTGTTCCTGATGTTCGTGATCGGGCTCGAATTCAGCCTGCCCAAGCTGCGGGCGATGCGCAAGCATGTGTTCGGGCTCGGCCTCCTGCAGGTGCTGCTCACGATGGCCATCGCCACGGCCGGCGCGCTCATCATCGCCACGCAGCTGCCGCCGGCCTGGCGCCTGGGCTGGCAGACGGCGCTGGCGCTCTCGGGCGCGCTCACCATGAGCAGCACCGCCATCGTGGTCAAGCTGATGGCCGAGCGGCTCGAACTCGAGAGCGAGCACGGCAAGCGCGTGATGGGCGTGCTGCTGTTCCAGGACTTGGCCGTGGTGCCGCTGCTGGTGCTGATCCCCGCGCTCGGCGCGCCGCCCGAGGCGCTGGCCAAGGCGCTCGGCCTCGCGCTGGTGAAGGCGACGGTGCTGATCGGCCTGCTGCTCTACGGCGGCCCGCGCGTGATGCGCTGGTGGCTCACGCTTGTCGCCCGGCGGCGCAGCGAGGAACTCTTCATCCTGAACGTGTTGCTGATCACGCTGGGGCTCGCATGGCTCACGGAGCTGGCCGGCCTGAGCCTCGCGCTGGGCGCATTCATCGCCGGCATGCTGGTCTCGGAGACCGAATACAAGCACCAGGTCGAGACCGACATCCGCCCGTTCCACGATGTGCTGCTGGGGCTGTTCTTCATCACGGTGGGCATGTCGCTCGACTGGCACATCGTGGTCGACCGCTGGCTGCTGGTGGCCGTGCTGCTGCTGGTGCCGCTCTTCTTCAAGCTGGCGCTGGTGACGGTGCTGGCGCGGGTGCTGGGCGCGACCTCGGGCGTGTCGCTGCGCACCGGTCTTTATCTTGCGCAGGCCGGCGAGTTCGGCTTCGTGCTGCTGACGCTCGCGCAGGAACGCAGCCTGCTGCCGCCCTGGCTCGCGAACCCGGTGCTGGCCTCGATGGTGCTCTCGATGCTCGCGACGCCGTTCATCATCATGTACAGCAACGCCATCGTGCGAAAGCTGGTGGCCAGCGACTGGATGCAGCAGTCGCTGCAGATGACGAGCATCGCGCGCAAGACCATCAACACCGCCAAGCACGTGATCATCTGCGGCTATGGCCGCTGCGGCCAGAACCTGGCGCGCATCCTGGAGCGCGAGGGCATTCCGTACATGGCGCTCGACCTCGACCCCGACCGTGTGCGCCAGGCCGCCGCCGCCGGCGACTCGGTGGTGTTCGGCGACGCAGCGCGGCTGCAGGCGCTGATGGCCGCGGGCCTCGCGCGCGCCAGCGCGGTGGTCGTGACGTACCTCGATGTGCCGGGCGCGATGAAGGTGCTGGCCAACACCCGCGCCCATGCGGCCCATGTGCCGGTGATCGTGCGCACGCAGGACGACCACGACCTCGAGAAGCTGCAGGCCGCCGGCGCGACCGAGGTCGTGCCCGAGGCCATCGAAGGATCGCTGATGCTCGCGAGCCATGCGCTGGCGCTGGTCGGCGTGCCGATGCGGCGCGTGATCCGCGTGGTGCAGGACCAGCGCGACGCGCGCTACAACCTGCTGCGCGGCTACTTCCACGGCGCCGACGACGACAACGCCGACGAGATCGACCACGAGCGGCTCAACAGCTTCACCCTGACGCCCGGCGCGCGCGCCATCGGCCACACCCTGGAGCAACTGGCGCTGGACACGCTGGGCGTGCGCGTCGCCACCCTGCGCCGCCAGGACGGCCAGGCCCGCGTGCCCACCGGCGAGACCGTGCTGACGGATGGCGACACGCTGGTGCTCTCAGGCAAACCCACCGCCCTGGCCATCGCCATCGACCGCCTTCAAAAGGGCTAAGGGGCCCTTCGGGAAATACCGCGGAACCGGCTTTGCCGGGCCGCAGGTATTGCCCCCGGTGGGGGTAGGCACAGCGGACACGAAGTGCCGCGCAGCCTGGGGGCGAGCTCAGTTAATCAGGGCGGGGTTGCGCTTTTCTTCGTCGATGCGCTGCTGGCGCCGCACCGCTTCGCACTGCGCATGGGCCTTGAACTCGGACTTCAGGCACTGCGTCGCCATGCACTGGGCCTTGGCGATGAAGTTGCGGTCGCCGCACAGGGCCTGCGGGTCGGCGGGAGCGGCCGGGGCAGCGGGCGGCGATGCCGTTGCGACGGCGGGTGCCGGGGCCTCGGGCGCCGCGGGCTGCGGCGTGGCCGTCGCCTGCTTGCGCGGCGGCTTGGCTGCAGGCTTGGGCGTCGCCACCGGCGCAGCGGGGGCGGCCTCTGCCGCGGGCGCCTCGACGGCCGGCGTCTCCGGTGGTACGGCAGATTCGGCGGGCGGCGGCTCGGCGACTGGCGGTGCGGCAACAGCAGGCGCGGGGGCGGGCACAGCGACGGGCGGAGGCGGAGCCTCGGCCTGCTCGGCGGCCTTGCGCGTGCCATAGCCGTACCAGCCAGCGACGACCATCACCACAGCGACCGCCAGCAGGCCCAGCCAGAGAACGAGGCCCCGCCGACGCAGCGGCGGTTCGGGGGGCTCGGGCGGCCGGGGCACCTTGACCCGCGAGCGCTTCCGCTCGGACCGTTCGCTGCTGGAGGACGACGACGCGGTCGACTGGCCGGGTGCCAGGATCACGGTTCGCTCATCCCCCGGCGCAGCAGCAGGCGCCCTGCCGAAAAAGCTTCGCGAGGACGGCGCAGGCTCAGGGAGATCGAACAGCGGAGCCGGGATCGTCGGCGCGCGCAGCTGGGCCGGCGCGGTGGTGGCCCATTCGCGGTCGGCCTGGCTGTCCGGGCTGGGAGGGGGAGGAATCCGGCTCGCCGTGGCGGACAGCGTTGTGCCGCAGCTCTTGCAGAAATTCGCGCTCTCACGGTTTTCCGTGCTGCAGACCGGACAGATCGAGGCCATGGCTTACTTACTGACTACTCTCGGGATCGAAAACAAGAACTTGCTGCGGGTGCGGCCTGCGGACCTGGGCTTGGCTGGGCGCCGAAGACGCCTCAGGTCACCGCCACGCGCTTGGAGCGGTGCGCCATGCGCTTGGCGATCACGGCGCCGAGCGCCATCGCGATCTCCAGTGCCATGTTGGGCTGGCGGTTCGACATTTCCGCAAAGCGGATCGCAGTGAGGCGCCAGACGCGTCCCGCGCCGGTGACGACCACGTTGGCCGCATGCGGCTGGCGCGAGAAGAAAGCGCCTTCGCCCACCACAGAGCCCGGCGTGAGCACGGCCAGGCGCATCTGTTCCTTGCTGCTGACGCGGTGCACGCTGATGGCGCCGCTTTCCACGAAGAACACCGAGCGGTCGGGCGTGTTCTGCTCGATCAGCACGTCGCCGAC
The DNA here is from genome assembly GCF_051216415.1 of Variovorax trehalosi. Lineage (NCBI taxonomy): Bacteria > Pseudomonadati > Pseudomonadota > Betaproteobacteria > Burkholderiales > Comamonadaceae > Variovorax > Variovorax trehalosi. The sequence goes on from NZ_JBPJZG010000002.1 coordinate 642,302, forward strand.
GCCGGTGTCGATGGGCTGCAGGTAACCTGCCACCGTGTCCCATTGCTGGATGGTGAACGTCAACGCAAACGCGTCGGTGCTCGTGTTTTCCGCGATGGCGCGGCTCAGGTTCTGGATGGACATTTTTTCTTCGGCCCCCGCATGTGAGTCGAAGTATCCGCGAAGGCCACGAGTTTGGGCTACAAGTGTTTACGTTTCGCCCGGCGACGCGTCGCCATGTGTCGCTATTTCCCGATACAGAAGCGCGAAAAGATGACACCCAGCAGGTCATCCGAGCCGAACTCCCCGGTGATCTCGTTGAGCGCGTTCTGCGCCAGGCGCAGCTCTTCGGCCAGCAGGTCGAGCAATTGGGCCTGTGCCGCGAGGTGGCTTGCGGCCAGCGCGAGGTGCGTCTCGACCCGGCCGAGTGCCTGCACGTGGCGCGCCCGCGCAAGGTAGACGCCTTCGGGCACGGACTGCCAGCCGGCCATCGCCAGCAATTGATCGCGCAGGGCCTCGATGCCAACGCCGGTCTTTGCGGACAGCGCGATGCCCCGGGTGGGAGCGGCGGCAGTCGGCGCGGCGTCCTGCTTGTTCCAGACATCGAGCACCGGCACGCTCGCAGGCAGTTTGCCCTGGAGCCCGCGCAGGATCTCCGCATCGGCGGCGGCGTAGTCCGGCTGGTCGGCGCGCGTCAGGTCGTGCAGGAACAGCACGGCATCGGCGCTCTCGATCTGCCCCCAGGCGCGCGCCACGCCGATCTGCTCGACCTCGTCGCTGCTTTCGCGCAGGCCGGCCGTGTCGGCCACGTGCAGCGGCACGCCGTGGATCTGGATCGTCTGCGAGACAACATCGCGCGTGGTACCCGCCACGGCGCTCACGATGGCCAGCTCCGCGCCGGCCAGGGCGTTGAGCAACGAGCTTTTGCCCGCGTTCGGCTGGCCTGCGATGACGACCTTGATGCCTTCGCGCAGCAGGGCGCCTTGCTTGGCACGCTGCTGTACCGCGGCGAGTTGCGACTGCAGCTTCGTGAGTTGCCCGGCCGCATCGGCTTTCTGCAGGAAGTCGATCTCCTCTTCCGGGAAATCGAGCGTCGCCTCCACCAGCATCCGCAGGTGGATCAGCGCATCGCGCAGTGTGTGGATTTCGCGCGAGAACGCGCCCGACAGCGAGCGCCCGGCACTGCGCGCGGCCGCCTCGGTGCTGGCGTCGATCAGGTCGGCGATGGCCTCGGCCTGGGCCAGATCGATCTTGCCGTTGAGGAAGGCGCGCTGGCTGAATTCGCCGGGCTCCGCCACGCGCAGGCCGGGAAGACGCGGGCGCCCAGTGACCGGGTCGGCTTCGGCCGCCGCTTCGAGGCAGCGCGCCAGCAGCAACTGCAGCACGACCGTGCCGCCATGCGCCTGCAACTCGAGCACGTCTTCGCCGGTGAAGGAGTTCGGCGAAGGAAAGTGGATCGCCAGGCCGTGATCCACTGGCTCGCCGTCGGCGTCCCGGAACGGCAGGTACGTCGCCTCGCGCGGCTTGAGCGCGCGCCCGCAGACCGCATCGATCAACGGCGCCAGCCGGGCGCCGGACACCCGCACGATGCCCACCGCCCCGCGCCCCGAGGCGGTGGCGATGGCGACGATGGGATCGGAGGTGCGGGCGAAGGTCATGGCAAGAGCGCGATTCTTTCAGCAAAAAGGCAAAGGGCCGCGGATGCGGCCCTTTGCGGTAGTGGAACCCGTGCGGCTTACTTGCCCAGCACGCCCAGCCGCTTGTTGATGAACCACTGCTGCGCGATCGACAGCACGTTGTTCGTGATCCAGTACAGCACCAGGCCGGCCGGGAAGAAAATGAACATCACGCTGAACGCGAGCGGCATGATCCACATCAGCTTGGCCTGCATCGGATCGGGCGGCGTCGGGTTGAGCCAGGTCTGGAACAGCGAGGTGGCCGTCATCACGACCGGCAGGATGTACCAGGGGTCCGGCGCCGAGAGGTCGGTGATCCAGCCGATCCACGGCGCGTGGCGCATTTCGACCGACGACAGCAGCACCCAGTAGAGCGCGATGAACACCGGGATCTGGATCACGATCGGGAAGCAGCCGCCCATCGGATTGACCTTCTCGGTCTTGTAGATCCGCATCATTTCCTGCTGCATCTCTTGCGGCTTGTCTTTGAGCCGCTCGCGCATTTCCATGATCTTGGGATTGATGGCCTTCATCTTGGCCATGCTGGCGTAGGCCTTGGCGTTGAGCCAGTAGAAGGCCGCCTTCAGCAGCACCACCAGCGCCACGATCGCCCAGCCCCAGTTGCCCAGGAAGCCGTGCAGCTGGATCAGCAGCCAGTAGAGCGGCTTGGAGATGATCGCGAAGATGCCGTAGTCCTTCACCAGGTCCAGGCCCGGGGCGAGGGCTTCGAGCTTCTTTTCTTCCTGGGGACCGGCGAACAGCACGCTGCTCACGACCTGCGTGGCGCCCGGGGCGATCTTCGGCAGCGTGGCCACCATGGCCACGGTGAAGAGGTTGTCGCCCAGGTCTTTCACGCGGAATTCGCGGCGCAGCTGCTCGCTGGCGGGGTCGCCCTTGAGCAGCCAGGCCGACGCGAAGTAGTGCTGCACCATCGCGATCCAGCCGTCGTTGGCGGGCGGCGGCGGTTCGATCTTGCCCTTGGCGATGTCCTTGAAGTCGAGCTTGTGGAACTTCTTCTCGTTGGTGTACGCGGCCGGACCGGTGAAGGTGTTGGTGCCGAACATCGTGCTGCTGGCCACCGTGCCGTGGCGCAGCAGCTGCATGTAGAGCTGCGCGTCGCGCGGCTGGTCGCTCACGTTGGCGATCTCGTGGCGCACGCCGATGGTGTAGTCGCCGCGGTGGAACACGTAGGTCTTGGTGTACTTCAGGCCGCCGACGGGGGCGCTTTCGAAGCTCACTTCCAGCGTGTTCTGGCCGTCGGCCATTTCGCGCGGGCCGGCCTTCGCCGTCATTGGCGTCAGGTGGTTGGGGAAGCGGTCACCCGAGTCGACCTGGTTCAGGAGGCCGGTCTGCGCCACGTAGCGCGTGGCTGGCGAGCCGTTTTCGAACAGCACGACGCGCTTGGTGCGATCTTCCTCGTCGTACTTCTGCAGCTCCAGGTGATTGACCGTGCCGCCTTCGCTGTCGATCGTGGCCTTGAAGAGATCGGTGGTCACGGTGACCTGCTCGCGGGGCGCGGCCGCCGCAGCCTGCGTGGGCACGGCGCCCGCGTTGCCGGTGGTGCCGGACGCGGTTGGTACACCGTTGTTGGCCGCGGGCGTGGTGCCGGCCGGGGCGGTGGCCACGGCAGCCGGCTTGCTGGACGGCAGGAAGGTCGGCTTGTTGCCGTTGAAGACCTGCCATTGGTCCCACAGCAACACCAGCGAGAACCCAAAAATCACCCACAGGATCGTGCGGCGGATATCGTTCATGACGAAGACTTCTTGTCGGAGGAGAGAAGAGACGAAAACAGCGAGCCTGACTTGTCAGTGCGACACGGTGATTTCGGTGGAACCGGATCGTGGCCGCCCTGGCACCAGGGCTGGCAGCGCGCGATGCGGTGCAGGGTGAGGTAGCTGCCCTTGAGCGCACCGTGCACTTCCAGCGCCTCGATCGAATACACCGAACAGGTCGGCGTGAAGCGGCACGACTGGCCGAGCCAGGGGCTCAGCAGCAGGCGGTAGCCCTTCACGAGGCCGATCAGCAGGCGTTTCATGAGGAGGAGGCGGAAGAAGAAGGCGCCGGCGAGCGCGCGGCACGCGCCAGCAGCTGCTGAAGTTCGGCGCGCACGGCGCCCTTGAGCTTGTCCGAGGAGGCGCTCACGAATTCCTTGCGGTCGAAACCTGCCCGCAGCCGCACCACGTGCGCAGCACGAGGCAAGCCGACGTCGGGCGCGGCGCTCACGGTATAGATTTGGCGCTTGATGGCGTTGCGCGTGACCGCGCGGCGCGCCCAGCGCTTGGGCACCATGGCGCCCAGCCAGACATCGTCGGACGCGAACAGCGGCGCTGCGCTCGATGCGAGATCGAGCGCACAGCGGTGCAATGCGAAATGAGCAGTGCGCGCCACGGTGGCACCTGCGAGGACGGCCTGGAATTGCGCGCGGGTCTTGAGCCGCTGCATGGAAACCGAGCCGGACACGCCGTGTGCGCTAGCTGAGGGAGCTGGCGCTGGCGGGTCGGCTGCTGGCAACGGCAGGTGGGTTGCCGTCAGACGGCCAGGCGCTTGCGGCCCTTGGCGCGGCGTGCGTTGATGACGGCACGGCCGCCGCGGGTCTTCATGCGGACCAGAAAGCCGTGGGTACGGGCGCGGCGGACTTTGGATGCTTGGTATGTGCGTTTCATGATGGTTCCTGATTCCCTGATTTCCGCATGCGAAAAGCAGAGCGGGCGCTGGGGAGCGTGTTTCGGATGGCCCCCGAAAGACGCAATGAGGTTTTCAGGGAAACCCGCAATTATCGCAAACATTCCGTCCGGGAACAATCTTCGACTGGATTTGCGGGCCTTTCGCGGCCGTTTCGCGGCCGTCCACAGCGTGTGGATAAGGTTTTGACAAGTTAGAATGCCCGGCGCCTTCCAGCAGAGAATATCCACAATACCTATACCAAGAAATGCCCGAGGGATTCACCACTTTTCAAAGCGCCCATGTCGACTGACGGCATCGGCGAAAGCCTCTGGCAGGCCTGCGTCGACCAGCTCGCGCAGGAGTTGTCCGAGCAGCAGTTCAACACCTGGATCAAGCCCCTGACAGCACAGGTCGCCGACGACCTCTCGCGCATGACGGTGTTCGTCGCCAACCGCTTCAAGCTCGACTGGATCCGTGCCCAGTACGCCGGCAAGATCGCCGCCATGGCCGAGAAGATGTACGGCCAGCCGGTGGCCGTCGAGTTAGCGCTTGCTCCTCGTGAAGCGCCCGTGCGCTCTGCGCCCGTGGCCGTGATGACCGAGACCGATGTGCCGCGCGACGTCGCCGGTCCGGGCGAAGAGCCAGCGGCTGCCGGCTTCAAGAACCGCCTCAATTCAGGCCTCACTTTCGACACCCTCGTCGAGGGCACGGCCAACCGCATGGCACGCGCCGCCGCGATGCACGTGGCTGGCATGCCGGGCCACCTGTACAACCCGCTTTTCATCTACGGCGGTGTCGGCCTGGGCAAGACCCACCTGATGCACGCTGTGGGTAACCGGCTGCTGGCCGACCGGCCCGATTCCAAAGTTCTCTACATCCACGCCGAGCAATTCGTGTCGGATGTGGTCAAAGCCTATCAGCGCAAGACTTTCGATGAGTTCAAGGAGCGGTATCACTCGCTCGATCTGTTGCTGATCGACGATGTGCAGTTCTTCGCCAACAAGGACCGGACGCAGGAAGAATTCTTCAATGCGTTCGAGGCCCTGCTCGCCAAGAAGTCGCACATCGTGATGACCAGCGACACCTATCCCAAGGGCCTGGCCGACATCCACGAGCGGCTGGTTTCGCGCTTCGACTCGGGCCTGACGGTGGCGATCGAGCCGCCGGAGCTCGAGATGCGCGTGGCCATTCTTATCAACAAGGCACGCGCCGAATCGGCCGAAATGCCGGAAGAAGTGGCCTTCTTCGTCGCCAAGAACGTGCGCTCCAACGTGCGGGAGCTCGAAGGGGCGCTGCGCAAGATCCTGGCTTACTCGCGCTTCAACCAGAAGGAGATCTCGATCGCCCTGGCGCGCGAGGCGCTGCGCGACCTGCTGTCGATCCAGAATCGCCAGATCTCGGTCGAGAATATCCAGAAGACGGTGGCGGACTACTACAAGATCAAGGTCGCCGACATGTACAGCAAGAAACGCCCGGCCAGCATTGCGCGGCCGCGGCAGATCGCGATGTACCTGGCCAAGGAGCTCACCCAGAAGAGCCTGCCGGAAATCGGCGAGCTGTTCGGCGGGCGCGATCACACGACGGTGCTGCACGCGGTGCGCAAGATCTCGGGCGAGCGCCAGCAGCTCACCGAGCTCAACCAGCAGCTGCACGTCCTCGAACAGACGCTCAAGGGCTGAAGCCGGATGTCATCCGAAATGCCCCTCGCGACAGCGGAGAATGGCGTCTTACAAGCTGATTCAAAGAGATAGAGAAGAGGAAGAAGACATGATCGTTTTGAAGGCAACCCAAGACAAGGTTCTTGCTGCGCTGCAGTCGGTGGCGGGCATCGTGGAGCGGCGTCACACCCTGCCGATCCTGGCGAACGTGCTGATCCGCAAGACCGGCGGGCAGCTCCAGCTGACCACCAGCGACCTCGAGATCCAGATCCGCACCACGGCCGAGCTCGGCGGCGACGAAGGCAACTTCACCACCACCATCGGCGCGCGCAAGCTCATCGACATCCTGCGCACCATGCCGGCCGACCAGACCGTGAGCCTCGAGTCGAGCGCGAGCAAGCTGGTGCTCAAGGGCGGCAAGAGCCGCTTCACGCTGCAGTCGCTGCCCGCCGAAGACTTTCCGCTGGTGCAGGAAGCTGCCAACTTCGGCCCCGTGTTCAGCGTGCCGCAAAAGACGCTGAAGGACCTGCTCTCGCAGGTCTCGTTCGCGATGGCCGTGCATGACATCCGCTACTACCTGAACGGCATCCTGTTCGTTGCCGAAGGCAAGCAGCTGAGCCTGGTGGCCACCGACGGCCACCGCCTCGCGTTCTCCTCGGCCACGCTCGACGTGGAAGTGCCGCGCCAGGAAGTGATCCTGCCGCGCAAGACCGTGCTCGAGATGCAGCGCCTGCTGTCCGACGCCGAAGGCGCGATCGAGATGCAGTTCGCGAACAACCAGGCCAAGTTCAGCTTCGGCGGCATGGAGTTCGTCACCAAGCTGGTCGAGGGCAAGTTCCCCGACTACAACCGCGTGATTCCGAAGAACCACAAGAACACCGTCACGCTCGGCCGCGCGCCGCTGCTGGCCAGCCTGCAGCGCACCGCCATCCTGACCAGCGAGAAGTTCAAGGGCGTGCGCCTGAACATCGAGCCGGGCACCTTGCGCATCGCATCGAACAACGCCGAGCAGGAAGAAGCCCAGGACGAACTCGACATCGACTACGGCGGCGACGCCATCGAAATCGGCTTCAACGTCACCTACCTGATCGACGCGCTGTCGAACATGGACCAGGACATGGTCAAGCTCGACCTGGCCGACTCCAACAGTTCAGCGCTACTGACCATCCCCGAGAACGCATCCTTCAAATACGTCGTGATGCCGATGCGTATCTAGCAAACAGACAACAAAGCGCCTTGCGCAGACAACCCGCGGCCCTCCGCGGGTTTGCGCTTTCAAGAGGCGGCGAATCGAGATCTTGAGAGCCCGAAAAATCACGTCAATGCCGTGAGAGAGATAGAGGAATATCGAATGAGTGCAGAAGAAAACAAGCCCGAAGTCCCGCACACCGAGCCGGTCTACACGCCTGAAGTCCAGATCGTCGCGCCCGAGGTTATCCTGGCCGACACCAGCTACGGCGAAGGCGCGATCACGATCCTGGAAGGGCTTGAAGCCGTGCGCAAGCGCCCTGGCATGTACATCGGCGACACCTCCGACGGCACGGGCCTGCACCACCTGGTGTTCGAAGTCGTGGACAACTCCATCGACGAAGCGCTCGCGGGCCATTGCGACGACATCGTCGTGACCATCCACAGCGACAACTCCATCTCCGTGACCGACAACGGCCGCGGCATCCCGACCGGCGTGAAGATGGACGACAAGCACGAGCCCAAGCGCTCGGCCGCCGAAATCGCGCTCACCGAGCTGCACGCCGGCGGCAAGTTCAACCAGAACAGCTACAAGGTCTCGGGCGGCCTGCACGGCGTGGGCGTGTCCTGCGTGAACGCGCTGAGCGTGAAGCTGCGCCTGATCGTGCGCCGCGAAGGCAAGATCCACGAACTCGAATTCAGCCGCGGCTTCGTGCAGAACCGCCTGCTCGAGACCGTGAACGGCTTCGAGGTCTCACCCATGAAGATCATCGGCGACACCGACAAGCGCGGCACCGAAGTGCACTTCCTGCCCGACACGGAAATCTTCAAGGAAAACAACGATTTCCACTACGAGATCCTCTCCAAGCGCCTGCGCGAGCTGAGCTTCCTGAACAACGGCGTGCGCATCCGCCTCCTGGACGAGCGCACCGGCAAGGAAGACGACTTCTCGGGCGCCGGCGGCGTGCGCGGCTTTGTCGAGTTCATCAACAAGGGCAAGACCGTCCTGCACCCGAACTCGTTCTATGCAGCGGGCGAGAAGCCGGCCGACACCTACGGCGGCATCCCCGGCACGCACATCGGCGTGGAAGTGGCCATGCAGTGGAACAGCGGCTACAACGAGCAGGTCCTCTGCTTCACCAACAACATCCCCCAACGTGACGGCGGTACCCACCTGACGGGCCTGCGCGCCGCGATGACCCGCGTCATCAACAAGTACATCGAAGAGAACGAGTTCGCCAAGAAGGCGAAGGTCGAAGTCACCGGCGACGACATGCGCGAAGGCCTGTGCTGCGTGCTGAGCGTGAAGGTGCCCGAGCCCAAGTTCTCCAGCCAGACCAAGGACAAGCTGGTGTCCAGCGAAGTGCGGGCGCCAGTGGAAGACATCGTCGGCCGCCTGCTCACCGACTACCTGCAGGAGCGCCCGAACGACGCCAAGATCATCTGCGGCAAGATCGTGGAGGCCGCCCGTGCCCGCGAAGCGGCCCGCAAGGCCCGCGAGATGACGCGCCGCAAGGGCGTGCTCGACGGCATGGGCCTGCCCGGCAAGCTGGCCGACTGCCAGGAGAAAGATCCCGCCCTGTGCGAGGTCTACCTGGTGGAGGGCGACTCCGCCGGCGGCTCCGCCAAGCAGGGCCGCGACCGGAAGTTCCAGGCCATCCTGCCGCTGCGCGGCAAGATCCTGAACGTGGAGAAAGCGCGCTACGAGAAGCTGCTCACCAGCAACGAAATCCTGACGATGATCACCGCGCTGGGCACCGGCATCGGCCGCGCGGGCGCCACGACCTCGGGCGGCGGCGCGGACGACTTCAACGTCGCCAAGCTGCGCTACCACCGCATCATCATCATGACCGACGCCGACGTGGACGGCGCCCACATCCGCACGCTGCTGCTCACGTTCTTCTACCGGCAGATGCCCGAGCTGGTCGAGCGCGGCCACATCTACATCGCGCAGCCGCCGCTCTACAAGGTGAAGGTCGGCAAGGAAGAGCAGTACCTGAAGGACGGCCCCGCGCTCGATGCCTTCCTGCTCAAGGTGGCGCTGAAGGACGCGCGCATCGAGACCGGTGGCGCGAGCTCCACCACGCTCACCGGCGACACCCTGGCCGAGCTGGCGCGCAAGCACCAGGTGGCCGAGGCCGTGATTGCGCGCCTGCGCAACTTCATGGATGCCGAGGCCCTGCGCGCCATCGCCGACGGCGTGGCGCTCGACCTGGACACCACGCCCGCCGCCGAGGCTTCGGCCGTGGCGCTGCAGGCCAAGCTGCGCGAGCTCAACACGACCGGCGTGCCGGCCGAGGTGAGCAACGAGTTCGATGCCCGCACCGACAAGCCGCTCCTGCGCATCAGCCGCCGCCACCACGGCAACATTAAGAGCAGCGTGATCACGCAGGACTTCGTGCACGGCGCCGACTACGCGGCACTGGCCGAAGCCGCCAACACCTTCCGCGGCTTGCTGAGCACCGAAGGCGCGCTGGTCAAGCGCGGCGAAGGCGAACGCGCCAAGGAAGAAAAGGTCGACGATTTCCGCCAGGCCATGAAGTGGCTGATCAGCGAAGCCGAACGCGCCACCTCGCGCCAGCGCTACAAGGGCCTGGGCGAGATGAACCCCGAGCAGCTGTGGGAAACCACCATGGACCCGACCGTGCGCCGCCTCTTGCGCGTGCAGATCGACGACGCGATCGAAGCGGATCGCGTGTTCACGATGCTGATGGGCGACGAGGTGGAGCCGCGGCGCGAGTTCATCGAGCAGAACGCGCTGCGGGCGGCGAATATCGACGTTTGACGGCTTGACGCTGGTTCGCCAAGCGCGGTGCCACGGTGTGGCGCCGTCACTTGGCCGAAGCGGCGAGCAGCCTCGCTATCCATTGGGCGGGAATCGCACCAGGGACCCTGGTGCCGTCATTGAAGATCAGCATCGGCGTCCCTTCGGCCTTGTATCGGCGGCCGAGCTCCATGCCGCGCTGCAAGCCGCCCGTATCGCAACTGTCCGGTGCGTTGGCGGGTGCGACGCCGGCTTCGACCCAGTAGATCCAGGCCCTCTGTTTTTCCTTGCTGCACCAGATGCTGCGTGACTTGCCCTGCGAGTCCGCGCCGAGCACGGGGTAGAGGAACACGTAGACCGTGACGTCGCCGATGGCCTTGAGGTCCTTGTCGACTCGCTTGCAATGGCCGCAGTTCGGATCTGAAAAAACCGCCAGCCTGCGTTTGCCGCTGCCGTGCACGATCTTGATCGCGTCGCCCAGAGGCAGCTTGTCGAAGTCGAAGCGCTCGATTTTTTCGAAACGCCCTTCAGGAGAGCTGTCGTTGGCACCAGCATGGCAAGCGCTCGCCAATGCGAGCGCGCCCAGCGAGCCAAGAACGAGGAGAGGGCGGCGTGAGAGCTTCATGGGCGATAGATAGATAGATAGATCAACGTGATTACAGGCAGGCGTCATGCCATTTCGGCGCACGGCTTCGCGACAGCATCCGAAGCCGGCCCGGGCCACAGCGCGAGACCGCCTGCCAGGCTCCATGCCTGCGCATGGCCAAGACGACGCAGCGCCTTGGCCGCCTGCGAACTGCGATTGCCGCTTCGGCAATAGAACAACACCGGAGTTCCGGCCGGCAGCGACAGCCAGCCAGGCAGCGCATTGAGCAGACCCGACAGCGGCACGGCCTCGCAGCGCACATGCGCACCGAACGCCGGCGCATCGCCCAGGCGCTGCTCGTAGGGTTCGCGCACGTCCACCAGCACGAGGTCGCGATGCGACTGCAGCAACTGCCGCACTTCCGCGGCATCCATTTCGCTGCGGCTGCAGCCAACGTCGCCATCGATCCGTGCTCCGCATGCCAGGGTCTGGTACTCGGTCAGCGCGAGGTCCTTCTCGAGTTCGGCCTTCGCGGCGGCGAACTGCTGGGCGTCGATGTGTCCATGCAGCACCTGCGCCAGCAGCGGCTGGACGGCGCATTCGCCAGCCATGGTGCTGGCGAAGCGGTTGTCGTAGTCATGCCCTGGAAGCAGCAGCGTGCCGGTCCCCACGGTCTGCGCCAGCGTCTTCAGCGAAGGGCCGAACGCCAGCGGCGCGCTTTGGGCGAAGTCGCTGCGCCCGAGGGCGCCGGGCATCACGGTGTCGCCGACGAAGGCCAGGCGCAGGTTCGTCTGCGCATCGCGCAGCAGGTAGGCGGTGGAGTCCGCCGTGTGTCCCGGGACGGCCAGCCGGGTCAGCGTCTGCGCGCCGAGGTGCAGCGCGTCGACACCCAGAGGCCAGCCGAGTGCATCGACGTCGCCCGACGCAAGAAGCCGTGCGGGCAGGGCCGCGCGCAGTTCGGGGCCCGATGAGGCGTGGTCGCCGTGGCTGTGCGTATCGAGCACCGCAACCAGTGTGCAGGCCTGGCAGTGAAGCAGCTGCGCGATGCGATCGGTCAGCTCCGGCAGCGGGTCGATGACCACGCAGCGCCGGGTCGCTGCATCGGCCAGCAGGTAGCAGCACGCACCGTCCACCACAAGGCGCGTCAGGCCGTCGAGTGCGTCGCCCGGCTGGGCTTGTCCGGGTGCGGTGGCCGTATTCATGCAACTGGCGCGCAACGACGCACCGCAGACGCCGATGCGCGCGCAGGCTTCGTCGATGAACGCCGCATCGCTGGCAGGGCCGAACGACAGGCGCACGGCCGAGGTCGTTTGCCACGCCGGCAATCCCATGGCCTCCAGCACATAGCTCGGCAGCGCCTTGGACGCGCCGCAGGCCGAGCCCCCGCTCACGCGCACGTCGGCAGCGTCGAACAGATCCAGCAGGAGCTTCGAATTCAGGCCCGGCACCGAGAAGTTGAGCGTCGTGGGCAGGCACAGCGCGGGCGGCGCGTTGAACACCACGCCGGGGAAGGCATCCTGCAGCGCCGAGGCGATGCGATCGCGGTAGGCCGCGAGCGTGTCGCGATCCCGGAAGGTCCGCCCCTCTTCGAGCGCCGCCAGCACCGCACCGAGCGCGGCGATGCCCGACATGTTCTCGGTGCCCGAGCGCAACGCGCCTTCCTGGCCACCGCCGGCCATCAGCGGCGTGAACGGCGCGCCGTCGCGCACATACAGCAGGCCGATGCCCTTGGGCGCGTAGAGCTTGTGTCCGGAGAAGGGCGCGTAGTCGATGCGATGCGTGCCCAGCCGCAGCGGCAGCTTGCCCAACGCCTGCACGCTGTCGACCATCCAGAGGGCGGGGCTTGCGGTCAGCACCTCGGCAATGCCGTCGAGGTCGCTGATGACGCCGGTTTCGTTGTTGGCGGCCATGGTGCAGACCAAGCCGGCGCGGCCCGCATGGGCGCGCAGCCACGCCAGGTCGTGACGGCCGTCGCGTCCGACCGGAATGGGCAGCACCTGCAAGTCCAGGCCCAGCAGCGCGTTCCAGTGCCGAATCGCCTCCGGCACCGCCTTGTGTTCGGTTGCACCGTAGAGCAGACAGTCGACGTCCTTGCGCCCGCGCAAGGCGGTCAGCGCCGAGAGCACGGCCGTCTGGATGCCTTCAGTCGCCCCGCTGACAAAGAGCAACTGCCCCGTGGGCGCGCCGAGCACGCGGCGGGCTCGGGCTCGCACCGCGTCCATCAGGGCCCGTGCCTTCAGGCCCGTGTTGTGGACGCTGCTGGGGTTGCCGAATTCGCTGGCCATCGCCGCAAGTGCTGCGGCGCGCGCTTCGGGCAACACCGGCGTCGTGGCATTGGTGTCGAGATAGATGTCCATTCGGGGATTCGCAGTCGGATGAGACGGGCGGCAACAGCGCCGCCCACCCGAAGGAGTCTGACGATCCAGACCTGAAAGCCGGTTGCCTTTTGGGCGGCCAATTCCAATAGGATTGGAATCAATTTCTACAGATATATAGATTCATGAAATTGGATTCCATAGACCTCAAGATTCTCGACATCCTTCAGCGCGACGCCGAGCAACAGGTGGCGCAGATCGCCGAACGGGTGGGCCTTTCCGCCACGCCCTGCTGGCGACGCATCCAGCGCATGAAGGAGGCGGGCGTCATCACGCGCCAGGTGGCCTTGCTCGATCCGCAAAAGATCAATGTGGGCGTGACGGTGTTTGTGTCGGTGCGCACCAGCACGCACACGCAGGAATGGTTCGACCGCTTCACGGCCACGGTCGACGCCATTGCGGAGGTGGTCGAGTTCTACCGGATGAGCGGCGACGTGGACTACCTCCTGCGCGTGGTGGTGCCCGACATCGCCGCCTACGACGCCGTCTACAAGCGGTTGATCGCGGGGACCAACCTTCATGACGTCAGTTCCAGCTTTGCGATGCAGGAGCTGAAGCAGACGACCGCCTTGCCGCTCGGCTATGTGTTGTAGGTCGCTTTGCACCGCCGCGGGCGCGGGCCATGCACCCGTGCGGATCGGCCTCAAGAGCGTTGCGTCTCAGGGTTTCCGTGAGGTCGGCGTCCGAAACAGGCTGCGATGCCCGTCACACAGCCGTCATCAGCTATTAAAACAATAGCGTTCAACTCTGTTTCGAGGATCGTTCCTCGTAAACGCTATATCTAGCCCGACTCTTGCTAAGCAAAATCCTCGACGGATTTCACGTCATGCAAGATCGAGGACAACAAGCAATGAACCCTATGCGTCTCCGGCGGCCCTTGGCCGCTTTGGTACTGGGCGGTACAGCAGCATTCCTCGGCGCCGTTTTGCCGGCCCACGCTTTCTCGAACCCGCCCATCCAGGTGGCGCAGGGCATCGAGTACATGTGCGGCGGCGCAGCCAAGGGCGAGGCCGACTTCATGGAAATGGTGGCGCCGCGCTGGGCTGCGACGATCGAGTTGGGCGTGAGCGACGGCAAGGGCGCGCAGCTTCTCGGCTTCCCGGCCAAGGCCTCGGTCCAGATCCGCCAGAAATACACCGGCCAGGCGGTGATGGACGTGGAGACGCAAGCGCCCTACATGCTCGCGCGCCTCAACCCGGGTGCCTACGACGTGAACGTCACGCTGGGCGGACTCACGCTCACGCAGTCGCTGATCGTGATTGCCGGTTCGCCGGCCCGCGCGTCGTTCCTCTGGCCGTCGAACTTCGATATGGCCTCGGTCACGCCCCCGATGCCGCAAACGCAGGCGCTGGCGCAGACCTCCGCGGCCCGCTGAGCGAGCCTCGCACCACGGCCGCATTCGCGGCCAGTGGTCAGCCTTTTCTAAGTCGTGCGCCGCACATTGGCGGCGTGGCTTTCGTCATCACGACCAGGAAAGGATTCAAGACCATGACCTCCCGTTTTTCTTCTTCCTCGAGCACGCGGCCGCTGGCGGCCTTCATGTTGTGCGGCGCCGTGCTGCTTGGGGCGCTGTCGTCGGCACACGCGACGGTGAATCCGCCGATCTACATGGCGCACGGCGTCGAATACATGAGCGGCGGCATCGGCAGCGATGAAGCGCAGCTGATGGAGACGGTCTCGCCGCGCTGGCCCGCCACCCTCGAATTCGCGGTCAAGGACCACAAGGGCAGCGCCGACTTCGCCGCCGGCGTGCACGTCACGGTGCGCGACAGCAGCGGCACCGCGCTGCTGGACAATGTGGTCTCTGGCGGCCCGTTCATGGTGGCGCGGCTGGAACCGGGCACCTATGAAGTCGAGGCGCGCATCGGCAGCCAGACGCTCAAGCAATCGTTGACGGTGCCGCATGGCGCATCCGCCAAGGCCATCTTCGAATGGCCGGCGGGCACCGACATGGCCTCGGCGGGCACGCGCACGGTGCAGTGACGCGGCGCCGCCGGCGGCCGGCGCCGCTCGCAGCAGCCGCGAAATTCTGACGCTCGTCAAGCCACGGCGCCCGCTATCCGGGCGTCGTGCGCTATAGAAAAAATAGCGAATGCGGCGCCTTTCCGCGTCTTGAATGCGCGGCATGCGCCTTGCAGGTGGTGTATCCCGGGCAGTGCCCGAACCCATTGCCCCGATGCCGATCCGCCCCCTGAGCGCTCTGACCGCGCTGCTGCACGTCTACATAGCGCTGCGCCTCGTGCCCGCGCTGGCCACGCTCACGCCCGCGTGGCCGCTGGCGCTGGTGCTGCTGGCGGTGTCGGCGCTGACGATTCCGCTGCCTTTCGTCTCGCGTCGCATTGCGGCCAACGCCTCGGTGGGCGAGGTGCTCAAGTGGGTCGGCCTGATCAGCATGGGCTGGTTTTCGTCGATGTTCGTGCTGACGCTGGTGCGCGATGCCGGCCTGCTGCTCACCTGGCTGGCGGGCGCGCTGGGCTTTGTGCAGGTGCGCTGGAATGCGCTCTTGCCGTGGAGCGCGCTGGCGGTGCTGGCAATGGCCACGGGCACTTCGCTCGTCGGCTTCATCAACGCGCGCCGCACGGCGAGCGTGAAGCGCGTCGAAGTGCCGATCCGCGGGCTGCCGACGGCGCTCGAGGGCTTCACGATCGCGCAGCTCAGCGACATCCACGTCGGGCCGACGATCCGGAGCGCGTACATCCAGCGCATCGTCGACGCGGTGAACCGGCTCGGCGCCGACGCCATCGCGATCACCGGCGACCTCGTGGACGGCACGGTGCCCGAACTGCGCGAACACATCGCGCCGCTCGCGGGGCTGCGAGCGCGCCACGGCACCTTCGTGGTCACGGGCAACCACGAGTACTACGCGGGCGCCCATGCATGGATCGACGAGTTGCGCCGGCTCGGGCTGAAGGTGCTGCTCAACGAGCACGTGGTGCTGCAGACGCGCAATGTGCGCGGCGCGCAGACTGATGAAGAACTCTTCGAAAGCGCCCTGGTGCTGGCCGGCGTGACCGACTTCACCGCCGGGCACTTCGATGCGGCGCATGCGAGCGATCCGCACCTGGCGCTGTTCGATGCGCCGCCGCTGGTGCACACGCGCGTGCTGCTGGCGCACCAGCCGCGCAGCGCAACGGTGGCGGCCGCGGCGGGCTACCAGCTGCAGCTGTCGGGCCACACGCATGGCGGGCAGTTCTTTCCGTGGAACCTGTTCGTGCCGATGCAGCAGCCCTTCACGGCGGGTCTGCACCGGCTGCACGACATGTGGATCTATGTGAGCCGCGGCACCGGCTACTGGGGCCCACCGAAGCGCTTTGGTGCGCCTTCGGAAATCACGCTGCTGACGCTGGTGCCCGCGCGGCCCTGAAAGCGCCGCGCTTCTCTCCCGTCAGGATTGCAGCTGGGCCAGCCGCCGCGCGTTCGACGTGGCCGCGGCGTGGATGGGCTTGAGGCCTTCGCGGGCGATGCGGGCGGCAATGCCGGAGAGCTGGCTGGCCGTGCTCGCCGTGCGGGTCGCGGTCTGCACGAAGGCGTCGCTGCGCGCGGCCGCCTGCGCGGGGGTGACACTGCCGGCCATCGAGAAGAAGGCCGTCGTGCCCTGAAGCCATTGCTGCAGCGCCTTGTTGGCCAGCGAGAAATGGCTGCTGTGCCACTGCTTGACCATCGCAATGCCCGATTCGCTGGCCGCGGCGAGCTTCTCGTGCCCCATGAGCTGGAACTCCGCGAGGTCGGCCGCGCTGGGCGTGAGTCCGGCCCTGGCGATGCGCTCGGTCCGCATGCGGATCACCGAGCCGGAGGACAGCAGCATCTCGTTGGTCTTGAGGGCCAGGTCGAGCCACTGCATGAGCGGATTGGCCAGACGGGCGGTGGTACTGAGAGATGACATATGGGGCCGATGCGTGGGGGGAGGAGAACCCACTATAGGCCTCGACCGTTTCGATTGCTGCAGCGCAGCAATATCAATCTGCATTCTTGTTGAACAAGTCCTACCTTTGGATGTGGAAATTACGTGCTGCGCCCGCGCCGGACGCTGGAGAAAGTAAATATTTGGACTTTCTCTCATCATCCGCATCGAGCACTCACAACATGAAAAAAAGTTCTTGCACGCCCCTGCGTGTCGCCGTGTTCGCAGGCCTTCTCGGCTTGCTCGGCACGGCGGCCCATGCTTCTGGCGACGACACCCGCGGCATCTACATCGACGGCGGCCACGCACGGCACGGGGAAAAGGGCGATACCAACTCGGTCAGCGTCGGCATGACAGTGCCGTGGTCGTTCAGCGAAAGACCACAAGGCAGCCCGTTCTCCTCGTACCTCGACTTCTACATAAGCAACTGGCATGCGCGCCCCCTCGACGACGGCCCACGCAATTTCGTCCAGATCGGCGCGATCTACACCTTGCGCTACCGCTTCGGCGACGGCGCATCGCCCTGGTTCGCCGAAGGCGGCGTCGGCGCGACCCTGATGGACCACGTCTACCGCACGCCCGATCGCAGCTTCAGCACGGCCTTCCAGTTCACCGAGGTGCTCGGCATCGGGCGCAGCTTCGGCGACAACGGGGCGCACGAAGTCTCGCTGCGGGTACAGCACGTCTCGAATGGCGGCATCAAGAAGCCCAACCCGGGCGAGACCTTCCTGCGCCTGCGCTACACCTACCACTTCTAGGATCTAGGCCAAGCGCTGCCGGCGACGGCGCGCGCGCATCTCCATGACCAGGTAAGCGCCCAACGCAACCGCCAGCGGCAGCAGGTAATACAGCCCCCGGTAAGCCAGCAGCGCCCCGAGCAGCGTGGCTCCGGGCACCTGGTACGACAGCAGCGCGACGAACACCGCCTCGAGCACGCCGAGCCCCGCCGGCACGTGCGTGACGACGCCGGCCACCGCGGCCACTAGCAGCACCGCGAGCACGTGCGGATAGCCGACCTCGCCCTGCAACAACAGCCAGATCACGCCGCCCATCAGCGACCAGTTCAGGCACGACATCGCCAACTGCAGCAGCGCCATCGCGAGCCCCGGCGTCTTGAACGTGTGGCCGCGCACGCGCCAGATGCGCCCCGCCGAGAAAGCACACAACGCCAGGTAGCCCGCCGACACCGCCAGCAGCACCGCGCCGAGCACACGGAGGCCCTCGCTGCCGATCTTCCATTCGGGCGGCAGCGTCATCGGCCAGAAAGAGAAGGCCACGCCAGCCACCACCAGGTAGCCGACCCAGTTGGTCAGCATGCTGAAGCCCAGCACGCGGGTGATGGTCTCGTTGCCCAGGCCCAGGCGCGAATAGAGCCGGTAGCGAAAGGCCACGCCGCCCACCAGCGAGCCGAAGTTCAGGTTGAAGGCGTAGCTGATGAAGGTCACGCCCATCACGGAGCCGGCGCCGAGCTTGTGCTTCGTCAAGTGCCGGCCCAGCAGGTCGTAGGTGCTGTAGAGCGCGAAGCTGCATGCGGCCAGCGCGCCAGCCGCGAAGAGCGTGGTCGCAGGCAGCGCACGGATAGCCTCGAGCACTTCGCTCCAGTCGATGGCGCGCGCCTGATTCACCAGCAGCCAGGCGACGAGCCCGAAGAAGCCCCACACGACCACCCGGCGGGCCCAGGGCCACCAGGGCTGGCGAGCGAGGGCCATCGTGGTCATCGGTTCATGGGCCTCATGCCGCTTCCGTCGGCGTGGCGCCGCCGGTGTGCTCGTTGTTCTTCTGCCGTTCGGCCAGATCGGTCGCCTCGGCGGGCGTCAGCCGCGGCACGTGGCGCGGCAGGCGGTCCAGCCACGCGGGATACCAGCGCAGGAAGTGGAAGATGAAGAAGCTGCGCACCAGCCGCCACCCGCTCCATTCGCTCGCGAGTTCGGCCGTGTCGATCTGCTTGCAGCTGTGCTGCATGAGCTGTTCCATGCGCTGCCACAGCACCTCGTTGAAGGCCTTGTCGCGCACGACCACGTTGGCTTCGAGATTGAGCGACAGGCTCAGCGGATCGAGGTTGCTCGAACCCACCGTGCTCCAGCGGTCGTCCATCAGCGCGACTTTGCCGTGCAGCGGCCGGTCGCAGTACTCGTAGATGCGAACGCCCGCGTGCAGCAGGTGGTGGTACAGCATGCTCGCGGCTGTCTTCACGATCGGCATGTCGGGCTCGCCCTGGAGGATGAGCCGCACGTCGACGCCGCGCCGCGCCGCGCGTCGCAGTTCCTTGATGAGCCGGTAGCCCGGAAAGAAATACGCATTGGCGATCACGATGCGCTCGCGCGCCGAGCGGATCGCGGCGCGGTAGTGGCGCTCGATGTCGTTGGTGTGGCGGCGATTGTCGCGCGTCACGAAGATCACGTCGGCTTCGCCGGCCGTGGTCTGGCGCACCGGCGGCGCCTGCTTGAGCCGGCGGCGGAACCACCCCGCACCCTTGCCGCCGACGGCAATGGCACGCAGCACGAACTGGTGGATCTCCGCCACGATGGGGCCCGCAAGTTCCACAGCGTAGTCCTGCTTGGCCTTGGGGCCGAAGTCGAGCAGGTGGTCGGCCGAGTAGTTGATGCCGCCCACGAAGGCGCGTTCGCCATCGACCACGACGATCTTGCGGTGCATGCGGCGGAACACGTTCAGCCGCTGCCCCATGAAACGCTGGCCGGGGTCGAACACCCGCACCTTCACGCCGACCGAGGTCAGCCCTTCGATGAATTCGCGCGAGAGGTCGGGCGAGCCGAAGCCGTCGATCATCAGGTCGACCTTCGCGCCGCGTTGTGCCGCTTCGCGCAGCGCCGCGTGCAACGCGAGGCCCACCTTGTCCTCGAACAGGATGAAGGTCTCGACGATGACTTCGCGCTGCGCCGCGCGGATCGCATCGAACACGCGCGGAAAGAACTCCTCGCCGTTCTCGAGCAGCTCGATGCGGTTCCCGCCGACCCAATGGTTGCCGTTGCTCATGGTGCCGTCCGCTTCAGAGATCGATGTCCGCCACAAGTGGCGCGTGGTCCGAGAGATGCGACCAGGGCCTGCGCGGCAGCACCACCGGCGCGTGCACGCCGGCGTTGCGCACGTAGATGCGGTCCAGCGGCAGCACCGGGAAGCGCGACGGAAAGGTCTTGGCGGCGCGCCCGTTGGCGTGCACGAACACCTCGCGCAGCGAGGCGCCTTTTTCGAGCACCTCGTGCGCGCGGCCGCGCCAGTCGTTGAAATCGCCCGCGACGATCAGCGGCGCATCGGCAGGCACTTCGTCACGCACGATGTGGCAGAGCAACTCCAGCTGTTGCTGGCGGTGCGCTTCGGCCAGGCCCAAATGCGCGCAGATCACGTGCACGTCGACCGTGCGGCCCGGCAGGCGCAGCACGCAGTGCAGCAGCCCGCGCTTCTCGGGGCCGCTCACCGACACGTCGTGGTTGCGGAAATGCACGATCGGAAATTTCGACAGCACCGCATTGCCGTGGTGGCCCTTCGGGTACACGGCGTTGCGGCCGTAGGCGAACTGGGGCCACATGGTGTCGGCGAGGAATTCGTAGTGCGGCGCCTCGGGCCAGTTGCTCACCTTGCGCGAGTGGCGCGAGTGCGTGCCCAGCACCTCCTGCAGGAACACCACGTCGGCGCCCACCGTGCGCACGGCGTCGCGCAGCTCGGGAAGGATGAACTTGCGGTTGAGCGCGGTGAAACCCTTGTGGGTGTTCACCGTCATGACCTTGAGCGAGGTCGGCGCAGGCGCGGCCGCAGCGGGGATCGGGGAGGTGGAAGACATCGGTTCTGGCGTTGTACGTGCCCGCGCCCGGCCTGCCTGTAGGAACGCGCCACCTTCTTCCGTGCCGTTCTCCGCACCTTTCGCGCGTGGGAGGTCGGCTCCTACAGGCAGGCCTGCCGCGCCCCGACACAGGCGCCTTTATCGGGCTCCTACGGTGACTTCAGGGCTTTGAAAAAGGAAGCCCAAGGTTTCCATCCTTTCATCCATGACTCATCCGAGACAACGCAAGCACAAGGAGCACCACATGAAGCAGCAACACTCGATTTTCCGAACGACGGTGATGGCAGCGCTCTTGGGCGTGGCCGGAGCGGCAATCGCCCAGACCACATCCATCCCCGCCCAGCCCGACCCGGCCGTGGGTGGCCAGGCGAGCACGATGACGCCGGCCGGCGTGGCGAATCCGACCCAGCGCCCCGACAACTCGATGCCCGCCTCCCGCGAGGCCGTGAAGGCAGAGGCACGCGTGCAGAACCGCAACAACGCCAACAGCATGGTGCCCAAGGGCGAGGCGACGACCACGATCAACCACCAGCCCAACGCCATGCCGCAGCCAACGGGCGAGATGTCACGTGCGGAAGTCAGCCAGCAGGCGCGCAAGGTGAAGCCGCGCTTCGGCGAGAAGGGCGAGCGTCCGGCGGTGCCGACCAACCCGACGGAAAAGACAGGTACGCCGCAGTAAGCAGGCACGGTGCCTGAACCAAGAAAGAAAGCCCGCAGCGCACAAGGCGCTGCGGGCTTTTTCGTGGGCCGCCGTCACCGGCGGCTGGCGACTCAGCTCTTGACGGGCGCTGCGTCGCGCGGACCGCCATGGTGGCCGTGACCGCGATGGAAACGGCCGCCGGCGTGCACCGTTTCAGCATCGAAGGTCTTCTGCTGCTCGGGCGTCAGCGCGGCATAGAAGGTCTTCGTGGCTTCGGCGCGCTTGGCGAACATCGCGCTACGCTCGGCTTGGCGGGTCTGCATGCGTTCCAGGCGCTCGGGCGTGGTCAGCTTGGCGAACTCGGCGCGGTCCATGCGTTGCGGACGGGCACCGGCCGGCGGCTGGTTGGCCGTGGTGTAGGTGGTCCATGCGCCTTCCTGGGCGGCGGTCAGCTTGAGCTTGTCCTTCAGCGCGGCGAGGCGCTTGGCACGGTGTTCCTTCATGCGCTCCATGCGCTGGGCCGGGTCCATGCGCTTGTGCTGCGCCTTGGGAGCGGCGGTGGTGTCGGCCTGGGCCACGGTGGCGGCAGGTGCCGGCGTGGTGGTCGCTGCCGGCGCTTGAGCGAAGGCACCCGAAGAGGCGAGGGCGGCGGAGCCCAGCAGGCTCGCCCAGACGATGCGTTGGCGAAGAGAAATCATGAGAAGTGCTTCCTTTCGAAGAAGCCCGCCACCGATGGGCAGCAGGTGAAGCGAAGTGTGGAAGACGTCTGTATCGCCTCCGTTAGCCTGAAGTGAGCTTGCGTAAAGAATGATGAATCGCACCCTCGCGCGCAGCACGTCCGCGTGATTTTTTTACTTGGGCCGGGGACGCTTCAGGCCCCGGTCAGGGGCCTGCAGTTTGCCGGCGCGCAACTCGCCCACCGCGCGGGCGACGGCGCGAGCCACGTTGCGCACTTCTTCCTGCACATCGGCGTCTTCGTCGAGCGTGTCGTGGCTGGTCGCATAGGGCTCGAAGTAGCCGATGTAGCGGTCCAGGCGCGCCTGCGTGCCGGCGTCGACGAGGCCCATCCAGTCGAGCCAGTCGGTGAGATTGCGGCGCAGGCTCTCGACACCGGCCACGTCGCCGTGCACCACCACGCCATAGACACGGCCGTCCAGGTGCTTGGGATAGCCCCAGCCCTCGAGTTCGAGCGCCTTGGCTTCCTCGGGCTTCTTGCCGTGAGTGCTGGTGGGGTCGGGGTTGCCGCCGTCGGCGCACACCAGCCGGTCGATCATCAGCTTCAACGGGCTGGTGGCCTGGTACCAGTGCGTGGGTGTGAGCAGGATCACGCCGTGCGCGGCGACCCAGCGCTCGTAGATCTCGTTCATCCAGTCGCCGGTCTGGCGCAGCGAGTGATTGGGGTAGCAGCTGCAGGGCCAATGGCACAGCGGCATCGCGGTGGAGACGCAGCCCTTGCAGGGATGGATCTGCCGCCCGTACTCCGAGGTGACGAGGCTCAGGTCGAGCACGTCGGCCTCGATGCCGCTGCATTCGAGCACTTCCTGCGCGAGCCCCGCGAGGCGCCAGGTCTTGGAGACCTCGCCGGGGCAGGTGCCGTCGTTGCGCGGGGAACCGTTGACCAGCAGCACGCGCGAGCGCGTCTGCGGCTGGCCCCATGCCGCCTGTGCGGCATCGATGCGCGCCTTGGCTTCGAGCCAGTCGACGGAGAGGTCGTAGTCGGGGTCCGCATACCCGGGCCCGGCCTTGCGCGTGACGGGCGCCTTGCGGCCTTCCTGGTAGGCCTCCCACGCGATCAGCTCGATGCGCTCGAGTGAGCCCGCCTCGGCCTTGAACGCAGGGTCCTGGAAGGGCTGCATGAAGCGGTCATGGAACTGGGCGCGCTGCAGCGTGTCGGGCGCCTGTCCTTTTCGGATCCTGGGGGGCATGGGCGCAATCTATGCGCCGCATGCCACGGAGCGGCCTGCACCGCGATGCCGACTTTCGGTAGGCCCGCGACTACAGCGACTCAGCCGAACTGGCCGTTCTGGAAGTCGTGCACGGCCTGCTTCACTTCTTCCTGCGTGTTCATCACGAACGGGCCGTATTGCGCGATGGGTTCGTGCAGCGGCCGGCCGGCAATGAGCAGCGCGCGCGCCGGGCTGTGGTTGGTGGCGCCGGCACGCAGCACCACGCCGTCGCTGCCGGCGTCGTTGGCGAGGATCGCCATGCGGCGCGTCGGCACTTCGCTCCCCGCGATCCAGAGCGATTCGCGGAACACGTAGACCAGCACGTTGTGGTCCGCGGGCAGCGGCTGCGCGAACTCGGCGCCCGGCGGCAGCGTGATGTCCAGGTAGAGCGGCTCGGTGTGCGCGCGCAGCACCGCGCCTTCGATGCCGTGGCTGGTGCCGGCGATCACGCGCACGTGCACGCCCCCGGCGGTGGTGTATTCGGGGATCTCTTCGCTCTGGATGTCGCGGTACCAGGGGTCGCGCATCTTGTCTTTCGCGGGCAGGTTGAGCCAGAGCTGAAAGCCTTCCATGAGGCCCTCTTCCTGCTCGGGCAGCTCGCTGTGCACGAGGCCGCGGCCGGCGGTCATCCACTGCACGCCGCCGTTCTCGAGCAGCCCTTCGTGACCGGCGCTGTCGCGGTGTCGCATGCGGCCCGCGATCATGTAGGTGACGGTTTCGAAGCCCCGGTGCGGATGGTTCGGAAAGCCGCCGATGTAGTCGCCCGGGTTGTCGCTGCCAAAGGCGTCGAGCATCAGGTAGGGATCGAGCCGTTTCTGCAGTGGCTGCTGCAGCACGCGGGTGAGTTTGACGCCGTCGCCGTCGCTGGTGGAGACACCGGCCACGATGTGGTCGAGGCCGCGGGGCGCGACAACGGGTTCGGTGGGGTGGTTGGCGTTTTTCTTCATGCGGCCCATGGTGTCACCAACCCCCTGACCGCACCACCGGTGGGGATGAGCGCATCCTTGTCAGCCGGCAGCCTGAAATTTCGCCCGCATGTGCTCCGGATACCACTTCGTGAAGCGGATCGCACCGACGATGGCCGCGACCGTCACCGCAATGCCCACCCACAAGGGCAGCGAGGGCATGTAGATCATGGCCACGTCCGCGAACACCATGAGCGCGAAGGCGACGGCCCATGCGGCGGTGATGACGTTGTTGACCAACCTGAAGCCCGGCTGCGTCCACACCTCGGGCGGCGTCTGCTCCTTCGCGTATTGCAACGTGAAGGGCTGGCCGACGAGCATCGAGGCCAGCACCACGATCAGGAGGCCGGCGTCGACGCGCAGGCGCACGCCCAGCAGCGACCACTCAGTGTGCGCCACGAGCGCGTAGACCGCAAGCCCGCCGAACAGCAGCACGGTGCCGATCTCCAGCACCTTGACCGTGCGCCCGGGCGTGAGCCAGTCGCGCACCAGGAACACCGCCGACAGCAGCGCCGCCGCCCACAGCGCAGGTACGACGCCCAGGACGCGGTCGAACACCGCGAAGACGATGAAGGGCAGGAAGGCCAGCAGCATGCTCATGTGCGTTCTCCAAACCAGTTGCCATGAAAGCCGACCGGCACGCGGTGCGGCAGCGACGCCGTGCAGACCGGGCCCTTGGCGAGCGCGCAGGCATCGAAGATGACGAGGTCACTGGTGTTGGTCGCGCCGCGCCACACGGTGGCGAGCAGCCAGCCGTCGCCTTCTTCGGCATCGGGCGAGCGGGGGACGAAGACGCCTTCCGACACCACGTCGGGCGCGGGGAACATGTACATGTCGCGCTCGCCCTTCTTCGAGTGGTCGATATGGAGCAGGCCCGCGTAGAGGCGCGGCGGCTCGCCGGGCGCCGCTTCGGCGTGACACGCATACCAGCCGTGGCGGTAGGGCAGGCCGGCGAAGCGTTCGTCGATGCGCGGGAACTCGCCCGGGATTTCCGCGAGCCGCGTCCGCGTGAATTCGCGCGACGGGTTCGACAGGTCGAACTGCCAGCGCACCAGCCAGCTCGGTGACGGCGCGTCGCTCGCGGGCGAGCCATCGGGCTTCGGAAAGAGGGGCGGCGTGTCGAACTGGAACACGTCGGCGAACAGGCTGCCATCGGCCTCCCAGGCGTTCATAACGTGGAACGCGTAGCAGCTCGGTCCGCGCCACCAGACGATGTCGGCCGTGCTGCCGCCCCGCGGCATCAGGCCGACGCGGGTGCCGTACTCGGGCTCCCAGGCAAAGGGCGGTCGGCCGCTCTGGGCGCGCTCCAAGCTGGCGGTGAGCGGCATGACGGGGAACATCACATGGCGGTCGGTCACCATGAAGTCGTGGACCATGCTGGCGTAGGGCGCCTCGAAATGCTCGAAGCGCGTCACGCGGCCTTCCGGCGAGATCACACCGAAGCTCATGCCGTTCGACAGCCGTGCCGGCGTGCCGTAGCCGAAGAACAGCAGTTCGCCGGTGCGCGGATCGGTCTTCGGATGGGCAGTGAAGGTGCCGCTCAGGCGGCCGTCGAAATCGGTGGCGCCCAGGGTGGCGAGCGTGGGCAGTTCGAAGCCGATGGGCAGATGCGCCTCCTCGAGCGCGAGCAGCCGGCCGGCGTGGGCGATCACGTTGGTGTTGCCCGTGCCGTCGTGCTTGGGCGGAGGTCCGTCGCTGACAGTCGCTTTCTGGAAACTGCTGGTCAGGTCCCGCCCTTCGGTGGCGGCGCGCCAGAGATCGGTGCGCAGCCAGCGGTTGCGGTAATGCACCTGGCCATCGGCCAGGGTGAACGAATGCAGCATGCCGTCGCCCGCGAACCAGTGCGCCTTGGGATCGGGCACCACCGGGTTCGGGCCGTTCCGCACCAGCGTGCCGCGAAGGCCTTCGGGAAGGGTGCCTTGCAGGGGCAGCGGGCCGAGCGCCGTTTCGAAGTCGATCGGGGCCATGTTGGGCGGCGGGGCGTTGCGAGGGAGGGTGATGTCGTTCATCGGGGCTCCAGGGGTTTCGAGGGAAGGTCGGTCGAATATCTTTCCAGTGGAAATATCAATGAGCCCGCGCGTGCTGTCAAGGAATTTTTCCAGTGGTAAGATTTTTGGCCTCCTCGCCACTGCCGTCGCTTTTTTCGCTTTCCCATGACCACCGAAACCCCGTCCAAGCGCTACCACCACGGCTCGCTGCCTGAGGCGCTGCTGGCCGCGGCCGAGGCCGTGTTGCTGCGTGACGGCATTTCCGGCCTGGGCCTGCGGGCCATCGCGCGGGAAGCGGGGGTGTCGCACACGGCGCCCAAGCACCACTTCGGCGACATGTCGGGATTGGTGAGCGAACTGGCCGCAGTTGGTTTCCGGCGCCTGACCGATGCCATGCGCACCGCCGCGCCCGAGATCGCGGACGTGCCCGAGCGCCGCAACGCCATCGCGCGCGCCTATGTGCACTTCGCCAACGACAACGCGGCGATGTTCGGGCTGATGTTCCGCAACGACATGATCGACATGCGGCGCCCCGCCCTGCACACAGCCGCCCGCGAGTCGATGCGCGTGATGGCCGCCATCATCGGCGGCAGGCCGGAAACCTCGGCGGAAACGCCGGTGTCGTTGGGCAACGCCGAGGCCGTGCAGATGACAGCCGCCTGGGGCTACGTACACGGCCTGGCGATCCTGCTGATCGACCAGCGCCTGGGCGGCATCCTTCAGCTGACGCCCGGATTCGGCAGCCCGATCGACTTGGTCGATGCGACGCTGCGAGATGCGCGCTTCGGCTTCGAAGCCGGCGATTGAAGAAGAGGACCTGGGCCTTACCGGGACCACTGCTGGCGTTGCCAGTATCTGTATTGCCAGTGGGTTTCGAACCCTGCGCGCCGATAGAGCGACAGCGCCGGATGGTTCTGCGCATCGACCTGCAGGAACACACGCTCGAAACCCTTCGTCAGCGCCGCTTGGGCGAGCCCCGCCAGCACGCGCCCGGCCAGTCCCCGGCCCCGGTGCGCCTTGTCGGTCCGCATGCCGTGCACGCTGGCCCAGCCGTGTCCGAAAGCCATCGCGCCCGCGGCCACTGTGCGCCCGTTTTCGCGCACGCTGGCATAGAGCGAGCCCTTGGCGCGGGCCAGCGCGCGCACACGATGGGCGCCGTCCACCGGATCGAAGCCCTCGCCGAGGAACAGTGCCGCCCAGGCGTCGTCGGGTGTGCGGTCGACATCGGCCAACGCACCTCCGCCGGCACCGGCCGCGGCCTGCCGCATCTGCCGTGTGGTTCCGATCTGCACGCAGGTTGGGCTGTCGCCCATGTAGTGGCGCCGCTCCAGCTCGGCGCGCAGGCTTTCGAAGCAATCGGCATCTGCCAGCCGCAGCGCAGGGGCGACCTGGCGGCTGTCGTAACGGTCTTCGATGCGGTCGAGCGTGGCTGGGTCTACCGCACTGCGATGCAGCGGAACCGCCGATCTCGCACGCTTGACGGTGCCGCCGTCAAAAGGCAGCAGCCAGCCGTCGAGTTCCTCGGATGCCTCGGGCGATACCGCCGCGATGGTGGCGCGCTCGATGGCCTCGATGTCGGCAATGCTCGGCACTGTGCTCATGGCGTATTGGCCTCTGGTGGGATGTACTTGGCCGCTGCCACGCTCTTGAGCAACGCCTCTCGCTGGTTGCGGCTGATGCCGCGCACGCTTTCGGCGACCCACTTGGTGCGGTCGGGGTCGATGTTTCCGTCGCGCCGCCATTGCTCGAGCACGGCCTGCGGCTTGTGCAGCATCGCGGCGAGCCAGACGGCCTGTGCGGGCTCCAGCGTGCGTGCGCTGCGCTTGAAGTAACGCCGCGCCGCCGCCTCGGCACCGCAGATGTTGCCGCCCCAGGGCGCGTTGTCCAGGTAGAGCTGCAGGATGCGGGCCTTGCCCAGCGTCTGCTCCATCTCGACCGCATAGAGCATCTCGCGCAGCTTGCGCTCGGCCGTGCGGTCGCTGCCGGTCACCAGCAGCTTGGCGAGTTGCTGCGTGAGCGTGCTGCCGCCGCGCTTGGTCTGGCCTTCCTTCTGGTTGTTGTCGATCGACGCGAGGATCTCGGTGATGTCGTAGCCCGCGTGCTGGAAGAAGCGCTGGTCTTCGGCCGCGATGACGGCCCGGGCCAGCCAGCTGTCGTTGGCCAGCTTGGCGGACGGGCCGCAGCTGGTGCGCGCACCGAGCATCGCCTCGGTGCCGAGGCCCTCGACGGTGAACTGGCTGATGACGGGCTGCACAGCGAACGTGGCCTCGGGCAGCACCAGCTGTGCGCTCAAGGCGAGCGTGCCGCCGATGCGCGCGCGCTGCAGCTCGGGCAGCGTGGGCACCAGCACCGCGTACCAGCGCGCGATGGGCGCGTCCTGGACCTTGGCGCTCAGGTGCAGGTTCTTCGGCGCGAGGCGGCCTTCCCATGTGCCCTGGAGCATGTCGGTTTCGGTGGTCCGGGGCGTGGCTTCGAAAGTGCCGGTCAGCGTGTTGCCGTCGCGGCGCACGGTGGCGACCAGGCGTTCGACCTTGATCGGCTGCGTGCCGAGCGCCGGCACCTCAACGCTGCAGGGTTCGCAGCGTAGCTCCTGCAGGCCGGCTGCGTCTTTCCAGCTGAAACGCACGGTGCCGAAACGGGTATCGAGGGAATGACCATCCAGCCGCGGTGCGAACCAGGACGAGGTGGCCAGGCGCATCGCAGTCGGCACACCGATCTCGAAGTTGAGCGGACCGGCCTTCACCGCCGTGCTCCATTCGCCCGCCGCCGGAGCCAGCGCGATCTTGACTATCAAAAAGATAGCTACAAGCGCTGTCAACACGAGGGCCAGCAGCCCGAAAAGCACAAATCGCAAGGTCTTCTTCACAAACACGCTCTCACATCGGTCTCGCCACCGTGACGGCTTGCCACGGACCGGTCGACTGCCCACTGGCCGCCGACCAATACCAGGCTGAAGTGTCGGTGAAAGCCGTGCCTTGGGCATCGACGATGCGCTCGCAAACGCGGATCTTTTGAGGGCCGTGCCGTTGCGCAACAAAACAGCGCCACAAACGCGCCTGCGCGTCGCGCTCCAGCCGCGCCTGTTCGATGCGGTAGCCGAGCGCGCGGTAGCAGTCCGCGGCCGGATGGAGCATGCGGGTGGGCTGTTTCACCTCGCGCATCACGAGGGTCTGGGTACCGTCGGTCATGCGGCCGATGGCGCCGGGGAAGCGGTCGGCGAAGCGCTGCTCGACTTCGCTCAATGCGAGCGGCCGCAGCGGAACGCCGTCCCACTGGCTGGGCCACTCGTGCGAGGCAGCCATCGCCTCGGGCGCAGACGGTGCCCGCAGCGCCGCCGCCGTCGACCACAGCATGCACAGCAGCATCGCCAGCGCGAAGGCTGTCTTGTGGCCGATGCGGTTGATGAAATGGTTGGCGAACCAGCGTTCAAAGAACGGTGTCGACATGGCGGCCTCCTTGCGTGGTGATCAGGCCCGATATAGGGTGATCGGCGGGTTCCGGCATGGCACGCGCAGGCACCATCAGGCGGGCGATGCAGCCGCAGACGGCCGCCAGCACGACCAGGCCCAGCGCGTTGTGCGCCCACGGCGCCAGCGCATGCCCCGCGCCTTCGAAAGCGATGAGCACGCTGTTGCGCACGATGTTGCCGGCCAGCACCAGCAGGCCGACCATTGGCAGGCGCCGCAGGAAAGCCTTGTCGCTGCGTCGCGCCCACAGCGCGACGGCACAGGCGGCGAAGTAGCCCAGCCACACCATCTGCACGCCGGAGCAGGGCGCATCGACGATCACCAGGCGACCGTCCACCATCAAGCTCGTGCCTTCGCGCGCCACGTCGAAGCCCGGTGCGAGCAGCCAGCGACTGGCCTCGGCCGTCACCACGCGCAGCGGATAACCTGCATAGAACTGCAGCGATGACAACAGCGGCAGTGCGAGCACCGCGAGACCCGCTACCGGCAGCGCCGCGACGCGCCTCGGCAGAAAAGCCAGCAGGCCGCAGGCCAGTGCCAGCACAGCCACCAGTCCCGCCGCCAGCGGCGGCAGCGCCGGCACGACACCGAGCCCCGAACGCAGCAGCGTGGCGAGCACGGTGCCTGCACCCGCGAGCGCCAGCCAGCCGAGCCGCGGCGAAGCGCGCAACTCACGTCGGCATTGCCATGCCAATGCAGCCAGTGCAACCAATGCCAGCAGGCCCAGCGGATCGTCGGAGCCGTCGCGCATGCGCTGGACCATCCATGCCCAGGTCGGCGTCAGCGCGGCGAACTGCAGCGTGAGCCAGCCTGCGGCCGGCGTGCGGTCGATGTGAATGCCCCAGTCCACGATGCGCGGATGACGGTGGGCGAGCGTTGCCAGAGACATGTTTTTCTTTCCGCTCGTTCAAGAGGTGAATCGGCGAGCATCGTTGCGGCGCGCGCGGCGGCGCAGCATGGCGAGCATCGACAGCACGACGGCGATGGCGCCGAGCGTTTCGGGTTCGGGGGTGCTGGGCACCTCGGCGCCCAGCGCCAGGTCGCTCACACCTTGCGGCATCGGCAGCGGTTGGTTCACATCGACGCTGTTCTGCGGCGCCAGGTTGCGCACAACCTTGTCGACTGCGATGAAGCTCGTGTACTGCGTGAGCAGGCTGTACTTCAGGCCCAGCTCGGTGATGCGTTCCTTGAAGGCCGCGCTGCCTTCGAGTGTTTCCTGGTCGCTCAAGCTCTGGATGCGATGACGCGCCCACAGCGTGCGCAGCGCGGCGGTGTCCAGGCGGGTGCGGTCGTCGATGCGCACTTCCTGGCGGTACGGGCCGCTGGCGCCCTGGCCTTCGATGATGACGCGGCCTTTGGGCTCGCCGCGCCACTTGCCGAACACGATCACCGGTCGTTCGCCGAGCACGTCGGGCAGGGCTTGGGGTTCCACGTCGTACACATCGAGACCGCCGAAGGTGGCCTTCACGCTGGTGAGCACCGGAGACTCCACCATGCGGCGAAACCGTGCGGCCTGCTCGGGCGCCTGCACCGGGTCGGTGATGATGAAGGGCTCGCCCATGCCGGCGCGCGCAATGCCTTCCATCAGGCTGCGGTTCACCGAAGAGCCGATGCCGAAGGCGAACACGTTGGCTTTGGAGAGGTTGCTGCGCACCAGGTCAAAGGCTTCGCGCTCGACCGTCACGTAGCCGTCGGTCACCACGACCACGGTGCGCGACACGTTCTCTTCCTTCGGCTCGGCGTAGACGCGTTTCAACGCCGGAATCAGTTCGGTGCTGCCGCTGCCGCTGTAGTTCTTGATCGTCGCGAGCGCCTGTTCGATGTTGGCGCGCGTGGCCGGCACGGATTTCGGCGAGAGCATCTTGTTGCTGCCCGAAAACAGCAGCACGTTGAAGGTATCGCTCGGGCGAAGGCCTCCGATCAGGCGTTCGAGCACCGTCTTGGCGGTATCGAGCGGAAAGCCATGCATCGAGCCCGAGATGTCGACCACGAAGATGTAGTCGCGCGGCGAGATCGCGCTGGCGGCCACGGCTTTGGGCGGCTCGACCATGGCGAGAAAGAAGTTCTCGGCGTTCTCACCTTGGCCCTTGTAGAGCATCAGGCCCGACTCGATCTTTTCGCCCGCGAGGCGGTAGTCCAGCACGAAGTCACGGTTGTCGGCAGGGCGGCCATCGGCTGTGAGCGTGATGTCAGCGTGCTGGTCTTCGTCGCTCTTCTTCACATCGATGGTGTGGGTGGTCGAGCGCACTTCCTTCAGGCCCATCGGCGTGTCGATGGTGGCCTTGAGCTTGAAGCTGGTGCTCGGTGCCACGCCTGCATGCAGCGTGGGTTGTGCCGCCCACTTGGCTTGCGCGTTCTCCGATTGCGGGCTGTTGTAGCGTGGGCCGACCACGGTCGGGAACACGAACTCGTAGTTGCCCGATTGCGGCACCAAGAGCTCGGTGTAGCGCAGCTCCACCTTCACGTCGTCGCCGGGCAGGATGTTGGCGACGTTCATCTGGAACACGTTGGGCAGGTGCTGCTCGAGCAGTGCGGCGGTCTTGCCTTCTTTCTTCGCCGTGTCGTATTCGATCTGCGCTTGCTGCTTCTCGCGGATCTGCGCGGTGATCAGTCGATCCGCCAGCCGAACATTAAGACCGCTCACAGCGGCCTTGGTCGAGCCGGGGAACACATACTTGGCTTCGATGGCGCGCTGGCCTTCGTTGCGATAGGTCTGCGTGACCGTGACATCGGCGATCACGCCCGAGATCTTCACGGCGACTTCCGTGCCCTTGAGCGGCAGGCGATCGACCGAAGGGTCGTCGCTCTTGACGAAGAAATACGGGCTCTCCGTCTTCAGGCGCGGGCCGGCAGGCGCTTCCTGCGCATGCACAGGGCGCAGGCCCATGGCGATGAAGCCCGCGGTCGCCAGGCTCACGGTGGCGAGCCAGAGCCAGCGGCCGGGACGTGGGGTGGTGGTGGCATCCATGGCGGGGGTCCTTGTCCGTGCGAACTTGCACGGCCGCAACTTTCGGCGGCGTGCGAGAAGGCAGTTGGAAGGCTCCTTGAAGTCGCCGGCCGCGAACGTCGCGCTGTGTGAAGCCTGTGTGAAGTGCCGCCGTCCGGGTGCTTCACACAAGCTTCGGATCGCGCAGGGAGCATCGCCGCTTCGCTACAGACGAGGAGAAAAAATCATGCTTCAGTTCCTGAAGGCACTTCAGACATCCGTGCTGGCCAAGGTGGCCGGACTGTTCTTCCTGATGCTGCTGCTTTGCATTCCGCTTGCGGAGATCGATTCGATCAACAACGCACGCGGCGAGAGCCGGCGCGAAGCCGCGCAGGAACTCGCCGCCACCTATGCCAGCCGCCAGACCATGGTCGGTCCGCTGTTGCTGGTTCCGTACGTCGAGCGCTGGATGGAGCCGCTGCGCGACGCGCAAGGCAAGGTGATCGGCCAGGAGCAACGCAGCAAGGAGATGGTCCACGCGGTGTTTCCCGACAAGCTGCACATCGACGGCTCGATGACGCCGCAGGAGCGTTATCGCGGCATCTTCAAGATTCCGTTCTACACACTCAACGCCACGCTGACCGGCGGATTCACGGCCTTCGACCCCAAGGTCTTGCCTCACAGCGAAACCGATTCGAAGATCGAGTTCAAGGCACCCTTCATCGCCTTCAACGTGAGCGACTTGCGCGGCCTCGACGGCTCGCCGGCGCTGGTGATGGGCGGCGAGGCGCTGCGTTTCAAGCAACGCGTGCCGGGCATCGCCGACAACGCCTGGTTCGCCGACGGCATCCACGCACCGGTCACAGGCACCGCGCTCGCGGCATGGCAGGCCAACACGCCCCTGACCTTCGAGATGAAGCTCGGCCTGGTCGGCCAGGACACCCTCGCGATCGCGCCCATCGCCGAAGACACCACCGCACGCCTCACCTCGCCTTGGGCGCACCCGAGCTTCGGTGGCCGTTTTCTCGCCGCGCAACGCAACGTGACGCCGCAGGGCTTCGATGCGCAATGGCGCATCTCGTCGCTCGTGACCTCGGCGCGCGAGCAGGTGCGTGCCGGACTCTCCGGTCGCGTCGACGGCAACGACACAGCCGCAGCGGCAAGCAGCGCGCGCCCGCAGCGCAATCTCGGCCCGCTGCAGACCTTCGACGTGTCGCTTGCGCAGCCGATCAACGTCTATTCGATGAGCACACGCGCCGGCAAGTACGGCATGCTCTTCATCGGCCTGGTGCTGATGGCGGCCTTCATGTTCGAGCTCTTCCGCAAGTTGCGCCTGCACCCGATCCAGTACGGCCTGGTCGGCCTTTCTATCGCGCTGTTCTTCCTGTTGCTGCTCGCGCTGTCGGAAAAGTTCGCGTTCTGGATCGCCTATGCGAGCGCAGCCGGCGCAAGCGTTGCACTGCTCGCCGTGTACTTCAGCGCAGTGCTCGGCGGTTGGCGGCGCGGACTGTCGTTCGGTGCCTTCATCGCGCTGTTGTATGGCGCACTCTACGGACTGCTCGCCTCCGAAAGCAATGCGCTACTGCTCGGCGCATTGCTGATCTTCGGCATGCTGGCCACGTTGATGTTGGTGACGCGCAAGGTCGACTGGTACGCACTGTCGCGGCGCGCCGAGCCTGCAGCACCTGCTGCACAAGGCGCATGAAACTCCTGCGCTTCGCGCTCGGCGCCCTGGGCTGGCTGGCCCTGGCAGCGCTGTGGTTCTGGGCCTTGCACCTGAAGGACCCGCATCTGCGCTTCATGCGTGCATGGGAGTTGCCGATTTTGCTGGGTGCGCTGGGCGTGGGCGCGGTGACCGCGTGGCGCTTCGGTCGCCGCGCACTCCGGCCCGTGTCGCTCGGCCTGGTGTTCGCGGCGCTGCTCATGGCCCTCGGCAACGAAATGACGAGCCTGCGTCACCGTGCCGAGGTACCCGCTTCATCCGGTCCCGTGGCGCAGATGCTCGGTGCGCACTTCATGGTTGGCTACGACGATGCGAAGGACCTGCACGAACTCGCCCGCAAGGGCTTGATCGGCGGCGTGTTCATCACGGGCCGCAACGTGAAGGGACGCACGGCCATCGAACTGCGCGAGGAAATCGATGAGTTGCAGGCATTGCGCCGCGAAGCCGGCATGCCTGCGCTGATCATCGCGACAGACCAGGAGGGCGGTGCCGTGTCCCGCCTCTCGCCTTTGATCGAACGCCAGCCCGGCCTCTCCACGCTCGTCGACGCCGACGTGCCCGAAGCCGAACTCGCGCAGCGCGCCCATGCCTACGGCGCACAGCAAGGCCGCTCACTCGCTGCGCTCGGCATCACGCTCAACTTCAGTCCCGTGGTCGATCTGCGTACCGGCCGCGCACCGGGGCGATGGGACTTCCACACCCGCATCGACGAACGCGCCATCTCGGCCGACCCCGCTCTCACCGCGCAGGTGGCGCTCGCTTACGAGCAAGGCCTCGAATCGGCTGGCGTGCGGGGCACCCTCAAGCACTTTCCCGGACTCGCCGGCGTGACCGAGGACACACACCACTTCGCCGCGACCCTGCGCACGCCCGTCGCCCGACTTGCAACACATGACTGGAAGCCGTTTCAAGACGTGTCGAGAAAATCGAACGCCGCGATCATGCTAGGTCATGTGGTCGTTCCGGAACTCGACCCCATCTATCCGGTCTCTTTCTCGCGCAAAATCGTGCAGCAGCTGATTCGCGGCGAGTGGGGCTACCAGGGCCTGCTCGTCACCGACGATCTGACGATGCGCGCGGCCTACAACCGCGGGCTGTGCGACACCACGGTCCGCGCCCTCGATGCCGGTGTGGACCTGTTGTTGATCGCTTTCGACCACGACAAGTATTTCGACGCCATGCATTGCGCGCAGCAGGCCGCGCAGCGCGGCGCACTCGACCTGCCGATGCTGGAACGCAGCGGCGCCCGCCGGCTCCAACCCCTTCGCTAGCCACTTTCTCTATGTTCAAACGTTCAAGCCCCTCCCGACCCGACGACGGCGCCACGCCGAACGACCGCGACGCCCGCTGGCGGCTCATCGGCAAATGGAGCGCCATCGTGGTGGGCTCCGGCGCACTGATGGTGCTGGTCGCATCCATCGTCGCGGTGGTTGCCATCTATCCGAAGCTGCCCGATATTTCCGAGCTCGCCGATTACCGGCCCAAGCTGCCGCTGCGCGTGTATTCCACCGAAGGCACGCTGATCGGCGAGTTCGGCGAAGAGCGCCGCAACCTCACGCCCTTCGCGAGCATTCCCAAGGTCATGAAGGATGCCGTGCTCGCCGTGGAAGACGCGCGCTTCTACGACCATGGCGGCGTCGACTACAAGGGCTTCATGCGCGCCGCGGTGGCCAGCCTGAAGGGCGGTAGGAAGCAGGGCGCCTCGACCATCACGATGCAGGTGGCGCGCAACGTCTACCTGAGCTCGGAACGCACGCTCAGCCGCAAGACCTACGAGATCATGCTGGCCTTCCGGCTCGAGCAGCAGCTCACGAAGGACCAGATCCTCGAGATCTACCTGAACCAGATCTACCTCGGTAACCGTGCCTACGGTTTCGCCGCTGCATCCGAAACGTATTTCGGCAAGCCCCTGCAGAACGTGACCATTGCCGAAGCCGCCATGCTCGCCGGTTTGCCGAAGGCCCCGGGTGCGAACAACCCGGTAGCCAACCCGCGCCGTGCACGCGCACGCCAGCTCTACGTGATCGACCGCATGCAGGAGACCGGCTTCATCACCGCCGAGCAGGCGGCCGAGGCAAAGAAGGAAGAACTGCACCTGCGCGATGCGGCCGACCCGAACCGCCTGCATGCCGAGTACGTGGCCGAAACCGTGCGGCAGATGATGTACGCGCAGTACGGCGACAGCATCTACACGAGCGGCATGAAGGTCTACACCTCGCTGGTCGCAGCGGACCAGGCGGCTGCCTACAAGTCGCTGCGCAAGGGCATCATGGATTACGAGCGCCGGCAGGTCTATCGCGGTCCCGAGAAGTTCGTGGACCTGCCGACCGAGCAGAAAGAAGTCGATGAGGCCGTCGATGACGCGCTTGCCGAGCATCCGGACAACGGCGATGTGATCGCCGCCGTCGTGCTCGATGCCAATGCGAAGGAAATCGACGCGGTGCGCGCCAACGGCGAAGCGATCCAGATCACCGGTGAAGGCCTCAAGCCCGCGCAGTCGGGCCTCGCCGCCAAGGCGCCGCCCAACATCAAGATCCGCCGTGGCGCTGTGATCCGCGTGGCCAAGACGCCGAAGGGCACTTGGGAGATCACGCAACTGCCCGAAGTGGAAGGCGCCTTCATCGCGATGGACCCGCGCAGCGGCGCCATCAAGGCATTGGTCGGCGGTTTCGATTTCGGCAAGAACAAGTTCAATCACGTGACGCAGGCCTGGCGCCAGCCCGGGTCGAGCTTCAAGCCGTTCATCTATTCGGCCGCGCTCGAAAAGGGCTTCACCCCCGCCACCGTGGTGAACGATGCGCCGCTGTATTTCGATGCCAGCGCCAATGGCGGCCAGCCGTGGGAGCCGAAGAATTTCGAAGGCACGTATGAAGGTCCGATGCCGCTGCGCACCGCGTTGATGAAATCCAAGAACCTGGTGACGCTGCGCGTGCTGCAGTCGATTGGCGCGCCCTATGCGCAGGACTGGGTCACGAAGTTCGGCTTCGACAAGGACAAGCAACCCGCCAACCTGCCGATGGGCCTGGGTGCCGGCTCGGTCACGCCGATGCAGATGGCCGTGGGCTACTCGGTGTTTGCCAACGGCGGCTACCGCGTCAATCCGTACCTCGTCACCCGCGTCACCGACATGAAGGACAAGGTCATCATGGAAACCGAGCCACCGGTGCTCGACGAAGCGCGGCGTGCCATTCCCGAGCGCAATGCCTTCATCATGGATTCGCTGCTCCAAAGCGTGGTGAGGGGCGGCACCGCGTTCAAGGCGCACCAGGCCCTCAAGCGCGATGACCTCTACGGCAAGACCGGCACCACCAACGATTCCTTCGACACCTGGTTCGCAGGCTTCCAGCCCACGCGCGTGGGCATTGCATGGATCGGCTACGACACGCCGCGCCAGCTCGGCGTGCGCGGCGAAACCGGCGGCAGCCTGAGCCTGCCGATCTGGATCGGCTACATGCAATCGGCGCTGCAGGGCGTGCCGGTGACGCAGCCGGCCGCACCGCCCGGCGTGGTGAACATCGACGGCGAGTGGTACTTCGACGACTTCACGCCGGGGCACAACGTGGCGAGCCTGGGTCTCGAGAACGCCGAGCAGGCACCACCGCCGGTGGAAGAGCTCACCGGCGCACCGATCGGTGCACCGCCGCCGCCTGAAGAGCGCAACCGCATCCTCGATTTCTTCAGATAAGCCCCGCCAGAAGGGGACGGCATCGGGTCTCTACACTCGGTGCCGTCCCCTTTTTTCTTTGGCCGAACGCATTCATGGAAATCCTCACGCTGGTGGCGCTCCTTCTTGTCGGCGCCTACATCCTCAAGTCCAGAGACCAGCGCCAGCGCATCGCGCTGCTGGGAAGCCACCTCGGCCAGTACCAGATCGAGAAGCTGATGGAAAGCCTGACCCAGGGCTACCTGCGCTGCCTCGGCGAGGACGACCCCGAACGCCGCCAGCAGATCTGGAGCCTGCTCGATACCACCGAAGAAAAGCTCTCGTCGCAGTTCGACAGCTTCGCCGCCGGCTTCGCGCGCCTTCCCGAGGCGGACACGCGCGTGAGCAAGCTGCCCATCGCCATTCCGTACGCGCACAAGCTCTTTCCGTCCACGACCTTCGATCTGCGCGAGGCGCTGAACATCCACGCACGCGGCATCGCCGGCGTGATGAAGAACGGATCGAGCCGTCCGGCCAAGTCCAAGGCCTTCACCATGTCGGCCGAGCTGTTCCTGATGCAGCACACCTGCCACTGGTTCTGCAAGTCGAAGACGGTGGCATCGGCGCGCATGCTGGCGCGGCACCAGACCTCGTACGAGCAACTGCTCGATGCGGTGAGCCCCGAGACGCGTCGTGCCTACGGCACCCTGACAGGTCAGTGATGTGACAACAGCGGCAGCGTGAGCGTCGCCACCGCGCCGCCGCGCGTTGCATTGCCAAGCTCGATGCGCCCACGATGCAGCGCGGCGATTTCCTTGACGAACGCCAGCCCCAGCCCCGTGCTCTTCTTCTGGTTGTGCGGCCGCGCAAGCGAATAGAACTTCTGGAAAACCTTCTCCTGCGCGTAGTCCGGAATGCCGGGCCCGTGGTCGCGCACGCTCACCCGCGCGAGCTTCGCGGTGGTCTCCAGCGTGAGCAGCACTTCGCTGTCGGGCGGTGAAAAATCGATCGCGTTGTCCAGCAGGTTGCTGATCGCGCGGCGCAACAGGAACGGGTCGCCCTCGGTGCTAGCTTCGGTGCGGATGTTCACCAGCAGGCGAATGTTCCGCTTGGCCGCCGCGGGCTGCGCGCTGATGGCGATGTCGTCGATCAGCGAAGCCAGCGGTACGGGCTCGGTCCGCTCCAGCGCGCGCCGCGTTTCGAGCGCGGTGAGCTCCATCATGCGATCGACGATTTCCTGGATGCGCTGCGTCTCGCGCTCGATGTTCTTGAGGAAACGCTCGCGCTCCGCATGCGGCATCGACGGCTCCTGCAGCAGCTCGGCCGCGCCGCGGATCGCCGAGAGCGGGCTCTTCACTTCGTGCGTGAAGGTCTGCACGTAGTCGGCGACATAGTTGCGGCCCGTCAGTGCATCGCGCATTTCGCTGAAGCCAGTACGCACCGCATCGACCGCGCGCCGCGCCATGCGCGAAAAGCTCAAGGTGCGCTGCGCGCGCACCCAGGTCCAGTAGTCCGAGATCAGCCCGAAAGGCCGCACCAGCCAGATCGAGACGATCACCGCGAGCAGCAACAGCGCCAGGCCCGAACCCACGCCCACCCACAGCGTGCGGGCGCGCGCGTCTTCCACGAACTGGCCGAAGCTCTGCACCGGCTTGCCAACGCTGACCATGCCGACGATCTCGTTGTTCCAGCGGATCGGTGCGCCCACGTACATCACCGAGGTGCGCGGATCGCCATCGACATCGCGCGAGGTACGTGCGCCATAAAGACCCGCGAGCGTCCGGCTCACGTCGCTCCACTGCGAGTAATCGGCGCCCAGGTGCCTGCCGAGCGAATCGAACATCACGCGGCCGCTGCGGTCGGTCACGTAGACGCGCAGCTCGACCTGGCTCTTGTGCAGGTTGTAGATCTGCGCCGAGAACTCGCGCGCGTAGACCGTGCGGAACAGTGGCTCCAGGCGCGCGGTGTTGATGGCGCCGGCGATCACGTCCTGCTCGACCAGGCTGGCCATCAATTGCGAAGTCTCGACCAGCGATTCCTCGGCCGATTCGCGGTAGCGCGGATCGATGTCCGACACCACGCGGTA
Organism: Variovorax trehalosi; assembly: GCF_051216415.1. Classification (NCBI taxonomy): domain Bacteria; kingdom Pseudomonadati; phylum Pseudomonadota; class Betaproteobacteria; order Burkholderiales; family Comamonadaceae; genus Variovorax; species Variovorax trehalosi. Next base: position 682,273 of record NZ_JBPJZG010000002.1, read on the forward strand.
GAGCAGGAAGGCGATGCCCGCCGTGTAGATCAGCAGGATGCCGATGAAGATCCGCGTTCGCCGGGTCACGAAACCCTGGCCGGCAGTTCTTCGTTCAGCGCATAGCCGGTGCCGCGCAGCGTGCGGATCGGCTCCACGTCGGGCGCCACGACCTTGAGCTTGGCGCGCAGCGTCTTGATGTGCGCGTCGACCGTGCGGTCGAAGCTGTCGCTGGCGTCGTCCCAGACGTGTTCCAGCAATTCGTCGCGCGTGAAGACGCGGCCGGGCCGCTGCACCAGCAGCCGGAGGAGCCCGTATTCGTAACGCGAGAGCTCCAGGAGGCGGCCGTAGTACCGGATCTGCATGCGCTCGTTGTCGACCGCAAAGGGCATTGGCGGGGTCTGTGGCGCCGCTGGAGGCGCTGCGGACGAATTTTGAGGGGGTACCCCGTTTCCAGGGGCTGCGGCCGTTCCGGGGCCTCCAGGGCTGTTGCGCGTGCTGCGCCGCAGGATTGTGCGGACCCGGGCGACCAGTTCGCGCGGCGAAAACGGCTTGGCGATGTAGTCGTCGGCACCCAGCTCCAGGCCAACCACGCGGTCGATTTCGTCGCTGCGGGCCGTGAGAAACAGCATCGGCACCTCCGGCCCGCCCTGCGACTGGTTCAGCGCCCGGAGGCGCTTGAAGAGCTCGAAGCCGTTGAGATCGGGCAGCCCGATGTCCAGGATGGCCAGCGCAGGCGGCTCCTGCGCGAACTGCGCGATCGCTTCTTCGGCGGTGGCGCACCAGACCGGCGTGAAGCCGTCGCTCTTCAGGACGTATTGCAGCGTGTCTGCGATGCCCGATTCGTCTTCGGCGATCAGGATCCGGGGTTTGAAGCTCATCCGCGAATGTTAGCGAGGGGAAGGAAGGACGGCGGTGCCGGTTTTCCGCCCGAGGCGCCGGGGGCCGGCGCGGCCTTTCGCGGCCTTTTTTTTGGCGCGGCGCTCTTTCTGTCTTCTATTTCTTATTCTTCTTATTCAAATTAGTAGTAGTAGATAAGGGATGCCCTCTTCTGTGGACAGGACACTTTTTCCGTTATGTGACAAGGACTTGTCACAGCTCTGTCACTGTGCGCAGCTGCGCTTCCGGGATGTACCCGCAAAAGGAACAACATTGGGTAACCCGCCCGCCCTGTGGATAACCCATGGCTTGTGCCAGAACTCTCCCCAGAGTTGTCCTTTGACAGTCCCCGGAAAATCTGCGAAAGGCGATTTTCGGTCCGATAAATTCATTGCCTCTTATTTGGGCAATATGTAGATTTCCCTTTCAAATCAACCACTTGCCACACCCCTACACAGAAGCACCGACGTTATCCACAGAGTTGCCCAAGTTTTGCGGGGACAACGCGCAAGGAACCTTCGAGCCCCTGGCCAACCCAACGCCGTCCTTCACATTGCAAAAAATTTCGAACATGACACCTTCAGAAACCAAGGCCATCGTGACCCTGAGCCTGCTGGCTGCCTTTGTCGACGGCGAGAAACACGAGCGCGAACGCGCCGAGATCAAGCGCATTGCGGAGGGCCTGTCGCAAGCCGACGGGTTGAACCTGCCGACGCTCTACCAGGACGTGCTGATGAAGCGCGTTTCTCTCGCTTCAGTGGCTGGCGAGCTGACCAGCAACGAATCGAAGCAACTCGCCTATGAGATGGCGGTGTGCGTGTGCGATGCCGACGGCGCCCAATCGGAAGCGGAGCGCATGTTCCTGATGGACGTGCGCACCTCGCTCGGCCTCGACGCCTCGGCCGCTCGTTTCTCGCAGCAGGCAGAGGAAATTGCCGCGGTGCCCGTGGCCGCGGCAGCAGGAACCGCCGTGACGGCGGTTGCGACCCCCAACGTGCCGGACAGCGCAGAGCTCGATAAGTCGATCCTCAATGCCGCCATCCTCAACGGCGCGCTCGAGTTGCTGCCCGAGACGCTCTCGACCATGGCGATCATTCCGCTGCAGATGAAGCTGGTCTATCGCATCGGCCAGGCGCACGGCTACCAGCTCGACAGCGGCCACATCAAGGATTTCCTGGCCACGGTCGGCGTGGGCCTGACGTCGCAGTACCTGGAGCAGGCTGGGCGCAAGCTGCTGGGTGGCTTGCTGGGCAAGGTGGGCGGTGGTTTGTTGCGCGGCCTTGGCAACCAGGCCGTGAGCTCGGGCATGAGCTTCGCCTCGACCTATGCGCTGGGCCATGTGGCCAAGCGTTACTACGCCGGCGGCCGCACGCTCTCGACGCAGATGCTCAAGGAAGCGTTCTCGGGCGTGGTGAAGGAAGGGCAGAGCCTGCAGACGCAATACCTGCCGGCCATCCAGGAGAAGGCTCGAACGCTGGATGCTGGCAAGGTGCTGTCACTCGTGCGCGGCGCTTGATCTAGGCTTTACCGAGATCGTCGAGGATGGGGCAGTCGGGCCGCGCATCGCCGTGACAGCAATGCACCAGGTGCGCGAGCGTGTTGCACATCGACTGCATGTCAGCGATGCGCTGCTCCAGTTCGCCCAGGTGCTTCTGTGCAATCCGCTTGACGCTCGAACTCGCGCGCCGGCGGTTGTGCCAGAGGCCAACCAGTTCGGCGATTTCTTCCATCGAGAAACCCAGGTCGCGTGAGCGCTTGATGAAGCGCAGCGTGTGCACATCCGCCTCGCCGTACTGCCGGTAGCCGCTGTCGGTGCGCGCCACCGCCGGCAGGAGGCCCAGCCCCTCGTAGTGCCGGACCATGCGCGCCGACACGCCCGAGAGGCGCGCGGCTTCGCCGATGGCGACCTGGCTCGTCATTGAACGCCGTAGCCCGCGTTTTCGATCGCGGCCACGATGTCCTTGCGCGGCTGTTCGCTCAGCACGTCGACATGGCCCGTCTCGAGGTCGACCGTGACCTGTGCTTCGGGATCGACCGTCTGCACCGCGTTCTGCACTGCGTTCACGCAGTGGCCGCAGCTCATGCCCGAGACCTGGAATTTCTGGCTCATCGTTCTGACTCCTTATTTGGTGGATGAATAAAGTGAGCCGCCAGTTTGAACCCTCTCACGATGTCAACGTCCAGCGAAGGGGCACTTCGAATTCGGCCTTGACCTTGCCATGGTGTGAGGCTTTAGTCTTCGGCACATGGAAACCTCGCAGCAACTCTCTTCGGCCGCCACTGCCACGCTGGACCTCTCGGTTGGCGGCATGACCTGCGCTTCGTGCGTGATGCGCGTGGAGCGCGCCTTGAAGAACGTGCCCGGCGTGCAGGACGTCAGCGTGAACCTCGCGACCGAATCGGCCCGCGTGGTGACCACCGATGCCGAAGACATGGACGCACGCCTGCGCCGAGCCGTGCGGGCCGCCGGCTACGAACCCCGCGCGGCAAGCAGCGCTGCCGATGAAGCTGCGGCCCTGTCGCCGTGGCATGGCTTCGGCCCGGTGGCCATCGGCCTCGCACTGTCGATTCCGCTCCTGGCACCGATGCTCGGCGGCCCGTTCGGACAAGACTGGATGTTGCCGCCCTGGCTGCAGTTGTTGCTCGCCGCCCCGGTCCAGTTCTGGCTGGGCGCGCGTTTCTACCGCGCGGGCTGGCATGCGGCCAAGGCCCGCACCGGCAACATGGACCTGCTGGTGGCGCTCGGCACCAGCGCGGCCTTCGGTTTGTCGCTGTGGCTGTGGTGGCGCGCTGCGACCGGCGAGCATGCGGGCCACGGCGAGATGCCGCATCTTTATTTCGAAGCAGCCGCGGTTGTGATCACGCTGGTGCTGCTCGGCAAGTGGCTCGAGGCCCGCGCGAAGCGCCAGGCGACCTCCGCGATCCGCGCACTGCAGCAGCTGCGGCCCGAAGTGGCGCACCTGGTCGGCGCACGTGGCGAGAGCGACGTACCGCTCGCCGAAGTGATGGTGGGCGACCGCCTCGCCGTGCGGCCCGGCGAACGCGTGCCGGCCGATGCGCGCGTGATCGAAGGGCAGTCCGAAGTCGACGAATCGATGCTCACCGGCGAACCCCTGCCGGTGGCCAAGGGACCCAGCGATGCGCTCACGGGCGGCGCGGTCAACGGTGATGGCCGGATGGTGATCGAGGTGCGCGCGATCGGCGCTGAGAGCGTGTTGGCCCGCATCATCCGACTGGTCGAGGATGCACAGGCCGCCAAGGCGCCGATCCAGCGGCTGGTGGACAAGGTTGCGGCCGTGTTCGTGCCCGTGGTACTGGTGATCGCGCTGATCACGCTGGCGGGTTGGCTGGTCGCAGGCGCGGGCATCGAGACCGCGTTGATCCATGCCGTGGCGGTGTTGGTCATTGCTTGCCCCTGTGCGCTCGGCCTCGCGACGCCGGTGGCGGTGATGGCGGGCACCGGTGTGGCGGCACGGCACGGCATCCTGATCAAGGACGCCCGCTCGCTGGAGATCGCGCATCGCGTCGACACAGTGGCCTTCGACAAGACCGGCACGCTGACATTGGGCCGGCCCGTGCTCACTGCATTGCTGCCGGTGGCAGGCATCGAGGCCACGGAAGACCAACTGCTGGCCATCGCCGCCAGCCTGCAGGGTGGCAGCGAGCATCCGCTCGCACGCTCGGTGCTTGCGGCTGCCGCACAACGCGGCGTGCAGGCGCCGCCGTTGGGCGCGATGCAGGCCATGCCGGGCCGCGGTGTTCGCGGTGAAGTGAACGGCGCCACCTGGGCCATCGCGAGCCTGCGCTGGTGCAGGGAGCTCGATGCGATGCCCGCGGAAGCCGAGATCGAAAGCCTGCAGGCGCAAGGTGCCACCGTGTCCGCGTTGCTGCGTTTCGATGAAGCGGGCGCCGCGCATGTGCAGGCCTTGCTGGCCTTCGCAGACGAACCCAAGCCGCAGGCTGCGGAGGCTATTCGCACGCTGCGTGCAAGAGGCCTGCGCGTGGTGATGATCTCGGGCGACAACCTGCGCGCGGCGCAGGCGATGGCGGCGCGGCTCGGCATTGCCATCGAGGACGTGCGCGCCGACGTGCTGCCGGCCGACAAGGCTGCACAGGTCAGTGCTTTGCGGCGCGACGGCCATGTCGTGGCGATGGTCGGTGACGGCGCCAACGACGCACCCGCGCTCGCCGCGGCCGATGTGGGCATCGCGATGGCACCTTCAGGTGGCGGCACCGACGTGGCGATGGAAGCGGCCGGCATCACGCTGATGCGTGGCGATCTCGCGCTGGTGGCGCAAGCGTTCGAGCTCTCGGCCCGCACGGTGGCGAAGATCCGGCAGAACCTGTTCTGGGCCTTCGCCTACAACGTGGCCGGCATCCCGCTCGCCGCCTTCGGGCTGCTGAGTCCAGTGGTTGCCGGCGCGGCGATGGCGCTGTCGAGCGTGAGCGTGATGGCGAACGCTTTGCTGCTGCGCCGCTGGAAGCCCTGAACGGCTTTCTTCAATTGAACAGCAGCGCCATCATGTGATCGTCGATGGCTTCTGCATCGCCGGCCCGCTGGTAGAACTTGCGCAGCGTGCCTTCGCGCACGAAGCCCAGCTTCTCGTAGAAGCGCAGGCCCGGCGCGTTGTCGCTTTCGACGCAGAGCTCGATGCGCTTGACGCCGGCGGCCCTCAGTTCGTCGATCGCCTGGCTCACCATCGCCAGCGCTACGCCTTGGCCGTGCAGCGCCGGATCGACGGCCAGCGTGCCCAGGCTGGCCACGTGCTGCACCCGGCCCGGATAGCGCGTGGCGCGGTAGAAGCCAGCGATCCGACCGTCCAGTTCATAGATGAAGAAGCGTCCGCTCCCGACCATCTCCTGGTAGATAGGCCGAAAGTCTTCGAGCGGCATCGGGTCGTAGCCAAGATAGGGCACGACCTTCTCGTGCATGTAGAGCGTGAAGACCGCGTGGAGGTCTTCGGGGGTGGCGAGCCTGCGCATGGTGAAAGTCTCGGAGCAATGGAAGCGCCGAGCTTACCGACTGCATCTCAGGTCAGGAGCGCCACCGAGAACGCCAGCAGTGCGCACTGCACACACCAGGCCCATCGCAGGCGAATGCGCGAATCGAGCACGGCGCCGATGGCCCAGAACCCCGCGACGGCCAGCGCGAGGAGTTCGAGACCGGTGCGGAATGCGAGGTCGTCGGAGCCCCACAGAAGGATAAGCGTCACGCCGATCCATCCGATGAAGTGGATCGATGCCGAGGCGACCTGCGCGCGGGTCAGCGCCGGATCGTGGATGTGCATCGCCTCGTCGAGCGAGAACGGCGTTTCCGGAAAGCGCGCCACCACATCGGCCGGCCGCCAGCCCGGTGGTTTGAACCACACGGCGAGCTTGTCGCGCCATCTGCGCGTGTGCCAGCTGTCGCGCACGAGCGGCGCATATGGCCCGAGGATGGCCCGCAGCGGATCGAAACTCGCCAGCGCCTTGCGCGTGCCGTAGACCGCGGGTTCGTTCTCCTCGGCGAAGGTGCCGAACATCCGATCCCACACCACGAGCATGCCGCCGTAGTTGCGGTCCACATACCCGTCGTTCACTGCGTGGTGCACGCGATGGTTCGAGGGCGAGGAGAACACGCGGTCGAACCAGCCGAGCTTGCCGATGTGCTCGGTGTGGATCCAGAACTGGTAGACCAGCACGATGAGTCCCGCGATGCCGAACTGTTCGGGCGGCACGCCGATTACTGCCATTGGCAAGTAGAAGGCCCATCCCAGGAAGGCGACCATGCTTTCCTGCCGCAGCGCAGTCGAGAAGTTGAATTGCTGGCTCTGGTGATGCACCGAGTGCGCGGCCCAGAACACCGCCGACTCATGCCCCGCGCGGTGAAGCCAGTAGTCGCAGAAGTCGAACAGCAGCACCGCGATGATCCAGCCGATGGCGCCGTCCCAGAAGGTGGGCCGCGTCCAGATCGCGACGGCCGGATAGACCATCGCGTAAAGGCCGATCTGGAAGAGCTGCATGCACACCGCGAGCGCCTGGCTCAGCAGGCCCTGGCTCAGGCTGCCGAGCGTATCGCTGAAGCGGTAGGTGTTGCGGTGCCTCAGCCAACCCCACGCGAATTCGCACGCCATGAGCAGCGCGAACACGGGCACGACGAGAACGACCAGCCGATGCACCGCGTCTTGTTTTTCAGCAAGCCTTCAGCGAATCTTCAGCGTTCCGCCGCATCTGACACGCGACCGGCCACGATCACCGCGTTGGTGCCGCCGAAAGCGAAGGAGTTGGAGAGCGCGTAGCGGATGCCCCTGGCTTCGCGCGCTTCGCCGCGTACGAAGTCGAGATCGAAAGCTGCATCGGGCGTCTGCAGGTTCGCGATGGGGGGCAAGGCTTCGCGAGCCAGTGCGCGCAGTGCGGCAATGAGCTCGATGGCGCCGCCGCCGCCGAGCACGTGGCCGTGGATCGCCTTGGTGGCACTCACGGGCGTGGCATTGCCGAACACCTCGCGGATCGATGCGGCTTCGGCCGCGTCGCCAGCTGATGTGGCGGTGCCGTGCGCGTTGATGTGTCCGACGTCCGAGGCCTCGATGCCTGCATCGCGCAACGCGGCCCGCATGGCGCGCACCTGGCCGGCTGAATCGGGGTTGGTGATGTGCGTGCCGTCGCAGTTGGTGGCGTAGCCAGCGAGCACGAAGGGTACAGCGTTCGCGCCGCGAGCCTGTGCATGCGCTTCGGATTCGATCACCAGCGCCGCCGCGCCTTCGCCGATGGCAAAGCCCGCGCGGTCGCCCGAGAAAGGCCGGCAGGCGGAGGACGGCGCATCGGCCGGCGGCGGTGCCATCACGCGCATCGCGTGCCAACTGGCCATCACGCCGGGCGTCAGCATCGCGTCGTGCCCACCGACGATGGCGACGTCGATCCAGCCGCCGCGAATCGCGCGCATCGCCTCGCCGATGGCCACGGCCGAGGAGGCGCAGGCACACGCGTAGGCAATCGCCGAGCCGCGTGCGCCGAAGTGCAGCGCGAGCTCTGCCACGGCCGCGTTGGGCATCACGGTGAGCACGGTCGTCGGGCGCATGCGCTTCTGCTCCCCGTAGAGCGCGTTGGTCGTGGTGTCGAAGGCGCCCGCGCCGGCGAGGCCGCTGCCCCAGAAGATGCCCAGGCGCTCGGGATCGACGCTGTCGGCATCCAAGCCCGCCTGTGCGGCCGCGTCCTGCGCGGCGGCCAGTGCCATGGCCGTGCCGCGGTCCAGCGGCAGTCGCGAGGTGCTGCGCACACCGTTCGAATCGAAATCGCAGGCGGCCACGGCGAGCGACATCGGGTCCATGCCCTTGATCTTGAGCGTCTGCGCGCGCACGGCCGAGCGGCCCGCGAATAACGCATCGTCGAAGGCCTCGACGGTGCGGCCGATAGGGGTGATGAAACCCATGCCGCTCACGCGCAGGGGCGCCGAGGCGGCGCGTGCCGCGGATGCGGCCAGCATGGCGTGGGCGGCGTTGCTGCTCATGCGTGGGCCGCTTCGATGGACGGCACGAACGCGCCGCTGCTCTCGGCGTCGATCACTTCGCACAAGCGCTGCAGCGTGATGCCGGCTTCGCGCGGGTCCAGGCGGTCTTCGGGAATGCGCAGGTGGAAGGCATCTTCCACCGCGAACACGAACTCCATCAGCGCGAGCGAGTCGAGACCGAGGTCGGTGAGCACGGTGGCGGGCGAGATGGCGCTGCGATCGACCTTGAAGTCGGTCTCCAGGATCGTCGCGATGCTGTTGAAGGTGGGCGAGGACATGGGCTGTGTTCCTTTCGGGTGCGTTCGCTCGGACGAACTCATGCGTACAGGGGATGCGCGGGCATCGTGGAATGCGCCAGCGCATCGGCGAATGACACTGTTTCGCGCACGACCTGTTGACGGTCGTTGTCTATCGTGATCATGTGGTAGCTGTTGGTCACGACCACGGTGCGAAATGCGCGGCAGCGCAGGCCCCGCGCGAGGATGTCGAGATTGGCCACGCTGGCCACCTCGTCCTGTTGGGCATGCAGCGCGAGCACGTTGTCGCACTGCACGGCGTTCAGGTTGCGTCGCACGTGACGGATCAGCCGGTCGTGTTCGCGCAGATGGCCGACACCGATCACCGAGCTGCCCGCGCGCGAGATCTTGCGATGGCGCAACTCGCGCTCGATCCAGGCGCGCACGCGTTCGTTGTTCACGCCGTAGGGCGGGCGTTCGCGGTATTGCCAGAGGCGCCCGAGCGGCGTGTAGAAGGCGAGCGGCAAAAGGAACTGCGTGCGCGGAATCGCCCAGCCGTCGAAGCGCAGCGTGGTCGACATGAGCACCAGCGCATCCACGTCGCGGCCGCAGCGGATGGCCGCGCCCAGCGCGAGCGAAGAGCCGGCGGAGATGCCGACGAGCATCACGCGGTCGTGCTTGAGACGCAGCGCCTTGACCTGCGTCTGGATGGCGTCGAGCCAGCGTTCGTACGGCGCGGCGTGCTGCATCGGCGCACCGGCATCGAAGGAGTAGCCGTCGATCGACAGCGGATGTGCCGCATACCCCCGGGCGCGCAATGCCGATTGCACGGTCAGCAGCTCGTCAGGCGTGCTGCATAAACCATGCAGCAGGACCACCGCGGTGCGTTGCACCTCGAGTGGAACCAGGCTCAGTTGATCGGAGGCGTCACGTGCGCTCATCGTGTGGCGCGGGCCATGAAAATGGCCCCTGTTTCATGCTGCTGTCGTATGCTCATGCAACGACTATCGTGTGGAGCTACTGACCGGCCCCTGACCCATTCATTCAGCAACTCTTCACACTTTCACCACCCCACCACCATGCGAATCCTGCTTGTCGAAGATGACGCCGTCCTGCGCGATGTGATGCTGCGCAGCCTGGCGGATGCGGGCCACCGGGTCGACGTGTCGACCAACGTCGAAGACGCCGACCACCTCTGGCGCGTGCAACCCTTCGACGCGGTGCTGCTCGATCTTAACCTGCCGGCCACCGCGAGCCCCACGAGCGGCCTCGCGAGCGGACTCACGGCACTGCGACAGGCACGCGCGCGCGGCGACCGCACGCCGGTGCTCGTGCTCACCGCGCGTGGCCGCACCGAAGAACGCATTGCAGGCCTCGATGCAGGCGCCGACGACTACCTGGGCAAGCCCTTCGATCTCGCCGAAGTCGAGGCGCGCCTGCGTGCGCTGGTGCGCCGTGCGAAGGGCACCGAAGACATCGTGCTGCTCGGCCAGCTCAAGCTCGACCGCAAGGCGCGCCGCTTCTCCACCACGGGCGGCCCGCTCGACCTGCCCGCGCGCGAGTTCGAGGTGCTGTGGGAACTGATGAGCCCGCCGGGCCGCACGGTCAGCAAGCGGGCGCTGTCCGACAAGCTCTCCAGCTTCGATGAATCGCTCGGCGACAACGCGCTCGAGGCCTTCATCTCGCGGCTGCGCAAGAAGCTGCTGGGCACCGGCGCGAGCATCCGCACGTTGCGCGGCATCGGCTACCTGCTCGAAGCCGAGGTGTGACGGACGGCACCGTTGCCCCGATCGCACCGTCGCTCACGCGGCGGGTCCTGCGCAACGTGCTGGTGCCGTTGGCACTCACGTGGATGTTCGGCGCGGTGATCGCGCTGGTCATCGCCAACTACTTTTCCGAACAGGCTTTCGACCGCGGCATGCTCGACGACGCCTATGCGCTGTCGGCCAACGTGCAGGCAGGCGAGCGCGGCATCGAGCTGCTGCTCACGCCGCGCGAGGTGGCCACGGTGCTCTTCGACCAGATCGACAAGGTCCACTTCTCGGTGCAGCGGCTCGACGGTTCGCTGATCTCGGGGGAGCCGGAACTGCAGGCACCGTTGCCCGTGAATGGCGCGCGCTACCGCTTCTCCGATCTGGACTACCAGGGCAAGTCGATGCGTGCGGTGGTGCTCGAGCACGATGCGGAGCCCGGCATCGCGATGCCTTACCGCGTGGTGATCGCGCAGACCACGCTGAGCCGCACGGCGCTGGTGCGGCAGTTGCTCGGCTTTGCATTGGCGCCGCAGATCCTGCTGCTGGTGCTGTTGGCTGTGTGGCTCTGGTACGGCATCCGCAGCGACCTGCGTCCGCTCGGCGACCTGCAGCAGGCGCTCGACCGGCGCGACGTGCGCGATCTGTCTCCGGTGGCGGTGGCGCAGACCTCGCGCGAGCTGCAGCGCCTGGGCAATGCGGTCAACTCTCTGTTCGAGCGGTTGGGCCACAGCGTTCAGGCGCAGCGCGAGTTCGTGGGCAATGTGGCGCACGAGCTGCGCACGCCGCTCGCGGGCATTCGCGCACTGGCCGAATACGGTCTCGCCCAGCACGACACGGCGGTCTGGCGCGAGCAGCTCGCGCGGGTGTCGGAGCGGCAGGCGCGTGCCAGCCACCTGATCGATCAGTTGCTCGCGCTCGCGCTGGCCGAGGAAGCACGCACGAGCCTGGCCCGCGAGCCGGTGCGCCTCGATGCACTGGCCGAGCAAACCGTGCTGCGGCATCTCGCGCGTGCGGATGCGCGGGGCGTGGACCTCGGTGCGCGCGGCCTCGACGACGGCGTGGTCGTGATGGCCAACGAAGCGCTGGTCGAAGGCATCCTCGACAACCTCATCGACAACGCGCTGCGCTATGGCGGCCGCACGATCACGGTGGAGCTGGCAGGGCGCACGCTGAGCGTGATCGACGACGGGCCCGGCATTCCGCTCGAGGCGCAGCGCGACCTGATGCAACGATGGGCGCAGGGCCCCGCCGGGCAGAAGCTGGGGCAGGGCTCGGGGCTGGGGCTGTCGATCGTGTCGCGCTATGCCGAGTTGCTGGGGGCGGAGTTGCGGCTCGAAGCGGCCGAGCCTGCGGGCTTGCGCGTGAGCGTGGCGTTCGGAGAGGTCGCCTAGGTCTGCGTCGGCAGCGGCGTGCCCTGGTGGAACGCCATGCGCCATCTGCCGCGCCGCAGTCGCCACAACGAACTGCGAAGCGAATCGGCTGCGGGGCGCTCCGGTATCGCGGCACGGTGTGCGCGGTAGGTGACTAGCGCGACATCGGGCGCCATGCGTTGCACGCGAAAGTCCGAGATCGTTCGCTCTGAAAAAACCTCGTCGCGCAGCGCGTCGATGATCGCGGGCCGCGTCCATTCCGTGCCCGACACACCCAGCTCGCGGAAGTCGTCGTCGAGCAGTTCCTCGAGCTGCGCCGCGCGGGATCGCACCTCGCGCAGATGCAGCGCGCCTTCGAGCTTCAACAGCAGCGCACCGAGGTCGTCGGCAGGCTCGGCTTCGTAGAGCTCGAGAGGAAGCCCGTCGGGATCGGCGAAGAAGGTGAAGCGCCGGCCCGTGTATTCGTCCACGCGCAGCGGCTCCACCGCGATGCCTTGCGCCACGAGTTCATCGGCCGCGGCCTGCACGTCGTGCATTTCGAAGGACAGGTGCCGCAGGCCCTGCGCCTCGGGCCGCGTGGGACGCGCAGGTGCTTCGGGAAACGAGAACAGCTCGATCTGCGAACCATCGGGCAGCGCGAGATCGAGCTTGTACGAAGCGCGCGCGGCACGGTAGTTCTCGGCGACGACGCGCAGGCCGAGCACCTCGGTGTAGAAGCGCTTCGAGCGTGCGTAGTCGGCGCAGATGATGGCAACGTGGTGAATGCGGGCGAGCTGCATCGTGGTTATCTCAAGGGCTTGCGCAGGAAGACGCGGGTGCGCTCGGCGAAGGCGACGCGCTTGTATTCGACATAGCCGATGCGTTCGTAGAGCGCGCGGTTCTCGGTCATCTTCTCGTTGGTGAAGAGGTAGATCGAATCGTGGCCTTGCCGGAGCGCTTCATGCTCGGCGAGCTCGAGCAGGGCGCGGCCGACGCCGGTGCCCTGGTGCTGGGGCCGTACCGCAATCACGTCGATCAGGAAGCCTTCGTCGGTGACGTCGAGCACCAGTGCGGCGATGGTTTCGTCCTGGTGCGTGGCGACCCAGACCTGCGCATTGGCGATGGCTGCACCGTAGTCCTTGGTCATCGGAATCGGTGTGAGACCGAGACGCGGGATGTAGTGTCGAAAGGCCTCGATGGCGCATTCGGCGATGGATGCGGCATCTTCCGTGTCGGCCCGCCGGAGGGTCCATGCAGTCCCTTGGCTCACGCGTCGAACTCCAGCTCACCCTCGATCTCGACCGGGATGTTGAACGGCAGCTCCGCCATGCCCACGGCACTGCGCGCGTGCGCGCCGATGTCGGCCCCGAAGAGCTCGAGGATGAGGTCCGAGAAGCCGTTGATCACCGCAGGCTGCTTGTCGAAGCCAGGTGCCGAAGCGACCATGCCGAACACGCGCGTCCAGGCCGTGATGCGATCGAGATCGCCCAGGGCGCGTTGCAGGCTGCCGAGCATCGCGAGGGCCGTGAGGCGGGCGGACACATAGCCTTGCTCGACCGTCACCTCGCGGCCCAGCTTGCCGAGCGGCGCGGCGATGGTGCCGTCGGCGTTGAGCGGGCCGTGACCCGAGATCAATGCGCGGCGGCCGATCACGCGCACGAACTGAAAAGGCAGCGCGACACCGGGCGGCGGCGTCACGGTCGGGGGAAGAACGAGGCCGAGCGCGGCCAGTCGTTGCTCGATGCGGGCCATGACATTTCTCTCCTGGAGGGCGGGGGACACGAAAGTCCGCCGCATCTTGCCATGGCCCTGGGGATCAGCCGAGGGCCGGATAGTCCGTGTAGCCCTTCGCGCCACCGCCGTACATCGTGGCCTTGTCGAGCTCGTTCAGCGGTGCGTTTTCGCGCAGGCGGCGCACAAGGTCGGGGTTCGAGATGAAGGGCTTGCCGAAGGCCACGAGGTCGTCGCCTTCCTTCACGGCCTCATCGGCCAGCGGCTTGTCGTAGCCGTTGTTGACCATCCATGCGCCCTTGCCGCCGGCTTCGCGATACGCGGCCTTGAGGGCTTCGTAGTCGAAGGGGCGGTCCTCGATCTCGCGCGGGCCGCCGGTGGCGCCTTCGATGATGTGGATGTAGGCGAGGTTCAGCTGCGCGAGCTGCTTGACCACGTAGGTGAAGAGCGGCTGCGGGTCGCTGTCGTGCACGTCGTTGGCAGGCGTGACGGGCGACAGGCGGATGCCGGTCTTGCCGCCACCGACCGCGTCGACCACAGCGCGCGTGGCTTCGAGCAAGAGGCGCGCGCGGTTCTCGATGCGGCCGCCGTAGTCGTCGGTGCGCTTGTTGCTGCCGTCCTTCAGGAACTGGTCGAGCAGGTAGCCGTTGGCGCCGTGTACTTCGACACCGTCGAAGCCGGCGGTTTCCACCGCGCTGCGCGCCGCGACCGCATAGGCATGGACGATGCCAGGAAGTTCACCGGCATCGAGCGCGCGCGGCTCGGAGGTTTCGACGAAGGTCGGCACGCCGCCCTTGATGAGCACGGTCTTGGTCTTGGCGGTGATGGCCGAGGGGGCGACGGGCTTTCCGCCATCGGGTTGCAGTTCGGTGTGCGAGACGCGGCCCACATGCCAGAGCTGAACGACGATCTTGCCGCCCTCGGCATGCACCGCGTCTGTCACGCGCTTCCAGGCGTCCAGCTGCTCGGTGCCGTAGAGGCCGGGCACGTCGGCGTAGCCCTGGCCCTGGTGGCTGATGGCGGTGGCTTCGGTGATCAGGAGGCCCGCGGTGGCACGCTGCGCGTAGTAGGTGACGGCCAGCTCGGGCGGCACGGCGTTGGGCGACCGGTTGCGCGTCAGCGGCGCCATCACGATGCGGTTGGCGAGCTTCAGGTCGCCGGCCTGTACGGGGTCGAAAAGGGTGGACATCGTGGATGAGGGAGCAGAGTTGAAACAGGCGCAAGGCTAAGCGCCCGGCCTCAACCCTGCTGTCGCACGGTTGTCCCGATTGGTGTTAATGCACGGTCAGGGGAGCAGCGTGGCGCTCACGCGCACCGGCATGGCGAGCAGGATCTGCCCCATGCCCTTGCCCAGCGGGTCGTTGCGCAGCGAGGCCATGCCGCCGCCTCCCAGCGCTTCTTCGCAGACGAAGTTGAAGGCGTCGATGCCCGGCACCTCGTAGCGCGTGACGCGGCCCTTGACGAGGTGCGCGAGCCACGCGGCCACGCGCGCTTCGGTGAGCTGCTCGCGCAGCAGCGGCAGCAGGGCGGGGTGGCGCGCGATGACGCCGATGTTCGAGGTGTCGCCCTTGTCGCCACTGCGGGCCCAGGCGAGGCGGATGAGGGGGACTTCGACGGTGTCGGTGGCCTCGGGTGCCGCTGCTTGTTGCGTGGCGTTGGCGGGGCGCGGCACGGGGGTATCGATGACAGTGGGTGCGAGGGTGCGCGGCACATCGATCCGCTGTCCGTCGATGCTCACGCTGGCCTCGACCTGCGACTTGTCGAGCAGGAAAGCGTACTGCCGGATCGACGGCGACACGGAAGCCCGCCCGCCGCTCGCACCCGTGGTGCCCGGAGACCACGAGGTGCCGGCTGGCGCCACCTCGCGCGCGAACAGCTCGAGCGCCTCCTTGCGCGGATGCGTCACCGCGAGCCGCAGCACCACCTCGCGCGTCTGCAGCGCTTGCGCGTTCGCATGCGGGCCGTAGCAGGACTCGGCGCCCAGCATTTCGATGTGCGTGCCGCTGTAGGGGCCGAAGCCGGTTTGCGTGAAGAGCTCGCCGGTGCGCGTGAGGATCGCCTCGCCCGTGCGTCGTGCCTTCGCGGCCGCATCGAAGCCCACGATGGTGAGCTGTGCCGCGGTCTTGAAGCCATCGACAAACGTGGCGCTGACCTTGTAGCTCGCGGTCGGTGCACGGCCGCGTGCGCCATGCACGCGCACGCGCTGCTCGCCGGCCTGCTCGATGCGCACCTGCGTGAAGTCGGCCGTCACGTCGGGCAAAAGGTAGGCCGCGGGGTCGCCGATTTCGTAGAGCATCTGCTCGCCCACCACTGCGGGCACGAGCTTGCCGCCGGTGCCCGCGGGCTTGGTGACGACGAAGCTGCCGTCCGCGCTGCACTCGACGATGGGGTAGCCGATGTGGGGCCAGTCGGGCACGGTGTCCCAGTCGGTGTGCAGACCGCCGGTGGCCTGGCAGCCGCATTCGATGATGTGGCCCGCGAGGCTGCCCGCTGCAAGCAGGTCATAGTCGCCGGACTGCCATTCGAACTCGTGCATCAGCACCCCGAGCGTGACGGCCGAGTCGACGCAGCGGCCGGTGATGACCACCTGCGCACCCGCGTCGAGCGCCGCCTGGATCGGCCGCGCGCCGAGGTAGACGTTGGCGGTGAGCACGCGTTCGGGCAGTGCCGCGCCGCTCTGCAATTCGCGCACCGGCGGCTGGGCCTGGCGCAGCTGTGGCAGCAGCGCGGAGACGTCGTCGCCGCTCACCACGGCGATCTTGAGTTCGATGCCTTGCTCTTTCGCGAGCGCTGCCAATGCATCGGCGCAGCCCTGCGGGTTGACGCCGCCCGCATTGCTCACCACGCGGATGCCTTGTTTCACGACATCCTTGAGCACCGACTTCATCGCGACCGAAACGAAGTCCGTCGCATAGCCGAGCTCCGGCTTCTTGAGTCGCGCGCCAGCGAGGATCGACATGGTGAGCTCGGCGAGGTAGTCGAACACGAGGTAGTCGATCTGCCCGCTGGCCACGAGCTGCGGCGCGCCCACGCTGCTGTCGCCCCAGAAGCCCGAGGCGCCGCCGATGCGGACGATGCGTTCCTTGTGGGTGCTGTTCATCGGCCGCTCCACTGCGGCTTGCGCTTCTCGCGAAAGGCGAGTTGCCCTTCGGCTGCATCTTCGGTGAGCGCGAAGAGGCCGATCTGGCTTTCGGTGAACGCCATCGATTCCTCGAAGGCCATCGCCTCGATCTTCTTCATCGTGTAGAGGCCGCGGCGGATGGCGGCGGGCGACTTGTCGAGCATGCGGCCGAGCAGCCAGTCGACGCTTTCGTCCACGTCGTCGCTCACGCGGTTGATCAATCCATGTTCGAGCGCCTGTGCAGCGGTGATGGGCTCGCCGGTGATGCACATCTCGGCCAGCACGCGGCGCGGCAGCAGGCCGTCGAGCACGCTGAGCACCTGCGCGGGGAAGAGGCCGACCTTCACCTCGGGCAGGCCGAAGACGGCACCGCTGCTGGCCACCGCCATGTCGCACATCGCCATGATCCCCATGCCGCCCGCCATGCATGCGCCGTTGACGCGCGCGATGAGCGGCACGGTCGACTGGCGCGCCTGGCGGAAGAGGTTGGCGAAGCCCTGGTAGGGCTGCGCGTAATCGAACTTGAAGGAGGTGCCGCTCTGCAGGTCGGCGCCGGCGCAGAAGGCGCGCGTGCCGGCGCCGGTGATGACGACGGCGCGCACCGCGGGGTCGGCGTTGGCGCGCGCCAGTGCGTCGGAAAGACCAGCAAGCACAGCGCCGTTGATCGCGTTGCGCCGCTCCTCGCGGTCGATGGTGAGCCACATGACGGGCCCGCGCATCTCTTCGCGCAGTTCGACGGTGGGAGGGGTTTCGGCCATGGCGCTGGGTTCCTTCGATGGTCTTCTGGAGTTCTGCCCGTAGCGTGACGCGAAAAAAAAGCCGCATCGTGCGGCTTGTGGCTGAAGCGGCCCGGGTTTTCCCGTAGAGGGCCCGGCCGCTTCGCTGCTTCTATGAGCTTCGGTTTACTTCAGCAGGCCTTCGGCCTTCATCGCTTCCTGCACGGCCGGACGGGCGGCGACGCGCGCATGCCAGGCCTGCACGTTGGCGAAGGCGGAGATGTCGACGCCAGTCGGCTTGGTCCAGTTGGTCACGGTGAACAGGTAGCCGTCGGCCACGCTGAAATGCTCGCCCATCAGGTACTGCTTTTCGGCGAGCTGGCCGTCGAGCCATTCGTAGCGCGACTTGAGCTTGTCCTTGAAGATGGTCTTGGCTTCCTCGGGCATGTTCGGGTTGAACAGCGGGCTGTAGCCCTTGTGGATCTCGGTGCCGATGAAGGTGAGCCACTCCTGCAGGCGATAGCGCTGCAGCGTGCCGGCGGCGGGCGCGAGGTTCTTGGTGGGTGCGAGGTCGGCGATGTATTGCACGATGGCCGGGCCTTCGCGCAGGCGCGTGCCGTCGTCCAGTTCGAGCATCGGCACGTAGCCCAGCGGGTTGATGCCGTAGTAGTCGGTGCCGTCCTGCAGCTTGTGGCTCTTGGTGCTGGCCATCACGGGTTCGAAGGCGAGACCGGCTTCGTGCAGCGCGATGTGGGGCGAGAGGGAACAGGCACCGGGCGAGTAATACAGCTTCATGCGAAATGGCTCCAGGGAAATGGATGGGATGACGAGGTTGATCTTTATGGGAAACCGAGGGGCATGCTAGCGGGTTTGGCGGCGTCGCGTTTTTGTCCTACGGCCGCTTGGGGCTGGTGACTATCGGGCAGGCGTGGCGTGCTTTCTAAGCTCCTTCGCACGGTGGGCGAGGCCTGCTGCAAGGAGTTTCGGATGTTGAAGTACGCGATCATTTTTGCGGTCATTTCGCTGGTGGCCGGCTTGCTCGGTTTCGGTGGCGTGGCTGCGGGAGCGGCCGGTATTGCCAAGCTGCTGTTCGGCCTGTTCCTCGTCTTGGCCGTGCTGTTCGTGGTGCTCGCCGCCCTCGGCGTGGGCGCGGTGAAGAAGGCGCTGGACTGATGCAGCGTCTGAAGACGAAGTGGCCGCAGGCGCGGTCGCTCGACATGCTGTTGCAGAGCCCCGCGCACCGTGTGCTGCGGGTGCTGCTCGTGACGCAGGCTCATTGGCAATTGCCCGAACACCGCTCGCGGCGACGACGGGCCTGAAGAATCTCCCTATGCACATTTCCCACATCGACGCGCAACTCGACTACGAGGTGACGGCGCCCGCGCACATGCTGCTCAACATCGAAGCCGCACGCGCCGGTGCGCAGGCGGTGGTGGAGGAGACCTTGACCATCGAGCCGCCGACCGAGATGCAGGTGTTCTGCGACGAGGGCAGCGGCAATCGCTTCATCCGCTTCGATGCGAAGCCGGGGCCGCTGAAGATCGGCTACAAGGCGACGGTGCAGCGCTCGCATGTCCACGTGCCGCCGGACCTGCGCGAGGTGCCGGTCAGCGAAGTGCCCGACGAGGTGCTGCACTACATGATGCCGACGCGTTATTGCGAGTCGGACCTGATGTCGCGCTGCGCACAGCAGCTCTTCGGCGAATTGCCGCCGGGCATCGGCCGCGTGCAGGCCATCGTCGACTGGATCCACGAAAGCATCGCCTACGAACCGGGCAGCAGCGACTCGACCACCACGGCGCGCGAAGTGTTCGTGGAACGCGCGGGCGTGTGCCGCGACTTCGCGCACCTGGGCATCACCTTCTGCCGCGCGCTGAACATTCCGGCACGGTTGGTGGTCGGCTATGTGTGGTTCGACGAACCGCCGCAGGATTTCCACGCGGTGTTCGAAGCCTGGCTCGGCGGGCAGTGGGTGCTGTTCGATCCGACGCGCATGGCGCCCGTCGACCGGCTGGTGCGCGTGGGCACGGGGCGCGATGCCAAGGACGTGGCCTTCTGCACGATCTTCGGCGCGGTGCGCATGACGGACAAGAAACTCGTGGTGCGCGAGCTGCAGGACGAAAGCGTCGCCCCGCCGGCCGCACCGGCCCCGAGCGGTGCGCTGGTCGGCATCGAAAAGCCAGTGCCGGTGACGCAACTGACGGAAACTGCCGGCTGACAACGATAGTTTGCTATTAAATATATAGCGAACTATCCAATAACCACGGGCGGGAGCGGGCAGTTTGTCATTGCCCCCTAGCTTGCCCACACAACCGGCGCAAGGCGGCATCGCCGATTAAAATCAGTGCCCCCTTTGCGCAGCGCACGCGTCTCAGTAGTGCGCCCCTCTTTCAAATGCTGTACCCCGAAGAATTCGATGTGATCGTCGTCGGCGGTGGCCATGCCGGCACCGAAGCCGCGCTCGCCGCCGCGCGCATGGGCGCCAAGACGCTGCTGCTCTCCCACAACATCGAGACGTTGGGGCAGATGAGCTGCAACCCGTCGATCGGCGGGATTGGCAAGGGGCACCTCGTGAAAGAGGTGGATGCACTCGGTGGTGCGATGGCGATTGCCACCGACGAAGCGGGCATCCAGTTCCGCATTCTCAATTCGAGCAAGGGGCCGGCCGTGCGCGCGACCCGCGCCCAGGCCGACCGCGTGCTGTACAAGGCCGCGATCCGCCATCGCCTGGAAAACCAGCCGAACCTGAGCCTGTTCCAGCAAGCGGTCGACGACCTGATGGTGGAGGGCGATCGCGTGGTCGGCGCCGTCACGCAGGTGGGCATCGCTTTCCGTGCGCGCACCGTGGTGCTGACCGCGGGCACTTTCCTCGACGGCCGCATTCATGTCGGCCTCGACAACTACCAGGCCGGACGCGCGGGCGACCCGCCGGCGATCAGCCTGTCGGCGCGGCTGAAGGAACTGAAGTTGCCGCAAGGCCGGCTCAAGACCGGCACGCCGCCACGCCTCGATGGCCGCAGCATCGACTTTTCGAAGTGCACCGAGCAGCCCGGCGACGGCATGCCCGGTGGGGCGGGGCCGATGCCGGTGTTCAGCTTCATGGGCCGCACTGACATGCATCCGCGCCAGATGGCCTGCTGGATCACGCACACCAACGCGCGCACGCACGACATCATCCGGTCCGGCTTCGACCGCAGCCCGATGTTCACCGGCAAGATCGACGGCGTCGGTCCGCGCTACTGCCCGAGCGTCGAAGACAAGATCAACCGCTTTGCCGACAAGGAAAGCCACCAGATCTTTCTCGAGCCCGAAGGCCTGACGACCAACGAGTACTACCCGAACGGGATCTCGACCAGCCTGCCGTTCGACATCCAGTACCAGCTCGTGCGCTCGATGCCCGGGCTGGAGAACGCCCACATCCTGCGGCCGGGGTATGCGATCGAGTACGACTACTTCGATCCGCGCGAACTCAAGAGCAGCTTCGAGACCCGCTCGGTCAAGGGCCTGTTCTTCGCAGGGCAGATCAATGGCACGACCGGCTACGAAGAAGCGGCGGCCCAAGGCTTGTTCGCCGGCATCAATGCCGCGCTGCAATGCCGCGGCGAAGAAGCCTGGCTGCCGCGCCGCGACGAAGCCTACCTGGGCGTGCTGGTCGACGACTTGATCACCAAGGGCGTGACCGAGCCGTACCGCATGTTCACCAGCCGCGCCGAGTTCCGCCTGCAACTCCGCGAGGACAACGCCGACATGCGCCTGACGGAAGCAGGGCGCAAGCTGGGTTTGGTGGACGATGCGCGCTGGGACGCTTTCAGCCGGAAGCGCGACGCTGTTTCACGTGAAACAGAGCGGCTCAAATCGATCTGGGTGAACCCGCGCAACCTGCCGGCTGCGGAGTCGGAGCGCGTGCTGGGCAAGGCCATCGAGCACGAATACAACCTGGCCGACCTGCTGCGCCGGCCCGATGTGAACTACGAAACGCTGATGTCGCTGGACGGCGGAAAGTACGCCACCGGCTCGGCATTGACCGAAACAGAGATCGAGCAGATCGAGATCTCGGCCAAGTACTCCGGCTACATCGAGCGCCAGCACGACGAAGTGGAGCGCGCCGCGCATTTCGAGAACCTGCGCTTGCCTGCCGATTTCGATTACGGACAAGTCAAGGCATTGAGCTTTGAAGTGCGTCAGAAACTGGACAAGCACCGCCCCGAAACCTTGGGGTTGGCTTCGCGCATCTCCGGCGTGACGCCGGCAGCCATCTCGCTCCTGATGATCCATCTGCGCAAGGGCGGGCACAAAGCCTTCGCCCGCGACGCCGCCACGGAAGCTGCCATCGAGCCGCAGTCGGCCGAATGAGCGCGCCGATCGACACGCTGCGCGAAGGCGCGGCAGCGCTCGGCGTTACCTTGTCAGATCGACAGGGCGAGCAACTGCTGGCCTATGGCACGCTGATGCTCAAGTGGAACAAGGTCTACAACCTGACCGCGGTGCGCGATCCGGCCGGTGTGATGACGCACCACCTGCTCGACAGCCTGGCCGTTATTTCGCCACTTCGGCGCCAGTACCCAGAGAAGGGCAGGCTGCTCGACGTGGGTTCGGGCGCCGGCTTGCCGGGCGTGATCATCGCAATCATGCGGCCGGACATCGACGTGAGCTGCCTGGATGCGGTCGCCAAGAAGGCCGCCTTCGTCCAGCAAGTAGCTGCCGAACTGGAGTTGCCCAATCTCCGCGGACTGCATGCACGGGTCGAACTGCTGGAGGGCAGCTACAACGTGATCAGCTCGCGCGCTTTCGCTTCGTTGCCGGATTTCTTCAATGGCTCGAAGCACCTGCTGGCGCAGGATGGCGTCTGGCTCGCCATGAAGGGCAAGAATCCCGGCGACGAACTCGCAGTTCTGCCTCCAGAAGTGGCTGTGTTTCACGTGGAACAACTGACGGTCCCGGGCCTCGATGCAGAGCGCTGCATCGTCTGGGCGCGCAAAGAGGCGGTCTGATTCCGTAAAAGATGCAGCGCCGCCGGCAAAAGCCGGCGCCCGAACGGCCCTCCGTGCGCCGGCCTCGCTTAGACTCGACGCCTCCCTTGGCTCTCTTCTTCGAGGCAAATTCCATGTTTGGCATCGCTGACTACGGCGCATATGTCGCCGCCATCATCCTGTTCCTCCTGATTCCCGGTCCGGGCAATCTGGCGCTGATCACTTCGACCAGCAAAGGCGGAATTCGTGGTGGATTGGCAGCGACGACGGGTGTGATCGTTGGCGACCAGTGCCTTTTGTGGGCTGCGGTGGCTGGTGTGTCGGCGGTTCTGGCTGCTTACCCGACCGCGTTCAAGGCGGTGCAATGGTTGGGCGCTG
Source organism: Variovorax trehalosi (assembly GCF_051216415.1). Taxonomy (NCBI): domain Bacteria; kingdom Pseudomonadati; phylum Pseudomonadota; class Betaproteobacteria; order Burkholderiales; family Comamonadaceae; genus Variovorax; species Variovorax trehalosi. The sequence goes on from NZ_JBPJZG010000002.1 coordinate 704,872, forward strand.
CCTATCTGGCGTGGCTTGGTCTCAAGATGCTGTTGGCCAAGCCCGGCTCGGCACCGATCCTCAACATCAAGCCCGGCCATTTCTTCCGCCAAGCATTCACGATCACCTTGCTGAACCCGAAGGCCATCGTGTTCTACATGGCCTTCTTCCCACTGTTCGTCGACCCGGCCCGTCACCAGGGACTGGTCACTTTCGGTGCGATGGCCGTGACGATCGCGGCGCTGACCTTCCTCTACGGCCTGACCTCGACGCTGCTCACGCACTTTCTCGCCGAGCGCATCCGTGCCAATCGCCGCATTTCCGGCACGCTCGAAAAGCTGGCAGGCGTTTTCCTGATCGCCTTCGGCGTCAAGCTCGCGATCTCGCGCTGATCGATCGATCCCCAGAACTGACATGGCCAAGATTTTCTGCATTGCCAACCAAAAGGGCGGCGTCGGCAAGACCACCACCACCGTCAACCTCGCCGCCGGCCTGGCCAAGGTGGGGCAGCGGGTGCTGATGATCGACCTCGATCCCCAGGGCAATGCGACCATGGGTTCGGGCATCGACAAGCGCGAGCTGGAGCTGACGGTGTACGACGTGCTGCTCGAGTCGGCCTCGGTGGCAGAAGCGCGCGTCAAGTCGGATAAGCTGATCGAAGGCGGTTGCAGCTACGACGTGCTCGGCGCCAACCGTGAATTGGCGGGCGCCGAAGTCGAAATGGTGGCGCTCGACCGCCGCGAAAAACGCCTGCGCACCGCGCTGGCGGCGGTCGGCGCCGAGTACGACTTCGTGCTGATCGACTGCCCCCCGAGCCTGAGCCTGCTCACGCTCAACGGCCTGTGCGCCGCCCATGGCGTGATCGTGCCGATGCAGTGCGAGTACTTCGCGCTCGAAGGGCTGACCGACCTGGTCAACACCATCAAGCAGGTGCACGCCAACCTGAACAAGAACCTGCAGATCATCGGCCTCTTGCGCGTGATGTTCGATCCGCGCATCACGCTGCAGCAGCAGGTGAGCGAGCAGCTCAAGTCCCACTTCGGCGACAAGGTGTTCGATACGGTGATCCCGCGCAATGTGCGGCTGGCCGAGGCGCCGAGCTACGGCCTGCCGGGCGTGGTGTTCGATCCGGCAGCCCGGGGCAGCCAGGCTTTCGTGGCCTTTGCGCAGGAGCTGGTCGAGAAGCTGCCGCCTGCGAGCGCATTCGCTTCCGGTGCCGTCGCACCGCCGATTGCCCCGGTCGAGCGCATCGCGCCGGACTTGGCCATTCCCGAGGACGTGTTGGCGCCTGCGCCCGCCTCCGATTCCACTCCCGAAAAAAGCCTCTGACGCCTGCCGCAAATCGGCACGGCGCTATCAAGTTCGTAGCAAATGACAGTTTCCCGCATCCTGCTGCTGCCGGGCTGGCAGAACAGCGGCCCCGGCCATTGGCAGACCCTCTGGGAGTCGATCCACGGCGATCACCGCGTCGAGCAGCATGAGTGGATGCGACCGCTGCGCGGTGACTGGTCCGCGCGGCTCGAGGAGGAAGTGCTGGCGGCACCCGGCCCGGTGGCCTTTGCCGCGCACAGCCTCGGCTGCATCCTCGTCGCGGCCTGGGCCGCGCATTCGCGCAACGCGCACAAGGTGCGCGGCGCATTGCTGGTGGCGCCCGGCGACCTGGAGCGCGACGATCTTCGGCAACTGATTCCCGGCTGGGCGCCGATCGTGCGCCAGCCGCTGCCATTCCCGGCCGTGTTGATCGCCGCGAATGACGATCCTTACTGCGAGGCTTCGCGCTCGCAGCAGCTGGCGAAGGACTGGGGCGCACGCTTCGTCGACGCTGGCAAGGGTGGCCACCTGAACGCCGAATCCAGCCTGGGCGACTGGCCCGAAGGCCGGCAACTCCTGAACGACATTTCGAAAGACAAGAACTGATGGCGACCAAGAAACCCAAGGGCCTCGGCCGCGGACTCGAAGCGCTGCTCGGCCCGACGGCCGCACCCGCCGCCGACCATGGCAGCTCGGGCGCGGAAGAGGGCGGCGCACCGCCGAACCCGACCACGCTGATGCTCGACCAGATGGTGGCCGGCGTGTACCAGCCGCGCACCCGCATGGACGAAGGCGCGCTTTACGAGCTGGCCGAGAGCATCAAGGTGCAGGGCATCATGCAGCCGATCCTGGTGCGCCGGCTCGATGCCGAATCGGCAGCGGCCAAGAACGCCGAATACGAAATCATCGCGGGCGAGCGGCGCTTCCGCGCCGCGAAGCTCGCGGGCCTCGACAGCGTGCCGGTGCTGGTGCGCGACGTGCCCAACGAGGCCGCGGCCGCCATGTCGCTGATCGAGAACATCCAGCGCGAAGACCTCAATCCGCTCGAAGAGGCCCAAGGCCTGCAACGCCTGGTCGCCGAGTTTGGGCTCACTCACGAAATGGCGGCACAGGCCGTGGGCCGCTCGCGCAGCGCAGCCAGCAATCTGCTGCGCCTGCTGAACCTGGCCGAACCCGCCCAGCTGATGCTGATGGCCGGCGACATCGACATGGGCCACGCCCGCGCGTTGCTCTCGCTGGACCGCGGCACGCAGATCACCGCGGCCAACCAGATCGCCGCCAAGAAGATGTCGGTGCGCGAAGCCGAGGCGCTGGTGAAGAAGCTGGCCGCCGAGTTCACCCTCACGCCGTCCCGCCGCGGCAACGCCGGCGAGAAATCGCGCGACCTGCAGCGTGTGGAAGAAGAGCTGGCCGACCTGCTCACCGCCGAGGTCGAGGTGCGCATCAAGAAGCGCACGAAGCGCGGCGAAAGCGGCGAGCTCGCGATCCATTTCGGCTCTATCGAAGCGCTCAACGGATTGATCGAGCGCATCCGCCGAACGGCCTAGTTTTGAAATCGGGAGGGGCCGTTCGTTCGATTGATTCCTGTAATCCTTTGCGCGTATCCTCGACCGCTGGTTTTTTCCAACCCAAGATCTGAAAACAGAGGGAGTCCCTGTCATGACGTTCACCAAGTTCCCGCTCGCGGCCATCGCTGTCGGTGCGCTTCTCCTCACCGGTTGCGCGACCACCGACATGCAGATGGGCAGTCAGTCGGCCAAGACCATGGCCACCGGCAGCGCCGCCGGTTCGTCCACCGCCGGCGAAAGCAGCCAGCTCGAGCGCTGCGAATCGCCGCTCGGCACGGTGTCGCTGATCGAGAACCAGAGTGCGGGCTGGTACACCATCCTCACCGGCGAATACCGCCTGCCGCCTACTGCAAATCTGTTGCGTTTGCTGGTGCAGCAATCGAACTGTTTCATCGTGGTCGAGCGCGGCGCGGCCGGCATGAACGCCATGACGCGCGAACGCGCGCTGCAGCAGTCGGGTGAAATGCGCGGCGGCAGCAACTTCGGCCGCGGCCAGATGGTGGCCTCCGACTACGGCCTGTCGCCCGAGATCGTGTTCAGCAACAGCGATGCCGGCGGTATCGGCGGCGCGCTCGGCGGTCTCGTGGGTGGCGGCCGTGGCCGCGCGCTCGCGGCCATCGGCGGCAGCATGCAGACCAAGGAAGCCAGTGCGCTGCTGACCCTCATCGACAACCGCTCGGGCGTGCAGGTCGCGGCCTCCGAAGGCAGCGCTTCCAAGACCGACTTCGGCGCCTTCGGTGGGCTGGCCGGCCGCAGCGGCGCCGGTGGTCTCGGCGGCTACACCAACACGGCGCAGGGCAAGGTGATTGCCGCCGCGTTCATGGACGCCTTCAACCAGATGGTCCGGTCGCTGCGCAACTACAAGGCGCAGACGGTGCGCGGCCAGGGCCTCGGTGGCGGCGGCCGACTCGGCGTGGATGGCGGCGCTGCGCCGTCGCAGACCTATGTGCCGCCGGAGCAGGCACCGGCACGTCGCCGCAAGTAAGCCAAAAACGCTGGCCTTCGGGCCACGAAAAAGCCCGGCGCTCTCGCGAGCCGCCGGGCTTTTTTACGTGTGACCCGGATGGATCAGAGGCTGAAGATCTTGCCTGGATTCATGATGTTCTTCGGGTCCAGCGCACGCTTGATCGTCCGCATCATGTCGATCGCGCCGACACCCGCCTCGGTGACCAGGAAGTCCATCTTGTGCAGCCCCACGCCGTGCTCGCCGGTGCAGGTGCCTTCGAGCGCCAGCGCGCGGCTCACCAGTTGGTGGTTGAGCGCTTCAGCCTTCACGCGCTCTTCGGGAATGTTCGGATCGAGCAGATAGCCGAAGTGGAAATTGCCGTCGCCCACGTGGCCGACGAGGAAGTAGGGGATGCCGCTCGCATCGGCTTCGGCCACAGAGTCGAGCAGGCAATCGGCCAGGCGCGAGATCGGCACGCAGGTGTCGGTGGAGATCACGCGGCAGCCCGGGCGCGACTGCACCGCCGCGAAATAGCTGTTGTGCCGCGCCGTCCAGAGCCGCGTGCGTTCTTCCGGCGTGCTGGCCCATTCGAAGGCGTTGCCGCCATGGCCGCTCGCGAGCTCCTGCACCGTCTCGGCCTGCTCCTTCACGCCGGCCGGCGAGCCGTGGAATTCCATCAGCAGCATCGGCTCTTCGCGCAGGTTCAGCTTGGCGTAGGCGTTCACCATGCGCACCGTGTTCACGTCGATCAGTTCCACGCGCGCGATCGGCACGCCGAGCTGGATCGTCTCGATGGTGGTGCGCACCGCGGCCTCGATGCTCGGGAACGAGCAGATGGCTGCCGACACGGCTTCGGGCAGCGGATAGATGCGCAGCGTGACTTCGGTGACCACGCCCAGCGTGCCCTCGCTGCCCACCATCAGGCGGGTGAGGTCGTAGCCTGCGGACGACTTCTTCGCGCGCGTGCCGGTGCGGATGACTTCACCCGCGGCCGTCACCACTTCGAGCGCCAGCACGTTCTCGCGCATCGTGCCGTAGCGCACCGCGTTCGTGCCGCTCGCGCGCGTGGCCGTCATGCCGCCGATGGAGGCGTCCGCGCCCGGGTCGATGGGAAAGAACAGGCCCGTGCTCTTGATCTCTTCGTTGAGCTGCTTGCGCGTGACGCCCGGCTGCACCGTCACCGTGAGGTCGTCGGCGTTGATCGACAGCACCTTGTTCATGCGCGACACGTCGATGCTGATGCCGCCCTGCACCGCCAGGAGGTGACCTTCGAGCGAGGAGCCGACGCCGAAGGGAATGACCGGCACGCTGTGCTCGCTCGCGAGCTTCACGGCATCGGCCACGTCCTGCGTGCTCTCGGCAAACACCACGGCCGAGGGCGGTGGCGCGTCGAACGACGATTCGTCGCGCCCGTGCTGGGTGCGCACTGCCATCGCCGTGGAACAGTTGGCGCCGAAGCGCACCTTCAGCCCGTCGATCAGGCTGGCCGGGACGTCGCGCAGATGAAGCTCCGGCATCAGGTGCGAGGTTTGGGTCGGGGCGTTCATCGGGAGTCTCCTGACGGGTGAGGGGGATCGGCCATTTTACGGAGCGAGCACCATAATGCGCTTCGGAAAAAATGATGAACCCCACGACCCTCAGCGCCCTCGCGGCCTTCCCCTCGCAGCTGGAGGCCCACTACGCGGCCATTCCCGAGACTTTCAGGCACTGGGCGCCGCCCTCGTGGGAGGGCGTGCCCAGCGAGGCCTTCACCGCCATCGAGCAGCTCTGCCATGTGCGCGACATCGAGATCGAGGGCTATCACGTGCGATTCAGGCGCACCCTCACGGAGAACCGCCCGACGCTGGCCTCGATCGACAGTGAACCCCTTGCTATCGAACGCAACTACGGCGTCGCCGACGCGAAGCTGGTGCTGGCCGATTTCCGCCTCGCACGCGCGCAGACGATGGAGATCATCTCGGGCCTGACCGATGCGCAACTCGCGCGCACGGCGGTCTTCGAAGGCTACGGCCCGCTCACGATGCGCAGCCTCATCCATTACCTCTGCAGCCACGACCAGCAGCATCTTGCAGGCCTGCAATGGCTGGCCGGCAAGATCGACGCTTCGACGGTCCCCGCATAACCAGGAGCGCGCCCATGGGCAACCGACTTTCCCAGATCGCCACCCGCACAGGCGACGACGGCACCACCGGCCTCGGCGACAACACCCGCGTGCCCAAGGACCATCTGCGCGTGCACGCGATGGGCGACGTGGACGAGCTCAACTCGCAGATCGGCGTGCTGCTCTGCGAGCCCATGCCCGAGGCCGTGCGCGAACTGCTGGTCGACGTGCAGCACCAGCTCTTCAACCTGGGCGGCGAACTCTCGATGCCGGGTTTCACGCTGCTCAAGCCCGAGGCGCTGCTGCAGCTGGACAACGCGCTGGCCGACCACAACGCCGCCTTGCCGCGCCTGGCCGAATTCATCCTGCCGGCCGGCACGCGCGCCGCCTCGCTCGCGCATGTGTGCCGCACCGTGGCGCGACGGGCCGAGCGAGCGGTCGTGGCGCTTGGCACTACCGCGGAACTCAACGACGCATTGCGCCAGTACCTCAACCGGCTCAGCGACCTGCTCTTCGTGCTCGCGCGTGTGCTCAATCGCATGGATGGCGGCGACGACGTGTACTGGAAGAGCGAGCGCATGGCGCGCGCGGCAGCCGCCGATGCGATCGACGCCAGCGACAAAGAAGGAAGCCCGTCATGAAGATGCACATCCATACCCTGGCATTCGCGGCAGCATGCCTCCTGCTGCCCACCGCCGCCGTCCATGCGCAGAGCGCAGACAACCCGCCCAAGGCGCAGCGCGCCCACACCCTCAAGGCACCGCCGCGCGACAGCAAGGTGGTGAACAGCGTGCAGCGCGGCACCAATGCTGCAGGCCGAGGCATCGATCGCGCCGACAGCGCCACGCGACGGGGTGTCAACAACGTGTCGGCCCGTGCCAGCCGGCCGGTGCGCAACGTGGGCGAAGCCTTCGGCCGCAAGCTCGCGCCGGGCTCCAGCGGGCGTGCGGCGCCACCGCCTGTGGGACCGCAGGGCAACGCGCCCTGAAGGCTTGCTTTGCTTTGGGTGGCAGCTTTGCCGCGATGACCTGCTGCAGCTTGCCGCCTGAGCCTCAGCGCCAGCCCGCGGCCTTGAACTGGTCCGCGAGCAGCTGCGCGACCTTCGCGTAGCCCTCGGCATTGGCGTGGATGCGATCGGAGCGCAGCGTCGCATCCGACAGCACGCTCGAATACACATTGGCGACGAGCAGCGCCTGCCCCGACTTCGCGACCTCTTCGTAGAACGGCGCATCGCTGAGCGAACCGACGAACGCGCGCATCGCGTCGGGCGCGGGCGTGGCCAGCAGCGCGACATGCGGCGTGTGCTCGCGCGCCTCTTTCACGAGCGCTGCGATGTTGTCGCGCGTGGCCGAGGCCGAGACACCGCGCAGCATGTCGTTGCCGCCGATGCCGATCAGGATCGCGTCGTAGCTGCCCGCGGCCAGCAGCGACGGCAGGCGCTGCAATGCGCCAGCCGAGGTGTCGCCGTTGACGCCCGCGTTCTCGATCTGCCAGCCGGTGATCTCGCCCAGTTTCACGGGCCACGAGGCATCGGGGGGCGCGCCATAGCCGAAGGTCAGGCTGTCGCCGATCGCCAGCACGCGGGCATCGGATTTGAGCGCTGCGGCGGAGGGCTTGCGCTTGCCGCAGGCGGCCAGGACGGCCGCGGCTGGCACGCCGCACATCAGTTGGAGGAGGTGTCGTCGTTTCATGAAGCGCGCAGCTTAAACGCGGGCCGCGCGCCCGCCGGCAATTGACCCTTTGCTTGCTCGGAAAGCGCATAAGCCTCCCCGTTTTTGTTCGTTCCCCGGTCAGGGGACGCGGCGAAGAATCGTTGCCCTGCACGCTCATTCATCACCGAGGTCCGACGTCATGCCGCTGCTCAATCGCCATCGCTTCCTGCGCCATGTGGTCGCACTCTCCGCCGTGCTGCTGGCCACGCCTTTCGCAGCCCTTGCCGCGCCCGCTACCGGCGAGCCGGTGTGGTTCGGCGTGAGCGGTCCGCTCACCGGGCAGAACGCGCAGTACGGCGCGCAATGGAAGGCGGGCTTCGACCTCGCGCTCGACCACATCAATGCGCAGGGCGGCATCCACGGCCGGCCGCTGGCCTACAACTTCGAGGACAGCCAGAGCGATCCGCGCCAGTCGGTGGCCATCGCGCAGAAGCTGGTGAACGACAAGCGCGTGCTCATCGAGCTCGGCGATTTCTCGAGCCCCGCCTCGATGGCCGCCTCGCCGATCTACCAGCGCGCGGGCCTCGTGCAACTGGGCTTCACCAACTCGCACCCCGACTTCACCAAGGGCGGCGACTACATCTGGAGCCCATCGATCAGCCAAGCCGATGCGCAGCCGCTGCTGGCCGACCTTGCGGTGAAGACGCTGGGCTTCAAGCGCATCGCGGTGCTCTACCTCAACACCGACTGGGGCCGCACCAGCAAGGACGTGCTCGTGAAGGCCGCGCAGGAGCGCGGTGCGCAGCTCGCCATTGCCGAGGGCTACCAGCCCGACGAGAAAGACTTCCGCTCGACGCTGGTGCGCGTGCGCGATGCCAACCCCGACGGGCTGGTGCTGATCTCCTACTACCCCGACGGTGCGCTCATCGCGGGCCAGGTGCGCAGCGTGGGGCTGAAGCAACCCATCGCGGCGGTGGGCTCGGTGTATTCGCCGAAGTTCATCGAGCTCGGCGGCGCGGCCGTGAACGGCATCCACACCAACACCGCCTTCTTCCCCGAGGAACCGCGCGCCGAGGTGCAGGAGTTCGTGAAGAGCTTCCGCGCCAAGTACGGCAAGGAGCCCGACGCCTTCAACGCCTATGCCTACGACGCCGTGGTGTACGCGGCCGCCGCGCTGCGCCAGACCGGCCCGAAGGCCGACCGCAAGGCCGTGCGCGATGCGTTCTACAAGATCAAGGACGTGCCCAGCGTGATCTTCGGCAAGGCCAGCTTCGATGCGCAGACGCGCCGCGTGATCGGCGTGAAGAGCGTGAACCTGGTGGTCAAGGACGGCAAATGGGCGCAGATCGACGAGAAGGCCGGGGCGGTGGCGTTGGCCAAATAAATGAGCTTCACCTCGTTCTTCGACTACACGGTCAACGGCCTGATCATCGGCAACATCTATGCGTTGCTGGCGGTCGGGCTCGCGCTGATCTTCGGTGTCTCGCACCTGATCAACTTCGCGCACGGCTCGGTCTACACCGTGGGCGCGTACATCGGCTGGGCGAGCATCACCTACCTGCACACGCCGCTGCCCGTGACCATCGCGCTCGTGGTGCTGGGCTCGGGCGCGCTGGGCATGCTGATCGAGCGCGTGGGGCTTCGGCCGCTGCAGGGGGCCGCGCGCATCGCGCCGCTGCTGGCCACCATCGGCATCAGCTTCGTGCTTGACATCCTCGTGCAGCTGATCTTCAGCCCCGATCCGCGTTCGCTGCCCACGCAGCTGCCCGACTGGCGCCTGAAGATCGGCACCGGCACCATCGGCGCGCTGGACCTCCTGATCGCGGGCATCGGCATCGCGAGCGCGGCGGTGCTGTTCGTCTTCCTGCGTTTCACGAAGCTGGGCTGGGCCGTGCGCGCCACCGCGCAGGACCGCGACGCGGCGCAGCAGATGGGCGTGGATGTCGATCGCGTGAACCAGACGGTGTTCGCCATCGCCGCCGCGCTGGGCGGGCTCTCGGGCCTGCTGGTGGGCATGTACTACAACAACATCAGCCCGGCGATGAGCTTCCAGGCGACGCTCAAGGGCGTGGTGGCCACCGTGGTCGGCGGCGTGGGCAACGTGCCGGGCGCCATCGTCGGCAGCCTGCTGCTGGGGCTGATCGAGAGCTACGGCGTGGCGATCCTCGGCACACCCTACCGCAACCTCTTTGCGTTTGCGTTGCTGCTGGTGATCCTGGTGGGGAAGCCGAACGGCCTTTTCGGCCGCAAGCGCGCACTGCCGCCCGAGCCGCTGACCGGCACCTTCATTGCGCCGAGCAAGCCGTGGCATGTGCCGCGCAGGCTGCTGCTCGCGCTCTTCGCCGCGGCGGTGGCGTTGCCGTTCTTCGATCCATCGCCGTATCTCCTGCAGACGCTCACCAATGCGTGGCTCTACGCCGCGCTCGCGCTGAGCCTCACGCTGGTCGCCGGCACCATCGGGCAGATCTCGCTCGGCCATGCGGGGCTGCTGGCCATCGGTGCGTATGCCTCGTCGCTGCTGGTGCTAGACCTACACCTGCCGGTCGGCACGGGCATCGTGCTCGCGGGGATCCTCACCTCGCTGATCGGCACCGCGTTGATCTTTCCGGCGTTCCGGCTGCGCGGGCACTACGTGTCGATCGCCACGCTGGGCATCGGCGAGATCGTGGCGCTGACCATCCTCAACTGGGAAAGCCTCACGCGCGGACCCATCGGCATCTCGGGGATTCCGCCGCTCTCGCTGTTCGGGCGCAATGCGTCGTCGAACGAAGCCATCTACTGGGCGTCGTTCGGCGCAATGGTGCTGCTGGCCTTGCTGCAGTGGCGCCTGTTGCGCTCGCACCTGGGCCGCACCTTCCGGGCGGTGCGCGAAGACGAAGTGGCCGCGCGCGCCTACGGCGTGAGCCCCGACCGCTACAAGGCGCTGGCCTTCGGCTTCGGCGGCTTCGCGGCCGGCGTGAGCGGCGCCTTCACCGCGCACATGTACTCGTACATCAACCACGAGACCTTCGGCTCGCAGATCTCGATCCTCGCGCTCACGATGGTGATCCTCGGCGGGCTCGGGAACATCAGCGGTGCGTTGCTTGGCGCGGTCGCGCTCGTGAGCCTGCCCGAGCTGTTCCGCGTGACGGCCGAGTACCGGATGCTGATCTACGGGGTCGCATTGCTCTTGTTGATCCGCTTCCGCCCACAAGGCCTGCTGGGCACCGTCTGAAGAAAGAACCACACGCCATGAGCCACCTCAACGACTACCTCGCCGAGAAACGCGCCGCCGTGCTGGCACGCAATGCCGCCGTCGAGGCGGGCACCGCGCAGCCGGTGCAACTCAAGGCCAGCGTGAAGGCCGAGGGCCGCAGCGGCGTGCGGCGCCTGCGCATTCGCGAGCACCAGGTCATCAGCGACAGCCCGCCCGATTTCGCGGGCTACAACCTCGGGCCGAGTTCACCCGAACTGCAGCTCGGCGTGCTTGGCACCTGCGTCACGCACATCTTCCTGATCCAGGCCGCGGAGCGCCAGGTGCCGCTCGAAAGCCTCGAGGTGGAAGTGACCGGCCTCATCGATCCGCGCGGCGGCAAGCCCGGCCACGAGAAGACGCCGATCTGGCCGCACGAGATCGGCTACACGGTGCACATCGATTCGCCCGCGAGCCGCCAGGAGATCGACGCGCTGTTCGAGGCGGTGGAGCGCAACTGCCCGATCCTGAACCTGCTGCGCAATCCGCAGACGATTCGCGCTGAGGTGAAGCTCGTCAATTCGAAGGCGGAAGCGGCGAATGCGCCGCGGGAAGCGGGCGATGCCATCGCTGCTTGAGATCCGCGGCCTCACGCGGCGCTTCGGCGGGTTGACCGCGGTGAATGCGGTCGACCTTCAGGTGGGCGAGGGCGAGTTGCTCAGCGTGATCGGGCCGAACGGGGCGGGGAAGACCACGCTCTTCAACCTCGTGACCGGCCTCGACCGGCCCGATGCGGGGCAGGTGTTTTTCGAGGGGCAGGACATCACCGGATTGCCGGCACAGCAACTCGCGCAACGCGGCCTCGCGCGCACCTTCCAGCATGGCCGCGTGTTCGCAAATCTCTCGGTGCTCGACAACGTGCTGGTCGGCGCGCACACGCGGCTGCGCGCCGTGAAACCGCGTGTCGGCGGCGTGCCGGGCCTGGGCGCCTTGGCCGAGCTGGGGCTCGCGCTGCTGCAGCCTTCGGCCGTGCGGCGCGAAGAAGAGGCGTTGCGCAAGGACGCGCTCGACATCATTGCGCTCTTCGGCGAACGGCTCGCGCCGCGCATCGACCATCCCGCGTACAGCCTCTCGTACGCGAACCGCCGCCGTGTCGAGATCGCACGCGCGCTCGCGCTCAAGCCGCGGCTGTTGCTGCTCGACGAACCCACGGCCGGCATGAACGAAAGCGAAACGGCGGAGATGCTGGAGATCATTCGCGGCCTCAAGTCGCGCGGCCAGACCATCCTGCTGATCGAGCACAAGCTGGACCTCGTGATGCAGCTGTCCGACCGCGTGGCCGTGCTCGACGACGGCCGCAAGATCGCGGAAGGCCTGCCTGACGAAGTGCGCAACGACCCCGCGGTGATCGAGGCATATCTTGGCCATCGCCACGTCGGCGAGACACAGGCGGTGCCCGCATGATCGCCACCGTCGCCCGCACGGGTCTTCCTCCTTCGTCGCTCTGGGGCGACGGGCGCGATGAAGCGGTGCCCGAGCGCAGCACTGCGGCCGCATCCATCGACACGAAACAACCGCTGCTCCAGCTGCGCAAGGTCAACAGCTTCTATGGCCCCGTGCAGGCGCACTTCGACCTCGACATCGAAGTGCGCAAGGGCCAGATCGTGAGCCTGCTCGGCGGCAATGCGAGCGGCAAGTCGACCACGATGAAGATCGTGCTCGGCCTGCTCAAGCCGCGCTCAGGCGAAGTGAACTTCAACGGCGAGTCGATGCTCGGCCTCGGCACGCCGCAGATCATCCGCAAGGGCATCGGCTCGGTGCCCGAGGCGCGCCGGCTCTTTCCCGCGATGACCGTGCGCGAGAACCTCTTGATGGGCGCCTATGCGCGCAGCGACCGCAAGGCCGTGAATGAAGACCTCGAACGCATGCTCGAGCTCTTTCCGCGCGTGGCCGAGCGCATCGAGTTCCAGGCCGGTACGCTCTCGGGCGGCGAGCAGCAGATGGTCGCAATGGCGCGCGCGCTCATGGGCCGGCCGCAGCTCATCTGCATGGACGAGCCCACGATGGGCCTGTCGCCGCTGTACGTCGACAAGGTGCTCGAGCTCATCGCACGCATCAACGGGCAGGGCGTCTCGGTCTTCATGGTCGAGCAGAACGCGAGCCTCGCGCTGCAGATCGCGCACCACGGCTATGTATTGCAGACCGGGCGCATCGTGCTTTCGGGGCCGGCGCGCGAACTGCTGGCCGATGCGCGCATCCGCGATGCCTACCTCGGCGGCGAGGGCGCTGCCCGCACTGCCTCCTGAATGAGCGAACGCACACAGGGAGAACCCACCATGGCATTGAAACTCGACCACATCGTGATCGCGGTGCACGACCTCGAACGCACCATCGCCGACTACGGCGCGCTTGGGTTCCACGTGGTGCGCGGCGGCGACCATCCGGGCCGTGCCACGCACAACGCGCTGGTGGTGTTCGAGGACGGCAGCTACTTCGAACTGATCGCGTGGCGCGAACCGTCACCCACCGAGCGCTGGTGGCAATTGCTGCAGCGGCACGGCGAAGGCATTGTCGATTTCGCGCTGTTGCCGCGCAGCACCGCGGTCACCGTGGCCGATGCGAAGGCGCGCGGCCTCTCGCTCGACGGTCCGCTCGATGGCGGCCGCGTGCGCCCCGACGGCGAGCGCCTGCGCTGGCAGACGGCGCGCGCGCCCTCGGCCGATTTGCCTTTCCTGTGCGGCGATCTCACGCCGCGCCATCTGCGCGTGCCCGAAGGCAAGGTGCGCGTGCATGCCAACGGCACGCTCGGCGTGGCGAGCCTTGCGGTCGCGGTGCGCGATCTCGATGCCACGCTGGCGCGCTACCGCGCGCTGCTCGGCCCCGTGCCCGACGATGCCGCCACGCACATCGGCGAGCCCGTGGCCGTGCCCGGCAGCAATGTGCGCGTGGCGGTCATCGCACTGGGCGGCAGCGTGCTGGTGCTGTCGTCGCCGCGCGAGAACGCCGCCGTTGAAAAGAAGGAGGGCGGCGATGCACTCGCGCAGCGGCTCGTGGCGCGCGGTGAAGGGCCGTATGCGGTGGTGCTGCACACTGAGGCGCCGAAATCGACCGGCGTGCTCGACCTGGCAGGAACGCATGGCGCGCTGATCGAACTCGACCTGCCGCCGGTGGATCTCCACGTGAAGCACGGCGCGCGCAGTCACCGGGTCAACAGCATGGTCGGGGGCTGAGGCGCTCAGGCTGTTCCGCTCCGGCCCAGGTGCGCCTTGCGCAGGTCGGCCTGCATCTTCTTCTGCAGCGCCGGCCCGCCTTTCTCCAGCGCCGCCGCGGGCGCCCCGCTTTCCTTGGTCGCCTGCGTGTACTTGCGCCCCCAGATGCCGATCTGCGTTATCACCGGCAGCAGGTCGATGCCCATCGGTGTGAGGCTGTAGATGGCCTTCTGCTTGTGGGTCGGATCGTCGGTCTTGCTGAGCACGCCATACTCGACGAGCTTGCCCAGGCGCTCGGTCAGGATGTTCGAGGAGATGCCTTCCTCGGACTGCAGGAATTCCCTGAAATGCCGCTTGCCGGCAAACATCATGTCGCGAACGATCAGGAGGCTCCAGCGGTCGCCGAAGACTTCGAGCGCGAGGTTGATCGGGCAAAGCGATTTCTGTTGAGTGGCCATCGGGGTTTGCGGTGCGTTCGAAAAACTGCTTGCATTTTCGCATCGGTCATCGAATACTGATGACTGCTTGCATTTCAAGAGCAGTAAGCCAATCAGACCCCGAAGAGAGCCACCATGCGAAAGCTCATATTGCAGATGCAGATGTCCGTCGATGGCTACGTCTCGCCTGCCAACGGCAACCTCGACTGGCAGGTCTGGGGCTGGGGCGATCGCTGGGCGTGGGACGATAAATTGAAGGCCTACTTCAACACCGTCTTCGAAGGCGTCGACACGATCTTGCTGAGCCGCAAGATCGTGGAGGAGGGCTACCTCGACCACTGGGGGCGCGCGGCGAAGAACTATCCGGCCAACCCGCGATTCGCTTTCGCGCAGAAGGTGGTCGATGCGCAGAAGGTCGTGCTTACCGACAAGCTGAAGACGTCGCGCTGGGAGCGCACCGTCATTGCGCGCGGCGGCTTGGTCGAAGAGGTGAGCGCGCTCAAGCGGCAGGAGGGCAAGGACATCCTCGTCATCGGCGGTGTTGGCTTCGCGTCGTCGCTCGTGACCGAGGGGCTGGTCGACGAGTTCCAGTTCTTCGTCAATCCCACCGCCGTGGGCGCGGGGCGCTCGGTGTTTCACGACCAGCGCAAGGGGCACGCATTGCGTTTGCTCGGATCGACGGGCTACGAATGCGGCGTCGTGGTCAACCGATACGCCCCGCAGTGAAGGACAACGCGCCGCCCCGATACCAGCGCTTACCTGATTTCACCTGACGGCGACCTGAAGTGAGCCGGCCAGACACAACAGCGGCACACAATGAACTCGTCATCAACGCATGAAGGAGTTCCAGATGAACATCAATTCGAAGAGCATGGCCGTCGCTGCTGCGGCGCTCGCGATGTGCATGGCAGCGGGAAGCGCCTTCGCGCAAGACCGCCGCTTCGACGGACGGCCCGGCGACGGGCGCGACGATCGCAACGGACGTGTCGAACAACGGCACGGCAACGACCGGGGAGAGCGCAATTTCGATCGCCGCGGTCCGCACCGTGATTACCGCGGCAACCAGGACTTCCGCGATGGCCGCCAGTTCGATCGCCGCGGCTTCCCGCAGCCGCATGCCGAATGGCGCCGCGGTGGCCGCGTGCCGGCCGAGTACCGTGGCCGCAACTACGTGGTGAACGACTACCGTGCCTATCGCCTGCAGGCGCCGCCCCGTGGCTACCAGTGGGTCGGCGTGGGTGGGGACTATGTGCTCGCCGCCATTGCCACCGGCCTGATCGCGCAGATCATCGCGGGCCAGTAACCCGCCCGATGCCCGGTCAGGGCCCCATGCGAAACCGCCACAGGTGACTGTGGCGGTTTTTCTTTGGGGGGACGCTTGTCAGGCCAGCGCGGTGGATACCGACTGGGCGCACACGTTGCGCCCGGTGATCGTGAGGCGCAGGCCCCCACCGTGCCATTCGAGCCAGTTGAGGCTCACATACGCGTCGATGTCGTTGTCGTCGATGCGGTCGGCCTGGCGGCTCTGCAGGAGCTCCACCGTGGCGGGCAGCGCCCGTTTCAACCGTTCTCGTCGCTCCGCTGCATCGGCCGCCTTTTGGGCGGCCCTGGTTTGCTGTTGCTGCTGCTGCGGGGTCGATGCCATTGCTGATCCGTTCCGGAAGCCAAGGAATTAACCCGAATGTACGCCCCTTGTGTGAAGCCGCACGCTTTCTTTTGAACCCCGCCGTTTTCGCAGTACCCGCCACGCAACAGCGCCCGGAACGGCCCTCACGGCAGGGCTAGATTTCGTAGTGGGAAGCCTTGGCCTCGTCGCCCAGCGCCTTTTCGACGATGGCACGCGTCAGGGTCGGAGCGAACGACTCGATGAAGGCGTAGACGTACTTGCGCAGGTAGTTGCCGCGGCGCACCGCGAGCTTGGTGAGGTTGATGCCGAACAGGCGCCCCGCATCGATCGCGCGCAGCTGCGTGTCGCGCTCCGCCTCGTAGGCCACCCCGGCCACGATGCCCACGCCCAGGCCCAGTGTCACGTAGGTCTTGATCACATCGGCATCCATCGCGGCGAGCACGATGTTGGGCTGCAGCCCGCGCGCCTCGAACGCCTCGTCGATGCGCGAGCGGCCGGTGAAGCCCGTGTCGTAGGTGATCAGCGGATAGCGCGTGAGCGCCTCCAGCGACAGCGGTGCATCGAGCAGCGGATGGCCCGGCGGCACGATCACCGAATGCGTCCAGCGGTAGCAGGGCAGGGCGACCAGCTGCGGGTAGTCGCCGAGCGCCTCGGTGGCGATGCCCACGTCGGCCTCGCCGTCGATCAGCATCTGCGCGATCTGCTTGGGCGAGCCCTGGTGCAGGTGCAGTTTCACGTTCGGAAACTGCGCGCGAAATTCCTGCACGGCCACCGGCATCGCATAGCGCGCCTGCGAGTGCGTGGCCGCGATGGAGAGCAGTCCGCTTTGCTGCGCCACGAACTCCTGCCCCGCGTGTCGCAGGTTGCTGCTCTCCAGCAGCATGCGCTCGATGATCGGCAGCACGTGGCCGCCCGGCTCGGTGAGGCCCGTGAGGCGCTTGCCGGCGCGCACGAAGAGCTCGATGCCGAGTTCTTCCTCGAGTTCGCGGATCTGCCGGCTCACGCCGGGCTGCGAGGTGTGAAGGGTGTGAGCGACTTCGGTCAGGTTGAAGCCGCAACGAACGGCCTCGCGTACCGAGCGCAGTTGTTGGAAGTTCATCTGGCGCCGAGGTGTCATCAGGCCCCCGGGGTGGGAACCGACCGGCGATTCTCGGCAGAAGCGCTTATGCATGGAACGATGCGTTTGTTGGTTTCACATGAGCAAAACATCTATACGTCATGCTTTTGCCTTGCACTTGTGATTTCGCACGACTGTGCTAAAGTTCGCGACATGGACGCCAAAACCCAGAAAAGCGAACTCACCCGCGCCGCCATCGTCGGCGCGGCGATGGACCTCGCCCTGGCCGAGGGCCTGGAAGCGATCTCGCTGCAGGTCATCGCGAGCCGCCTGGGGCTTTCCAAGAGCGGTGTGTTTTCCCGCGTGGGCTCGCGCGAGGCGCTGCAGAAGGCGGTCATCGAGGAGTACGGCCGCGGCTTCCTGGCCGATGTGTTCGTCCCGGCCATGCAGAAGCCCAAGGGCCTCGCGCGCCTGAACGACATCGTGGCCCGCTGGATCGCCCGCACCCGCGATGTCGAGGCCCAGACCGGCTGCCTCTACGTGGCCGGCGCCTTCGAGTTCGACGACCGCGAAGGCGAGCTGCGCGATGTGCTCCTCGAGGAGATCACGCGCTGGCGCGCCGCCCTGCGCCGCACCGTGACGCTCGCCATCGAGGCCGGCGAACTCAAGGCCGACACCGAACCCGCACAACTGGTCAGCGAGATCAACGGGATCATGATGAACCAGTTGCACGACGCGCGTTTCCTGCGCGACCCGCACACCGCCGACAGGGCCACGCAGACCTGGCAGCGGCTCCTTTCCAGCTACCTCGCCTGAGCCATCGGGCAGATAGATTTGCCTCATTTTTCTTTGTCAGAATTTCGCACAGTCGTGCGATAAATAGGAGAAGCGTCATGCTGATCATTGCCCTTTGCCTTGCCATTTACGCCGTCGCCCTTGGCGTCGAAGCCGCTCGCGACACGCTGCGCAGCCTGCCCCGCAGCAACCAGGACTGGGTCTGGTACTGAGAGGACCCGCCTACATGACAAGCACCCCCGCCCCCACGAACTACTACGGCGCCAGCCGGCTGATGCGCGCGATGCGCTTCGGCCTCGGCGCATCGCAGCGCCTCTGGCCCGCACTGGGCGTGCGCGCGGCCTACCGGGTGTTCGGCACACCGCTGCCGCCCAAGTGGCTTTACCGCGGGCAGCATCCCGGCGCCGACTGGCGTCGCGAGGCTTGGTCCTTCGAGGACGTGAGCGTCGGCATCTACCACCTGGCGGCGCAGGACTCGGGGGCTGAGTCGGCCCCGGTCGTGCTGCTGGTGCATGGCTGGGGCGGGCATGCGGGCCAGATGCTGCCGCTCGCGCAGGCGATCGCCGCGGCGGGCCTTCGGCCGGTGCTGCTCGAGCTGCCCGCGCACGGCCGCAGCGAAGGCATGGCGACCAACGGCGCGCAGTTCGCGCGCGCCATCGACTACGTCACCGCCCGGCTCGCCGCGGACGGCCGTGCGTTGCGCGCCGTGGTCGCGCATTCGCTGGGTGCCAATGCGCTGGCGTATGCCGCGGGACGCGGGCTGCCGGCCGATCGCATCGTGCTGCTCGCGCCGCCCGCGTCGCCGCGCGAATACACGCGCTACTTCGCACACGCCTTCGGCCTCAGCGAGCAGACGCGCGCGGCGATGCAGCGGATGTTCGAGGCGCGCGAAGGCGTGCTGATGCCGCAATTCGAGCCCGCGTTCGCCGGCCCGCGCATCGCGCAGCCGACGCTGATCGTGCATGACCGCGACGACCGCGTGAACCGCTTCGCCGATGCCGAGGCTTACCGCGACGCGATTGCCCGCGCGCAGCTCGTCGCCACGCAGGGCTGGGGCCACCGTCGCATCCTCAAGGAGCAGGTCGTGCTCGCGCAGGTCACACAGTTCCTGGTGCAGCCGCCGGCGGTCATGTGAGCGTGAAAAGGCGCCTCTAAACTGGGCGCCACCCATGGCCTTCGCCATGGACGACACACGCACCGACCACACATGGGTAATCGTTCCTGGCTCTATCTCGAACACAGTCCTTCCAACACCGGCGATGGCGCTGACAGCGAAGAAGCATCGGCCAACGAAATCGCCGAAGCCAACAACAACTTCCCCGTGCTTTGGCAGCTCCTGCTGGCCGACGGCGCGGCCAGCGACGCCATCGACCACCAGCGCGTCTTTGGCGACGCCGGAACCGACAACCTTGCCAGCGACGCGCACGCCGCGCTCGCGCGCATCCGGCAGCTGCACGCGTTTGTGGAACGGCATCCGATGCTGCACACGCTGCCGCAGATCGCGCTGCAGTTCGAGGCGCTGGCGCTGCACCTGGCCGAGCTGATCGATGAGACGCCGGACGACAGCGCGCCGCGCTTTTCCGCCAACCTGGACGAGCTGTCCTGGCTGGGTGGCGATGCCGAGGGCGAAAGCTTCATCGAACGCAACCGCCGCGAGTGCAACGAGCGATGGACCGAGGTGCGGCGCTGCATCGACAGCGGCAACCACCCGGGCGTGGACGCGGCGCTCGGCATCCAGCGCTTCGCGGACTGGGAGGCCTGGGCCTGGCAGTTCGGCTTCGGCGGCCTGTCGCATCCGTATTTCGATGGCTACGAGGCGCCGCGCGACGAGCGTTTTGCCGATTTCGAGCCGGAAGAAGACGACGACGACGAAGACGGCCATGAACGTCCCGACTACGACAACCACCTGGGCGGCGAACTCTGGCGCTTCGAGGCCGACGGCCGCTGGGGCGTGATGCGCATCGCGCACGACGACGACGGCACCAGCCATCGCACCACCGTGGTCGAGCCTGCGTGGGACGACATCCGCTATGCCGGCGGGAGCGATCCGCGCCTGCTCTGGATCTCGCAGGGTGAGCGCTCGGGCCTGCTGCTCGCTGACGTCGAAGCGCCGCGCGTGCTGCTCGAACCGCAGCTCGACGAGGTCTGGGCCTTCGAGGACGACATCGCCACGGCCCTGGTCGGCGACCACATCGGCCTGCTGCGCACCGACGGCAGCTGGCTGTTGGCGCCCTCGGTCGACGAGGTCTGGAGCTTTGTCGAAGGCCGGGTGCGTGCCCGCGTGGGCGAGCGCATCGGGTACATCGACCTGCAGGGCCAATGGGCCATTGCGCCGCAGTTCGAAGAGGCCGAAGACTTCACGCCCTTCGGCCTCGCCCCCGTGCGCGGTGACGAGGGCGGCTGGGGGCTGGTGCGCGCTGGCGGCGACTGGGCCGTGCCGCCGGGTTTCGACAGCCTCCAGTGGCGCCACGACTGGGAGGCCTTCGAAGCCACGCGCGACGGCAAGGCCGGACTCCTCGATGCGCAAGGCCGCGTCGTGATCGAGCCGGTGTACGCGCAAGTCGAACTGCTCGAGGAATACCCCATCGACTCCCTGACGAGCGAAGACAACGATCCGGCCAACGAGCGCGGCGCCCAGGCCCGGCCGAAGCGCTTTGCCGTGGAACGCGCCGACGGCCTGTGCGGCCTGATCGATGGGCAGGGCCGTGTGCTCGTGCCCTTCGACTACGGCCGGTTCGAGACCCTGGAGCCGCTGAGTGGCCAGGAGCGCGCCCACGCCATGGTCCGGCGCGACCTGGTGCGCGTGGCGTCCAAGGGCGGGCGCACGGCGAAGAACGCACCGTGGCTGCGCGGCATCTACGACGTGGCCGCCGGCCGCGAGCTGGTGCCTTGCCGGCACCGCACGCTCCAGCCGCTGGCCTGGGGTACGCAGGACATCGGCTGGCTGGTCGCCGATCCGATGCCGCGGGGCGCGAAGGTCGAGAAGGGGCAACTCGCCGTGGGCGTCCTGCGTGCCGACGGCACCGTGCTGCACCCGCAGGCCTATCCGTGGGTCTCCGCCGCGGTGTCGGTCTCCGACAGCTGGCTGGCCACGGTGGTCCGCTCGGAGTTGTGCAAGCGCTGGAGCGCCGGCGAGCCGGTGAAGGCTGCGCGCAACGACACCGGCCTGTACGTCTGGCTGCATGCCGACGGCCGCGAGCAGGCGCACACCGAGCACATGGCCGCGCGCCACGCCGCCGGTGACTCGCGGGCCGCCTACGAGCTGGCCTGCCATCTGCGCGACGGCGAGGGGGTCGAGGCCGACCCGCGCGAAGCCCTGCGCTGGATGGCGCGCGCCGCCGGCGTGCGCGAGCCCGGCGATGCCCCCGCGACCGCGTCATCCGAGGGCCTACCCGTGGCGATGTGCGAGCTCTCGAAGATGCTGCGCTGGGACACCGCGGGCCTCGGCGCCGACGCCCCTCTGGGGCGCGCGTGGCTGCTGCACGCCATCGACCATGGCGGCGCGGACGACGCCGCCACGCAGGCCCAGCTCGGCTACATGCTGTGCGAAGGCGAGGGTGGCGAGCGCGACCTGGAAGGCGGTGTGCGGCACTACGAACTGGCCGCCGAGAAGAACAACACGATGGCGCTCTACAACCTCGGCCTGGCGCACAAGCTCGGCGAACCCGGGGAGCCCGACCTGGCGCGCGCGATCGGCTACTTCCGCCGTGGCCATGAAGCCGGCGACACCGCCGCCACGATGCAGCTCGGCCGCACGCTGTGCCTGCACGCAGGGGCGCTGGCCGAACAGGGCCATGGAGAGGCGGAAGTGAACGCCCTGTATGCCGAAGCCCTCTACGCGCGGCAGAAGGTGGCGGAGGACAGCACCCAGCGCGAACAGGGCTGGGCCTGCTACGAACTGGGCTGGATGCGCTTTCGGGGCCAAGGCGTGCCAGAAGACGCTGCCGCCGCCGAGCGCTGGCTGCTCACCGGTGCCGCGCTCGACGACTGCGAAGAGAACCTGGAGAGCCAGCGCGCCTGCATCGAGGTCTTGGCGCAGACGTTCTACGGTGACCCCGACAGTCCGCTCTTCGACGAGGACAAGGCCCGCGAGTGGACACAACGCCTGCTGGCGCTGCCCGCTACCACGCCGGATGCACCGGCGTGAACACCGGCCTGAACAGGTGGCGCCTGACGATCTCTCCGTAGCCCCGGTAGTAGAAGTTGCCGTTCGCGGCCAGCACCGCCGCGCGATGCTGCCGGAAGTACACCGGGATCTCGTACCAGGGCATCGTCGGCGCCCGGTGGTGCACGTGGTGCAGGTTGTTGAACAGATAGAGCAGCCCGAAGACGACGTTCGATTCGACGATGGCCACGCGCTCGTGCGGCGTGTCGGCCCAGCGGTGCTCGGTGAAGGTGCGCAGCGCGCCCAGCATCATCCCGGGGTAGACGAAGTACAGCAGGTACTCGCCCAGGCCCATGCCGCAGACCGCGGTGACGAAGTACAGCACCGGCGCCACGCTCAGCGCATGCCAGCCCCAGGTCGGCAGCCGCGAGAAGTTGCCCGCGAGCACCTGCCCCGCCTCGAAGCGCGCCAGCTTCCATAGCCGCAGGAACGGCCCGAGCACGACGCGGAACGCGATCGTCTGGTTCGCCATGTAGATCCACCGCCACACCGGCCCGTAGCCGGCCCACGCGGGCGCCGAGTGGTAGGCGCTCTCGTCGTCGCGCTCCGGGTGCGTGAGATGGAAGTTGACGTGGTGCGCACTGTGCCCGCGGTTGTAGAACGGATACGGCAGCCACAAGGTGAGCGGCGGCCACACCACCGCATGGCGCAGCCACTTGGGCAGATGGCGCATCGCATGGATGCTCTCGTGCTGCAGCGAGGAATGCAGCTGCGCGAGAAAACCGCCCAGCAGGAACAGCGCCCATCCCGGCAGCGCCCCGTGCCACCACAGCAAAGCCGCCCAGGCCCCGTACAGCGCGGCGGCGAGGGCGAGCGTCGGCACCTCGAAGTGCCACCACCAATGCCGCCTGCGCGTGCCGGACGGGGCGCGCGTCGGTGCGGTGGACGAATGGGCGGTCGATGTCATGGCTTGACGGCTCAAAGGACTGCGATCCTAGGTATGAAGACGCCGTTCGCATGCGCGTTTTTCGAATAAGCAAGGGCGCGAAATTTCGTTTCCGTCCGGGCGTGAAGTGCCTACGCTTGGCGGCTTTGGCCGAAATGAACAGCAGCGCTTCCACGACCATCGCACCCGTCCGGCTACAGGCGCTGCTGCTGGCCGAACCTGCCGGCGAACTGGCCTTGCTGGACGTGCGCGAAACCCGCTGGTTCGTGCAGCGCCATCCCAACCTCGCACGCAACGCGCCGTTCAGCGGGCTCGAACTGCAGGTCGGCGCATTCGTGTCGCGGCGCTCCACGCCCGTGGTGCTCTACGACGACTACAACGCGCCCGACGGCGCCGCACGGGCTGCGTCGGCCCTGCTTGCGCGCCTGGGCTACACCGACGTGCGCACGCTCGATGGCGGCCTGCAGCGCTGGGTGACCGAGGGCTTGCCTGCCATCGACGGCTACGGCACGCTGGTGAAGGCCTTCGGCGACCGTGCGCGGCTGCACTACGGCACACCGGCCCTTCCCATCGACGCCTTGCGCGCACGCCAGCGCGAGGGCCTGCCGACCACGCTGGTCGACGCACGGCCGCGCGCGGAATTCGAGTTCCTCTCGCTGCCCGGCGCGCGAAACCACGCCGGCACCGAGCTCGCGCTGCGCCGCTTCGAGGCGGGCGGCGCGGAACACCTCTGGGCGATCAACTGCTTCAGCCGCACGCGCGGCATCGTCGGCGCCACCACGCTGCGGTTGCTGGGCCGCGCGCCCGACGCGGTGTTCGTCGAAGACGGCGTGATGGCCTGGGGCCTGCAAGGCGCACCGACGGTGCAGAACGCAGCACCTATCGACGAGCTGCCGCCCGAAGCGCCCGAGGTCCTGCGCCGCGTCGCCGACGAACTGCTCGAGCGCTTCGCACTTCCCGTGGTCGACGCTGCGCGGCTCGCGAGCTGGCGCGCCGACGAAACGCGCACGCTCTATCTCTTCGACGTGCGCCCCACCGCCGACCCGGCCTTCACCGGCACCGCGGTGCAGCAGGTGCCAGGCGGCCAGCTCTTCATGCATTTCGAGAACCTCGTGGGCACGCGCGGCGCCCGCATCGTGCTGATCGACGATCCGGCGCACCGCCTGCGCGCCGCGGTCACCAGCTTCTGGCTCACGCAGCTCAACCAGGCCGAGGTGTACGTCTACGACGGCGCGCTGTCGCCCGGGCAGGCACCTCCCGCGCCGGCAGTGGCCGCCGCAACGGACGCACCTCCACCGCTGGATGCCGAAGCCCTCGCGCAACTGCGCAGGAACGGTGCGGTGACGGTGATCGACGTGGGCGCCAGCCTCGACTACGAACGCGGCCACCTGCCCGGCGCGCTCTACATGCTGCCGGCCTCACTGGGCCCGCTGGCCTCGCACGCCGTGGCCGGCCGAACGCTGGTCTTCACTTCGCCCGATGGCGCGGCCGCACGCCGTGTCGCGCGCGACGCGCAACAGCGCTGGCCGGGATCGGGGGCGGTGTTCACCTGGCTCCAGGGTGGAACGCAGGCCTGGAAGGCGTCAGGACGGCCGCTGTCGACCGCCTTCGTGCCGGCCCAACTGCTGACCCCCTTCGACGACGACTGGGGCTCGGTCATGCGCGTGTTCGGCCCGCGCCGCGATGCGGCCTGGGCCGATTACCTCGCCTGGGAGCGGGCGCTGGCCGAGCGGGTCCTGCAGGACCCCTCGGTGCGCTTTCGCTTCTTCCCTACCGGGCAGGTGCCGGATCGGGCAGCTCGATCTTGATGTCGAGCACTTCGAGGTTGTCCTGGGTTTCCAGGTGCACCTTGATGTCGTCGGGATTGATCGACACGTACTTGGAAATCACCGCCACCAGCTCGCGCTGGAGTTCGGGCAGGTAGTCGGGGCGCTTCTTGCCGCTGAGGCTGGAGCGCTCGTGCGCGAGGATGATCTGCAGGCGCTCTTTGGCGACGCTTGCAGTCTTCTTCTTCTCGCCAAGCAGGAACGAGAGAAACGACATGCCTACTTGCTCCCGAAAATCCGCTTGAAGAAGCCCGGCTTCTCGGCGTCGACGAAGCGCATCGGCTTCTCTTCACCGAGAAACCGCGCCACCACGTCGCTGTAGGCCTGCGCCACGTCGGTGTCCTTGTCGTGGATCGCCGGCACGCCCTGGTTGGAGGCATGCAGCACGCTTTCCGACTCGGGGATCACACCGATCAGCTTGATGCGCAGGATGTCCTGGATGTCTTCGAGCGAGAGCATCTGGCCGCCCGCCACCCTGTTCGGGTTGTAGCGGGTGATCAAGAGGTGCTCCTTGATCGGGTCGCCGCCGTCCTTGGCGCGCTTGGTCTTGCTGCTGAGCATGCCCAGGATGCGGTCCGAGTCGCGCACCGAGGAAACCTCGGGGTTGGTCACCACCAGCGCCTCGTCGGCGAAGTGCATCGCCATCATCGCGCCGGTCTCGATGCCCGCGGGCGAGTCGCAGACGATGTATTCGAAGTCCATCGCGGCGAGGTCGTTCAGGATCTTCTCGACGCCCTCTTGCGTGAGCGCTTCCTTGTCGCGCGTCTGCGAGGCGGCCAGCACGAACAGGTTGTCGCACTGCTTGTCCTTGATGAGCGCCTGGCTCAGGTTGGCTTCGCCTTGAATGACGTTGATGAGGTCGTACACCACGCGGCGTTCGCAGCCCATGATCAGGTCGAGGTTGCGCAGGCCCACGTCGAAGTCGATCACGGCCGTCTTCTTGCCCGCAAGCGCGAGGCCGGATGCGAAGCTGGCGCTCGTGGTCGTCTTGCCGACGCCACCCTTGCCCGAGGTCACCACCACAATTTTGGCCATGGCCATTCCTTCTTGTTTCGATTCTGTTGTTGGTTTCAGAGCGCCGCGTCCGTCAGGGGATCGCGTCGATCACTAGCTTTTTGCCGTCGAGCCGAACTTGTGCCGACTTGCCGAGCACCGGGTCCGGCAGCGGCACTTCGTTGGTGCGGTAGATGCCGGCGATGGCCACGAGCTGCGCTTCCATGCAGGTCGAGAAGATCCGCGCCTCGGTGTTGCCGCGCGCGCCCGCGATCGCTTTGCCGCGCAATGGCGCGTACACATGCACGTTGCCGTCGGCGATGACTTCGGCGCCGAAGCTCACCACGGCCGTCACCACCACGTCGCCGCCGCGGGCGTAGACCTGCTGGCCCGAGCGCAGCGGCTTGTCGATCAGGAGCGTGCCGTTGGCCGGCACCGGCACTTCTCGAACGATCTGGGGGGCTTCGGCCGGCGCCTCGGCGGGCGGGGCCGGCGGCCGGGGCGCGGGGGCCGAGGGCATGGCCGCCAGCGAGAGACCGGCGGCGCGGGCCGCGGCATTCTGGGTGTCGTTGCCGCCGCGCACCGCGATCGGCTGCGTCTGGTGGCGCGCCAGGAGGTTGCGCAGGGCCGCGAAGTCGATCTCGGCAGTGGCTTCGCCGTCCTCGTCCTGCTCGGGGAGCTGCGAGAGGTCGATCACCACCGGCTCCTGCTCGAAGAAATCGGGCGAATCGGCCAGCTGGGCGTCGAGCGCCTCGGCCAGCACGTCCAGGTTGGACGTCTTGAGGATCACTGCGATCAGCGGCAGCGTGGCGCTCTTGAATTCGAAAACCGCCTTGGTGCGCGCGGCGGAGACATCGGCCATTGGGAAAACGTCGGTGCGAAAAGCGTTCGAGTCTAACGGGCGCGGGCTTCCTGCCGGTGACTGGCCTTGGCCCGATCCGCTCCAGACAACACTTCTTGCACGACGTTACGAGGCAAACGCCCGGGATTGCGCGCACTTCGCGCCGCGCTGCCGGGCCCTCAGTTCTTCGTCTTGCCGAGCAATGCGTAGAGGATGATCGCCCCGAAAGTCGCAGTCCCGATGCCGCCCAGCGCGAAGTCGCCGAACTTCAGCGTGAAGTCGCCCGTGCCGATGATCAGCGTGATCGCCGCCACGATCAGGTTCTTGTTCTGCGAGAAGTCGACCTTGTTGTCGACCCAGATCTTGGCGCCCGCGATGGCGATCAGCCCGAACACCACGATGCTCACGCCGCCCATCACCGGCAGCGGAATCGCCTGGATCAGCGCGCCGAACTTGGGGCTGAAGCCCAGCACCAGCGCAATGACGGCCGCCACCACGAACACCGCCGTCGAGTAGATGCGCGTGGCCGCCATCACGCCGATGTTCTCGGCATAGGTGGTCACGCCCGTGCCGCCCGCCGCGCCGCTCACCACTGTGGCGATGCCGTCGCCGATGAAGGCGCGGCCCATGTAGGGGTCGAGGTTGCGGCCGGTCATGGCGGTCACCGCCTTCAGGTGGCCGAGGTTTTCCGCCACCAGGATGATCGCCACGGGCGCGATCAGCAGCATCGCGTTGGCAGTGAACACCGGCGTGGTAAAGGTCGGCAGGCCGAACCAGGCCGCGTTGGCGATGCCGCTCAGGTCCACCGGCTTGCCCATGCCCAGGAGGTTCGTCAGCACCGCGTAGACCACGGTGGCCAGGATCAGCCCGACCAGGATCAGCAGGCGCTGCAGCATGCCCCGCGCGAACACCGCCACCAGCCCGACGCAGAGAAAGGTCACGGCCTGCATCCACGAATCGAAGTTGCTGGCGGCCATGTTCTTGATCGGCACGTTGGCCAGGTTCAGCCCGATCACCGCCACCACCGCGCCGGTGACCACCGGCGGCATGAAGCGTTCGATCCAGCCGGTGCCGATGGCCTGCACCAGCGCCCCGATGAGGATGTAGACCACCCCGCAGGCCACGATGCCCCCCAGCGCCACGGCGATGTTGGCGTTCGGCCCCTTGCCCGCGTAGCCGCTGGCCGCGATCACCACGCCGATGAAGGCGAAGCTCGAGCCCAGGTAGCTGGGCACCTTGCCGCCGGTGACGAAATAGAAGATCAGCGTGCCGATGCCGCTCATCAGGATCGCAATGTTGGGGCTGAAGCCCATGAGGATCGGCGCGAGCACCGTGGCGCCGAACATCGCGATCACGTGCTGGATGCCCATCGCGCCGGTCTGCAGCCAGGGCAGCCGCTCGTCGGGCGCGATGACCGCGCCGTCGGCCAGTGTGGACACCGGCTTTTCAGTCCAGTTGAACATTGCTTGTCTCCTCTTGTTGGTTGTGGCGGGCGCCCCGCGCGCTCCGGGGCGTGATTGTGGTCGATGAACCCCGCGCTGAACACACCCAGAAGAGAAGAAGTAGCCGGGCCGCCCGGCCCGCCGCGCCGGCCTCAGCGAGGCTGCAGCACTGCCATCGTGATGCGCGAGACGCAGGTGAGCTCGCCCGCCTCGTTCGTCAGGTCGATCTGCCAGACCTGCGTGCTGCGCCCCCGGTGCACTGGCCGCGCGGTGCCGATGACCCAGCCGCTGGTGACCGAGCGGATGTGGTTGGCATTGATGTCCAAGCCCACGGCGCGGTCGCCCTCGGGGGCGGAGTAGTGCGCGCCGCAGGAGCCCAGCGTCTCGGCCAGCACCACCGACACGCCGCCGTGCAGGATGCCGTAGGGCTGGCGGGTGCGTTCGTCGACCGGTACGCGGGCGCGGATGAAGTCGTCGCCCACCTCCAGGAATTCCATGCCCAGCGTCGACACGGCCGTGCCGACGTGATTGCGGGTCAGTTCCTCGACCGAAATCGCTTTCTTCCAGATACGCATTGGGTTGTCTCCGATACAGGGTTTCAGAAACTATAGCGACGGCGGCTGACATGGGCAGTCGCCTTTGCGTGCTAACTTGGACCGATGAAGCACCCCGTCCGACGCTGGCTCATCGGCATCGCCGCAGTCCTGCTGCTCGGCATCGGTGCGCTGGTGTGGTTCGTGAGCTCGCGGCTGCCCAGCGACGAGGAGGTGGCCGCGCGCATTTCCGAGGGCTTCGAAAAACGCTTCGGCGTTGGCCTCAAGATCGGCGGCGCCCACTGGGCCCTGCTGCCGACGCCGGTGCTCGTGCTCTCGGACATCGCCACCGACCAGCCGCGCCCGGTCACCCTGCGCCGTGTGACGGCACAGCTCAAGCTCGCCGAGTTGCTGCACCGCGTCATCGCCGTGGACGAACTGGAGATCGAAAGCCTCGTGCTGCCGCGCGAGTCGGTGCGCGCCTTCCGCGGAAAGGGCCCGAAGCCCCACGAAGGTGGCAACGTCATCGCGCTGCCCGCGCCCTGGACGCTCGCGCCGATTCCGCTGGAACAGGTGCGCTGGCGCGATGTGGTCTGGATCGACCGGCGCGACATCGCGCTCGCCTACGACGGCGAGATCGCCTTCGACACCCATTGGCGCCCGCGCCAGGCCCGCGTGGAGCGCGCCGGGGCGACGCCGCCCGCGCGCCTGCGCCTGGACCGCGAAGCCGGGCAGGACCGCTGGCGCACCCGCATCGACGTGGGCGGCGGCACGTGGAACGGCGTCACGCTGTTCGAGACGCCCGAGGGCGGCAAGCTGCGCCTGTCGGCTGAACTCGACCCGCACCAGGTCGACATCGAGGGCCTCGTGCAGGCCTTCGGGCGCCGCACCTCGGTGGCGGGCAAGGTCACCGGCCATTCCACGCTCGTGGCCGAGGCCGACGAGGTGGGCGCACTGATGCGCAGCCTGCACACCCGCACCACCTTCTCGGTGCGGCCCGCCACGCTCACCAAGCTGGACATCGCCAAGGCCGTGAGCACCGCCGGCATCAGCCGCGGTGGCACCACGCAGCTCGACGAGCTCACCGGCACGCTCGACACCCAGGGCACCGAGGACGGCATCGTGATGCGCTACACCAACCTCAAGGCGCGCTCGGGCGTGCTCACCGCGAGCGGCAACCTGCGGCTCTTCAACCGCAGGATGGACGGCGACATCGCGGTGGATCTCGTCGATGGCGTGGTCGGCGTGCCGCTCAAGATCGGCGGCAGCGTGAGCGACCCCGAGGTATCGCTGACCGGCGGCGCGCTCGCGGGGGCGGCGGTCGGCAGCGCGGTGCTGCCGGGTGTGGGCACGGCCATCGGCGCGCGCATCGGCCAGCAGGTGGAAAAGATGTTCGGCGGCGGCGAGCCCGAGAAGAAGCCGGCACCGAAGCCGCGCAAGCCGCCGGCCTCGCAGCGCTGACGGGGCGCTTTCAGGCCGGCTCGGCCTCACCGGATGGCTCGGCAATGGCAACGGGCTCGACGTCCTGCACGCGTGGCACCGGCCGCTCGCCGATCTGCTGGCGCCACATCGCGTAGTACAGCCCCTTGCCTTCGAGCAGCGCGGCATGCGTGCCGCTCTCGACGATGCGGCCTTTTTCTAGCACGTGGATCGTGCCCGCATGCATGATCGTCGAGAGGCGGTGCGCGATGAGGATGGTGATCTGCGTGCTGCGCGCCGAGATTTCGCGCACGGTGGCAGTGATCTGTTCTTCCGTGAGCGAGTCCAGCGCCGAGGTGGCCTCGTCGAAGATCAAAAGGCGCGGCTCCCGCACCAGTGCCCGCGCGATCGACAGCCGCTGCTTCTCGCCCCCCGAGAGCTTCATGCCGCGCTCGCCGATGGGCGTGTCCAGCCCCTCGGGTGACTTCTCGGCCAGGTACGCGCACGAGGCCTGCCGCATGGCTTCGAGGATCTCTTCGTCGGTGGCGTCGGGCTTCACGAGCTGCAGGTTCTCGCGGATCGTGCCCGCGAAGAGATGCGTCTCCTGCGTCACGAAGCCGATCTGCCGGCGCGCCTGGTTGTAGCGCAGGTCGCGCGTGGAGATGTCGTTGTAGAACACCTCGCCGCTCGCGGGCGTGTACAGGCCCACCAGCAGTTTCACGAGCGTCGACTTGCCCGAGCCCGAGGGCCCGACGAAGGCGATGGTGTCGCCCAGCCCGGCTTCGAACGACACCTCATCGAGCGCGTTGTCCGTCGCGCCCTTGTGGCGAAAGCTCACGTTGGCAAAACGCAGGTGCGTGACCGGCCCGATGCTGATCGGCGACTCGGGCCGCCGCTCGATGGGCTTCTGCATCAGCGCCTCGAAATTCAGCAGCGACGCCTCGGCCTCGCGGTACGCCAGGATGATGTTGCCCAACTCCTGCAGCGGCGCAAAGATCGCGACGGAGATGAACTGCATCGCGATCAGCTCGCCCGTGCTCAGCACGTCGCGAAAGATCAGCCACAGCAATGCGAACAGCACCGCGAGCTTCAGCAGACTCAACGTCGTGCCTTGCAGGAATGACAAGAGCCGGATGCGCTTCACCTTCTGCATCTCCAACGCGAAGATGCGCGTGGTCTGCGCCTGCAGCCGACGTATCTCCGGAAAGGTCAGCCCCAGGCTCTTGATGAGCTCGATGTTGCGCAGCGATTCGGTGATGAAGCCCGAGTTGCGGTTCGTCTCGCGCGTGATCGAGCGTTGCTGGCTCTTGATCTCGCGGCTCAGCAATCCTGTGAGCCCGCCCAGCACCAGCACGCCGATCAGGAACACCGGCACCAAGAGCCAGTGCTTGGTCACCGCGTACCAGACGAGAAACCCGATGCCCACGATGGCCGCGAACGCGGTGTTGATGAAGGCGTTGATGAAGCGCTCGCTGTCCGCGCGCACCTTCTGCAGCATCGACAGCGTCTCGCCGCTGCGCAGGTCCTCGAACTCGGGAAACTTCAGGCGCAGCACCTGTCGCAGCCCGTCGTTGAAGATCTGCGTGCCGAACTTCTGCACCACCAGCCGCGTGAGGTACTCCTGCAGCGCCTTGGCCAGGCGCGACGCGATGGCCACGCCCACCGCGAGCGCCAGCAGGCGCAGCACGCCGGAGACCAGCTCCTCTTCGGTCTTGCCGTCGCGGTGGATGGCGTACCGGTCGATGATCTTGCCGAAGATGATCGGGTCGACCAGCGCCAGCACCTGGCTGATGCCCGCCAGCAAGAGGGCGAGCAGTGCGAGGCGCGCGTGCGGCCTCAGGTAGGTCCAGAGGATGTGCATCGCGCCAGTATGCGACGCACTCCCCGCACCTGCGAAATCAGCCGAACGCCTTGATCACCGCCGGCACCGTCAACACCGCCGTGTAGTAGCCCATGAACTGCACGCCAGTGTTGAAGCCGATGGCGCGCGACAAGAGGCCGCCGAGCAGGCCCATCGTGAGGATCACCAGCAGGCCGAGCAGCTGGCCTTCCCACACGCTGATCACCACGATCAGCCCGACGAATGTCGCGATGATCGCCTCGTGGCTCACCTTGCGCGAGACGAACAGCGCCGCGCGGCGTGCGAAATTCATCGTGAACGGGTAGGCCACCAGCGCCGCGAGGACCACCGCCAGCATGCCGTAGCCGAGGAACTCCCAGTGGTTCAGCAGGTTGTGCAGGTTGTGGGTCTGGCCCGTGGCCGAGTCGATGGTGAATACCGGCGGCGCATTGAAGAGAGGCGCAGCAGGGCCGGCGGCCACCGGGCTCAGCGGCAGGCCGATGGCGATCAGCGGGATCAGCGCCTCGGCGATGTAGGTGGCCTCGGTCACGCCGTTGCGCGCGGCCAGCGTGGTCGTGAGGCGGTGGTACGCATGCTTGATGCGCGAGCCGACCAGTTCGCCCAGCACCACCGTCATCGCGACCGGGCTGAACACGAAGGTGGCGCTGGAGATCGTGGCGGTCGCGAAGGTCCATTTCACCTGCGTGCGGTCGAGCACCTTGAACGGATTCGGGAAGTAGCCCGTCCAGCCCTTCACGTCGGGCGCGAGCGAGAAGGTGCGGACCTTGTCGCGCTTCATGCGTGCACGCGCCGCGGGCGAGATCACCGAGAACAGGTCGGCCACCAGCGGCCCGATGGCGATGCCCAGGAAGTAACTGATGCTGAGCTTCACGCCGTACTTGCCGGTGAGCGCCTGCAGCGCCACGATCACCATCACGAACGGCACCAGCGTGGCGACCGAGGCCCAGCGCCCGCTCGAGAAGTAGGCAATGGCCACCGCGGCCGCCACGAAGATCCACGGCGCCGCCTTGGTGATGGCCGCGCCGTAGGGCGCGAGCAGCACCGCGAACAGCACGGCCAGCGGCACCGCGATGAAGGCCGCGATGATCGCGCCCGACACCATCTTGCGCAGCGCGATGTGCGGCACACCCAGGTTGCGCAGCACGTTCGCATCCTGCAGCAGCGGCGTGGCCATCGTGTCGCCCGGAATGCCGAGCAGCGCCGTGGGCACCGCATGCGTCATGTGCTTGGCCACGGCCGCCGCGAGGAAGAAGGTGAACACGCCTTCGGGCGGCACGCCGAGCAGCACGACCAGCAGCGTGAGCGGCGCGAGCGTGGTGGTTTCGTCTGTGCCCGAGACGAGGCCGATGGCGGCGAACACGACGGCGCCGACGAGGCCCATGCCGGTGGCGACGAGGATCTGGTTGAGGAGCGCTGCTTCGATCATGGTGCGGCTCCTTCGGTGTTGCGAGCGCGGGGCTTGTACGACGCGAACAGGTCGTAGATCTCCAGCTCCTTCATCTCGCGCACCACCGACGGCGGCAGGTCGTCCACCGAGCCCAGGTCGCCGTGCTCGCCGGCCAGTTCGGCCAGCACTTCCTCGCGCCAGCGCGGATCGGGGTCCGTGCCCTCGACCACCTCGCGCTTGGGCGTGAAGAGCTTTGCGCAGATCAGGCCCGACACCACGCAGCCGCCGAGGCCGGCGAGCATGGCGTAGGCGCGCGCCAGTTCGGGCGTGCTCACGACGCTTGCGAGTACGCGGCTTGCCACGAGGTAACCCGTGAGGCTCACGGCGACGCCGATGACGATGGACCACGCGAGGTGCCCCAGGTCGGCCGTGTCGCCCCATATCTCCACCAGCCGCCACCGCGTGGGCGTTGCACTGTCTGCGTTCATTTGTGTTGTCTCCGTCTGTGGTCATGTGACGGCCACCCTCGTGGCCGCCGCGGTATCGGCCGCGGTCCGTGGTGCGGGGCTCTCCCGCGTTGACTGCTTACTTCTTGCGCAGCGCTTCGAGCAGCGCCACGGCGCGGTCGGTGCGCACGTCATGCTCTGCGGCCATCTGCCTGGCGATGCTGTCGATCTCGTCGCCGGTGGCGCCCGCGACCAGCGCGATGTTGCGGGCATGCAGCGCCATGTGGCCGCGCTGGATGCCTTCGGTGGCGAGCGCGCGCAACGCGCCCAGGTTCTGCGCGAGGCCGACGGCCACGGCGACTTCGCCGAGCTCTTGTGCCGACTTCACGTCGAGGATCTTCAGGGCGAGCCGTGCGAGCGGATGCGTCTTCGTCGCGCCGCCCACAAGTCCCACGGGCATCGGCATCTCGATGGTGCCGACGAGCGCGCCCGTCGTGTCCTTCTCCCACGTGGTCAGCGAGGTGTAGCGGCCACTGCGACAGGCGTATGCATGCGCGCCGGCTTCCACCGCGCGCCAGTCGTTGCCGGTCGCGACGATCACCGGATCGACGCCGTTCATGATGCCCTTGTTGTGCGTCGCCGCGCGGTAGGGGTCGATGGCCGCGAAGGTGTACGCGTCGATCACGCCCTCGACCACTTCTTCGCCGCTGCGCTCGCGCGTGGCCAGCACGGCAGGCGCGAGGCGCACGCGCGCACGGGCCAGCCGCAGGTCCGCCAGGTTCGACAGGATGCGCAGACGCACCGTACCGCCCGTGAGCTTCTCGACCAGCGGCGACACCGCCTCGGCCATGGTGTTGACGGTGTTCGCGCCCATCGCATCGCGCACGTCGACGATGAGGTGAATCACCACCATCGCGCCGCGCGGGGTGTCGCCGAACACATGCACCTCGATGTCGCGGCAGCCGCCACCCAGGCCGATCAGCACCTTGTCGCGGCTGTTCGCCACGGCGAGGATTTCGTCGCGCGCACGCAGCAGCGCGAGCCGCGCGCCGTAGGGGTCGGTGATGCCGATCACCTGCACCTGCGCACGCATCAGCGGGCCGGTGCTCGAGGCCTCGAAACCGCCGCCTTCGCGCGCCAGCTTGGCCATGAACGACGCGGCGGCCACCACCGAGGGCTCTTCGACCGCCATCGGCACCAGGTAGTCGCGCCCGTTCACCGTGAAGTTGCCGGCCACGCCCAGCGGCAGCTCGAAGGTGCCGATCACGTTCTCGACCATGCCGTTGGCACGGTCCACGCTCAGCGCGCCCGGCTGCGCGAGCAGCGCCACCTCGTCGTCGGTGAGCGATGCGGCCTGCGCGATATGGGCGAAGCGCTGAGCAGGCGTGAGGGCACGGAAATTGGGAATGCGGGAGTCGGCGACCATCGTTGCTTGTCTCTTCGGAAGATGAATTCGGGAGCAGGCAATTTAGGTCGGCTGTACCGCCGGCGGAAGGCACAGTTTGGCGGGACAGTGCGGACAGTGGTCCGTGAAAGCGGCCCGCTGTGTCACAGTCTCGGCCCATGACCACGATCGCCGATTCGCTCGCCGACACCCTCGCGCGCCAGATCGCGAGCGGCGCCTACAAGGCCGGTGACAAGCTGCCGTCGCTGCGCGAACTGGCGCAACTGCATGGCTATGCCAAGAACACGGTGGTGGCCGCGTTCGAGCTGCTGGTGTCGCGCGGCCTCGTCGAGCCGCGGCGCGGTTCGGGCTACTTCGTGCTCGCGCAGTCCAGCCCCAAGCCGCCCGAGGAAGACGCGGGCAGCCTCGGCCGCGCGATGGACATCGTGTGGCTCATGCGGGAGCAACTCAAGACACAGCCCGACGCGGTCGCGGTGGGCGATGGCTTCCCGCCCGTCGAGTGGCTCGCCGACGTGCGGCTCGACAAGTACCACCCCAAGGTCGTCCGTACGGGGCTCGGCGCGCTGTTCCGCTACGGCAGCCGCTTCGGCTATGCGCCGCTGCGCGACCACCTCGTGCGCAAGCTCGCGGACTTCGGCATCGGCGCGGAGCCGCGGCAGATCGTTCTCACGCACGGCGCCAACGAGGCGATGGACATCGTCATCCGCTACTTCGTGCCGCCCGGCGGCAAGGTGCTGGTCGACGACCCGGGCTACTACCCGCTCTTCGGCAAGCTCAAGCTCGCGGGTGCGCAGATGCTGGCCGTGCCGCGCCTGGCGGACGGGCCCGACCTCGAGGTGCTCGAGCAGTTGCTCATCGCCGAACGGCCGCGCCTCTTTTTCACGCAGTCGCTCGCGCACAACCCCACGGGCTCCGACATCTCGCCTGCCAAGGCCTTCCGCGTGCTGCAGCTCGCGCAGAAATACAACCTGCTGATCGTGGAGAACGATCCGCTGGCCGACTTCAAGCCGACCGCATTGCCGCGGCTCTCGGCGCTCGACCAGCTGGAGCGCACGATCTACATCGGCAGCTTCTCGAAGTCGTTCTCGGCGGCGCTGCGCGTGGGCTTCATCGCCTGCGGTGCGGACCTGGCGAGCGATCTGGCCGACCTGAAGGCGCTGATCCACGTGAGCAGCTCGGAGTACAGCGAGCGAACGGTCGATGTGATCCTGAGCGAGGGCCACTACCAGCGGCACTTGAACCGCCTGCAGAACCGGCTCGGCGAGGCCACGCGCAAGGCGCTGCAGCTGTTCGATTCGGTCGATGCGGAGGTCTTCGCGCGTACGCCGCAGTCGCTCTACATCTGGGCGGCGCTGCCCGGCGTGGCCGATTCGTTGGGGTTCGCGAAGGAGCTGCTGCCGCGCAAGATCGTGATGGCGCCGGGGCGCATCTTCAGCGTCGATTCGACGCAGGTCTCGCGCTGGTCGCGCTTCAACGTCGGCGCGATGGCCGATCCGCGTTTCGCGAAGGCGCTGCGCACCGCGTTGCGGCGGCGCGCCTGAATCAGCCCTTGAACGCGCCGTGCCGCCCCGCGCCGCCGGCAAAGCGCGCGGCGCCGGCTTCGCCTTCGGCAAAGACGATCGGCACGCCCTGCGCGCCTTCGCGCCGCAGTGCCTCGGCCAGCGGCAGGTCCCACTGTTCGTAGGCGGAGCGGCGGTCGGCGAGCATGCATTGCTGCGGGAAGGCGGCGATCTGCAGCGCGAGTTCCCGCGCCGCGGCGAGTGCGCCGCCCGGCGGCGTGACGCGGTTGACCAGGCCCATCGCCAGCGCCTCGGTGGCGGAGACCGGACGTCCGGTGAGGATCATGTCGAGCGCGCGCCCCATGCCCACGATGCGCGGCAGCCGCACCGTGCCGCCGTCGATCAGCGGCACGCCCCAACGGCGGCAGAACACGCCGAAGACCGCGTCGTCATCCGCCACGCGCATGTCGGCGAGCAGCGCGAGTTCGAGACCGCCTGCGACCGCATAGCCGTTCACTGCTGCAATCAATGGCTTGGACAACGCCATGCGCGTCGGCCCCATTGGCCCGCTGCCCCCGCCTTCGGGGTCGAGCTCGTTCCGCTCCTCCGGGTTGCCGACGGCGCCCAGGTCGGCACCCGCGCAGAAGTGGCCGCCCGCGCCGGTGAGGATCGCCACGCGCAGCGCATCGTCAGCTTCGAAGCGCTCGAAGGCTTCGCGGAGCTCGGCGGCCACGATGCCGTTGACGGCATTGCGCTTGTCGGGGCGGTTCAGCGTGAGGGTGCAGACCGCCCGATCCGTGTCATAGGTCACGTATTCCATAGCCATGTTCGCGTTCCCGTAGAGGCAGAATTACTTACTCAATAGCTCTGGTTCATCGTAGGAAATATTTCTCCGATGTGCAAACGTGGAAAAAATATGCAATGTCCTGGTCGCCATTCCGAGCGCACCGGAACTGATCCTCGACCTGCTCGTCGCCCACAGCGGCATGTTGAGCGCGCAATCGCTGTGCCGCGCGGGCACCTTGATGGGCATCGGTGAATCGACGCTGCGCGTGGGCCTCACGCGGCTCGCGAGTGACGGCAAGATCGAACGCAGCGAGCGCGGCAGCTATGCGCTCAACCGCGCGGGGCCGGCGCTGTCGCGCGCGGTCGACGGCTGGCGGCAGCGCGGCGCGCAGGCTGTCGCGTGGCGCAACGACTGGCTCGCAGTGCACGACGCCGGCGTGCCGCGTTCGGACAAGACGGCCTGGCGCCACCATGGCCTGGCGCTGTCGCTGCGCGGCTTTGCCCCGTTGCAGACCGGCCTGCACATCCGGCCCGACAACCTCCGGGGCGGGCTGGCAGCCGAGCGTGAACAACTTCAAGGCCTGGGCCTGTCCTCGAAGGCGCTGGTGTTCCGCCTCGCCGACATGGACGAAGCCACGCAGGCGGCTGCACGCAAGCTGTGGAACGTGCGAGCGCTGGCGGCCGGCTACCAGCGCCTGCAGACCGGCATCGAGCGCAGTGAGAAACGGCTGGAGAAGCTGCCACTCGAAGCGGCCGTGCGCGAGTCGCTGCTGTTGGGGCGCGCGGTCATCGCGCACCTCATCCGCGATCCGCTGCTGCCGGCCGAGCTCATGTCGCCGGAACCGCGCGCCGCGCTGCAGACCGTGACGCGTCGCTACCAGGACAAGGCGCGCAAGCTGTGGCGCGAGTGGTTCGACCGGCCGCAATGACCGGGCTCACCCCAGCTCGTCGAACTGGACCACGCCTTCCTTCATGACCAGCGGAATGCGCTCGCCCTGTCCCAGCAGGCATTCGACATCGCGCAGCGGATTGCCATCGACCACGAGGATGTCGGCCAGCGCGCCCGGCACGAGGCGGCCGAGGCGCTCCGGCATGCCCAGCACTTCTGCGCCGACCACGGTGGCGCTCGCGATGGCCTCGGCCGGCGACAGCACATCGGCGCGCAGGCGGAACTCGTCGCTCTGCAGGCGCTGCGACTCGCCCAAGAGGTCGGAGCCGAAGCCCATCTTCACGCCGGCCTTCTTGTAGATCTCCAGCGAGCGCAGGCCCGCCTCGCGCACGTCGGCCACCTTGGCGACGCTCTCCTTGGGCAGGCCGAAGCTCTCGCCCTCGTTGGCCAGCGCGTCGTAAGTGACCAACGTCGGCACCGCATAGGCGCCCAGCTCGGCCATCAGCGCGGCCGTGGGCGCGTCCACGAGGTTGCCGTGCTCGATGGTGCGCACGCCGCAGCGCACGGCGCGCGCGATGGCCGCGGCGGTGTAGGCATGCGCCATCACATAGGTGCCGCGCCCCGCGGCTTCTTCCACGATGGCGCGGATCTCGTCCTCGCTGTACCCGAAGGCGCCCACCGGATCGGTCGGCGAGGCCACGCCGCCGGAGGCCATGATCTTGATCTGGTCCGCGCCCATCTGCAGCTCTTCGCGTACGGCGCGGCGCACCGCATCGACACCGTCGACCACGCGCGCGAGCGCACCGACGCGCACGCAGGTCGAGCAGGTCGCGGCGGGGTCGAGGAAGTCGGAGCGCCCGCGCATGTCGCCATGCCCGCCCGTCTGGCTCAGCGCGCGGCCGGAGACGAAGAGGCGCGGCCCCTGCGCAAGGCCCGCATCCACCGCCTGCTTGAATGCGAAGCCCGCGCCGCCCGCATCGCGCACCGTCGTGAACCCGCGCCGCAGCATGCCGCGCAGCATGGGCACGCTGCGCAGCGTGATGAGCACGTTGGGCATGTGGACCTGGCGCGAGAGGTTCAGCTCCACCGCGATCACATGCACGTGCAGGTCGATGAGGCCGGGCATCACCGTCTTGCCCTTCACGTCGATCACGCGCGCCGTCTTGCTCTGCAGCGGCTTGTCGGAGACCTCGCGGACCACGCCGCCTTCGACCAGGATGTCGTGGCCTTCGAGCAGGTCCTTGCTCTGCGGATCGAGCAGGTTCGCGTTCCTGAAGAGAAAGCTGTTCGTCGTTGTCATGCCTGGGGCTCCTTCGCCTGTTGTGCCATCACGGCCGGCACCGCCAGTTGCGCGAACACGCGCGCGAGCTCGACGTGGCCGTCGCCGTACCAGTTTTCCTCGTGCAGCATGTTGAGCGTGCCGAGCGTCTCGCCCTGCCAGCGCAGCGGAATGTTCAGCACGCTGCGGCAACCGAGCGACACGATGAGTTCGTGGTCGTAGAACACGTCGCGCAGGTCCTCGGCGTTGCGGCCAATGTAGGGCAGGCCGCGCTGCATCACCTGTTGCATCCACGGCGAATCGGTGATGGGCTTGCGCCCGCCCACCGGGTAGGCCTCGCGCATGTTGGTGTACACGCGCTCCGATTCGCGCGCCTGGCGGTGGTGGACCAGGATGGTGAAGAGCCGGTGGCCGATGGTCGATGCGACCGCCTTGTCGATGGCATCGAAGGTGGCGTGGGGCTGGGTGGTGTCGGCATGGGCGAGCGCCACGGTGGAAAGGGAATCTTCGAGAGAGGTCGATGGCATGGTTGTCGGAGGTCGTCAGGAAAGTTCGCCGGCCGCAATGTCTTCGAGCGAGCGGCCGCGCGTGGGAATGCCCATGAACGTGACGGCCGCCGCGCCCAGCAGCAGCACCGCCGTCGTCATGCCGAACACGCCCGCGAAGCCGGCGGTCGGGTAGATGAAGCCCACCAGGATCGGGGCGGTGATGCCGCCGATGCGCCCGATGGCCGAGGCCAGGCCCGAGCCCGTGGCGCGCACCTGCGTCGGAAACACCTCGGGTGTGTAGGCGTAGACGCCCGCGTACGTGCCGTTCATGAAGAAGGACAACAGCACGCCCGCCACCATGATCTGCGCGTCGCTGTGCGTGAACGCCAGGCCCAGCGCGCAGAGCCCGCCCAGCAGCATGTAGCTCACGATGGTGGCCTGGCGCCCGATGCGCTCGTTGAACCACGCGGCCGAGAAGTAGCCAGGAATCTGCGCGATGTACATCACCAGCGAATAGCCGAAGCTCTTGGTGATCGTCATGCCGTTCTGGATCAGGAGGCTCGGAATCCAGGTGAAGAACGAGTAGTAGCTGAAGGTGATCGACAGCCACATCAGCCAGGTCATGGTGCTGATGCGGATGAGCTTGCTGGAGATGAGCGTCGCGTAGTTCTTCAGCAGGCTGCCGCGGCTCGTGCTGGGCGGCGGCGCGGCGACGTCCTCGGCGCTGAGCATGGGCAGCGCGTGGCCGCGGCGCACATGCTCGGACTCCATCGCATCCATGATCGCGTCCGCCTCGGCGGCCCGCCCCTGGCTCTCGAGCCAGCGCGGCGATTCGGGCAGCGCGCGGCGCCACCACAAGAGCAGCACCACGGGCAGAGCCGTGATGAAGATGACGATGCGCCAGCCCTGCGGGTGCGCGGGCACGATGAAGTAGCCCAGGAGCGCTGCGGCGACGAAGCCGAACGAGAAGAAGCCCGCGAGCGCCCCCGTGAAGGTGCCGCGGTAGCGCCGCGCCACGAACTCCGACAGGTAGGGCGCGATGATCGCGCTCTCGGCCCCGGCGCCGAAGCCGGCCACGATGCGCAGCGCGAGGAAGGCCGTCCAGTCGTTGACCATGCCGCTGAAGAGCGAGGCCACGCAATAGATCGCGAGCGCCGACATCATCACCTTGCGCCGCCCGATCAGGTCGCCGCAGGCGCCGGCCGCGAGCGCGCCGAAGAAGAAACCGATGAAGTTCGCGCTGGCCAGCACGCCGATCTGCACGCTGCTCAGCCCCCATTCGGTGCGCAGCACCGGCAGCACGAAGGCGATCACCGCGGCGTCCATCGCATCGAAGGTGTAGCCGAGGCCCCCCATGAGGAGCAGGCGTCGATGGAAACCAGAGAAGGGCAGGCGCTCGATGCGCGCCGACAGCATGGTCATGGGAATCCCTCGGCTTCAAGTGGGGTGGGGCGAAGCGGCAGATCGTAGGATCGGGGGGATATCACCGCAAATTTATATGCGTGATTGTGTTTATTGAGCCGGTGAATGAACGGGACGCACGATGAACTACCGCAATGCCGACCTGAACCTGCTGAAGGTGTTCGAAGCCCTCATGACCGAGGGCAACGTCACACGCGCAGCAAGCAAGCTGTCGCTGACGCAGCCCGCGGTCAGCAATGCGCTGCGCCGGCTGCGCGACACCTTCGACGATCCGCTCTTCGTGCGCAGCGGCGCGGGCGTCAACCCGACCCGGCGCGCCATCGATCTCTGGGAGCCGCTGTCGCAGTCGCTGCATGCGATCCGCGCGACGATGGACGACGAGCGCTTCGACGCGCTGCGCAGCACCGCGAGCGTGAGCATCGCGATGTCCGACTACGTGTCCTCGATCGTGGTGCCGCGGCTGGCGGCCCGGCTCGGCAAGGTCGCGCCGTCGATGCAGGTCCACGCCATTCCGAACACGCTGGTGGACTTCGGCCCGGTGCTGGCCGACAACAAGGCCGACTTCGCGATCAGCGTCTACAACGAGGAAGTGCGGCGGCCGGCGTTCCTCAAGTCGAGGGCGTTGTGGTCGCCCGATTTCCTCTGCTTCATGCGCGCGGGGCATCCGCTGGCGCGCACGGGCAGGATTCCGCTGAAGAAATTCCTCGCGGCGCGGCATGTGGATGTGAGCCTGGTCGGCAAGACCACGCCGACCTACGACCTCTTTCTGCGCAGCCGCGGGCTGCAGCGCAACCTGGTCGCGACAGTGAACCACTACGGCGCGGCGTACGAGGCGGTGCGCCGCTCCGACCTGCTCGCGGTGCTGCCATGGTCGGAGAAGTTCGAACCCTCGCGCCTCGCGGGCCTGCGCATGATGCCGGTGCCGCTGGAGGCGCCGCCGCGCATCATCGAACTGTTCTGGCACCAGCGGCACGAGACCTCGGCGCTGCACCAGTGGGTCAAGGACACGCTGCTCGCGCTGTTCGAGCAGCCGTCCTGATCAGCCGCGCAGACGTACCACCTGAGGGTCACTCTCCGCCGCATGCAGGCGCGCCACGTCGGCCGCACGACGCGTGAGCACCGCGCGCTGGTTGATGTAGCCCTTGTCGGTGATCTCGCCCGCGTCGGGGCTGGGCGGTTCGGCCAACAC
The DNA here is from genome assembly GCF_051216415.1 of Variovorax trehalosi. NCBI lineage: Bacteria > Pseudomonadati > Pseudomonadota > Betaproteobacteria > Burkholderiales > Comamonadaceae > Variovorax > Variovorax trehalosi. The sequence continues at coordinate 747,482 of NZ_JBPJZG010000002.1, forward strand.
CAGCGCACACGCCGGGCATTGCGACGAACCCGCACCTTCATCGCGCAGCGAACGCAGCACGCCGGCGATGCGTTCGGCCAGCGCCTCGGGCGCGAGCGATGCGGCCTGCGGAGTAGGGAACACCAGCATGCCGATCTCGTCGCGGTCGTGGCCGGTGAGCACCACGTCCTGCACATGCGGCGCGAGCAGCGACACCAGCTTCACGCGCAGCGTGCCCACCGAGACCCAGGTGCCGGTCGAGAGCTTGAAGTCTTCGGCCACGCGGCCATTGAAGATCACGCCGTGCGTGGGCTCCGCGGCGTTCGCAAGGAAGCCCGCGTCGCCGATGCGGTAGTAGCCCTCTTCGTCAAACGCTTCTGCGGTTTCACGTGGCGCATCGCGGTAGCCGGGGAACACCGAGACGCCCTTGACCCGCATCTCCAGCTTCTGGCCGTTGGGCACGAACTTGAGCTCGAGCCCCGGTAGCGGTGCGCCGATGCAGCCCGCGCCATCGAGCTTCCAGTGCGCCGAGGTGATGGCGGGCGAGGTCTCGGTCGCACCCCACGAGGTGGTGAGCCACAGCGGGCGCGTGGGCCGCACGCGCCGGGCCACCGCCTCGAGCCGTTGCCATGTCGAAGGCGCGAGTGCCGCAGCCGCATAGAAGGCGAGCCGCAGCCGCGAGAACACCTCGGTGGCGAGCGCCTCGTCGGCCTCTAGAAAGGGCAGCAGCATGTCGAAGCCGCGCGGCACGTTGAACAGCAGCGTGGGCTTCACTTCGCGCAGGTTGCGCACCGTCTTCTCGATCAGGCCCGGCGCGGGCCGGCCCTCGTCGATGTAGAGCGCGCCGCCGTGGCACAGCACCATGTGCAGGTTGTGGTTCGCGCCGAAGGTGTGGCTCCACGGGAGCCAGTCGACCAGCACCGGCTTTTCCTCTGCGAGGAAGCGCCAGGTCTGCGCCATCATCTGCTGGTTGGCGCACAGCATGCGGTGCGTGTTGATCACCACCTTGGGCTTGCCGGTGGAGCCGGAGGTGAGCAGGTATTTGGCGTGGGTGTCGGCAAGGATCGCTGCGAAGGCGTCCATCACGGCCGGGGTTTCCTTCGCCGCGAGCAATCGGTCGAAGGACATCGCGCCCGGATGCGCATCGGCATTGCGACTGAACACCGTGACGGCCTCGACACCGCAGCCCGCGAGCGCGCCGCCGTACACCTTGGCGTCCGATGCATAGATCAGCGAAGGACCGAGCGCCTTGAGCATGCCGTGCAGCCGCGACGGGTCCTTCGCCATGCGCGAGTACGCGCTCGACAGCGAGCACGCGGTGCGGCCGATGTGCATCGCTGCGAGCATCAGCACTGCGTGGTCGATCGCGTTGTCCGAAAGGATCACGATGGGCTGGCCCGCAGGAAGCTTCAGGTCGAGCAGGCCCTGCGCGACCGCGCCGACGGCGTGGCGCAGCGCGCGGTAGTCGACTTTGCGCCAACCTTCGCCGCTCTCGTCGCGTTCCGCGAACGCCAGGGCGTCGGGTGTCTCGTGTGCCCAGCGCTCGATCCATTCGCCGATGCAGCGTGCATAGGGCTTCAGCGTCTGCGGCGAGCGCAGTGCGAAGGAGCCGTCGTCGAAGTCGATGCGCACCGTGCGGGGCGGAGCGATCAGGCTTTCGTCGTTGAGGAAATCGGTCATGTCAGTCGAGTTTGCCGGTGTCGGCTTTCGCGCGAATCAGATTCAACAGCAGGGTGTCGCGCGCGGTTTCGAGGTCGCTGGTGCGGCGCGCGCCCAGTTCCTCGGCCACGCCTTCGGCGACCTTCTGCTTCAACGCATCCGTCATCGACGGCGCACCCAGGTCCTTCCACCAATCCTCGATCGGTCCGCCCAGGTGCGCGAGAACATGTTCGATGCCACCCGCACCGCCCGAGAGGTGCAGGTTCATGAACGGCCCCATCACCGCCCAGCGCAGGCCGGGGCCGTGCGCAATCGCGGTGTCGATGTCCGCGACGCTCGCCACGCCTTCGTTGACCAGATGGAAGGCCTCGCGCCACAGCGCAGCCTGCAGCCGGTTCGCGATGTGGCCCTTGACCTCGCGCTTCACGTGGATCGGCCGCTTGCCGATGGCGGCGTAGAACGCCATCGTGCGTTCGATGGCCTCGGTCGAAGTCTGCTCGCCACCGATCACCTCCACCAGCGGAATCAGGTGCGGCGGATTGAACGGATGCCCCAGCACCACGCGCTGCGGATGCGCGCAGCCCGACTGCACGCCGCTGATCGCGAGGCCCGACGAACTCGACGCGAGGATGGTCTCCGGCGGCGCGGCTGCGTCCATGCGGCGGAACAGGTCGATCTTGAAGTCCATGCGCTCGGGGCCGTTCTCCTGCACGAAGTCGGCCACGGACACCGCGTCTTCCAGGCTGTCGTGGAAGCGCAGCCGGTCGATCGAGGCACCCTCGGCAAGGCCGAAGCGCTGCAGCGTCGGCCAGTGCTGCGCCACCGCATCGCGCAGCCGCCCTTCGGCGCCGGGCGACGGATCGGTCGCGTTCACGTCGAGCCCGTGCGCGAGGAAGTACGCGGCCCAGCTCGCACCGATCACGCCGGTGCCGACCACGGCGACACGTTGCACATTCAAGAGGCTCATGATTTCCACCGCACGCAGCGGCTCTCTGCCTTCGTCGTCCATGCGGCCTCGCCGCGGATCGGCTCGACCACCTTGTAGTAGTCCCACGGCTCTTTCGATTCGTCGGGCGTCTTCACCTGCATCAGTTGCATATCGTGCACCATGAGGCCATCGTCGCGCAGCCACCCGCCCTTGACGAACATGTCATTGAACTTCGTCTTGCGCAACTGCGCCATCACCTTGTCGGCATCGTCGCTGCCCGCCGTCTTCACCGCCTGCAGATATTGCAACGCGGCCGAGTAGTCGCCGGCATGGAAGGAAGAGGGCATGCGCTTGTGCTTGTCGAAGAAGCGCCGGGCCCAGGTGCGCGCCTCGGGGCTCTGGTTCCAGTACCAGCTGTCGGTGAGGTACATGCCCTGCGAGGTCTTCAGGCCCAGTGCGTGCACGTCGTTGATGGTGATGATCATGCCGGCCAGCTTCATGTTCTTGCTGATACCGAACTCGGCCGCCGACTTGATCGCGTTCACCGTGTCGCCGCCCGCATTGGCGAGCGCCAGCACCTGCGCCTTCGAGCCCTGCGCCTGCAGCATGAACGACGAGAAATCGCTCGCGCCCAGCGGATGCTTCACCGAGCCCGCGACCGTGCCGCCGCTCGCGTTGATGATCTTGGCTGCATCGGTCTGCAGCGCGGCGCCGAAGGCGTAGTCGGCGGTCACGAAGTACCAGCTCTTTCCTCCCGCCTTGACCACCGCGCTCGCGGTGCCGCGCGCCATGGCCACGGTGTCGTAGGCGTAATGCACCGTGTAGGGCGAGCAGTATTCGTTGGTGAGGCTCGATGCGCCCGAGCCCACCACGAAGTACGGTTTTTTCTTGTCGGCCGCCACACCCGCCATGGCGATCGCCGCGCCGGAGTTGACGCCCGCGATCAGCATGTCGACCTTCTGCACGTCGAACCACTCGCGTACCTTGGCGGCGGCGATGTCGGGCTTGTTTTGGTGGTCGGCGGTGACCAGCTCGATCTTCTTGCCGTCGATGGCGCCGCCCATGTCGGCGATCGCCATGCGGATGGCTTCGGCGCCGGCCGGGCCGTCGTAGTCTCGGTAGATGCCCGACATGTCGCTGATGAAGCCGATGCGGATGGTGTCGTCTGATACCTGCGCCGAAGCGCCGGTGGTGACGAAGGCGGCGCCCAGGGCGATGGCCAGCGCGGTGCGCGAGAGGGTGGTGGTCATGGTCTTGTCTCCGGTCGTTGTATTTGTTCGTTGGTTCGATCAGCCCAGCGCGAACTCGGGCCGCAGCGTGCCGGTGCGCGGCAGGCCCATCATCTGGCGCGCCTCGGCCGGCGTGGCCACTTCCATGTCCAGCTCGCGGATCACCCGCACGATGCGCTCGGTGAGCTGCACGTTGGTCGCCAGCTCGCCCTGGCGGAAGTAGAGGTTGTCCTCCAGCCCGACGCGCGCATGCCCGCCCAGCAGCAGCGCCGCCACGTTGGCCTCGAGCTGCGAGGGGCCGATGCCGCTCACGCAGAAGATGCTGCCCTTGGGGAGGGTGTCCACCATCATCTGCAGGAAGCGCGGCGAATACGGCATCGCGTTCTGGAAGTTGCGGTGCACGTTCATCACCAGGTTGATGAAGTAGGGCTCCTCGTCGTGGCCCTCACCGATCAGCGTGGTCGAGTCCTGCAGGATGTGCGTGGGGCTGAACACCTCCCACTCGGGCTTGATGCCGCGCGCCTTCATGCCGGCGGCGAGTTCGCGCCCGCGGGTGATCGGCGTGTCCATCAGGATCTGCTTGCCCTCGAAGCTCAGGTTCAGCGTGGTCGCATCCAGCGTGCACATCTCGGCGCCGGCGTCCATGCCCTTGATGCGCTCTTCCCACGCGATTTCCCAGCGGTCGCCGGCCAGCGGCTTGACCATGTCGCCATGCACGCCGCCACCGGTGGAGTTATTGATGACGATGTCGCTGCCGCCCGCGCGGATGCGGCTGTTGATGTCGCGATAGACATCGGCGTTGCAGGTGGCGCCGTCGTCGGGCCGGCGCGCATGGATCGCGACCACGCTCGCGCCGGCGTTCCAGCAGCGCAGCACGTCGGCGGCGATCTCCGCGGGTTGGGTGGGCAGATGTGGGTTCTGCGACTTGTGCGCCATGCCGCCGGTCGGGGCGATGGTCACGATCACTTTGCGCTTGGACGACATGGCGTTTTCCTGGTGTCTTTCATGAGGGGCGCGCTATTATTTTTGGCAGCGAAGGCACACTCAGTCATCGCGACGACATTTGGGGTCAGGGTTTACGCACCCGCCCTCCAGGAGCTTTCATTTCATGCCCACCAAGAAGCCGGAGCCGGCCATCCGGGCGGCATCGCTGACGATTCCGCAACTGCTGCAAGGCTCGGCCTGGTTTCCGCTGCTCGATGTGGGCGCGGGCGAGCGCGTGCTTGACGAGATGCGCGAGGTCGAGGTGGCGGCCGGCGCCGCGCTGTGCCGGCGCGGCGACACGCCGCTGCACTGGTACGGCACGCTCGAAGGGCTGCTCAAGTGGTCGATCACCTCCAGCGATGGGCGCTCGGTGACCTTCGGCGGTCTGTCGGTCGGCAGCTGGTTCGGCGAGGGCACGCTGCTGCGCGCACTGCCGCGCTCGGCCGACATCATTGCGCTGCGCCCGAGCCGCGTCGCCCAGTTGCCGCTGGAGACCTTCGAGTGGCTGCACCGCACGCAGCGCGGCTTCGATCACTTCCTGCTGCAGCAGATCAACGAGCGGCTGCACTGGTTCATGGGCAACTACGCGGCGCACCGGCTGCTCGATGCGGACAGCCAGGTGGCGCGCGCGCTCGCGGGGCTGTTCCATCCGTGGCTGCATCCGGGGAGCGAGCCGCATCTGCAGACCTCGCAGGAGGAGATCGCGAACCTGTCGGGGGTGTCGCGGCAAAGATGCAATGCGGCGCTGAACCGGTTGAAGGAGGCGGGGTTCCTGCGGATCGAGTACGGGGGGATCACCGTGATCGATCTCGAGGGGCTGCGGCGGTTCATCGAGTAGCGGATGAGGAACTGCGCCTTTCCTGGAGTTCTTCTGTAATCTGCGCGGGCTAGGCGCAAGTCACTGATCGAACACGTTTCTCCAGCAAATCCATATGGCATCGCCAGAATCTATTCATCACCTTCTCACCGTTGCGGCAAGATTGCTCGACACTGCCGCTTCGGAAATCCGGGATGCGAAGCTGGAGCCGGTTCGCGACAACATCTCGCAGATCGGCCATCTCCTTGCGGGAATTTTCGAGATTCAGCAAAAGGTCTACGTGCTTCGGCCAGATCTGAAACCTGCCTACTTGAGCGAACCCTCGCCGCATTCCGAGTCCAACAAGCTGCTCACTCGATTCATGTCGGAGGCGTGTTGGCACGAAGACGCGGGCGAGGTTGCACTGGCCATCGACAAGTACAGGGAGTACCTGCTTCTCGAAGGATCGCCGCATCACCGGGAGATCGCGGAGGGCGAGATCAGAAGGTTGTCTGGCAGAAACGACTGATTCCGCCGCTCGCGCTGGGCGCGTATGCCTCGATCCGTCACTGCGGCTTCTTCGCCTGCTCCGCCAGCCGCTTGCGGTACTCAGTGGTCGTCACACCCCCGAACCCCCAGTCGTCCGTATCGATTTCCTCGATCACGATGTGGGTCCACTCCGGCGGCTTCTTCAGCACGCGCTCAAGGACTTCGGTGAACTCGGCGATGACTTGGGTCTTCTGTTCGCGCGTGACGCCATCGCGGGTGATCTTCAGATTGACGAAAGGCATGGTGTGCTCCTTGGTTGCTGTGTGAACGGGGCGATTACCAGGTGCCGGCGCTCGCGCCGCCGTCCACCGCCAGCACCACGCCCGACGTGAAACCGGCGCCGGTGAGATAGAGCACCGCATCGGCGATCTCGTGCACGGTCGCGATGCGGCCGGCGGGCGCCAGGCCGCTCAGAAAACCATGGTTCTCGGACGGGTGCATCGGCGTGTCGACGATGCCGGGCGCCACCGCATTCACCTGGATGTTGTGCGGCGAGAGCTCCAGCGCCAGCGCGCGCGTCGCGGCATTGATGCCGCCCTTGACCAGCACCGGCACCAGGGCCGGCACCTTCAGGTTCGGTTGCAGCGCGATGCCCGCGGTGATATTCACGATGTGGCCCTTGCGGCGCGGGATCATGTGCTTCGCGGCGGCCTGCGAGGCGTAGACGAAGCCCTTGAGGTTCGTGACCACCAGTTGGTCCAGCTCTTCCTCGGTGTAGTCGACAAAAGGCTTGGCATTGAAGATGCCCGCGTTGTTGATGAGCACGTCGACCTGGCCGAAGCGCTCCACGGCGCGGGCGATGAGTTGCTCTGCGGTGTCGCGTTTGCCGATGTCGCCTGCGACGCCGAGGAAGCGGGCCGGATTGCCCAGTTGCTTGGCAGCGGCCGCAAGCCGCTCGTCGGTGCGCGCATTGGCGACCACGTTGAAGCCGCGTTCGAGGTACGCCTCTGCGAGTCCCAGCCCGATGCCGCTCGAGGCGCCGGTGATGACGACGGTGGGGGATGAATTGCTGTCTTGCATGTCGGTTTCTCCAGAAGTTGATGACGTGAGGAGAACTGTATTGATGACACGAAGATAGATAAATCACTAGACTCGCACTTCACTTGATACGCGAGGTAATCAATCCATGCAGCGGCAGTTCGGCGACATCCTTCTGGGCAGCATCGAACTCTTCTGCCTCGCGGCGGAGACGGGCGGCTTCACTTCGGCAGCGCTTGCCGCGGGCGTGACGCCCGCGGCGGTGAGCCGCTCGATCTCGCGGCTGGAGAAACGGCTGGGGCTTCGCCTGTTCGTGCGCACCACGCGCAGCGTGCGGCTCACCGACGCGGGCCGTTCCTACTTCGCGCAGTGCCGCCAGGCGCTCGTGCAACTCGCCGAAGCCGAACGCGAAGTGATGGGCCAGCAGGCGCAGCCCTCGGGCACGCTGCGCATCAGCGTGCCCACCACTTACGGCCACCACCGCATCCTGCCGATGCTGCCTGCGTTCCGCGAACGCTTTCCCGACATCCGGCTGCATGTGCACCTGAGCAACCGCAACATCGATTTCGTGGAAGAGGGCTACGACATGGCCGTGCGCGTGCGCGCCCAGCCCGACTCGACGCTGATCGCGCGGCACCTCGAGGACGCGGGGCTCGTGGTGGTCGCGACGCGCAAGTACCTGAAGGCGGCCGGCACGCCCCGCACGCCGGACGACCTGGCCGCGCACGAGTGCATTCAGTTCGAGCTGCCCAGCAGCGGCCGCCGCATCTCGTGGCTTTTCAAGGAAGACGGCAAGGACCGCGAGGTCTTCGCGGACAGCGCCTACAGCTGCTCCGACGACGTGCTCGGCGGCGTCACGCTCGCGAAGAGCGGCGCCGGGTTGTTCCAGACCTATCGCTTCGTCGTGGAGAAGGAGCTTGCCGACGGCTCGCTCGTCGAGGTACTCAAGCCGTTCGCAGGCCGCTCGCGGCCATACACGCTGCTGTACCCCGACGGGCGGCATGTGCCGCTGCGCATGCGGGTGTTCATCGATTTCCTGATGGCGCAGCGTGCCGCCTGAGCTTCACACGCCCAGCAATTCCTCCAGCGCGTGCGGCTCCGCCAGCAGATCGGCCGACGCCCCATGCCGCACGATCTGCCCCTTCTCCATCACCACCGCGAGGTCGGTGTGCGCGAGCACCTTGCGGTAGTCGCGGTCCACGATCAGCGTGGCGATGCCGGTGCCGCGGATCTCGCCGATCACGCGCCAGATCTCGGCCACGATCAGCGGCGCGAGGCCTTCGGTCGCCTCGTCGAGGATCAACAGGCGCGGGTTGGTCATCAGCGCGCGGCCGATCGACAGCATCTGCTGCTCGCCGCCCGAGAGCTGCTGCCCGCCATGCGAGAGCCGCTCGGCCAGCCGCGGAAAGGTGGCCATCACGCGGTCGAAGGTCCACGCGCGGCGACCGTCGATGCCCGCGCGCTCGCTCATCACGAGGTTCTCGCGCACCGAGAGGTTCGGGAAGATGCCGCGGCCCTCGGGCACGTAGCCGATGCCCAGGCGCGCCATCTTCTCGGGCGGCCAGCCGGTGACGGTGCGGCCATCGACCTGCACTTCGCCCGAAGCGGGCCGCACGTAGCCCATCATGCTGCGGATCAGCGTGGTCTTGCCCATGCCGTTGCGCCCGAGCAGGCCCACCGAGGTGGCCGTCGGAATGCCGGCATGCACGCCGCGCAGGATGTGGCTGTTGCCGTAGTAGGTGTTGAGGTCGCGGACGATCAGCATCAGTGGTCTTCTCCGAGGTAGGCGGTGCGCACTTCGGGGTTCTCGCGGATCGACGTCGGGTCGCCGGTGGCGATGACGGTGCCGTTCACCATCACCGTGATGCGGTCGGCGATGCGGAAGACGGCGTCCATGTCGTGCTCCACCAGCAGGATCGCGTGCGTGGCTTTCAATCGTGCGAGCAGCGTGAGCATGCGGTCGGTTTCCTCGGCGCCCATGCCGGCGAGGGGCTCGTCGAGCAGCAGCACGCGGGGTTGCGTGGCCAGGCACATCGCCACTTCGAGCTGGCGCTGCGCGCCGTGGCTCAACGTGCCGGCGATGCGCAAGGCTTCGTTGGAAAGGCCTGCGGCGTCGAGCGCTGCATCGGCTGCGGCATTGCTCGCCGCGCAGCGCTGCGCGGCCTGCCAGATCGCCCACGGCCGCGCGGTCGCGGCCTGGGCTGCGAGCCGGCAGTTCTCGTGCACGCTGAACTCCGGAAAGATCGTCGTGCGCTGGTAGCTGCGGCCCACGCCGTCGCGCGCGCGCCTCGATTGCGCGCGCTGCGTGATGTCGATGCCGTCGAGCGCGATGCGGCCTTCGGAAGCCTCGATCTCGCCCGAGAGCATGTTGATGAGCGTCGACTTGCCCGCGCCGTTGGTGCCGATCACCGCGTGCACTTCGCCGACGTGCAGGTCGAGCGTGACGGCGTTCACGGCGGTGAGGCCACCGAAGCGCCGCGTGAGGCCTTCGACAGAAAGGAGAGCGGTGGCGTTGCTCACGATGCGGCTCCTTCACCCTTGGGCGAGATGCGCTTCACCAGCCCGATCAGCCCCTTCGGCAACCACGCCACGAACACGATGATCGCGATGCCCAGCGTGAGTTGCCAGTGGTCCGCGAGCGGCCCCATCACGGCATGCGTCGAGAAGATTTCCTTCAGGAGCGTGAACGCGATCGCACCGATCACCGCGCCGCGCAGATGGCCAAGGCCGCCGAGGATCACTATCAGCAGCACCTCGCCCGAGTTGTGCCAGGCCATCAGCTCGGGGTTGACCACACCGTCGCGCGAGGCGAGCAAAAAGCCAGCGAGCCCCGCGAGCGCGCCCGCCAGCACGAAGGCCGCGAGTTTGTAGCCGTACACCGGGAACCCCGCCGCGCGCATGCGCTGCTCGTTCACGCGGATGCCCGCGAGCGCCGCGCCGAAGCGGGAGCGCCGGATCAGCGCGAGCAGCCCGTAGGTGAACACCAGCGACGCGAGCACCACGTAGAACAGCACCGTGCGGTTCTCCATGTCGAGCGCGCCGAGCGCCGGGCGCACATACATGTAGATGCCATCGCTGCCGCCGCCGACCTTGGTGTCGTGGAACACGAAGAAGGCCATCTGCGCGAAGGCGAGCGTCACCATGATGAAGTACACGCCGCGCGTGCGCAGGCTCAAAGCGCCGACGAACAGCGCATACAGCGCCGCCGCGCCCATGGCCATCGGCAGCAGCAGTGCGAAGTTGCCGCCTTCGCTGCCCGATGCGAGCACCGTCACGTACGCGCCGATGCCGTAGAACGCCGCGTGGCCCAGGCTCACGAGGCCGGTCATGCCGACCAGCAGTTCCAGGCTCAGCGCGAAGATCGAGAGGATCATCACCTTCACGACGAAGTCCGAGGCGTAGTTGCCCATCAACGGGCCGGCGATGGCGATGAGCACCGCGCAGGCCACGGGCATGAGGAATGCACCCTTCTTCATCATGGCCGCCTCCCCATCAGCCCTTCGGGCTTCCAGATCAGCACGATGGCCATCAACAGGTAGATGCCGATGCCGCTCAGGTCTGCGAAGAACACCTTGCCGAAGGTGTCGACGAAGCCCACCAGCAGCGAGGCCAGCAGCGCGCCGGTGATCGAGCCGATGCCGCCGATCACCACCAGCACGAAGCAGATGATGAGCACGCTCGCGCCCATGTTCGGATACACCGAGGACATCGGCGCCGCGATCATCCCGGCGAGCGCGGCGAGCGCCACACCCGCTGCGAACACGATGCGGTAGAGCCGTTTCACGTCGATGCCCAGGCCCCGCACCATGTCGCGGTTGCTTGCGCCGGCGCGGATCATCATGCCCAGGCGCGTGCGGTTCACCACCCAATACAAACCCACCGCGAGCACGATGCACGCGGCCGAGGCGAAGAGCCGGTACCACGGGTAGCTCATGACGTTGCCCAGCGCGAAGCTGCCATCGAGCCACGCGGGCACCTTCACGCCGTGCACGTCGTTGCCGACAAGGATGGAGCGCAACTCCTCGAACACCAGGATGAGCCCGTAAGTCATGAGCACCTGCTGCAGGTGATCACGCTGGTAGAGGTAGCTGAAGAACGCCCATTCGAGCAGGTAGCCGAAGATGGCCGCGAGCACCACGCCGGCCACCAGCATCAGGAGGAACTGGTCACCGAACAGCGGCGCGAGCGCGAACGCCATGTACGCGCCGATCATGTAGAAGCTGCCGTGCGCGAGGTTGATCACGCCCATGATCCCGAAGATCAGCGTGAGGCCTGATGCCACCAAGAAGAGCAGGAGTCCGTACTGAACCGAGTTCAGGCACTGGACGAGGAAGGTTCCGAAATCCACCGTGTGAGATCCCAGTTGGTTGTGGTTGCCGCAAGGCGGCTCGCGGCCCGGTCAGGGGCCGCGAGGGAACGAAATAACCGAAGCCTTCAGGCCTCTCTGCTTACATCCTGCAGCCGCGGGCAGGATCTGCGAGACCCTTGATCGCCGTGCTGACCAGCTTGTTTTCCTTGCCCTCCACCTTGCGCAGATAGATGTCCTGCACCGGGTTGTGCGACTTGCTCATCGTGAACGTGCCGCGCGGGCTGTCGATCTTGGCCTTTTCGATGGCGGCGGTGAATTCGGCCTTCTTGCTGATGTCGCCCTTGGCGGCGGCCAGGCCCACGCCCAGCATCTGCGCGGCGTCGTAGCCCTGCACCGCATACACGTCGGGCTGCAGCTTGAACGACTTGGCGTACGCCACGCGGAACGCGTTGTCGCGCGCGGTATTGAGGCCGTCCGCGTAGTGCAGCGTGGTCAGCATGCCTTGAGCGGCTTCGCCCTGCGCATCGAGCGTGCCGTCGGTCAGGAAGCCGGGGCCATAGAGCGGAATCGTCTTGTTGAGGCCCGCGGCCTGGTAGTCCTTGACGAACTTCACCGCGCCGCCGCCCGCGAAGAAGGCATACACCGCGTCGGGCTTGGCGGCCGCGATCTCGGTCAGCAGCGCCTGGAACTCCACGTTCGGGAAGGCCAGCGTGAGCTGCTTGTCGACCTTGCCGCCGTTCTTCTCGAAGCCTTCCTTGAAGCCGTTGACCGACTCGTCGCCGGCCGCGTACTTCCAGGTGATGGTCATCGCCTTCTTCTTGCCCTGCTGCTTGGCCGCGACCTCGCCCATCGCGTAGGCCGGCTGCCAGTTGCTGAACGAGCTGCGGAAGATGTTGGGTGCGCACATCGGGCCGGTCACCGCGTCGGCGCCGGCGTTGGGCACGATCAGCACGGTGCCGCTTTCCTTGGCGGCCTTGGCCATGGCCATCGCGACACCGGAGTGCACCGTGCCCACGATCACATCGACGTTGTCGCGCTTGATGAGCTTGTTGACGTTGTCGGTCGCCTTGGCGGGATCGGACTCGTCGTCGACCTTGAAGTATTCGATCTCGCGGCCCGAGAGCTTGCCGCCTTGCTCGTCGACGTAGAGCTTGAAGCCGTTCTCGATGGCCACGCCCAGCGCGGTGTAGGTGCCGCTGTAGGGCAGCATGAGGCCGACCTTGAGCTTGCCGGTGCCCTGGGCGCCGGCCGCCGACGCAAGGGCGGCAAAGGCGATGGCGGTGAGCGCGAGGCGCGCATTGCGGATGGTCGTCATGGTGTCTGTCTCCTGTTTTTGGTGATGAAAGCGGCGGTTGCGACGGTGACACGTTCCGGCTGATCGCGATGTGGGGAATGCCCGCATTCAGGGATTTCCACCAGTTCGCAACCGCCGCTCACGCGCGCGGCGATGCCGCGGATCTGCGCGAGCGTTCCGTATTCGTCGTCGATGCCCTGGATGGCGAGCACCGGGCAGCGGATGGCGCCGAGCTCGGCCTCGATGTTCCAGTCGCGAAAGGGCGGGTGCAGCCAGATGCGGTTCCAGCCCCAGAAGGCGGAATCGGCGCTGTCGTGGTAGCGGCCCAGCTTTTTCGGCAGGTCGGTCGAGAGGTATGCGGTGCGGGCCAGCTCGATGTTCGCGACGGTCACGTCTTCCACGAAGATGTGCGGGGCGAGCACGACGAGGCCCGCCACGAGATCGGGGAAGCGCGAGGCGTAGAGCAGCGAGATCGAACCGCCGTCGCTGTGGCCGAAGAGCCAGGGCTTTTCCTCGTCGAGCTTCAGCGCAGCGAAGAGGGCGGGCAGCACCTCGTGCGCCTGGCGATGCATGAAATCGACGTCCCAGATCTCATTGTCTTCGCGCGGCGTGGAGCGGCCGTAGGCGGGGCGTGAGAACACCAGGCCGCGGGCGTTGGCGGCTTCGCAGACTTGTGCGGGGAAGTCCTTCCACATGGCGACGGAGCCGAGGCCTTCGTGCAGGAAGACGATGAGCGGCGCGTCGGTGCGCTCGGGGGCGATCCACGCGCACTCGATCTGCACGGCGCGGCCGCGCCAGTCGATGGCGGCGAAGGCGGGTGTGCTCATGCCTGCTTCTCGCGCTCGCGCAGGCGAAAGCGCTGGATCTTGCCGGTCGCTGTCTTGGGCAGTTCGTTCACGAATTCGAGGAAGCGCGGGTACTTGTAGGGCGCCAGGCGTTCCTTCACGAAGGCCTTGAGTTCGTCCTCGGTGGCGGCGCTGCCGTCCTTCAGAACGACGAAGGCCTTGGTCTTGGTGAGCCCCTCGGCGTCTTCCTTGCCGATCACTGCCGCCTCGAGCACAGAGGGGTGCTGCATCAAGGTGGCCTCGACCTCGAACGGCGAGACGTAGATGCCGCTGACCTTCAGCATGTCGTCGCTGCGGCCCGCGTAGGTGAAGTAGCCGTCGGCATCGCGCGTGTACTTGTCGCCGCTCTTGGTCCAGCCGCCCTGGAAGGTGTCGCGCGACTTCTCGCGGTTGGTCCAGTACATGAGCGCCGAACTCGGGCCGCGGATGTAGAGATCGCCCACTTCGCCATCGGGCACCGGTCGGCCGTCTTCGCCGCGCAGCTCGACCTCGTAGCCTTCGACCGGCTTGCCCGTGGTGCCGTAGCGCACATCACCGGGGCGGTTGGAGATGAAGATGTGCAGCATTTCGGTCGAGCCGATGCCGTCGATGATCTCGCAGCCGTAGTGCGCCTTGAAGCGCTGCGCGATCTCGCCGGGCAGGGCCTCGCCGGCGGACGAGCACATGCGCAAGGCAACAGCATCGCGCGCTGGCAGCTTTGGCGAAGCGAGCATGCCCGCGAAGCCGGTGGGTGCGCCGAAGAAGACGGTCGGCTTGTGCTCTGTCCAGCGATGGAAGGTGGCGTCGGGCGTGGGGCGCTCGGCCATCAGCACGACGGTGGCGCCGACCGTGAGCGGAAAGGTCAGCGCATTGCCCAGGCCGTACGCGAAGTACATCTTGGCGGCCGAGAAGCACACATCGTCTTCGGTGAGCGCGAGCACCGGCTTGCCGTAGAGCTCCGCCGTCCACCAGAGGTTGGCGTGCGTGTGGACCGTGCCCTTGGGCTTGCCGGTGGAGCCGGAGGAATAGAGCCAGAAGCCCGGGTCGTCGGAGGCGGTGTTCACCGGTGCGGCCAGGGGCTCGACCTTGGCGAGCGCGTCGTCGAAGGCTTGCGCGTTGGCGGGCAGCGTGCCCGTCGGCTGCGAGACGATCAGCGTTTGCAACTCGTGCGCGCCGCGCCCCATCGCATCCTGCAGCACTGGCAACAGCGCGCCCGACACCAGCGCGGCCTGCGCGCGGCTGTGGTCGAGCATGTAGGCGTAGTCCTCGGGCGTGAGCAGCGTGTTGACCGCGACAGGCACGATGCCGGCGTACAGGCAGCCGAGAAAGCTCACGGGCCAGTCGTTGTTGTCGAGCATCAGCAGCAGCACGCGCTCTTCGCGGCGCACGCCTGCGGCTTTCAACGCGGCGGCCAGGCGGCGCGCGCGGTCTTCGAGCTGGCCGTAGCCGAGCGTGCCGCGGTCGTCGATGTAGGCGGTGCGGTCGGCGCGGCCGCGGTTGAGGGCGAACAGGTGTTCGGCGAAATTGAATCGTGCGGGCAGGCTCATCGTGGGGTCTCCTTGGGGCCTGTTCTTCTAGAGGCCGAGGGCGGCGAGCACGCCGGGGCTCGCCTGCACGGCGCTCTTGCGGTGATAGAAATCCAGCGCGCGCAGGCCGCCCAGTTCGGCGCCGCCGCCCGCGCGACCGGGGCCGCCGTGCATAGACATCGGCATCACGTTGCCGTGGCCGGTGTGGGCTTGCGCCACCTCGGGCGTGATCACGTGGACCCGGCCGTGGCTCGGTGCGACGGCGAGTGCGGCCTGTGCGAGCGCCGCGTCGTCGCTGCCGTAGAGCGACGTGACGAGAGAACCTTGTCCACGATGCGCGAGCCCGATGCCGTGTGCCAGATCGCGATACGGCAGCAGCGTGGCGACCGGCCCGAACACTTCCACGTCATGCACGCGCTGCGCCGCATCGGCATCGCGCGCGCCCAGCAGCACCGGGCCGATGCAGGCGGCGATGGCGGGGTCTGCATCGATCAGCGGCTTGTTGCGGCTGTCGTGCAGCACGGTGGTCTGCGCGGCGAGCGCATCGAGTCCGTCGCGCACGGCGTTCAGCTGCGCGCGGCTCACGAGCGAACCCATGCGCACGCCCTCGTTGCGCGGATTGCCGACGGTGACTCCCGCGAGCTTGGCGCCGATGGCTTCGGCTGCGGCGTCGTACACCTCGGCCGGCACGAGGATGCGGCGGATCGCGGTGCACTTCTGGCCCGACTTCACCGTCATCTCGCGCACCACTTCGCGCACGAGCAGGTTGAACGCTTCGCTGCCGGGTGCTGCGCCGGGCAGCAGCAGGGCGCTGTTGAGGCTGTCGGCCTCGATGTTCGCGCGCACCGAGCGCGCGGCCACGGCCGGGTGCGAGCGGATCACCGCCGCGGTCTCGGCCGAACCGGTGAACGAGACCACGTCGAAAGGCTGCAGCTGGTCCATCAACCCGGCCGAGCTGCCGCAGATGACCGAGAGCGCGCCGGCGGGCAGCACGCCCGCATCGACCACGTCCTTCACCATGCGCTGCGTGAGCCAGGCGGTTGCGGTCGCGGGCTTCACGATCACGGGCACGCCCGAGAGAAATGCCGGTGCGGCCTTTTCCCACAGGCCCCATGACGGGAAGTTGAAGGCGTTGATGAAAAGCGCCACCCCGTGCGTCGACACTTGCAGGTGCTGCGACTGAAACACCGGCTCCTTGCCGAGCTTGACCGCGTCGCCATCGCGCAGCGCACGCACGTCGCCAAGCGCATCGCCCCACTTGGCGTACTGGCCGAGGGTGAAGATGGCGCCGTCGATGTCGACGGCCGAGTCGTTCTTCACCGTGCCCGAATTCGCGGTGGCGATTTCGTAATAGGCATCGCGGTTGGCTTGCAGCACCTTGACGATCGCACCAAGCAGCCCCGCGCGCTGGCGGTAGGTGAGGGCGCGCAGCGCGTTGCCGCCCTGTTCGCGCGCAAACGAGAAGGCTTCAGGCAGGTCGAGCCCCGTGGCATCGACGCGTGCGAGCTCGGTGCCCAGCACCGGATCGAAGAGCGGCGTGCCGGCGCCCGAGCCGCTTTGCCAGCGGCCGGCGACGTGGTTGGAAAGGAGTTCGGTCATGCGGTGAACTTGATCTGCCCTTCGGGCAGGAGATAGAGAACGAGCGCGCGGCCTTGCGCGACGGTCGGGCGGTGCGCGGTGTCGGGTCCGTAGACGCACCAGCCCGCGGGCCGTCCGTCGAAGGTGGCGCTGGGGCTGTCGTCGAGCGGCATGATCAGGTCGATCTCACCGTTCGGATGCGTGTGGTGCGGGCCGGCGATGTCCTGCATGTCGACCACGTCGACCGAGAAGCGGTGCAGCGCGTCCTCGGCCTTGAAGACGCGGCCGTACCGGATGCCGCCGCCTTCGCGCTCGCACAGCCAGCCTTCGGCGACACCGCCGATGCAGGCCTGGCGCAATCGTTCGAAGCCGGCGCTGCCCGCGCCATGGTTGGCGTTGAGCCACTGGTCGAGCTGGCTGTCTAGCGGCCGGCCTGCGATCTCGGCGGTCAGGCCCGCGATCAACTGGTGAAATGCTTCCTTGCTGGCCATCGTGGGGCTTTCTTCGTGAAGGCTGGCTGGGGTGGTGCTGGCCGCCGTGAACTTATGAACTACCTTGCAGGATCGTTGCGCGTGCAGTATCTTGCGTGTGGCCGAACAATAAGCACCGAGACATTGGGTGTCAAGCAATATAGTGCATATGTGGTGTTTACCCTGAGCGCGCACAATCCCGGCAAAGAACGAGGACTTGCATGAACGAGCATGTAGACGCGGTGCTGGCCACCGCGCCAGAAAGCGGCAACGCCGCACCGGCCGGGGAGGCCAAGAATCCGCTGCTGGCCGCACTGGGCGACCGCGTGCGCAACCTGCGCGCGCAGCGCGGCCTCACGCGCAAGGCGGTGGCTGTGGCGGCCGACGTGTCCGAGCGGCACCTGGCCAACCTCGAATACGGCATCGGCAACGCGTCGATCCTGGTGCTGCAGCAGGTGGCCGGCGCGCTGCACTGCTCGCTGGCCGAGCTGGTCGGCGACATCACCACCAGTTCCCCCGAGTGGCTCTTGATCCGCGAACTGCTCGAGAACCGCAGCGAGGCCGACCTGCGCCGCGTGCGCGTGGCGCTCGGCGAACTGCTGGGCACCGCCTCGGTCGACTCGGCGCGGCACCGCCGCATCGCGCTCGTGGGGCTGCGCGGCGCGGGCAAGTCGACGCTCGGGCAGATGCTGGCCGACCACCTCGACGTGCCCTTCGTCGAATTGAGCCGCGAGATCGAGAAGCTCGCCGGCTGCAGCGTGCGCGAGATCCACGACCTCTACGGCACCAATGCCTACCGCCGCTACGAGCGCCGCGCGCTCGAGGAGGCGATCCAGATCTACGGCGAGGTGGTGATCGCCACGCCGGGCGGCATCGTCTCCGACCCGGCCACCTTCAACGAATTGCTGGCCCACTGCACCACGGTGTGGCTGCAGGCCGCGCCCGAGGAGCACATGGGCCGCGTGGCCGCGCAGGGCGACATGCGCCCGATGGCGGCCAGCAAGGAAGCCATGGACGACCTGCGTCGCATCCTCGACGGGCGCGCGGCCTTCTATTCGAAGGCCGATCTGCGCGTGGACACCGGCAGCAAGACGCTGCAGCAGGCCTTCGAGGCGCTGCGCAGCGCGGTCGGCACGGTGGTGCGCGAAGCGGCCTGAGTGCCCGGCACCCGGGCGCCCGCGCCCCGGGTCAGAACTTGTAGACCAGGTTCACGTTCACGCTGCGCGGCTCACCCCAGGTGTAGGTGCTGTACCAGCTGAAGACCGTCATGTACTTCTTGTCGAGCGCATTGTTCACGCGCAGCGTGGCCGACAGGCGCGGGCTGAATTCGTAGCGCGCCATCAGGTCGACCAGCCAGTATGCGTCGGTGGTGAAGGTGGTGCTGCCCAGCACCGGATTGGACGCATCGCCCCACGACTTGCTCTGCCAGCGCGCGCCGCCGCCCAGCGTCCAGCCCTGCAGCGCGCCGCGGAGGCGGTAGGTGGTGTAGAGGCTGAACTGGTCTTCGGGCTCCAGCGTCGACACCTTCTTGCGGTCCTGCTTCGCCACCTTGTGGGTGAAGCCCGCATGCAGCTGCCAGCCCGGCGCCAGCTCGCCCGAGACCTCCGCCTCCACGCCCTTGGCGACCACGCCCTGGATCGCGCGATAGGCCTGTCCGCCCCGGGGCGTGAGCCCACCGGTGGCCTCGGGGTAGTTGTTCTGCTCGAGGTGGAAGTAGGCCAGGCTGGCGTTGAGCTTGCCGTCGAGGAAGCTGCCCTTCAGGCCCACCTCCTGGTTCTTGCCGTCCTGCGGATCGAGCGTCCGGCCGTTCACGTCCTGGTTGGACTGCGGCATGAAGATGGTGGTGTAGCTGCCGTAGGCCGAGAGCTGCGGCGTCAGGTCGAAGATGAGGCCCGCATAGGGCGCCACCTCGCCGGACCTGTCGATGTCCTTGTTCCTGTAGCTCGACACCCGGGCGCCGGCGATCAGCTTCAGCCGGTCGCTGAGGTTCAGCCGCGTGGCCGCGTACAGGCCGCGTTCGCGCGTGACCTCGTTGTCGGTGAAGCTGGGCGTGCGCGAGGAGACGGGGAGCGGCACCTGCCCGGTCCAGCCGTAGTAGCCCGACACGTGGGTCTGGTAGTCGGGGAAGTTGTAGCCGTCGTTCTTCCAGCGCCGTCGCGCGATGCTCGCGCCCACCACCAGCTCGTGCTCGCGGCCGAGCAGCTTGAACGGGCCGCTCGCGTAGGCGTCGAGCGCGTCGCTGGTGGTCCGGCCCACGTACTTGCCGAGCCACATCGAGGTGCCCGAGCCGTCCAGCGGGTTCGGGTTGCCGCCGGCCGCGGCGCCCAGGAGCGCGTCGTAGCCGTTGATCTGGTGGTTGTACTGGACCTTGGCGACCCAGCCGTTGCCGAACTGGTGCTCCAGCGTGGAGAAGCCGGTGCGCGTGTACTGGCCCCAGCCGCTCCAGCGCGCGCCGTTGTTGAAGGAGCGCGGCATGTTGTTGAAGTTGCCGAGGCTGTTGAAGATGGGAATGCCGCCCCAGGTCGAGCCCTTGGGGTCGTTGTCCTGGTAGTCGGCGCCCACGGTCAGCAGCGTGTTGGGCGTGAGGTCGGCCTCGAGCACGCCGTAGAAGACCTTGCTGCTGCGCTTGTAGTGGTCGAGCTGCGAATGACGGTCCTGCAATGCCGCCACCACGCGGCCGCGCACGCTGCCGCTCTCGTTGAGGGCGCCGCTCAGGTCGGCCTCGGTGCGGTAGGTGTTCCACGAACCGGCGCTTGCGCTGATCTGGCCCTGGAACGCGCGCGTGGGCTTCTTGCGCACCAGGTTGATGGTGGCGCCGGGCTCGCCGCTGCCGGTGAGCAGCCCGGTGGCGCCCTTGAGCACCTCGACGCGGTCGTAGATCGAAGTGTCGGTGAGCGTGTTGCCGGCCGAGTAGGCCGAATCGCGCCGCATCGGGATGCCGTCGTACTGGAAGTTCTGGATCGCGAAGCCGCGCGCGTAGTACTCGGTGCGCTCGCTGTCGTAGGTGACGATGCTCACGCCCGGCGTGGCGCGGATCACGTCGTCGATCGAGTTCATGCCGAAGTCGTCCATCTGCTGGCGCGTGATGACGCTGACCGTCTGCGGCGTCTCGCGCGGCGACAGCACCAGCCGGGTGGCGGTGGCGATCGCGCCGGGCGTGTAGGAGCGCGTGCCTTCGGTGATCTCGCCGAGCTGGTTGGCCGTGACGGTGACTTCGCCGAGGGTCTGGTTGGCCGTCGTTTCCTGTCGCGGCCGGGCCGGGGCAGCGGCCGGTGGTGCGGTCTCGGCGGCCGGCACCAGCAGGTAGCCGGCCGAGGTGCGGCCCAGCGCCTGGCCGCTGCCCGCGAGCAGCGCCGCGAAGCCGTCCTCCACGCCGTAGCGGCCCTTCAGGCCGGGCGAGCGCAGGTCGCGCAGCTTGCCGGCATCCAGCGCGATCGCCACGCCGGCCTGCTGGGCGAACTGGTTCAGGGCCGTGGCCAGCGGGCCGGCCGGGATGTCGTAGGCGGCGCTCGCGCCGCGCGCCGGCGCGGGGCTCGCGGCCTGGGCAAGCGCCAGCGGGCCGGCGGTGGACATCGCCATTGCGCAGGCCAGGCGAAGGGCCAGGCGCAGGCGGTTGTGCGTGAAGGGTGCGGCGGCGGCGGGCGGCGCGGGGTGGCGGGGTTGGGCGTGCATGTCGGTTCCAGTGATTAGTCGAGATCTCACCGGCAATGACGGATGAGCCGCTGAAAGCGGAACCGGACCGCGCTCTTTTTTCAGGAGGGGTCGGTCGTGTCGACCAGCACCAGGTAGGAGGTGAGGGTGCGCACCCGCAGCTGCGGGAAGCTGTCCACCAGCAATTGCAGTGCGCGCGTGGTGTCGTCCAGCGGCAGCACGGCCGAGACGCGGATGCCCTGCGTGCGCGCGCGGTCGTAGACGATGCCGCCCGGGTGGTAGCGGTCCAGTTCGTCGAGCACCTCGGGCAGCGGCCGGTCGTCGGCGACCAGCTGCCGCCGTGTCCAGGCGTTGTCGATGCTGCGCACGTCGACCGGCTCGGCCGGCCCGATGCCGGCCCCGGTGATCCGCACCCGCTGTCCCGGATCAATCACCCGTGCCTCTGCGCCCGCGCCGGCCTGCACCGTGGTGCGGGACTCCAGCATGGTCAGCACGGTGGCCTCAGCGTCGCGGCGCACGATGAAGCGCGTGCCGAGCGCGCGGATGCTGCCCTGGGGCGTGCGGACCACGAAGGGCCGCGCGGCGTCCGGCGCCACCTCGACGCGGATGGCGCCACGCACCAGCTCGATGTTGCGGTGTCCGGCGTCGTAGTGCAGGTTGACGGCGCTGCCGGTGTCCAGGCTGATGCGGCTGCCGTCGGGCAGCACCTGCGCGCGGGTGTCGCCGGTGGCGGTGCGCATGTCGGCCAGCAGGTAGGCTGGCGGACAGGCCCGCAGCAGCATTCCGCCGAACAGGCCCAGCGCGAGGGCCAGTGCCAGCGTCGCGCCTGCCTGGCGCCTCCGCCGGGACTGCCGGGGCCGGGCCTCGGCGGCCGAGGCCGTCAGCGCGGCGTGCGCTGGCCGCGCGTGGCCGCCCGAGCTTTCGCGCACCGTCTGCAACTGGCCGAGCAGCCGCTCCATGCCGGCGGCCGCCGCGGCGTGGCGCGGGGCCGCCTGTTTCCAGGCCTCGAAGCCTTCGCGCGCGCGTTCGCGCTCGGCGGGATCGTCGGCGGTGAGGCGCACGATCCACTCGGCCGCCTGCATCGCGGTCGCATCGCCGGCCAGTCCGGCTGCGGACGCGCGGCTCACTGGACGAACTCCGCGCGGCAATGGAGCAGCGCCAGCGCGAGGTACTTGCGCACCATGCGGTCCGACACGCCCAGGCGCTGCGCGATGGCCGCGTGCGTCATGCCGTCCAGGTAGTGCAGCAGGAAGGCTTCGCGCGGCCTGGGCTGCAGGCCGTCGAGTGCGGCGGCGATCTGGGCCAGCGCCTGCATCGCCATCAGCGTTTCGTTCGGCGAGGGATGGGCGCAGCCCTCCATCGCCAGCGCCAGTTCGGCCAGGTAGGCCTGCTCGATGCGCTGCCGCCGCGCGCGGTCGATCAGAAGCCGCCCGGCCGTGGTGCTCAGGAAGGCGCGGGGCTTCTCGATGCTGCCCAGCGTGCGCAGGGTCTCGCGCGAGGCGAGCACGCGCACGAAGGTGTCCTGCGCCACGTCGGCGGCACTGTGTGCGCAGCCCAGCTTGCGGCGCAGCCAGGCGGTCAGCCAGCCGTGGTGCGTGCGGTAGAAGTCGCCCAACTGGGGCTGCAGGCGGGTATCGGGGAACGGCATTCGAGCGTCGGAGCGCGTGCGCGGCGCATGCAAGAAGAAAGAAGGCGGCAGGAAAGGCGGAGAAAACTTAGCAAATAAGAACTATTCGCATCTTCTCTCGGAAATGTGTCCTGCGCACCGTCTGAGCCTCAAAAAAGCCCGGCAGGCATTGACTTGCCGGTTGATATGCATAATGATGCATGCACTGAGCGAAGAAAACTGCATTATTCTTCGTGCGACCCACCCGCCCCAGACCCAGGAGACTTCACGATGAGCGCCGATACCTCCCTGCAGCCGCCCCCGCGCGTCGACTACCGCGTCGAGCCTTCCCAGTACCGCCACTGGAAGATCGGCTTTGACGGCAACGTCGCGCGCCTCACGCTCGACATCGCCGAGGGCGGCGGCATCCGCCCCGGCTACAAGCTCAAGCTCAACAGCTACGACCTGGGCGTCGACATCGAGCTCAACGACGCGCTCAACCGCATCCGCTTCGAGCACCCCGAAGTGCGCAGCGTGATCGTCACCAGCGGCAAGGACCGCATCTTCTGTTCGGGCGCCAACATCTTCATGCTGGGCGTCTCGGGCCACGCCTGGAAGGTGAACTTCTGCAAGTTCACCAACGAGACGCGCAACGGCATCGAAGACTCGTCGAAGCACTCGGGCCTGAAATTCCTCGCGGCTGTGAACGGCGCCTGCGCCGGCGGCGGCTACGAGCTGGCGCTGGCCTGCGACGAGATCCTGTTGGTGGACGACCGCTCCTCGGCCGTCTCGCTGCCCGAAGTGCCGCTGCTCGGCGTGCTGCCCGGCACCGGCGGCCTGACGCGCGTGACCGACAAGCGCCATGTGCGCCATGACCTCGCCGACATCTTCTGCACCAGCGTCGAAGGCGTGCGCGGCCAGCGCGCGGTCGAGTGGCGCCTGGTCGATGCGGTGGCCAAGCCCGCGCAGTTCGCCGCCGCCGTGCAGGACCGCGCTTCGCAACTCGCGGCCGGCAGCGACCGTCCCGCGGGCGGCAAGGGCGTGGCGCTCACGCGCCTGGAACGTACCGACAGCGCCGACGGCATCGCGTATTCGCATGTGAACGTGCAGATCGACCGCAGCAAGCGCACCGCGACGATCACCGTGAAGGCGCCCACCGGCGCGCAGCCGGCCGACATCGCCGCCATCGAAGCCGCAGGCGCCGCCTGGTGGCCGCTGGCGATGTGCCGCGAGCTCGACGACGCGATCCTCAACCTGCGCACCAACGAACTCGACGTCGGCACCTGGCTGCTCAAGACCGAAGGCGATGCCGCTGCCGTGCTCGCCTCCGACGCCGTGATGTTCGCCAACAAGGACCACTGGCTCGTGCGCGAAACCATCGGCGCGCTGCGCCGCACGCTGGCGCGCCTCGATGTGTCGTCGCGCAGCCTCTTCGCGCTGGTCGAGGCCGGTTCGTGCTTCGCCGGCACGCTGGCCGAGCTGGCCTTTGCGGCCGACCGCACCTACATGCTCGCGCTGCCCGACGATGCAGAGCGCGCACCGAAGCTCGTGCTGAACGAATTCAACTTCGGCTTCTTCCCGATGGTGAACGACCAGAGCCGCCTGCAGCGCCGCTTCTATGAAGAGGCCGCGCCGCTCGAAGCCGCACGCGCCGCAGCAGGCAAGCCGCTGGACGCCGACGAAGCCCTGAAGCTCGGCCTGGTCACCGCCGCACCGGACGACATCGACTGGGAAGACGAAATCCGCATCGCCATCGAAGAGCGCGCCGCCATGTCGCCCGACGCGCTCACCGGCCTCGAAGCCAACCTGCGCTTCGCGAGCAAGGAAAACATGGCCACCCGCATCTTCGGCCGGCTCACCGCCTGGCAGAACTGGATCTTCAACCGCCCCAACGCCGTCGGCGAAAAGGGCGCGCTCAAGGTCTACGGCACCGGCGAGAAGGCCGGCTTCGACATGAATCGCGTTTGAACTGGCAGCCCCGTACAACCCAAGGAACAACGATGAGCACGATCAACTACAGCGAGAAGATCCCCAACAACGTCAACCTCGGCGAAGACCGCACGCTGCAGCGCGCGCTCGAAGGCTGGCAGCCCAACTTCATCAACTGGTGGGACGACGTGGGTCCCGATGGCTCGACCAACCACGAGGTGTACCTGCGCACGGCCGTGAGCGTCGATCCGCAGGGCTGGGCGCAGTTCGGCCACGTGAAGATGCGTGACTACCGCTGGGGCATTTTCCTGAACCCGGGCGATGCCAACCGCGAGATCCACTTCGGCGACCACAAGGGCGAGAAGGCTTGGCAGGACGTGCCTGGCGAACACCGCGCGAACCTGCGCCGCATCATCGTGACGCAGGGCGACACCGAGCCCGCATCGGTCGAGCAGCAGCGCCACCTGGGCCTCACGGCGCCGTCGATGTACGACCTGCGCAACCTGTTCCAGATCAACGTGGAAGAAGGCCGCCACCTGTGGGCGATGGTCTACCTGCTGCAGAAGCACTTCGGCCGCGACGGTCGCGAAGAGGCCGATGCGCTGCTGCAGCGCACCTCGGGCGACGAGAACAACCCGCGCATCCTGGGCGCCTTCAACGAACGCACGCCCGACTGGCTCGCGTTCTTCATGTTCACCTACTTCACCGACCGCGACGGCAAGTTCCAGCTCTCCGCGCTGGCCGAGAGCGCGTTCGATCCGCTCGCGCGCACCACGAAGTTCATGCTGACCGAAGAGGCGCACCACATGTTCGTGGGCGAGAGCGGCGTCTCGCGCGTGATCGCGCGCACCGCGCAGGTGATGAACGAGCTGAAGACCGACGACGTGCAGAAGATCCGTGCTGCGGGCTGCATCGACCTGGGCACGATCCAGCGCTACCTGAACTTCCATTACAGCGTGACCATCGATCTGTTCGGCGCCGACCAGTCGAGCAACGCGGCCATCTTCTACAGCTCGGGCCTGAAGGGCCGCTACGAAGAAGGCAAGCGCACCGACGACCACGTGCTCAAGGGCCAGACCTACAAGGTGCTCGAGGTGAAGGACGGCCAGCTCGTCGAGAAAGACGTGCCGATGCTCAATGCGCTGAACGAAGTGCTGCGCGACGACTTCATCAAGGACTCGGTGGCCGGCGTCGGCCGCTGGAACAAGGTGCTGGAAAAAGCCGGCATCCCGACCCGCCTGGTCGTGCCGCACAAGGCCTTCAACCGCCAGATCGGCGCGCTCGCCGGCATCAAGATGTCGCCCGAAGGCCGTGTGGTGAACGAGATCGAATGGGCCGCCAAGCGCGATGAGTGGCTGCCCAGTTCCGAAGACTTCGCTTTCGTGGCATCGTTGATGGGCCGCGTGGTGGAGCCGGGCAAGTTCGCAGGCTGGATCTCGCCGCCGGTGATGGGCATCAATCGCCAGCCCGTCGACTTCGAGTACGTGCGCTTCGGCTGAGCGCCTGGATATGAATCCCTCGCCCCCACGGCGAGGGGATGGAGAACAACATGGACATGGCCGTTGAAGCCGGGGTCATCAAGCAGCACCTGATCGACCCCGAGATCTGCATCCGCTGCAACACCTGCGAGGCCACCTGCCCCGTCAATGCGATCACGCACGACGACAACAACTACGTCGTGCGGGCTGACGTCTGCAACGGCTGCATGGCCTGCATCTCGCCGTGCCCGACGGGCTCCATCGACAACTGGCGCACGATGCCGCTCGTGCGCGCGTACACGATCGAAGAACAGCTCACCTGGGAAGAACTGCCCGCGGAGTTGACGCCCGAAGAGCTCGAAGCCGCGGGTGTTTCCGCCGACGCGGACGATGAGGCGGCAGCAGCACCCGCTGCAACGGCGCCGACGCAGGTCGTCGCGGTCGAGTCCGTCGAGGCCGTCTTCAATTCCGCGCAGTACGGCGCCACCGTGCCCCCGTGGTCGGCCGCGCATGCGTACACCAACCTGTTCCCGCCGAAGACCCCGACGACCGCGACCGTGGTCGGCAACTTCAACTGCACAGAAGCCGGCTTCGACAGCGAGACGCACCACATCGTGCTCGACTTCGGCGTGGTTCCGTTCCCTGTGCTGGAAGGCCAGTCGATCGGCATCGTGCCGCCGGGCGTCGATGCCATTGGCAAGCGACACCATGCGCGCCAGTACTCGGTGGCGAGCCCCCGTAACGGCGAGCGGCCGGGCTACAACAACGTCTCGCTCACCGTGAAGCGCGTGACCGAGGACCACCAGGGCGACCCGGTGCTCGGCGTGTGCTCCAACTATGTGTGCGACCTGAAGGTGGGCGACACGGTGCAGGTGGTGGGGCCCTTCGGCGCCTCGTTCCTGATGCCGAACCACCCCAAGTCGCACATCGTGATGATCTGTACCGGCACCGGCAGCGCACCGATGCGCGCGATGACCGAGTGGCGCCGGCGCCTGCGCAAGAGCGGCAAGTTCGAAGGCGGCAAGCTCATGCTGTTCTTCGGCGCGCGCACGCAGCAGGAGCTGCCGTACTTCGGCCCGCTGCAGTCGCTGCCCAAGGACTTCATCGACATCAACCTGGCGTTCTCGCGCACGCCGGGGAGCCCTAAGCGCTACGTGCAGGACCTGATGCGCGAGCGCGCCGCCGACCTGGCCGCGCTGCTCAAGGATGGCAGCAGCCACTTCTACGTGTGCGGCTTGAAGAGCATGGAAGAGGGCGTGGTGCTCGCGCTGCGCGACGTGGCGACGGAAGCGGGGCTCGATTGGGACACGGTCGGCGCTTCGCTCAAACGCGAAGGCCGCCTGCACCTCGAAACCTACTAAGCTGCGGCGAATGCTGTTCGCCGACTTCCATGCAGGCCAGGTCATCGAGGCCGGACCCTACGTGCTCACCGAAGCCGAGCTGGTGCAGTTCGCCAAGGCGTACGACCCGCAGTGGTTTCACACCGACGCGGAGGCCGCGGCGGACAGCGCCTTCGGTGGACTGATCGCGAGCGGCTGGCACACCTGCTCGATCGCGATGCGCCTGGTGGTCGAGGCGGCACTGAAGGGCTCGGAATCTTTCGCGTCGCCAGGGCTCGAGCATGTGCGCTGGCCCAACCCGGTGCGGCCCGGCGATGCCTTGCGGCTCGTGGCCGACGTGATCGAGGTGCGGCGCTCCGAGAAGCGGCCGACGCTCGGCATCCTGCGCTGGCAGTGGCGGCTCTTCAACCAGCGCGATCTGATGGTGCTCGACGCGGAGGTCACGAGCCTTTTCAGGCTTGAAGTGTCCGGCTGATACGCGAAGAAAAGCCCGCAACGCGCGAGCGCTGCGGGCTTGTGCCCATGAGGCGTGGTTACTTCGTGATGTCGACCGCGCTCGAGCCCTTGGCCTTGCCGCTGGCCTTCGCGCCCACGCCGGTGCCCGATGGCTTCACCGCGCCGCCCGCCGAGCCGACCGCGCCGGTCGCGCCGTTCAGCGTGCCGCCGACGGTGTTCGTGAGGCCACCTGTAGCGCCTGTTGCTGCGCCGGTCGCACCGCCCACGGCGCCCGTGGCACCGCCGACCGTGCTGGTCGCGTTGCCCACGGCACCTGTCGCGCCGCCGACCACGCCCCCGACCGTGTTGCCCAGGCCGCCCGCTGCGTTGCCGGCACCGCCATTGGCCGATGTGCCTGCACCCGCTGCGGCGCCGGTGCTTGCGCCTGCCCCTGCGCTGCCTTGCGCCGGTGTGGCCTTGACTGTGCCCGATGTATTCACATCGGCATTCACGCCCACGCCGACCCCAACGCCCTGTGCCTGAGCGAAACCGCTCATGGCAAGAAGGCCTGCGAGCAAGGCGCCGACGAAGATGGATTTGTGTTGTTGTTGCTTCATGGGTGACTGTTCCTTTCGTTTGAATGGTCACTGACAAGAACCGGCTTTGGGCCAGTTCGGTCGCTACCGTGACCACCTCGCACCATGTCGCCGTGTGCGGGGGCTTCGCTCTCGCTTGTGGGACGTGTCCGTCGTCGGAAACGAAGGGCTGTGCGTTAGGGGCGCCTTTCGTTCACGGGGGGTCGCATGGCGCAAACCTTCCACCCGGCAGGGTCAAAGAGACCCGCTGCCAGCATCGGCGATTTCATGCAACTAATAATGTTGCATGAAACGAGACAGCAAGCTTTCCGGCGTTCTCCACGTGCTGCTGCACATGGCCGAGATGGACGAGCCCGTCACCTCCGAAGCACTCGCAAGCGCGATGCATACCAACCCGGTCGTGGTGCGCCGGCTCATGGCGGGCCTGCGGCAGGCGGGCTTCGTGAGTTCGGCCAAGGGCCACGGCGGCGGCTGGGTGCTGTCGTGTTCGCTGTCGCGCGTGACGCTGGGCGACATCCACAACGCCGTCGGCGCGCCCGCGCTGCTGGCCATGGGCAATCGCACCGAGAGCCCCGGCTGCATCGTCGAGCAGGCCGTGAATGCGGCGCTCGACGATGCCTTCGACGAGGCCGAGGCCTTGCTGCTCAAGCGTTTCAACAGCATCACGCTGGCCGATCTCTCGAAAGACTTTCATCGGCGCATGACAGGCGGCGGCTTCACCAGGAAGGACATTGAACATGCGCTATGACGCTCTCGTCGTGGGCGGCAGCTTTGCCGGCCTCTCCGCTGCCATGCAGCTCGCGCGTGCACGCAAGAACGTGTGCGTGGTCGACGCGGGCGCGCCGCGCAACCGCTTCGCCGCTGCCGCCCACGGCTTCTTCGGCCAGGACGGCGTGCCGCCGCTGAAGATGATCGCCGACGCACGCGCCAAGCTCCTGGCCTATCCGAACGTCACTTTCATCGAAGGCCGCGTGGCGAGCGCGCAGGCCGATGGTGCGGGCGGGTTCGTCGCATCGCTCGATGGCGATCTGCAGCTGTCGGCCGGCAAGCTCCTCCTGGCCTTCGGTGTGCAGGATGGCTTTCCGGACGGCATCGCCGGCATGCGCGAACGCTGGGGCACCAGCGTGCTGCACTGCCCCTATTGCCACGGCTACGAATTCAGCGGCCGCAGGCTCGGTGTCCTGGTCGAAGCCCCGCACCCGCCGGAGCACGCGATGCTGATCGCCGAATGGGGCCCGACCACGCTCTTCCTGAACGGCAACAACACGGCGGACGACGAGACGCGGGCCAAGCTGCAGGCGCGCGGCGTGACGATCGAGCCGGGCCGCATCGCCGCGCTGGAGGGGCCGGCAACGGACCTGTCAGGCATTCGCCTCGAAGACGGCCGCATCGTGCCGGTCGAGGCGCTGTTCATGGTGCCCCGCACGCGTCCGTCGAGCCTCATTGCCGAACAGCTGGGATGCGCGTTCGACGACGGCCCGGCCGGCCCGGTGATCCGCATCGATGCGATGAAGATGACCACCGTGCCCGGCGTGTTCGCCGCGGGCGATGCGGCCATGCCGATGCACAACGCCACGCTCGCTTCCGCCGATGGCGTGATGGCCGGCACGTCGATGCACCGCGCCATGGTGTTTGGCGCTTGACCCCACTTTTTTCTCGGGCTCGGGAAAAACGGGCTCCGAGCCCTCTATAATTCGACGCTCGAAATGCGGGAATAGCTCAGTTGGTAGAGCGCAACCTTGCCAAGGTTGAGGTCGAGAGTTCGAGACTCTTTTCCCGCTCCACATTTCATGCAAAAGGCCACCTCACCGGTGGCCTTTTCTTTTGCGCCGCGTCGGACGCGCGTTCAGCCCTTCGCCGGCAACACCGTGCCGCGGCTCTCGCCGAACCCGATGCGCGCATGCCCCGGCTTCTCGCACCAGCCGCGCAGCAGCACCGCGTCGCCATCCTCGATGAATGCGCGCTGCTCGCCATTGGCCAGCGCCACGGGGCTCTGCCCCGCACGCGCCAGTTCGATGATCGCGCCGGCCTCGCCTGGGCCCGGCCCCGAGATCGTCCCGCTACCGAACAGGTCGCCCGCATTCAGCTTGCAGCCACCCATCGTGTGGTGCGCCACCATCTGCGCCACGCTCCAGTACTGGTGCCTGAAGCTCGTGCGCGACAGCCGCGAAGGACCGCTCTTGTCATCGCGCGCCTTCCCGCTTTCGAGCCACACCTCCAGGCTGATGTCGATCGCGCCGCTTTCGCGATTCGCCTTGCTCTCCAGATAGTCGAGCGGCTGGGGCTCGTCGGCCGGCCGCGTCCAGGCCTGGCGATAGGGGGCGAGTGCTTCCATCGTCACGATCCACGGCGATATGGTGGTCGCGAAATTCTTCGCAAGGAAGGGCCCGAGCGGCGCCATCTCCCAGAACTGGATGTCGCGCGCCGACCAGTCGTTGAGCAGGCAGATGCCGAAGATGTGCTCCTCGGCGCGTTCGAGCGGAATCGGCTCGCCCGCCGCATTGCCTTCGCCGATCCACACGCCGAGTTCGAGTTCGTAGTCGAGCCGGGCGCACGCGTGGTACGTGGGCGCCTTCGCGCCCGGTGCCATCGTCTGTCCCATCGGCCGGTGAAAGCGCTGCCCGCTCACGCCGATGGTCGAGACGCGCCCGTGGTACGCCGTCGGAATCCAGCGGAAGTTCGGCGTCACGTCGCCCTCGGGGTTGAACAGGCGCGTGATGTTCAGCGCATGGTCGATCGATGTGTAGAAGTCGGTGTAGTCGCCGATGCGCGCGGGCACGGTGTATTCAACGTCGGTTTGCGGCACCAGGCACTTGTGCAGGTCGTCCACCGTCGCGGCGGGCGCATCGCTTCGCAGCAGCGCGAAGACCGCATGGCGCAGGGCCTGCCAGGCGGAGGGGCCGAGCGCGAAGAAATCGTTGAGGGCGGGCAGGGCGGCGACCCGCGCCGCATCGAGCGCGAGCCCGTCGACATGCGAGCCCGCGGCCAGCGCCGCGAGGTCGAGCACCTGGTCGCCGATGGCCACGCCGCCGCGAAACGGCTCGGGGCTGCCGATGCGGCGGAACTCCGCATACGGCAGGTTCTGGATCGGGAAGTCGGTGCCCGCCGCGTTGGCGGTGTCGACCCAGCTGCGGGCGCTGGCGTCGTGCGTGTGGTTGAGTTCGATCATGGGCGAGGTTTTCTTTCGTTCAGACCGACGCCATCAGCGCGTCGTCGAAGATCGCAACCGCACGCGTCCAGCCCGCCGAGGCCCCGCGGATCTTGTGCGGAAAGCAGCTGATGAAAAAGCCTGTGGGCGGCAACACCTCCAGGTTGTGCAGTTTCTCGATGTGGCAATAGCCGATGTCTCGGCCGGCCTTGTGACCTTCCCAGATCAGTGAGGCGTCGTGCGTCTCGCCGTACTTCTTCGCGGTGTGCACGAAGGGCGCGTCCCAGCTCCATGCGTCGGTGCCGGTGAGGCGCACGCCGCGCTCGAGCAGATACATCGTCGCTTCGTAGCCCATGCCCGCACCGGCCGAGACGTAGTCGTTGTTGCCGTAGCGGGAGCCCGCGCGCGTGTTGACCACCACGATCTCCAGCGGGCTCAGCGTGTGGCCGATGCGCTTGAGCTCGGCCTCGACATCCTCGGCTGTGACCACATAGCCATCGGCGAAGTGGCGAAAGTCGAGCTTCACACCGGGCTGGAAACACCATTCGAGCGGCACGTCGTGGATGGCGATGGCGGGCTTCTTCTCGCCGAGCGCCTTGTCCATGGTCGAGTGGAAGTGATAGGGCGCATCCAGGTGCGTGCCGTTGTGCGTAGAGAGTTGCACCAGCTCCACGGCCCAGCCTTCGCCGTCGGGAAGGTCCTTCTTCTTCAGGCCCGGGAAGAAGGGCTCGATCTGCTCGTAGGTCTGCTCGTGCGTGAAGTATTGGATCTTCGGCGCGAAGGCGGGCGGGTCGGAGAGCACATCGTTCTCGAGAAAGATCGAGAGGTCGACGAATTTGCGTGGCATGGCGGGGCTCCTTGTGGGGTGTTGGTGTTGGCTTGAAGGAATCGATCGGTCAGGGTTGCTGCCAGCGCAGCAGTCGTTTTTCGGCAAAGGCCAGCAGCGCATTGCTCACGAAGCCGATGAGCCCGAGCAGCACGATGCCGGCGAAAAGATCGCTGGCGCGAAAGGCACGCGCAGCCAGCAGGATGGCCTGCCCCAGGCCGCTCTGCGAGGCGATCATTTCGCCCACCACCGCGACGATGAGTGCAATGGTCAGCGCCAGGCGCATGCCGGCCAGGATGTCGGGCATCGCATTGGGCAGGCCCATCTTCCAGATGTACGCCGTACGCGACATCTGCAGGCAGCGCGCCACTTCCGCCAGGCGTGGCTCCACCGCCGCGAAGCCGTGCACCGTGGCCAGCAGCACCGGCCACATCGCGCCGAACGCGACCACGAACAGCACCATGCCGGGGTTGAGCCCGAAGATCGAAATCGCGAGCGGCAGCAATGCCGATGCGGGCAGCGGGCGAATGAATTCGAGCGTCGGCTGCACCCACGCACGCACCGCAGGCGACACGCCGATGGCCGCGCCCAGCACCACGCCGAACAGCGAGGCCAGCAGCCAGCCTTCGACCATGCGGCCGATCGTGGCCTGCGTGAAGGCGAGCAGTTCGCCATTGCCTGAATCGCCGGAGAGATTGAGCCCTTCGAGCAGGCTTGCAAAAGTGGCTTGCGGCGTCGGCAAAAACACCCGGCTGACCCAGCCCGCGTTGCTCGCGACCCACCAGAGCGCGACGAGCGCGCACAGCACGGCGAACGAACCGAGCCAGTTCAAGCCCGAGGGCGCACTGTCATTGCCGTTCATGCCATCACCCCCATGCGCCGCGAGACCGCGCGCTGCAACAGCACCATGCCCGCGTTGACCGCGAAGCCCACCACGCCGATCCAACCGAGCCACGCGAGCATCAGCGCGGGGTCGAAGCTTTGCTGCGCAATCATCATCGCGTAGCCCATGCCGTTGGGGTTGGCGGCAATCTCCACCGTCACGGCCACCACCAGCGCCACCGCCACGCCCAGGCGCAGCGCGACGAACAGGCGCGGCACGATGGCCGGCAGCACGATCTTGAACGCACGCTCGCGCGTCGAAAGGCCGAGTACGCGGCTCACTTCGAGCAAGCGCGGCTCGATCTGCTGCACCGCCGACTGCACCAGCACCAGCAGCGGCCAGAAGGTGGCGAAAGCGACGATGGCCAGTTCCATGCGTACGCCGAAACCGAAGGCCAGCATCGCGAGCGGAATCAGCGCGACCGAGGGCACGGGCCGCAGCACCTCGATGGAGACCGAGCCCAGCTGCGCCGCGCGGCGCGAGAGACCGAGCACCAGGCCCAGCGCAATGCCCAGCACGGCGCCGATCAACAAACCGAGGGCCGCAGTGCCAAGCGTGAAGCCGGTGGCATGCCAGAGCGAGCCGTCGAGCGCAGCGTTGATGAAGGCCTTGGCGGCTGCGCTGGGCGGCGCGAGCGCATCGCTGCCCAGTGCCGCAGCGCGTCGCGCGTACCACTCGAAGGCCCCGACCAGCACCGCGGGAAACACCCACGGCCGCAGCCAGCGGAAGAAGCGGCCTTCAGTCATGACCTTGCTCGATGAAGGCGAACAGCTCACGCCGCAACTGCAGGTATTCAGGATGCTCCTTGGTCGTGAGCTGGTCGCGCGGGCGCGGGATCTTCACGTCGATCATCCGCGCAAGGCTCGGCCGCCCGGGGCCGGGATTGGCCTGCAGCGCGATCACGCGGTCGCCGAGGTAGATGGCTTCTTCGAGGTCGTGCGTGACGAACAGCACCGTGAGCCCGTCGTCTCGCACCAGCCGGGCGAGCTCGTCCTGCAGGCTCTGGCGGGTGAGCGCATCGAGCGCACCGAAGGGCTCGTCCATCATCATGAGTTCGGGCTTCTGCGCGAGGCAGCGCGCGATCTGCGCGCGCTGCTGCATGCCGCCCGAGAGCTGCACCGGAAACTTCTGCGCATGCTTCGCGAGGCCGACCTTGCCGAGCACATCGGCGATGCGCGGCGCGCGTTCGGACGCGGGCACGCCGGCCGCTTCGAGCGCGAGGCTCACATTGCCCTCCACCGTGCGCCACGGCAGCAATGCACGGCCGTAGTCCTGGAACACGAAAGCCACTTCGCGCGAAGGCTCGGTCATCTTCACGCCGTTGCGGCGCACTTCACCGGCACTGGCCGTGACCAGGCCGCTGGCCGCGCGCAGCAGCGTGGTCTTGCCGCAGCCGCTGGGGCCGACGATGCAGACGAACTCGCCGCGCGCCACGTCGAACGAAGTGGGCGACAGGATCTCGCGTCCGCCAAGGCGGATGGCGACGCCGTCGAAGCGCAGGAAGGGTGTGGCTTGCATCGTGGAACTCGTCGGCGAACGCGCGGCGTTTGCGGAAAGCGCGGCGCGCGCGGTGATCGGAGCAGGAGCGGAAATCACTTGGTGATCAGCTTCGCAACATCGATGTTCGTCTTGAGCATGTCCTGCTCTTTCATCAGCCCGGTCCAGTAGCCCAGCTGCTTGTCGGTGACGACCGGACCGGGCGGCGAAACCTGCACCTTGGCCAGCACTTCGGGTGGCAGCTTGATGTACTTGCCGATGGCCGCGCGCACTTTCGCGTCGTTCTTTGCCTGCTGCATGAAGCCGGCGGACTCGACCAGCGCTTCGCGAAAGGCACGCGCCGTCGCGGGGTTCTTCGCGACCCACTCGCGCTTGGCCGCATGCACGATGGTCTGGTTGTTCTCGGGCAGGAAGGTCGAGTAGTAGGAGGCCACGTAGCCGGCACCGCTCTCGGTGATGCGGCTCATGAACGGATCGGCCGACACCACCGCGTCCACCGAGCCGCCGCGCAGCAGGTCCGCGTGCTGCGGGAACGAGGCTTCGACGAAGTTGACCTTGCGGTAGTCCACGCCGCTGTCTTTCAGCCATGCGCGGAAGGTCACGTGCAGGAACGCACCGAGCCCCGGCACGCCGATCTTCTTGCCCACGCAGTCCTGCGGGCTCTTGATGCCCGAGCCCGCGCGCGCCACCAGGCCGAAGCCGGTGAAGGTCTTGGAGGTGAGGCCGCCGCCGGCCACCAGCACCAGGTCGAGCCCGCCGTCCACCGCTTGCAGGAACACCGAGGGCGTGGGGCCGCCGATCTGCAGCGAATCGGACTGCAGCGCTGCGGGAATCGTGGAGTTGAGCGGAATGAACTTGAGCTCGACGTCGAGGTTGCGCTTCTTGAAGTAGCCCTCCTCGGCCGCGACGAAGACGGAGGCGAAGTCGCTCACGGCCGTGTAGCCGAACACGATCTTCGGATGGGACTGCTGCGCGCGCGAAGGCAGCGCAGCGGCAGCCGATGCGGCCGCGAGCGCCGACAGCAGGGTGCGTCGTTTCATCATGTCTTTTGTCTCCGGGTGGGGGTCTTCTGTGTACGCGGGGTCTTGGGCCTGGGCAGCGCGGCGCGCAGGCCGCCGACGATGAAGTTCACCAGCATTGGCGCCACGGCCGGGTCGGCACGCTTGTTCTCGCCGCGAGAGAGCCGTTCGATGCGACTGTCGTTCAGGTGGTGCAGCAGCGCGCCGAGCGCGAACTGGTAGCCCCACGCGACCTGCGCGCGCGTGGCGTGCGGCAGCGCGACGTGCAGCGCATCGATGTAGGCGGCGGCCAGCGGGTCGAAGTAGCCGCGCAGCACGCGGTCGGCTTCCTCGGTCGCGTGGTAGAGCTCGCGCGCCACCAGCAGCGCGTAGTACTCGCCCTCCGAACTCGCGCGCAACGCGAGCACGGGCGCGGTGAAGGCTTCGATGATGCGCGGCAGCGTGTGCGCGTCGTCGGGGTCGTTGTCCACTTCCGCGAGACGCGTGAGGCGCTCCTGGATGGTGTGGCTCCAGTGTTCGAAGATGGCGTGAAAGAGCTCGTGCTTCGGCCCGAAGTAGTAGCCCACCAGCGCGAGCGGCACGCCGGCTTCCTCCGCGATCTGCCGGATCGTCACCGGGTGGTAGCCGTGCTGCGCGAACAGTTTCTCTGCGGCCAGCAGGATGGCCTGGCGGCGGTCGGGCCGCCCGGCTTCGGCGGAGATGGCCGCGGCACGCGGGGCATTGCGTCTGGCGGTCGGGGTGCGGGTGTTCATGGGAGCGTATTGAACGCCTGTACAAAAATGTTGAACACACGTACAAACCCTGAGGTCAACCCTCATTGAGCACGGTCGTTCGCGGCGCTACGCTCGGTTCATGCCTGCTCCCAACATCCCCCAGATTCGTCTTTATCAAAACTGGCTGCGCGAGACACGCGGCCTCTCGTTCGACACCTACGACGCGCTGTGGCGCTGGTCCGTCACCGACCTGGATGCCTTCTGGCAAAGCATCTGGGACTACGCCGACTTGCAGTCGCCCACGCCGCACAGTGCTGTGCTCGCCGAAGCCCGCATGCCCGGTGCGCGATGGTTCCCCGGTGCGCAGGTCAACTACGCGCGCGAGGTGCTGCGCCATGCCGATGCGGCGCACGCGGCCGGCATGCCGGCCATCGTGAGCGACAACGAACTCGGAGAAGTGCGCGAGCTGTCGTGGTCCGAGATGCGCCGCCAGGTCGCCGCGGTCGCGCTCACGCTGAAGTCGCTCGGCGTGCAGCGCGGCGACCGTGTGGCGGCCTACATGCCCAACGTGCCCGAGACCATGGTTGCGTTCCTCGCGTGTTCCAGCATCGGCGCGATCTGGAGCGTGTGTGCGCCCGACATGGGCACGGCCGCGGTGGCCGACCGCTTCCGCCAGATCGAACCCAAGGTGCTGATCGCCGTCGACGGCGTGCACTACGGCGGCAAGCCCCTCGACCGCAGCGCCGTCCTGCAGGAGCTGCGCGCCCAATTGCCGAGCGTGCAGAAACTGCTGCTCGTGAAGACGCCCTTCGCCGCAAGCCCCGTCGCGCACGATGTCGACTGGACCGAAGCCACCGCGCGCAACGACACCGAAGTCGCCGCCTTCGAACCCGAGTGGTTGCCCTTCGACCACCCGATCTGGATCGTCTATTCGAGCGGCACCACGGGCCTGCCCAAGCCCATCGTGCACGGGCAGGGCGGCATCCTGCTGACGATGCACGCCTGCGGCTTGCACAACGACGTGGGCGCGAGCTACGGCGCCAACAACTTCGGCGAGCGCTACCACTGGTACAGCTCCACCGGCTGGGTGATGTGGAACTCGCAGCTCTCGGGCATGGCCTTCGGCGCCA
Organism: Variovorax trehalosi; assembly: GCF_051216415.1. Taxonomy (NCBI): domain Bacteria; kingdom Pseudomonadati; phylum Pseudomonadota; class Betaproteobacteria; order Burkholderiales; family Comamonadaceae; genus Variovorax; species Variovorax trehalosi. The sequence continues at coordinate 784,836 of NZ_JBPJZG010000002.1, forward strand.
CCATCTGCATCTACGACGGCAACCCGGCGGGCAGCAAGGAGAAGCCCGACTGGAGCGTGCTGTGGCGCTTCGTCGCGCGGCACAAGGTCACCTTCTTCGGCGCGGGCGCGGCCTACTTCACGAACTGCATGAAGGCTGGCATCGTCGCGAAGGAATGCGGCGACCTGTCCCGTGTGCGCGCGCTCGGCAGTACCGGCTCGCCGCTGCCCGACGAGGTGCAGCGCTGGGGCTCGCAGCAGATCCTCGATGCGGGCTCGAAGGAGGTCTGGTGGTGCAACATCTCCGGCGGCACCGACTTCTGCGGCGCCTTCGTCGGCGGCAACCGCGAGCTGCCCGAGGTGCCGGGCCAGATGCAGTGCCGCGAGCTTGGCCATGCGGTCGAGGCGTGGAACGAGCAGGGCCTGCCGGTCATCGGCGAGGTCGGCGAGCTGGTCTGCACGAAGGCCATTCCGTCGATGCCGCTCTACTTCTGGGGCGACGAGGGCAACGCGCGCTACGTGTCGAGCTACTTCGACACCTACCCCGGCGTCTGGCGCCACGGCGACTGGATCAAGATCGGCGAGGACGGCGGCTGCATCATCTACGGCCGCAGCGACGCCACCATCAACCGGCAGGGCCTGCGCATGGGCACCAGCGAGATCTACAGCGCGGTCGAGGGCCTGCCCGAAGTGCTCGACTCGATGGTGGTCGATCTCGAATACCTGGGCCGCGACAGCTACATGCCGCTCTTCGTGGTGCTGCGCCCGGGCATTGCGCTCGACGAGGCGATGCGTACCCGGCTCAACAACGCCATCAAGACCTCGCTCTCGCCGCGCTTCGTGCCCAACGACATCTTCCAGGTGGCAGAGATTCCGCGCACGCTCTCGGGCAAGAAGCAGGAGCTGCCGATCAAGAAGCTGTTGCTGGGCCAGCCGATCGAGAAAGTGGTGAACCGCGAGGCGATGGCAAACCCCGGAAGCCTCGATTGGTATGTCGCGTTTGCTGCGCAGCGTGCCTCCGCATAATGAGCGGGATGAAAAGACGTACCAGCCTTCTCCTGCTTTCCGCCGCAGCCGGCGCCTCGTTGCTGAGCGCCTGCGCATCGCCTTCATCTGCATCGAAACCCGCACCGCCCGCAGCTTCGTCGCTGCGCGTGAGCGGCACCGTCGCGTACCGCGAGCGCATCGCCCTTGACCCCTCGGCCGAGGTCGTGGTGCAGCTGCTCGACGTGTCGCGCATGGATGCGCCTTCGGTCACGCTCGCCGAGCAGCGCATCAAGGCCAATGGCAAGCAGCCGCCCTTCGCTTACGAGCTGCAGGTTGATGCCGCGCGCATCGATCCGCGCATGCGCTACGCGGTGTCGGCGCGCATCCTGCGCGGCGAGCAATTGCTCTTCATCAACGACACGCAGTACCCGGTGCTCACGCAGGGCAACGGCACCACTGCCGACCTGGTGCTGGTGCGCGTCACACCGTCGCCGCGCTGAACGACGCTCAAGGCTTCATCAGCTCGTAGAGCACCATGCGCGTCTGGCGGCCGCGCAGTTCCACCAGCTCCTCGATGCGGCGCGTGCTCAGGCGCCCCTTCAGGCCGGCGAAGGTGTCTTCCGACACCAGCGTCTGCGTCCCCAGCTGCTTGTTGATGCCCTCGATGCGGCTCGCCACGTTGATGACGTCGCCGAACGCCGTGTACGACAGCCGGTCGTTCGAGCCCAGCACCCCCGCGATCACCACGCCGGTGTGGATGCCGATGCGGGTGCGGAACTCGGGCAGACCCCGGGCGCGCCACTTGTTGTTGAGATCGGCCATCTGCACATGCAGCTGCAGCGCGGCCAGGCAGGCGCGGTACTCCGCATCCTTCAGGTCTGCGGGCGCGCCCCACAGCACCATGATGCCGTCGCCGATGAACTTGTCGACCACGCCGCCGTAGCGCGCGAACACGCCGGTCGCGAGGTTGAAGTACTCGGTCAGCATGCCCACCAGCACGTCGATGGGCAGCGACTCCGAGATCGAGGTGAAGCCCTCCACGTCGGTGAACATCACCGTCACGCGGCGCGATGCGCCATTGGGCGCGAGCGAATGCCCTTCGGCGACGAGCTGGTTGATCACGTCCACCGGCACGAACTTGCTGAATGCCTTGAGGCTGCGCGCCGAGTCGTCCAGCGCCTGGTCCAGGTGCTGTATCTCCAGCACGCGGCTGGGTTCGCGCGGCAGGTTGTCCAGCTCCAGGAGGCCGATGCGGCGCGCGATGCGCGAGAGGTTCTCCACCGGCGAGGTCACCAGCTTGGAGAGCTTGAGCGACATGAACAGCGCCAGCGCCAGGAACATCAGCGCCAGCAGCAGCCCCCAAAGCACCGCGCGGCGCAGGTCCCCCAGCACCATGTCCTCGGGCACCCAGCTCACCAGCTCCCAGCCCGTGGACGGGATCAGCGAGGTCTGCACGAGGTAGCGCCTGCCGTCGAAGTCGACGGAGAAGGTCGCATCGCTGTTGCCGTCCGTGGTGCCATCGGCCGCCGTGTGTTCGTGCATTTGCGCATGCAGCGCGCCGAGGACGCCCGTGGGCGGCTCCAGCCGGTGCAGCACGCCCGGCGTGTCGCTGCGCGCCAGCACCTGGTGGTCGGCACTCAACAGGGCGCTGTGGCCATAGCCGTTGCTGCTGAAGAGCCGCACGAACTCCGACAGGCGCCCGAGCGAAACGTCGCCTGCCACCACCAGCGCCTTCGGGCTGCCCTCGGTGTAGCGGCGCTCGCTCGGCTCCGCGTAGGTCACGCCCAGTTCCTGCGCCGCGGCGAACACATAGGGCTGCGTCCATATCGGCCCCTGCATCTTGTTGGCCTGTCGGAACCAGCTGCGGGCGGTCGGGTTGTAGCTGCTGCGAAAGGACTCGATGCGCTGCGTGGCAAAGCGCTGCTGCGCATCCAGCTCCGCGCCGAGGGGCCGCTTGTACTGCCAGGTCTCGGTGGTGAATTCCGCGCCGAGCGCGATGTGCCGGATCGCGGGCACCGGATAGCGCAGCGCCATCAGCATCTGCCCGCTTTCGTTGGCCACGTACAGGCTGTCGAGTTCGGGGGACTGCTGCAGCAGTGTCCAGAGCAGTTCGGCGGTGCGCTCGGAATGTTCGCCCGCCGGGCTCAAGCTCGGCGCGCTTGCGACGGCGCCGACCACCGACTCGGCCTTCGCCAGGAAGGCGAGCACCTTGTCCTCGGTCCGGTCATGGGCGGCCCGGTGCGCGGAGGTGCCGATGTTCGACACCAGCCGCTGCGAGCCCCAGTAGCCGAGCGAGACCAGCAGCAGCGACTGGGCCAGGGCCACCGCGCTGACGATGGTGCCCACGTCGACCCTGAAATGGCGCGAGCGCCGGGGTGGGGCCTCGAGCCCGGCGGCCGGCGGCATGCGCACGCCAGCGGGTTCAAACGGCGGCTTTCCCGCCACATCCGGAGATCCGGACGAGTTCATGTTCATACAGCTCCCTGTCGACCACTCGAGCACATCCGCTGCGGGTCGGCCGCGGATCGGCGCCAGGATTGCCCGCCGTTCCGATCGTTGGGTGTCGGAAATTCTGGCGGACGCGCCTGGCGCGACAGGGATTTTGCGCGACTTCGGCTTTTTCGTGCATTAGTGCACGGTCGTGCGGGAGCTGGGAGTTGTCAGCGCGCGTCGTGGAAGATGAGGCCCACCGTGTGCCGGCGCCCCGAGCGCAGGCGGCTCACGCCGTGGCGCATCGTCACGCGGTAGGTGCCGCGCGTGCCCGCCACCGGGCGCTGGTTGACCGCGAAGATCACGGCCTCGCCCTGCACGAGCGACACCACCTCGGCGCGCGACTGCATGCGCGGCCGCTGCTCGGTCAGCACGAACTCGCCGCCGGTGAAGTCCTCGCCCGGCCGGCTCAGCAGCACCGTGAGCTGCAGCGGAAACTGCAGGTCGCCGTACAGGTCCTGGTGCAGGCAGTTGTAGTCGCCCTCGTCGTAGCGCAGCAGCAGCGGGGTGGGGCGCAACTGGCCCGCCGCATGGCAGCGCGCGAGATAGGCGGCGTGATCGGGTGGGTAGTCGGCTGGCTGGCCCATCGCGCTCGCCCAGGCATTGGCCAGTGGCGCAAGGCGTTCGTACAGCGCGCTGCGCCACGTCGCGATCAGCGATGGCAGGGGGTTCGCGAAGTACTGGTACTCGCCCTGGCCGAAGCCGTGGCGCTGCATGACCACGCGGCTGCGGAAATGGCCGCTCTCGTCGTACATCGCGGCGAGCTGGGCGCACTCCTTCGGGGTGAAGAGCTGGCCGGTGACGGCGCAGCCGCGGGTGGCGAGATCGGTCTCGATGCGGGGCCAGTCGAGCGCATCGATGCGGGAAACGGGGGGTGTCGTCATGTCCGCAGTGTCACGCCGCGCCGCGAGCATGGCTCGCCGTTTTCGGACGCCGGTATGTCATCGCGGCCTTTGGCACGCAGGGGAGTGGGCATCGGCGCTTTTGAGCGATCATCCGGCCATGGCAAGAGAAAAAACCACGGCACGCGAAAGTGCCACCGCGCAGCTGGTCCAGGGCCGGCCGGTGGCGACGCTGGGGCGCGGCATGACCTTGATCAAGACCGGCAGAACACCACGTCCCGTCGTCCGTCCCGAGGACAACACGACCGTGCTGCTGAAGAAGGCGGCCCGCGCGCTCAACAAGCCCGGCATCGACAGGTCGGTCGTTTTCCGCGGGCCCAACGCGGCCCGGATATTCGCCTACTACGCCGACCCGCAGGACCCGACCCGGGTCGTTCGCGAAGCGGCCGACGGCACGAAGGTCGTCGGCAGCCTGGTCGACGGAAAGTTCCGCGCGAGCAAGGCGTGAGCCGCCGTCCCCCGACGCTGGAAAAGCTCCTCGACCAGACGCGGGGTCCGCGTCCGGTGGCCTTCGTTCTGGCCGGCCACAACGGCGCTGGCAAATCCACGCTCTGGTATTCGCGCCTGGCCGGGTCGCTGCGCATGCCGCTGATCAACGCCGACCGGATGATGATGTCCATCCTGCCGGACGCCGACCCCAAGACCGGCCACATCCCCGCCTGGGCCCAGCAGCTGCGCGACGACGACGAGAAATGGCAGGTGCTGTCGCAGGAGGGCGTGCGTGCCTTCAAAAGCCTGGTGATGGACCAGCGCATGCCCTTCGCATTCGAGACGGTCTTCTCGCATTGGCAGCCGTTGCCCGGCGGCGGCCACGCATCGAAAGCCGACGACATCCGCGCGATGCAGCAGGCGGGCTACTTCGTGGTCTTGCTCTTTGTGGGGCTGGTCTCGGTGGACATGTCCGTTTTTCGCGTGAGCACCCGCAAGCAGCAGGGCGGTCATGACGTGGACCGCCAGAAGCTCGTCGAGCGATTTCCCCGCACGCAAGCTGCGGTCGGGCATGCGACGCAGATCGCGAACATGACGCTCATGTTCGACAACAGCCGCTCCGAGAAAAATGCGTTCGCGCTGGTGCGGGCGCAGGCCCGCAAGAAGATCCTGTTCGACGCGCGAGACCCGCAGTTCGACGTCGATCCGGCACTGCGGGCCGTCTGCGATCCGTGGCTCGGGAAAGTCACCGGGCCTTTCAAGGCGCGCCGAAAACCCCCAGTGAAACCACCGGCGAAAAAGGCGACACCGCCGGTTCCATCAAGCACCAAGAAGTAATCCCATGAGCACACCTGGACACACGGCCGATCAAGGCACCGACGACTGGCAACTCCCCTGGGAAGGCGGCTGCCGCTGCGGCCAGGTGCGCCTTCGCATCACGGCGCCGCCGCTGCTGTCGATGGCCTGCCACTGCACCGGCTGCCAGCGCATGAGCGCGAGCGCCTTCTCGCTGTCGCTCGCCGTCCCGACGCCGAGCTTCGAAGTCGTCGCGGGCGAGCCCGTCATCGGCGGCCTGCACGGCGACTCGCATCACTATTGCTGCCCGCACTGTAAGAGCTGGATGTTCACCCGCACCGAGGGCATGGACGAGTTCGTCAACATCCGGCCCACGATGCTCGACCGCCATGAATGGTTCGTGCCGTTCATGGAAACCTGGACCGACGAGAAGCTGCCCTGGGCCACAACGCCCGCGGTGCACAGCTTCGGCAAGCTGCCCGACTTCGAGGCCTTCCCGGCGCTGATCCAGGCCTATGCGAAAGAGGGCGCGCGGCCGATCAGCCCTGGCGCGCCTGCCCCAGCAGCCAGTCGCTGAAGAACTTGAGCAGCGGCCGCTGGTCGGCGCGCTCCGGCGTCACGAGGTAGTAGTTGCGCTCGCCCGAGAGCGGTCGCGCGCATGCCACCACCAGCTCGCCGCGCGCGAGCTCGTCGGCCACCAGCATCGTCGGCATCAGCGCCACGCCGAGACCGTGCGACGCGGCCGCGGCGAGGATGGAGAACAGCTCGTAGCGCGGACCGCCGCGCGCGTTGGGCGCATCGATCTGCTGCGCATCGAACCACTGGCGCCAACCGTCGGGCCGCGTGCTCTGCTGCAGCAGCGGCATCTTCGCGATCGCCGCGGGTGCCACTGCCTTGCCGCGCGGCAGCAGCGACGGGCTGCACACCGGCACCACGTCTTCATGCATCAGCAGCAGCGCGCGCGTGCCGGCCCAGTTCTCGACCTGTGCGGGCGTGCCGGCGTAGAGCGCTGCATCGAATTCCGCGTCGGCAAAAAGAAAAGGGCGGGTGCGCGTCTCGATGTGCACCACCACGTCGGGCTGCAGCGCGGCGAATCCCTTCAGCCGCGGCATCAGCCAGCGCGTGGCGAAGGTCGGCACCGCGGCCAGCGAGAGCGAGCCGCCTTCGCCTTGATGGGCCATGGCATCGAGCGTGTCGCGCTCCATCGCTTCGAGCCGCTTGGTGATCTGCCGCGCATAGGCCGCGCCGCTCGCGGTGAGCGCCACGCCGTGCCGCGTGCGGCGAAAGAGGGCGACGCCGAGGAAGGCTTCCAGCGTGCCGATCTGCCGCGACACCGCGCTCTGGGTGAGCGCGAGTTCCTGCGCGGCGCGGGTGTAGCTCTCGTGGCGCGCGGCGGCGTCGAAGCACACGAGGGTTTGCAGGGGTGGGATCTTGCGGCGCATGTATGCCTCGGGTGTATGTATGGAGACATGGCCTCATCAATGGAGAGGCCGCTCGAACATCTTGCAAGACATTCTACAAGCGCATATCTGGGTGAGGATTCATCGTTTGCGCCCGCCCCCTCGCGTGGCTAGGATCGCTCCCATCCCCCTCTTTTCTCTTTTTTCCCTCTTTCCGGAGACAGCACATGGCCGCCAAAGCGCAATTCCACTGGGACGATCCCCTTCTTCTCGACCAGCAACTGACCGACGAAGAACGCATGATCCGCGACGCGGCCAATGCCTACTGCCAGGAGCGCCTGGCGCCCCGCGTCATCGAGGGTTTCCGCACCGGTGAAACCGACCCCGCCATCTTTCGCGAAATGGGTGCGCTCGGCCTTCTCGGCCCGACGATCCCCGAGCAGTACGGCGGCCCCGGCCTCAACTACGTGGCCTACGGCCTGATCGCCCGTGAAGTCGAGCGCGTCGATTCGGGTTATCGCTCGATGGCCAGCGTGCAGAGCTCGCTGGTGATGGTGCCGATCTTCGAATTCGGCACCGAAGCGCAGAAGCAGAAGTTCCTGCCAAAGCTGGCCACCGGTGAATGGATCGGCTGCTTCGGCCTGACCGAGCCCGACCACGGCTCGGACCCCGGCAGCATGGTCACCCGCGCCAAGAAGGTGCCGGGCGGCTATTCGCTCAGTGGCGCCAAGATGTGGATCAGCAACTCCCCCATCGCCGACGTGTTCGTGGTGTGGGCCAAGGAAGTCAGCGAAAGCGGCACGGTCGGCCCGATCCGCGGCTTCGTGCTCGAGAAGGGCATGAAGGGCCTCTCGGCCCCCGCGATCCACGGCAAGGTGGGCCTGCGTGCCAGCATCACCGGCGAGATCGTGATGGACGGCGTGTTCTGCCCTGAAGAAAACGCCTTCCCCGAAGTGCAGGGCCTGAAGGGTCCGTTCACCTGCCTCAACAGCGCCCGCTACGGCATCTCGTGGGGCGCCATCGGTGCCGCCGAAGACTGCTGGCACCGCGCCCGCCAGTACACGCTGGACCGCAAGCAGTTCGGCCGCCCGCTCGCCGCCAACCAGCTCATCCAGAAGAAGCTGGCCGACATGCAGACCGAGATCACGCTGGGCCTGCAAGGGAGCCTGCGCCTGGGCCGCATGAAGGACGAAGGCACGGCCTCGGTCGAGATCACCTCGATCATGAAGCGCAACAACTGCGGCAAGGCCCTGGACATCGCCCGCCTGGCGCGCGACATGATGGGCGGCAACGGCATCAGCGACGAGTTCGGCGTGGCGCGCCACCTGGTGAACCTGGAAGTGGTCAACACATACGAAGGCACGCACGACATTCATGCCCTGATCCTGGGCCGCGCCATCACCGGCATCGCAGCTTTCGCGAACTAAGAAAGAATGACCAAGCCCGCAGCCCTGGACGGCATCAAGGTCCTGGATCTGTCCCGCGTGCTCGCGGGCCCGTGGTGCACGCAGATCCTCGCGGACCTGGGTGCCGACGTCGTCAAGATCGAGCGCCCCGGCGTGGGCGACGACACGCGCACCTGGGGCCCGCCGTTCATCAAGGACGCGGACGGCAATGACACCGACCAGGCCAGCTACTTCACCGCCTGCAACCGCAACAAGCGCTCGGTCACGGTCGACATGGCCACGCCCGAAGGGCAGGCGCTGCTGCAGCAGATGGCGGCGCAGGCCGACATCGTGGTGGAGAACTTCAAGACCGGGGGCCTGAAGCAATACGGCCTCGACCAGGAAAGCCTGCGCGCGGCCAACCCACGCCTCATCTACTGCAGCGTGACTGGCTTCGGCCACGACGGTCCGTACGCCGAGCGGGCGGGCTATGACCTGATGATCCAGGCCATGACCGGCATGATGAGCATCACCGGCCGTCCCGACGACGTGCCCGGCGGCGGCCCGCTGCGCGTGGGCGTGGCGCTCACCGACCTGTTCACCGGCGTCTACGCGAGCACCGCGATCCTCGCGGCGCTGCAGGTGCGCGACCGCACCGGCGAAGGCCAGCACATCGACATGGCGCTGCTCGACGTAGGCATGGCCATCCTCGCCAACCAGGCGAGCGCTTTTCTCAACACCGGCAAGGCGCCGCAGCGACAGGGCAACACGCACCCGAGCCTTGCGCCCTACCAGGACTTTCCGACGCTCGACGGCGCGATGCTGCTGGCCATCGGCAACAACGGCCAGTTCGCGCGTTTCTGCGAAGCGGCCGGTCACGCGGAATGGGCGGCCGATGCACGCTTTGCGACCAACACGCTGCGCGTGAAGCACCGCGGCGTGCTCATTCCGATGATGGAAGAGCTCACCCGCACCCGCAGCACCGCCGATTGGGTCACGCTGCTCGAGGACAAGGCCGTGCCCTGCGGCCCGATCAACGACATCGCGCAGGCCTTCGACGATGCGCAGGTCAAGGCGCGCGGCTTGGCGGTCACGCTGCCGCGCGATGCGGGCGACGGCATCGCGAGCATCACCGGCGTGGCGAGCCCGCTGCGCCTCTCGGTCACGCCGCCCGTGCTGCGCCATGCGCCGCCGGCGCTCGGGCAGCACACGCGCGAGGTGCTCGCCGAGTTCGGCATCGACGCCGCGCGGTTCGACGCGCTGCGCTCGGCGGGCGTGGTCTGAACCCCATGTAGAAAGGACGCACGCGATGACCGACAGCACGACGCACAGCCTTCCGTTCTCGGTCCTGCGCATCGACCATATCGTGCTGCGCGTGAAAGATGCCGAGCGCGCGATCGCCTTCTACCGCGACGTGCTCGGCTGTGCAGTCGAAAAGCGGCGCGATGACCTGGGGCTCGTGCACCTGCGTGCCGGCACGAACCTCATCGACCTCGTGACGCACGATGGTCCGCTCGGCAGGCAAGGCGGCGCGCTCGCCGGCAAGGAAGGCCGCAATGTCGATCACCTGTGCCTGCGCATCGAGCCCTTCGATGAAGCGGCGATTCGCGCCTTGATGGCGCAGCACGGCGTGCCGGTGCACGGCGACGTGCAGAACAACTTCGGCGCCGAGGGCAACGGTCCGTCGATCTACATCGCTGATCCCGACGGCAACGGCGTCGAACTCAAGGGCGCGGCCGGCTGAGCGCCGTCCCTTCGTCCATCCCTTTTTCCGAATCGCAGCGCGGCCCGCGAGGGCCGATTTGTACGCCACTGTGTCCAGCCGGCGAAGCGCACACACGCGCATGCAAAACGGCCCGGATCCCGACACATCGCAGATACAGCCCGCCGATGTAATTCATTCATCGCCACACGGCATCCCGACGTAGCGATGAATGTCCCGACAGATCACTGACCGACTCACTCATTTACTTCTTTTGAAAGATACCGCCATGAAGACCACCAAGCTCCTCCTCGCCGCCGCTGTTCTCTCCGCTTTCGCCGTTGGCGCGAGCGCCGAGGAATACCAGGGCGTGCTGCAGTTCCAGTCGACCGCGAGCCGCGCCGCGGTGCGCGCCGATGCGGTCGTTGCATCGCACAGCCCCGACCAGTACGCCGAAGGCGCATCAGCCGGCGTGCCCGTCGCCATCGCGAGCGCCACCGATCGCGCCGCGGTGCGCACGCAGGCCGTCGCCGCCGCCCGCGCCGGCGACCTGTATGCCGAGGCCGCGTCGGCTGGCACCGTGCCGCGCCTGTCGAGCACGCTCGACCGCGCCACGGTGCGCGCCCAGGCCGTTGCCGTTGCGCACGGCATCGACACGCTCGGGCTGTAAGCCGATTGGTGTCATTGCATCTCCATGCAGAATCGGACGCGTGCCCCCAGAGGCGCGTCCGATTCACGAGGGAGATCACCGATGACCAATCACCTGTTCGCCGCGCGCATTGCCGCGCGGCTTTCCTTTGCAGTCGGCGCCGCCGCACTGCTCGCCGCCTGCGGCACACGCCAGCCGGCGCCCCCCGAGCCCCCGCCGCCTGAAGCCACCGCGCGCAACAGCGTGGTCATGCCCGCCGTCACCTATGGCACCACCGCCAAGGGCATCCAGCTGAAGAAGGAAGACGACGCGTGCGACGTTCCCGCGTCGCTCAAGCAGGCCGTGCAGGACCAGTTGCTCGAACCCTACGAATACCTTCTTGTTCCGCCGCCGGCCGCCAACGCGGAGGGCGCGCCAGTCCTCAAGGTCGAGATCACCGACCTGCTGGCCAATGCAGGCGGCCTCTACGGTGGCCCGAAGATCGTGCAGCTGCGCGGCACGCTGGAACGCAAGGGCGAAGCGCCCGCGCGCTTCACCGCCGAACGCCAGATGTTCATCTACTTCGGCATGCCGCGCAGCACCTGCAGCATGGTCGGCGTGGTGACCTATGCATTGGGCGAAGACATCGCGAAGTGGCTGCAAAAGCCGGTCGACGGCGCCCTGCTCGGCGAACTGGGCAGCGCCTCCAGCAAGCGCTGAGAGGCGTTAGCCCGCGCGTCCGATGGTCGCGACGGCGAACACCACCACGCCGAGCGCGAGGTTCAGGCTCACCAGCTTGCGCACCGTGTTGAGCCGCGCGGCCGCCACCGGCCACGCGCTCTCTTCGACCGCGCGGCGCAGCGCCTTGAACACCGAGGCGCGGATGTACACGTAGATGCCGGTCATCACGATGGCGATGCTCATCATCGCCTCGATGCGCCAGTGCAGGCCGCGAAAGCCGCCCGTCAGCAGGATCATCGCGACGCCGCTCACGAACAGCAGCGTGACGGACGCGTCCACCCCCACGAAGAAACGCCGCAGCGCCGCGGCCATGGTGCGCAGGCGCAGCGGCGGCTCCAGCGTGGCGACGGCGGCGGGGCGCACCGCGAAATGCATCGTGGCCATGCCGCCGACCCAGAAGGCGGCGGCGACGAGGTGAATGAAAAGCAGGATGGCGTAGGGCATGGGGGTCGATCAGAACACCGAAGGGCGCGAGCGCGCAACATCCGCGCCGTTGCGTTAAAACCCATCCTCCGCACAAAGCAAGAAAGATGAGGCCCCCATGACCCGCACCGTCGCCCAGAAACGCGCTGACTTCCGCGCGCTCCACGAACAAGGCTGCTTCGTCATCCCCAACCCCTGGGACACGGGCAGCGCGCGCTACCTGCAGGGCCTGGGCTTCAAGGCGCTGGCCACCACGAGCTCGGGCCATGCGTGGTCGCAGGGCCTGGCCGACGGTGCGCAATCGCGCGACACCGTGCTTGCCCACCTGCGCGACATCGTGGCCGCCACCGACCTGCCTGTGAACGCGGACTTCGAGAACGGCTTCGCCTCCGATGCGCAGGGCGTGGCCGAGAGCGTGCGCCTGGCGGTCGAGACCGGCGTGGCGGGCCTGTCGATCGAGGATTCGACAGGCGACGCGGCGAATCCGCTCTTTCCCATCGACGTTGCGGTCGAGCGCCTGCGCGCCGCGCGCCAGGCCATCGATGCGGCGGGCGGCGACACCTTGCTCGTGGGGCGCGCCGAGAACTTCTTCGCGGGCCGGCCGGACCTGGACGACACCATCGCGCGGCTCAAGGCCTATGCGGAGGCCGGGGCCGACTGCCTTTATGCGCCCGGCATCAAGACGCGCGAGCAGATCGCTGCCGTGGTCGCGGCCGTGGCACCGAAGCCCGTCAACCTGCTGGTCGGCGGAGTGAGCGAACTCACCATGAAGGACATCGCCGATCTCGGTGTGCGGCGCGTCAGCGTGGGCGGCGGACTCGCGCGCGCGGCATGGGGCGGCTTCGATCGCGCGGCGCGCGCGCTCGCCGAACACGGACGCTTCGACGGCTTCGAGGGGGCCGCCGCGGGTGCGGATCTCAATGGGTTCTTCGGCCGTTTCTCCAGTTAGCGGACCGGGCGGCGCCATGGACGCGCTGCTCACGGAAATCCGCAACTGCCGCGCCTGCGCCGCGCACCTGCCGCTCGGGCCGCGTCCCGTCGTGCAGGCCAGCGCCACGGCCCGCCTGCTGCTCGTCGGCCAGGCGCCGAGCATGACGGTGCACACCACCGGTGTGCCGTGGAACGACAAGAGCGGCGAGCAATTGCGCCGCTGGCTCGGCATCGACCGCGAGGTGTTCTACGACGCCGCGCGCGTCGCGCTCATGCCGATGGGCTTCTGCTACCCCGGCCGCGGCACCAGCGGCGACCTGCCGCCGCGCAGGGAGTGCGCCGAACTCTGGCAGGCGCGCCTGCTCGCAGAGATGAAGCAGGTCGAGCTCACGCTGTTGATCGGCCAGTACGCGCAGCGCCACTTTCTCGGCGAGACGCGCAAGGCCGGCGTCACCGAGACCGTCGAGGCCTTTGCGGAGTACGCACCGCGCTTCATCCCGCTGCCGCATCCGTCGCCGCGCAACACGGGCTGGTTCAAGCACCACCCGTGGTTCGAGAGCGATGTGCTCCCCGTGCTGCGCGAGCGCGTGCGGCAGGCGCTCGCGCCATCCTTCGTTCCATAGCGAAGCGAGGCGGCGCCGCGGCCGGCATCATCGAACGCATCTCTTTGCAGAAAGCCGCGTTCATGAAGAAAGAAGTCATCCGTGTCGAGCCCCTGTCGACCTACCTGGACAACCTGAAGGCGCCGACTTCAGTCGTCACACGGCATGGCGACACGGTCTATGTGTCGGGCCTCCCGCCGTTCGACCCGGCCACAGGCCGGGTGGCCGACGCGCCGATCGAGCGCCAGACTGAAATCGTGCTGGACCAGCTCAAGCTTTGCCTGGAGACGGCCGGCTCTTCGCTCGACAACGTGCTCAAGTGCAACGTGTATTGCACTTCGGTCGAGAAGTTCGCGGCCGTCAATGCGATCTACGCGCGCTACTTTCCGAAAGACCCGCCCGCGCGCATCTTCGTCTGCGTGCCCGCGTGGTTCGGGCCGTTCGACATCGAGATCGACTGCATCGCCGCCTGCTGATCAGCGGGCCGGGTGCGCGGCCTTCTTGCGTGCGCTGGGCCGCCGTGGCGGTTTCGCTTCCAGCACCAGTTCCGCGGGCAGCGTGTCGTTCCACGACTCGGTGAAGTACGCACGGTCGCTCGGCACGAGCTGCGGCAGTGCTTCGCGCAGCGCGCCCAGCGACTGCTCGGCCGTCTGCAGCTCGCCCGCGTGCGCCGCATACCAGGCGTGCTCGAACAGGAGGCTGCAATGCTGCAGGCCCGGGTAGCGCCGCCGCCCGGCCTGGTGATCGGCCAGCCGCGCCTGCGCCACATCGACCCAGCGCGCTGGCCAATGCGTGGCATCGAAGGCATCGGCCAGCGGCCCAGCGAGCTTCGAGATCGCAGCCGGGTCCAGCGGCTTCTGCGCGCGGAACTGCGCGAGCGTGGGTTGCTGCTCGGGCTTGCAATGGCCACGCGCGATGCGCATCAGGTAGATCGCGTTCCATGCCGAGCGCCCTTGCCCGTCGGTGTGGCCGCAAAGCCATTCGCTGAAGGCGATCCACTGCACCGCGCGGCGCGTGGTGTCGGCGTGACCGTCGTGTGCGAGCGCCGGAAGATCGGAGAGCCCCACGCGGTCGAACAGCCACGCGGCCATGCCCATGTTCGCGGCCACGTGCTGCGCCGCGTCGAACGAATGCGATTCGAAGGCCGCGGCCAGTGCCTCGCCAAAGCGTTGCAGCGACTCCTCGGCGAGCGCCGCGGCGGCCGGCTTGTCGTCGGCAGAAAGGCCGAGCGCGCGCGAGCGGCACACCAGCGCCCAGAGGTTGCACCACTCGAAGCGCACGTCGGGGTGATGCCGCAGCACCAGCCCGCGTGCCGCGTCCTCGGCCATGCCGCTCAGGAGCGACTGCGCGAGCGGCAGGTCGCGCGCGGTGTAGGCGCACCAGGCCGAGACGATGCATTCCATCGCGCCCAGGTAATCGTTGCCCGCCACGTGGTGGGCCAGGCGCTGCTTCTTGAGCGCCTGCAGTCGCCGACGCGCCTGTTCGTTGTCGCCGAGCCGGCGCCACAGCATCGCCTCGTTGAGCGTGACCAGTGCGCGCTGGAAATCGGTGGCGGCCAGCGTGCCGGCCAGGCGGATCGATTCCAGCGCGCTGGCCGGCAGCCCGGTCGCGCTGCCGCCAGCCGCGGATGCCACCGGCGTCATGAGCCGGCCCTGCCGCGCCGCCTGTTGCGAGGCGACCAGCTGCTTCCAGAACGCGGCGTCCTGCAGGTGCACCGCATCGGGCGGCGGCGAGCCGGGTTCCGCCGCACGGCGCTTGCGCGAGCGCAGGCCGAGAAATGAGGCCACTTCGGCGGCGGTGGCTGCGCGTCCGCCCACCAGCATCCGCACGCGCTTCGCCTCGGCGGCCGGCAGCCAGAACGGCCCCTGGCTGCGCCGCTCTGCGTTAAGGAAGCGCGGCTCGCGCTGCGTGTCCTCGCCCCAGCCGACCTCGATGTTCCACGCCTTGAAGTCGCGGAACGCGCGGCTCACGACCATGCGCAGCGTGCTCGCATCGGAGACTTCGCCGCGCAGGTCGGCCAGCCGCACCAGACCGCTTTCGGCGTCGTGCGCGTGCTGCATGCGCACCAGCAGCCAGAGCGACTGGAAGGCCGCGCGCTTGCCGTTGACCGACTGCGGCGAGGTGAGTTCGATGGAGAGCGGGGCGGGTGTCTTGAGTTGGGGCACGCCCCGGATTGAACCTCAAATTCCGGGGCGAAGGCTGAAGGCCGATGCCGCTTTCTTTCAGTGCCTGCTGCGGTCGATCAGCTCGTGCACTTCGCTTCGTCCGATGCCCAGGTCGCGCAGATCGTGGTCGCTCATGCCAGCCAGGTGCTGCGAGTCGGCACGGCTGCGGCGGCGCTGCGCGGCGCGGCGGCGCCAGTCGTGCAGGGCATGCATCAGGCGTTGATGAAAGGTCGAGGGCTTGGGCGCTGTCACGGTGGGCTCCTTGGTTGGAGCACTCATCTTCCGGCGCTGCGTGATATTGTGGAAGTTGAGATTCCTGAACCACACAATCAGCATTCCTGATGCGACAGCTCAACCTCGACCAACTGCGAACGCTCATCGCCATTGCAGACCTGGGCACCTTTTCCGCGGCAGCCAAGGCGCTGCACCTCGCGCAACCCACGGTGAGCCTGCACATCAGCGAGCTCGAATCGCGCCTCGGTGCGCAACTGGTGGTGCGAGGCAGCCGCAATGTCACGCCCACGGCCGCCGGCGCGGCGCTGGTGGAGCGCGGGCGCAGGCTGCTGCGCGACACCGACGAGGCCATCGATGCCGTCAAGCGCCAGACCGAAGGCCGCACGGGCCGCGTGCGACTGGGCACTTCAACTGGCGTGGTGGTCGACCTGTTGCCGCAGGTGCTCGAAGCGCTGGGCTCGGTGCATGCGGGCATCGACGTGGAGGTGAGCATCCTTGGCTCGTCCGAGGCAATGGCGCGGCTGGCAGCCGGCACGCTCGACATCGGCCTGGTCGCGATGCCCCAGCCGCCGCTGCGCGACCTGGTCGTCACGCCATGGCGCGACCAGTCGATGATGGCGTTCGTGCCGCCGCGATGGAAGGCCCCGAAGCGCGTGACGCCGGCGTGGCTCGCGGCGCAGCCGCTGATCTTCAACGACGCCACCACCCACATGTACCGCCTCACGATGGAGTGGTTCGCCGAGGCCGGCTTCGCGCCGCGCGCGCGCATCGAGCTCAACTACGACGCCGCGATCCAGAGTCTCGTTGCCGCCGGTTATGGCGCGGCATTGCTGCCGCTGCAGCAGACCCTCGACGAGGCACTCAACAAGCGCATGCAGGTGCTGCCGATCACCCCGAAGCTCACACGCCGCCTGGGCATCGCGCACCGGCAGCCGAGCGTGCTCGACGGTGCGACGCAGAGCGTGCTGAAGGTGCTGACGACGTTCCGCCAGCTCTGATTCGTCAGCTTTGACCGGGCTTTCGCGTGCTCAGCGAGAGGATTTCGTTGGCGTTGACGATGGCCGCGGCGATCTCTTCCATGGTCGTGCGCTTGCTCATCGCCTGGTCGCGGATCAGGTCGTGCGCCTGACCTTCGGAGACGCTGTGCGTCTTCATGAGGATGGTCTTGGCCTCAGCCAGTTGCCGCACGCCGAGCAGCTTGGCCTCGACCTTGCGAAGGCGCCGCGCGAGCGAGCGGCTTTCCTTGTGCGCCTCGCGCGCCACCACCAGCGCGGAGAGCAGCCCGAACGAGCGCACCGGCGAAGGCAGCACGGCCTTGGCGCCGATCTCCAGCACCGCCTCGACGATGGTCGGGTTCTCGTAGCTCACCACCGCGATGATGGCGGGCGCGTCTTCGCGTTGGGTCCACTCGAAGCGCAGGTTGATGAGGTCGGGTTGCACCGCCATGAACGCCACGTCGATGCCCTCGGGCAGCACCTGCACCGGCGGCCAGAGGGCCTGCACCTGGCAGCCGATGCGCTGCAGTTGCTGCGTGAGCTGGCGGCCGTCCGCGTCGTCGGGGTGGATCACCGCGATCTTCAGCAGGCGCAGCTCTTTCAGCTGCGGCGGCGTCACCCGCAGGGTGTGTCGCTTGGGGGCGGCGCCGTCCATCCTAGAGCTCCAGCGTGTCGAGCCTGGCCGTCCAGTCG
Organism: Variovorax trehalosi; assembly: GCF_051216415.1. Taxonomy (NCBI): domain Bacteria; kingdom Pseudomonadati; phylum Pseudomonadota; class Betaproteobacteria; order Burkholderiales; family Comamonadaceae; genus Variovorax; species Variovorax trehalosi. The sequence continues at coordinate 802,315 of NZ_JBPJZG010000002.1, forward strand.
CCCAGCGAGTGGGTGACGAGGTAGGGGTCCGGAACCACCGCCCGCGTGGCCTGCCGCACGATGGTGAATTGCCCGTGCGCATCGACCCGGCCGATGCGCGGGTAGAGGCAGGTGTGGTGATTCGCCGGATCGATCTTCACCCGGCCCTGCGGCGCATCGAACTCACTGCCCAGGATGTGCGGCAGGATCTCCGCGATGCCGTCGCTGCCCGACTGGCGGAACGCGTTGGCGAAGATGTGCATCTGGAAGTACGAAGCCTCCCAGCACAGATTGGGCACGCAGCCGTCGCCGAAGCGTTCGCGCAGGCGCGCCAGGCACCGGCGGTTGGCGGCCGAGTCGATCGACTGGAAGTACGGCGCCGCGGTGAAGTGCCCCGTGGCCACGCCGTGGCCCATCTGCGAGATCTCGGCCTCCGAGGTCGTGAGGCTCGAGATGGGCATGCACTTCGGATCGAACCCCGCCTCGGCATACGCACGGTACAGGCTAGCGGTGGAGTCGCCCACCACGGTCGAGAAGATGAAGTCGGGCTGCTTGTCACGGATGTCGTCCATGATCGCGCGATAGTCTTTTTCGGTGGCATCGAGCGCCACGTAGCGCTCGCCCAGCTTCTCGCTGCCCGGGCGCTGCATCACCAGCTCGCCCATGATGCGGTTCGACTCGTAGGGGTAGATGTAGTCCGAGCCGATCAGGTACACGCGCGAGCCGAAATTCGTGGTCATGAACTCGGCCAGCTGCACGCTGTTCTGGTTGGGCGCGGCGCCCGTGTAGATCACGTTGCCCGAGTACTCGAAGCCCTCGTAGAGGGTGGGATAGAAGAGCAGCTTGTTCCACTTCTCGATCACCGGGATCACCGCCTTGCGGCTGCTCGACATGTAGCAGCCGAAGATCACGTTGACGCGGTCCTGCACGATCAGCTTCTCGGCCAGCTGGGCGTAGCGCGTGGGGTTGGATTGCGGGTCGTAGCGCACCGCCACGATCTCGCGGCCGTCGACGCCGCCGGCTTCGTTGATCTCGGCGATGGCGAGCAGGGCGCCCTGCAGCTGCGACAGCCCGATCGTCGAGGTAACGCCGGTCTCCGAATAGAGAATGCCGACGCGAATGGGGTCCTTGTCAGCCACGGGGGTGTCTCCTGGATGTGTGAACCATCATTCTCCTCAGTTTGCGGCGGCCAGTCGTGCGCTCATGCGCGCAAGCCGCGCGGGCAGGCTGCGCGCATCGTCGGCGATGCAATAGTTGCGCCAGCCGAAGATGCGGCGCACATAGCCGTCGGCTGAGCCGTCGACCGCGATGCATGCGGTGCGCACGCCGGCCTCGCGCGCCTCGACGACGGCCATGCGGGCGTCCTCGATCAGGTAGCGAGGGTCGTGCACGTCGATGTCGGCGGGCGCGCCGTCGGTCACGACCAATATCGCGCGCTGACCCGCCGGCTCGGCGCGCAGGTGCGATGCGGCGTGGCGCAGTGCGGCGCCGATGCGCGTGGAGTAGCGCCCGCGCACCGCGCCGATCATCGCGCGCGACGGTGCCTGGAGCGGCTGGCCGAACTCGAGCAGGCGGTAGTAATACACCTCGGCGCGCGTGTTCGACGAAAAGCCGTGGATCGCGAGCCGGTCGATGCCGCGCGCGTTCGCGTCGGCCAGCATCAGTGCGGCTTGCTTCTCGATATCGAGCAGCGAACGCGCGCCGTCATGGCCGGGGTCGTTCACCGATTCCGAGAGATCAAGCAGCACCAGCACGCTGCTCGGGCGCGGCGCCTTGCCGGGGCGCATGAACAGGCGCGGGTCGGGGCGCAGCCGCAGGCGCCGGTCGACCAGCACTTCGATGGCGGCGTTCAGGTCGACGTCGTCGCCCTCCCATTGGCGGCGCAGGCGGTGCGTGCGGTCGAGGTGGCGCGCGCGGGGCAGGGCGAGCGGGGCGAGGCGCTCGCTGCTTGCCGATGTCTGCTCGCGGGTCGCAGAGATGCCTTGCCATGCGGGCAGCTTCTCGATCACGGTGCACCAGTCGGGGCGCAGGCGTTCGAGCTTGCGGTCCCATTCGGGGTAGCTGTAGCGACCCAGCTCCAGATCCGGTTCTGGTTCCGCGCCGCCTTCGGGAGGCGGCCCGCCATGGTCGGCAGGCGGCGGCCGTGCGCCGGACTGCTGGAGCGCGATCGCTTCGTCGGGCGGCGTCTCGGCGCCGCCGAAATCCCAGAGGTAGCTGTTGTCGTCGCGATACGGCGCGGGCACCACGTAGTGCTGCGGATCGAAGCGCACGCGCATCTGGCCGAGGTCGTTGGCGAGGATCGATGCGATGGCGCGGAAGGCGTCGTAGTCCTCGAGTCCCGCGGAAGCCGCCGTCTCGTCGAACAGGTGGCGCGCCTTGTTGACCCAGTGGTTGTCGTCCTGCCACGCGGGCAGCATCAGCATGCGGTCCATGCGTGAGACGAAGGCCGCGAAGCCCAGGTCCAGCGGGTCCGGCGGCGGTGCGAGCGATTCGGCGAACCAGCCGTGCAGGCCGGGAAATTCGCGCCGCAGCAGCCGCTCGACGCGCGCATCCTCGATGGCTGAGACGACCGCGATGCCCATCGGCTTGAGCGTGCGCGCGGGCCGTGCGGGCACCGAGTGGCGCAGGTGCGCGACGGCATGCGCGACCATGGCGCGGTGCAGTCGCGCGTCGGCGCTCGCGGGCAGCAGTAGCCGCCGGCCCACGAGCACCGCACGCGTACCGGCGCTCCCTTCGAGCGATTGCACCTGCACGTCCACGCCCGCCAGCCCGCGGGCAAGCAGGGCCAGCGACGCGTGGCTGTCTTTCATCCGAACTGCGCCTGGACGAACCCCTGCAGCGCGCTCGCCATGTCGGGGTCGTCGGTGAGTGCGCGCGTCATCGTCATGTCGCAGCTGTCGCGCGGCGACACGCCGTCGCGGATCAGCACGCCCGCGTAGATCAGCATGCGCGTGGACACACCTTCGTCGAGCCCGCGGTGCTTGAGCTCGCGGGAGCACCGCGCAATCGCCACCAGCTTGGCCGCCAGCTCGATGGCAACCTCGGCCTCGTGGGCGACGATCTCCGCTTCGAGCGCGCTGTCGGGGTAGTCGAACTCCAGCGCCGCGAAGCGTTGCCGCGTCGAGGGCTTCATGTCCTTCGCGCTGCTCTGGTAGCCGGGGTTGTACGACACCACGAGCTGGAAGTCCGGATGCGCGCGCACCAGCTCGCCCTTCTTGTCGAGCGGCAGGATGCGGCGCGCATCGGTCAGCGGGTGGATGACTACGGTGGTGTCCTGCCGCGCCTCCACCACTTCGTCGAGGTAGCAGATGCCGCCGTGGCGCACGGCAAGCGTCAGCGGCCCGTCGTGCCACGCGGTGCCGTTCGCATCGAGCAGGTAGCGGCCCACGAGGTCGGAGGCCGTCATGTCCTCGTTGCAGGCGAGCGTGACCAGAGGCCGCCCGAGCGACCACGCCATGTGCTCCACGAAGCGTGTCTTGCCGCAGCCGGTGGGCCCTTTCAGGATCAGCGGCATGCGGTGGCGGTAAGCCTGCCGGTAGAGCGCCACCTCGTTGCCCGCGGGCCGGTAGAAGGGCTCGGTCTCGATGCGATAGCTCGCGAGCGGGTCGGGGACGGCGGCATTCATGGCGTGCGTTGCCTCTTCAGCGGTGCTTGGCCGGCTCGTTCGGAATGCCCTCGATGGGGCACTCGGGCGTGCCGACCGTGCTGCGCGTGAACGACTCCACCATCTCGCGCGTGCCCTCGGGGTCGTTGATCCACTGCGTGTAGAAGTTGTAGGGGCAGGCCGCCACGCCCTTGTCGCCATCGCCCGAGTTGATGGTGCCGGTGTAGCCGCGGTGCACGAGCTTGAAGAGGTGGTTCTGCGACTGGCCGTTCTTGCGCGCATCGCGGATGAGGCCCATCGAAAGCTCGGCGTAGTTGATGCCCATCTCCTCCTCTCCGCACTCGCCGAGCGTGCGGCCGTCGAAGCCGATGAGCGCCGAGTGGCCGAAGTACGAGTACACGCCGTCGAAGCCCGCCGCATTGGCCACCGCCACGTAGGTGTTGTTCATGAAGGCCATGGCCTTGGACACCATGATCTGCTGCTCCTTGGCCGGGTACATGTAGCCCTGGCAGCGGATGATGAGTTCGGCGCCGCGCATCGCGCAGTCGCGCCAGATCTCGGGGTAGTTGCCGTCGTCGCAGATGATCAGGCTCATCTTCATGCCCTTGGGGCCGTCGCTCACGTAGGTGCAGTCGCCCGGGTACCAGCCCTCGATGGGCACCCACGGCATGATCTTTCGGTACTTCTGGACGATCTCGCCCTGGTTGTTCATGAGGATCAGCGTGTTGTAGGGCGCCTTGTTCGGGTGCTCTTCATGGCGCTCGCCGGTGAGCGAGAACACGCCCCACACGTTGGCGCGGCGGCAGGCGTCCGCGAAGATCGCGGTCTCCTCGCCGGGCACCGTGGCAGCGGTGTCGTACATCTCCTTCGCGTCGTACATGATCCCGTGCGTGGAGTACTCCGGAAAGATGATCAGGTCCATGCCCGGCAGGCCTTTCTTCATGCCGACCAGCATCTCGCCGATCTTGCGGGCGTTGTCCAGCACCTCGGCCTTGGTGTGAAGGCGGGGCATCTTGTAGTTGACGACCGCGACGCCGACGCAATCGTTGCTGCTCGAAATATCACCATGTCTCATGACGTTGCTCCTGAAGGGTGGTTGAAGGGGAAAGGGGGAAGGGGTCTCACACAGTCAGGAACGACCTGACCTTGTCCTGGTCGAGCGTGGCGCGCGCTTCGTCGTGCACGATGCGGCCGCGGTCGATGACGAGAAAGCGGTCGGCCAGGTCGAGCGCGAAGCTCAGCACCTGCTCCGACACCACGATCGCGAAGCCGCGCTCGGCGCGCAGCACGTTCAGCGTCTGCGCGATCTCCTTGATGATCGAAGGCTGGATGCCCTCGGTGGGCTCGTCCAGGATCAGCACCTTGGGCTCGGAGATCAGTGCGCGCGCGATCGCCAGCATCTGCTGCTGGCCGCCCGAGAGGTTGCCGGCGCGGCGCTGCTTCATGTCCTTGAGCACCGGGAAGAACGTGTAGAGGTACTCGGGCACCGTGCGGTGGCCCGACTTCGCGGCGCCCGAGAGGATGTTCTGCTCCACCGTGAGGAACGGGAACACCATGCGCCCCTGCGGCACGAAGGCCAGGCCCTGTGCCACGCGCTGGTAGCTGGGCAGCTTCGTGAGGTCGGCGCCGCCCAGGCGGATGCTGCCGCCGCGCGCGGGCAACAGGCCGATGAGCGACTTCAGCAGCGTGGTTTTGCCCATGCCGTTGCGGCCCATGATGGCGACCGCCTCGTCGGGCGCGACGCACAGCGACACATCGCGGATGACGTGCGACTCGCCGTACGCCACGTTGAGTCCGGAGACTTCGAGCATCTGTGTTTCTCCTTTTCTCAATGGCCGAGGTACACGTCGATCACGCGCGGGTCGGCCTGCACCTGGGCGGCCGTGCCTTCGCTGAGCAACTTGCCCTGGTGCAGCACGGTCACGCGGTGCGCGATGCGCTTGACGAAGTCCATGTCGTGCTCGATCACGACCACCGACTTGCCCGCAGAAATGCGCCGCAGGAGGTCGCCGGTCTGCTCGCGCTCGCGCGGGCTCATGCCGGCCACGGGTTCGTCGAGCAGCAGCAGTTCGGGCTCCTGCATCAGCAGCATCCCGATCTCCAGCCACTGCTTCTGGCCGTGGCTCAGCTGCCCGGCGCGGTGGCCGAGCCGCTCGGCGAGGAAGACCTGCTCGGCCATCGCATCGATGCGCTCGCGCAGCGCGGGCGTGCGGCGAAAGGTCAGCGACTGCAGCAGGCCGTGCATGCGCGGCAGCGAGATCTCGAAGTTCTCCAACACCGTGAGGTCTTCGTAGACCGAGGGCGTCTGGAACTTGCGCCCCACGCCGGCGCGCACGATCTCGTACTCGTTCAGCCGCCCGAGGTCCTGGCCGTTGAAGAGCACGCGGCCGGCGCTGGGCTTCGTCTTGCCGCAGATCATGTCCAGCAGCGTGGTCTTGCCCGCGCCGTTCGGGCCGATGATCACGCGCAGCTCGTTGCGCTCGACCGAGAGGCTCAACCCATCCACGGCCTTGAAGCCGTCGAAGGAGACGGTGAGGTCCTCCACGCGCAGGATCTGCTCGTTGGAGTGCGAAAACGCCGAGGCCGCTTGCGGCAGGCCGCCGTTGGGCATCGTCATCGTGGCGTTCATGGCGCTGCCTCCGCGCCGCGGCGGCGCACGAGCTTCGCGCCCAGGCCCGCGAGCCCGTTCGGCATGGCCCACACCACGAGGATGAACACCGCGCCGAGGAAGTACAGCCAGCCTTCGGGGAAGGTCTCCGACAGGTACGACTTGAGAAAGCCGATCAGGAGCGCGCCGATCACCGCGCCCGGGATCGACAGCCGCCCGCCGACCGCCGCGTAGATCACCATCTCCACCGAGGCGACCACGCCGATCACGCCCGGCGCGATCAGCCCCACCTGCAGGCTGTAGAACGCGCCGCCGATGGCCGACAGCATCGCCGCCACCGCGAAGACGAAGGCCTTCATGTGCGCCGTGTTGTAGCCGCTGAAGCGCACGCGGTCCTCGCGGTCGCGGATGGCGATGAGGATCTTGCCGAACCGGCTGCGCACGATCACGAGCGACACCGCCATCACGAGCGCGATGGCCAGCACTTCGATGAAGTACATGACGCGCTTGGCCTCGTCGCCCGCGATGTCCCAGCCCAGCAGCGTGCGGAAATCGGTGATGCCGTTGGCGCCGCCGGTGTCGCCCTGCTGGCCGACCACCACCACGGTGAGCGTGAGTGCCAGCGAGAGGGTGACGATCGCGAAGTACACGCCGCTCACGCGCCGCTTGAAGATCGCGTACGAGAACACGTACGCCAGCACGGCGGGAATCACGAGGATGCCCACGACCGTCCAGCCCAGCGAGTGGAACGGCTGCCACCACGCGGGCAACTGCTCGACGCTGCTCCACACCATGAAGTCCGGCAGCTCGGGCGCCGAGGCCTCGAGCTTGAGGAACATCGCCATCATGTAGCCGCCCAGGCCGAAGAACATGCCCTGGCCCAGGCTCAGGACGCCACCGTAGCCCCAGGTGAGCACCACGCCCACCGCGACGAACGCGAAGGCCAGGTACTTGCTGATGAGGTTCAGGCGGAACGGATCGAGCGTGAGCGGCAGCACCACGGCCAGGAGCAGCAGCACGGCCGCCATGCCGGCGAGGTCGCCCTTGCGTTGGGGAGAGAGCTTGAACATGCCTTCAGCTCCTCGAACGCGTGGCGAAAAGCCCGTTGGGCCGGAAGTACAGCACCGCGATCACCAGCAGGAGGATCGTGGCCTTGGCCATCGAGCCGCTCATGAGGTATTCGAGCCAGGTCTGCGACTGCGCGATGGCGAAGCCCGAGAGCGCGGTGCCCACCAGGCTCTGCACGCCGCCGAACACCACCACGATGAACGAGTCGACGATGTAGAGCTGGCCGGTGCCGGGGTTGGTCGAGCCGATCATCGTGAACACCGCGCCCGCGATGCCCGCCAGGCCCGAGCCGAGCGCGAAGGTCATCGCGTCGACGCGGTGCGTGTCGATGCCCACCGCGCCGGCGATGGCGCGGTTCTGCGTCACCGCGCGCACCTTCAGCCCCCACGGCGTGCGGTACAGCAGCAGGTACACGCCCACGGCGACGATGGCCGTCAGCCCCACGATGAAGATGCGCGTGAGCGGCAGCTGGATGCCCGCCGTCGGCTCCCACGCCCCCGCGAGCCAGGAGGCCAGCGGCACGCTCACCTCCTGCGCGCCGAAGATGGAGCGGTAGGCCTGCTGCAGGATGAGGCTCAGGCCCCAGGTCGCGAGCAGGGTGTCCAGCGGCCGGTCGTAGAAGAAGCGGATGAAGCCCCGCTCCAGCAGGTAGCCGAACGCGAAGGTCACGGCGAACGCGAACGGGATCGCGGCGAACAGGTAGAGGTCCATCCAGCCCGGCGCGAAGTGTTCGAAGAAGCGCGCCGCCAGGTAGGTCATGTAGGCGCCCAGCGCCATCAGCTCGCCGTGCGCCATGTTGATGACGCCCATCAGGCCGAACACGATGGCCAGCCCGATGGCCATGAGCAGCAGGATGGTGAACAGGCTCACGCCGTTGAACACCTGCATCACCGCGATGTCGAAGGTCATCGCCGTCAGACCTTCGGGAAGGGATTGGGCTCGACGGGCTGGGGCGATTCCCACACGATGTCGAACTGGCCGTCGGGGCGCGCCCGGCCCACGCGCACCTTCTTCCACACATGGTGGTTGGTGGCGTGCACGCGCACCGTGCCCTCGGGCGCCTCGAGCTCCACGCCTGCGGCGGCGGCCGTGACCTTGTCCACGTCGAAGGACTTGGCCTTCTCGACCGCCAGCTTCCAGAGGTAGACGCAGTTGTAGGCCACCTCCATCGGGTCGCCGATCACGCGCTCCTGCCCGTACTTGGCCTTGAAGGCCTTCACGAACTTCTCGTTGGCCGGCGACTTGATGCTCTGGAAGTAGCCCATGCAGGCGTAGTAGCCGGCGGCGTTGTCCTTGCCGATGCCCTCGATCTCGTTCTCCGACACCACGGTGGAGAGCAGCACCTGCTTGGCGCCGTCCAGGCCCGCCGCGCGCAGCTGCTTGTAGAGCGCCACGTTGGAGCCGCCCACCACCGTGCTGTAGATGCAGTCGGGCTTGGCTGCCTTGATCTTGTTGATGATCGAGGAGAACTCGGTGTGGCCGAGCGGTGCGTATTCCTCGCCCACCACCTTGCCGCCGGCCTTGGCGATGGCGGGCTTGGCGATCTTGTTGCAGGTGCGCGGATAGATGTAGTCCGAGCCCACGAGGAAGAAGCTCTTGCCCTTCTCGCGCGCCATCCACTCCACGGCCGCGATGACCGATTGCGTGGCTTCCTGCGAGGGGTAAAACACGCGCTTGTCCTGCTCCTGGCCCTCGTAGTAGGTCGGATAGAACAAGAGCCCCTTGGCCTGGTTGAGCACCGGCAGCAGCGCCTTGCGCGAGGCCGATGTGTAGCAGCCGATGATGGCCGCGACCTTGTCGCGCTCCAGGAGCTTGCGGGCCTTCTCGGCGAAGACGGGGTTTTCGCTCGCGCCGTCTTCCACCACGGCCTCGATCTTCTTGCCCAGCACGCCACCGGCGGCGTTGATCTCCTCGATGGCGAGCTTCTCGGCATCGACCAGCGAGGCCTCGGCGATGGCGATGGTGCCCGAGAGCGAATGCAGCAGGCCCAGCTTCACCGTCGTGCCTTCCTGCGCGGCGGCGAGGCCGGCCACGCCGCCCGCGGCGCCCAGCACGATCATCGAGCCGCCGGTCTTCACGAGCTGGCGGCGGTTGAGGGAAACGTTCGTCATGTCAAATTCCTTTGCTTTGGTTTTGTGCGAGTCATCAGGAACATCCGACCTTCGAAGCCGTGCGTTGGGTGTCTCCTCCCGCGGCGCGGCCCCTGCAAACGAGCGCTCGTTCACCAGTGCTTTTTCTCGGGGCAAAGCTGCGCCACCGGATGACGCGCATCCGTTTTGAAAAGGCTTCGTTGCGACCGAGAAAACAAAAAAGCCCGAACCGGTGGTGAAACCGATTCGGGCTTTGTTGCCCGACCCCTCGCTGGCAGCACTGGCAGCGGGCGTCGTATGAATGAAGGACTGGTAACGATTGCTCGTTGGGGCGGATTCTTCTCAACTCACCCCGCGGCGACCATACGTTCTTTCGCTGATTGGCGGATGCGCATCGCCTGTGGTATTCGCGCGCACACCGGCGCCGGGGCGGCTAGCGGGGGCGGGCGAAATCCGCTTCGATCCAGGCGGTGGCGCTGCCCGAGGTGAGCCTGAAGGCCGGCGAGACATTCACGCTCGCCAACTCGCTGTCGTCTTCGTCGTCGTGGGCGCTCAGCGTGGCCGAGGGGTTGTCTTCGTCGGGCACGATGGCTAGCGAGACGCGAACACGCCGGCCGTCGCGCGCCGTCACGGTCACGCTCTTGTTGAGCGTTGCGTGCAGCTGCTGCTCGTGGCGGCGGATCACCTCGGCGGCCGTTTTCACCAGCGTGGAGAAGGCGGGGCCATCGAGCGGCTTCGGGTTCTTCTTGTCGCGGCCCATGGTCCATGGGCCGACCAGCGCGGGCTCGGGGTCGCCGTGGCGAGTCATCTCGACGGCCCAGCCGTCGTCTTCCTCGTTCTTGATCACGCGGGCGGTCCAGAGGTCGTCGCGCCAGAGGCGGGGTTCCTGGAGGGGGAGGTTGTCTGTGTCGGTCGGTTCGGTCATTCGGAGGCTTGTGTTCGTGCGCGGCCTATTTTCCCCTGTGTCCCTTGCGTGGGTGCGCCGATGTATCGCTGCAGCCCATCGACCAGTGCATCGAAGGTGGCGCGGCAGCGCGGGCTGTTGCGCAGGTCCTCATGCATCGTGATCCAGGTCTCCAGCTTCATCGAGAAGGTGCGCGGCATCAGGCGCACCAGCGCGGCATCGCGCCGGGCGAGGCCGGCCTGGCAGATGCCGATGCCCGCACCGGCGCGGATCAGCGCGAGTTGTGCGAGGTCGCTGTCGGTGCGCAGCGAGAAAGCCTCGCGGCCATAGCCCGGGAGCGCCTTGCCCGCGTTGCGCACGAACGCCGAGGGCTGGTCGTAGCCGATGACGGCGTGCGCCGCGAGGTCTTCCAACTTGCGCGGCGTGCCGTGGCGGCCCAGGTAGTCCTTGCGCGCGTGAAAGCCCAGCTCGATCTGCCCGACGCGGCGCGCGACCAGCTGCTCCTGCTTCGGCCGGACCATGCGCACGGCGATGTCGGCTTCGCGCCGCAACAGGTCCTGCACGCGGTTGGTCAGCACCAGCTCGACCTTCAGCGCCGGGTGCGCTTCGCGCAGCCGCGCGACGATGGGCGGCAGCACCTCGACGCCGATCACCTCGCTGGCGGAGATGCGCACGACGCCGCGCACGCCTTCGCCCTGACTGGTGGCGGCGCGCTCCAGCGAGGCGGCGGTGCTTTCCATAGCTTCGGCGTGGGTCTGCAACGCCAGCGCGACTTCCGTGGGCAAAAGGCCCACCTGCGAGCGCGTGAACAGGACCACGCCGAGCGCCGATTCGAGCGCCGCAACATGGCGCCCCACCGTCGGTTGCGTGATGCCCAGCGCGCGCGCCGCGCCGGAGAGCGAGCCCTCCCGCAGGACGCCGAGGAACGAGCGGTACATCTCCCAGCCGATGTTCGAAGTCATACGTAAATGTATAGCTGCTGTCTCATGCTCGGCAATTCCAATGGAACAGGCATCGACTCAGAATTCAGCCATCGACAACGTTTTCAGGAGCATTTCATGGCACACGACAACACGGTCCTGGTTCTCGGCGCGACAGGCGGCATCGGCGGCGAGGTGGCGAAACAACTCCGCCAGGCGGGGTGGACGGTGCGGGCGCTCAAGCGCGGCTTGGCGCAACCGATGACGCAAGAAGACGGCATCACCTGGCTGCGCGGTGACGCGATGGACAAGCAGGCCGTGATGGACGCCGCGAAGGGTTGCTCGGTCATCGTGCATGCGGTCAACCCGCCCGGCTACCGCAACTGGGCGCAGCTGGTGCTGCCGATGCTCGACAACACCATCGCCGCGGCAAAGGCCGAAGGCGCGACCATCGTGCTGCCGGGCACGGTCTACAACTACGGTCCCGATGCCTTCTCCGGATCGATCGGCGAAGACGCGCCGCAGCATCCCGTCACCCGCAAAGGCGCGATCCGGGTCGAACTGGAGCGGCGCCTCGAAGCAGCCAGCCGCCACGGCGCCCGCGTGCTGATCGTGCGTGCCGGCGACTTCTTCGGTCCGAAGGCCGGCAACAACTGGTTCTCGCAGGGGCTGGTGAAGGCGGGGCTGCCGGTCAAGGCCGTGAGCTACCCGGGCCGCGCGGACACGGCGCACCAATGGTCGTACCTGCCGGACGTGGCCCGCACCATGGTCGCGCTGCTGGCGCGCCGCGACCGGCTCGAACCTTTTGCGCGCTTCCACATGGCCGGCCATCGCGATACCGACGGCACTCAGATGAGCAACGCCATCCGCAACGTGGTGGCGCGCCGCACGGGCACCACGCCGCGCGTGACGGCCTTCCCGTGGTGGCTGATGACGCTGGCCTCGCCCTTCGTCACCACCTTGCGGGAAATGCGCGAGATGCGCTACCTGTGGCAGACGCCGGTGCTGATGGACAACGCGAAGCTGGTGGCCTTCCTCGGGCACGAGCCGCACACGCCGCTGGAAGAGGCGGTCGAGGCCTCGCTGGAAGGCATGGGCTGCCTCGGCACCGCACCGGCAGCCGTGGCTGCCTGATCGATCAGAAAACCGAGAGCCCCGTGCGCGTCACGAACAGCTCCAGCGCCTTCATGCCCAGCAGTGAGTTGCCGGTGGCGTCCAGCGCCGGCGACCAGACGCAGAGCGTGAGCTTGTCGGGCACGACCGCCACGATGCCGCCGCCCACGCCGCTCTTGCAGGGCAGGCCGATGGAGAACGCCACGTCGCCCGCGGCGTCGTAGGTGCCGCAGGTCAGCATCAGCGCGTTGATGCGGCGCGTCTGGCGCTCGCCGGTGATCTCGGGCTCGCCATCGATCGGATGTGCGCCGTCGCGGCACAGGAAGGCCGCGGCGCGGGCGAGCTGGCGGCAGCTCATGCGCAGCGAGCATTGGTGAAAGTAGGTGTCGAGCACCGTGCCGACGTCGTTGTCGATCTTGCCGAAGCTCTTCATGAAGTTCGCGAGCGCAACGTTCCGGAAACCCGTGTCGGCTTCGGACTTCGCCACTTCTTCGTCGAACGAAATCGGCTCCCCGCACAGGCCGCTCATCAGCGCGAGGATGTCCGCCTTCGCGCTGCCGCCATTGGCAGCCGCCTGGCCTACCAGCCGGTCGGCCACCGCGATCGCGCCTGCATTGATGAACGGATTGCGCGGCTTGCCCTGTTCGTTCTCCAGCTGCACGAGCGAATTGAACGGATTGCCCGAGGGCTCGCGCCCGATGCGCTCCCACAGCGCATCGCCCATGCGCTGCATCGCGAGTGTCAGCGTGAAGAGCTTCGAGACGCTTTGGATCGAGAACGGCACATCGCCGTCGCCCGCCGAGGCCTCCACGCCGTCGCAGGTGCGCAGCGCAATGCCGAACTGCCGCGCATCGACGCGCGCCAATGCCGGGATGTAGCTGGCCACGGTGCCGCCCTGGCCGAGCTGTGGGCGCAGGGTGGCGACGATGTCGTCGAGGACGTGCTGGAAGTTCATGGCTGCGCTCATGCCGTGCGTTGCACCGCGGGGCGCCGGTTGACCAGCACGATGCCCAGCGCCACGCCGATCAGCGCCACGACCAGTTGCGCCGTGAGCGGTTCCTTGAGCAGCACCACGCCGAACACCAGCGCGAACAGCGGCGTGAGAAAGGTGAAGGACGACATCTGCGTCGCCGGGTAGTGCCGCAGCAGCCACATCCAGGTGAGGTAGCTCGCGAACGCGCCGATCACGGTCTGCAGGCCGATCGAGGTCCAGGCCCAGCTGGAGTACGAAAAGCTCCAGGTCTCGCCGAGCGCGAGCGACAGCACCGGGCACACCGCCGCAGTCACCGCCACTTGGTAGAACAGCGTCTTCTCCGCGCTCGCGGTGGCGAGCTTCGTGGTGCGCAGTGTCAGCGTCGTCAGGCCCCAGAGCATGCCAGCCGCGAGACCCATCGCATCGCCGATCAGCTGCGACGAACTCATGTGGCCGAAGCCCTCGCTGAATGCGAGCACCACGCCCGAGAACGCGATGAAGAGGCCGAGCCATTGAAAGCCGCGCAATCGCTCGGCGGGCACCCAGCGTGGCAGCAGCAGAGAGACCCAGAACGGCGCGGTGTACAGGAACACGGTGAGCCGCGAGGCGCTGGTGTGCTGCAGGCCGAGGTAGATGCCGGCGAACTCGCCCGCGAAGAGCGCCCCGGCGAGCAGGCCGGGCCACAGCGTGCCATCGCGGTTGAACAGCGGCACGCCGCGCGAGGCGCACCACAGCCACAGCAGCACCGTGGCGCCGATCATGCGGATCGAGGCCTGCCACATTGGCGGCACTTCCGTCACGGTCGTCTTGATGAGGATCTGCTGCAGGCCCCAGAACGCGCAACACGCGATGAGAAGGCCGATGGCGAGGGAGTCGAGGTGGGTCTTGCGCTGGATCATTCGTGTCTTGCCTGACGAGTCCTGCCTGGGTCACGGCGAAGGAAAAGCCCGAGGCCATTGATCGTAGCGCGTGACCTGTCGCATCGGGGTTCCGGTCGATGCGTGCGTTGCACGCCCGTTAGTATTCGCCTTCGTTTCGGGTACCGCTCCTTCTTGCTGCCTTGCATCCGGTATAGGTGCAGGGTGCGAGAGGTATTCATGAGCTTGCAGGCTTTCTCCTGGTTGTTGCTGGCGGCCAGCGTCGTGGCGGAGGTTGTCGGAACGATCGCACTTCGATATGCAGATGGATTCACGCGCCTCGCGCCCTCTCTGGCAGTCGGGGTTTCCTATGCGGCGGCGATCTGGCTCATGTCGATTGCGGTCAGGCAGCTTGAAGTCGGATTGGCGTACGCCGTGTGGGCGGGCTGCGGGATCGCTTTGACGGCGGCAGTCGGCATGCTCTGGTTCGGCGAGCCGGCGACGCTCTTGCGGATCGGCGGCATGACAACGATTGTTGTCGGCGTTTTCATGATCAATCTTGCAACGCATCAATCCTGACGCAACGCCGCCGCCTGCCTCACAAGGGATGTTCCGTGTAGAACCGCCCGCCGTGAAACAGCAGCGGCGAGGCGCCCGCGTTGTGGGTGCAGCGCTCGACCTCGCCCACGAAGATCACATGGTCGCCTTCGTCGTAGCGGCTGCGGTTGAAGCACTCGAAGCTCGCTGCCGCGCCGACCAGCACCGGCGCGCCGCCGATGCCCCGGGTGAATTCCACATCGGCCCAGCGGTCGATGTTCTTGGTGGCGAAGCGCTCGGCCAGTTGCTTCTGGCTCGCGGCCAGGATGTTGATGGCGTAGTGCGAGCCGGTACTGAGTGCGGGCATCGACCCCGCCGCGCGGGCCAGGCTCCACAGCACCAGCGGCGGCGTGAGCGACACCGAATTGAAGGAGTTGGCCGTAAGGCCCACCAGCGTGCCGTCGGCCGCGCATGCGGTGACGATGGTCACGCCCGTGGCGAACATGCCGAGCGCTTCCCGGAACTCGTCGGGCGAAAAGGTGGGCGGCTGGGCCCGGCGGGGAGTGGTCACGAAAGGGGCTGGGCGGTGGTCGGCAGGGAGACCATTTTGGCTCACTGCCCGGCGGGCTGCTTGGGGCGCGCCATCAACTCTGTCACGAGGCGGGTATAGACGGTAGCAGCAGCCGAGGGCGTGCGGCCCGCGAGCGTCACCAGGCTGTAGTGGGTCTGCATGCGGGCGAAGCCGGCGATCGGCAGGGGCACGAGGGCGTCGGTGTCGGTGTTCAGGGCGGGCGCATGCGGCGCGAGGATCACCGCGTTGGCGGTGAGGGCAAGGTGGCGCAGGGTGCCCGCGTCGTCGCAGGTGACGTTGAACACGCCGCGGTCGTCGCGTTGGATCTGGCGGTCGAAATATGCGGCCACTTCGGCGGGCAGGTTGGGGCCGGCGAGGGGATAGGCCATGGCCTTTTCCAGCGTGACCTGCTTCAGGCGACGCAGCGGGTGCTTCGGTTGCACGAAGAACGAGACCGGCAGGTCGGGCAGGCGTGTGAGCTTCAGGCCGGGCTGCTTCTTCAGGTCGCGGGTGTCGGCGATGAACAGGTCCAGCTGCCGCCGGTGCAGGCGCTCGCCGAGCGTGGCGGTGTCGGCCACTTCCATGCGCATGAGGAGCTGCGGATGGCGCTGCGTCATCAGCGACAGGGCCATGCGCCCGAGCGTGCTGGCGGCGAAGGGGCCGAGCCCCACGGCGAGGCTGCCGATGGCCAGGCCTTCGAGCTGCAGCACGTCGCGCTGGATCTGCTGCGCATCAGCGAGGAGTTCGCGGGCGCGCGCGAGCACCAGTTCACCGGCCTGCGTGAAGCGCACGGTGCCGTAGGCACGGTCGACCAGGCGGGCCTGCAGCTTGTCTTCGAGCATGTCGATGCTGCGCGAGAACGCAGGCTGCGACAGGTGCACCGCCTGTGCTGCGCGGCCGAAGCTGCCTTGCTCGGCAAGGGCGGCCAAGTGCTGGAGCTGGCGCAGCTGCATTTTGCGTTTTCCGTAAAAAGGACCAGCACATTTTGCATTTGCCAATGCTTCGGGTGGTTCGGAAAATCGCGCGTTGTTCCTGCTTCACCGAAGACAAAGAGACGCCGATGACCCCTTCTTCCTCCTTCTCCGTGGCCCTGGTCGCATGGGCCTGCACCTTCGGCGGCGCCCAGGCGTTCGCGCAGATCGCACCCAAGCCGCCCGAGGCCGCCACCCTGAAAGCCAATGCCGACATGGCGAAGACGCTGCCCTTCGCCAACCGGCAGGACTTCGAGGACGCGATGCGCGGCTTCATCGGCACCGTGCCCGATGCGCTAGTGCCCGGCGCCGGCCCGCGCCCGGTCTGGAGCATGAAGCCCTACGACTTCCTGAAGGCGAACGAGCCGGCCGACTCGGTCAACCCGAGCCTGTGGCGGCAGGCGCAGCTCAATGCGATCCACGGCCTTTTCAAGGTGACCGATCGCGTCTACCAGGTGCGCGGTTTCGACATTGCGAACATGACCATCGTCGAAGGGGATACCTCGCTGATCGTCATCGACCCGCTGCTCACCGCCGAGACGGCACGCGCTGCGCTTGAGCTGTACTACCAGCACCGCCCGAAGAAGCCGGTCGGCACCGTGATCTACACGCATGGCCACGCCGACCATTTCGGCGGCGTGAAGGGCGTGGCCAGCGAGGCCAACGTGGCCGCGGGCAAGGTGCAGGTGATCGCGCCCTCGGGCTTCATGGAAACCGCGGTGGCCGAGAACATCCTCGCGGGCAACGCGATGAGCCGGCGCTCGCAGTACCAGTTCGGCTCGCTGCTGCCGCCGGGCGCGCGCGGGCAGGTCGACACGGGCCTGGGCAAGGCGCTCGCGCGCGGCACCATCACGCTGATCGCGCCGACCTCGACCATCGACAAGACCACCGAGGAGCGCACCATCGACGGCGTGCAGTTCGTCTTCCAGCTGGTGCCGGGCTCCGAGGCGCCGTCGGAAATGCTCATGTACCTGCCGCAGTTCCGCGTGCTCAACATGGCCGAGGACGTGACGCACACCATGCACAACCTCTACACGATCCGCGGCGCCGAGGTGCGCGACGGCAACCTGTGGGCGAAGTACATCGACCAGGCGCGCGTGGCCTTCGGCGACAGGACCGACGTGCTGATCGCCCAGCACCACTGGCCGACGACAGGGCAGGGGCGCATCGCCGACCTGCTGAAGAAGCAGCGCGACATGTACAAGTTCATCAACGACCAGTCGCTGCGCCTGCTCAACCAGGGCTACACCGCGGCCGAGATCGCCGAGAGGCTGCGCATGCCCGCGAGCCTGGAGCAGGAATGGTCCACGCGCGGCTACTACGGCACGCTCAGGCACAACGCCAAGGCGGTCTACCAGAAGTACCTGGGCTGGTACGACGCGAACCCCGCCAACCTGAATCCGCTGCCGCCGGTGGACTACGCGAAGAAGACGGTGCAGTACATGGGGGGCGCGGATGCGGTGGTCGCGCGGGCGCGGGATGACTTCAAGAAAGGCGAGTACCGCTGGGTGGCGAGCGCCATGAGCCAGGTCGTCTACGCCGACCCCGCGAACCGCGCGGCACGCGAACTCGGCGCCGATGCGTTCGAGCAGCTCGGCTACCAGTCGGAGGCCGGCACCTGGCGCAGCGCCTACCTGGTGGGCGCGATGGAATTGCGAAATGGCGTGCCGAAGATACCGGGCGGCAGCAGCTCGAACGCCGACACGCTCAAGGCGGTGAGCAACGACCTCTTCTTCGACTTCCTGGGCGTGCGGCTCGATGCGGCCAAGGCCGAGGGCAAGACGATGGTCATCAACTGGAATTTCACCGATTCGAACCAGCAGTTCGTGCTGACGCTGGAGAACTCGGCGCTCACGCACATCGCCGGCCGGCAGCCCGGCGCCGACGCCACGGTGACGCTGAGCCGCGCCACGCTCGACGCGATCACGCTGAAGGAAACGAGCTTTCCCGCGGCGGTGATGTCGGGCAAGGTGAAGATCGAGGGCGACCGCGCGAAGCTCGGCGAGCTGATGTCGATGCTCGATACCTTCGAGCCGATGTTCCCCGTGGTGGAGCCGCGCAAGTGAGCGCGGTTCAGCCGAAGAACCAATAGCAGACCGCAATCGCCGCGACCACGCCCGCCAGCTCGGCCAAGAGCGCACAAGACACCGTGTGCCGTGTGCGCTGGATGCCGACCGCGCCGAAGTACACAGCCAGCACATAGAAGGTGGTCTCGGTGCTGCCCTGGATGGTGGCGGCCACCAGCGCGGGGAAGCTGTCGACGCCCTGGCTCTTCATGGTTTCGATCAGCATCGCGCGCGCCGCGCTGCCCGAGAAGGGCTTGACCAGCGCGGTGGGCATGGCGTCGACGAAGCGTGCGTCCCAGCCGCCCGTGGTCACCAGCCAGCGCAGGCCGCCGAGGATGAAGTCGAGCGCGCCCGAAGCCCGCAGCACACCGACCGCACAGAGCATGGCGACGAGGTACGGCAGCAGGTTCTTCGCGATGTCGAAGCCTTCCTTGGCGCCCTCGATGAAGCATTCGTAGACCTTCACCCGCCGGATCGCGCCGGCGGCCAGGAACACGATGATCACGCTGAAGAGCGCGAGGTTGCCCATCAGCGAGGAGAGCGATGCGATCGCCGCCGCCGACAGCGTGCCCAGCAGCGCCATGAAGCCGCCGAGCACCAGCGCGCCCGGGATCAGGTAAGCCAGCACCACCGGGTCCCAGAGTCGCAGGCGCTGCGCGATGGCCACCGTGAGCAGCCCGACCAGCGTCGATGCGCTGGTGGCCAGGAGGATTGGCAGGAACACCATCGTCGGGTCGGGCGCACCCTGCTGCGCGCGGTACATGAAGATGGTGACGGGCAGCAGCGTCAGCGACGAGGCATTAAGTACAAGAAAAAGAATCTGCGCGTTGGTGGCGGTGACCGGGTCGGGGTTGAGCCGCTGCAGTTCGCGCATCGCCTTCAGGCCGATGGGCGTGGCGGCGTTGTCGAGGCCCAGTGCATTGGCCGCGAAATTCATCGTGATCAGGCCGAGCGCCGGATGCCCCGCGGGCACGCCCGGCATGAGCCGCCGGAACAGCGGGCCGAGTAGCCGCGCGAGCCAGCCGACCAGCCCCGCGGCCTCGGCGATCCGCAGGAACCCGAGCCACAGCGTGAGCGTGCCGAACAGCAGCACCATCACCTCGACCGCGAGCCGCGCCATGGCGAACAGGCTCTCGACCAGCGCCGCGAACACGGTCGGATCGCCGCCGACGAGCCACCGCACCAGCGCCGCGAGCGCCGCCATCCCGAAGAAACCCAGCCACAAGCCGTTGAGCACGCTTTTTTCCTTTTGTCGGCGCGATCATAGGTCGCCGCGCATGCGCGCTGCGCGCTACAGTTCGGCCCATGCGCGCCTCCCTCGTTCGCAGTTTCACCGCCCTCCTGGGGGTGCTTGCGGCCGCGTGGCTGACCGGTTGCGTCAGCCTGCCGCCGCCGGAGCCGCGGGCGCCTGTCACGGCCTTCACCGACGTGGGGCAGACCGAACTCGGGCAGCTTGCGGCCAAGGGTGTGCCGGGCGATTCCACCGCGCTCTCGGGCTTCCGGCTGCTGCCCGAGGCGGCCTTCGCGTTCGATGCGCGCATCTCGCTCGCGCGCCACGCCGAGAAATCGCTCGACGTGCAGTACTACCTGATCCAGAAGGACGACGTCGGCCTGCTGTTCCTGAAGGAGTTGCGCGAGGCCGCGGCGCGCGGCGTGCGGGTGCGCCTCCTGGTGGACGACCTCTACACGGCCGGCGAGGACGAGGTGTTCAGCACTTTCTCGGCCTTTCCGAACGTCGAGGTGCGGCTCTTCAACCCGCTGCCGTCACGGGCCAATTCGCTGACCGCGCGGCTCCTGCTGTCCCTCACCGATTTCGGCCGCATCAACCACCGCATGCACAACAAGATGCTGATCGCGGACAACAGCTTCGCGGTTTCGGGCGGACGCAACATCGGCAACGAATACTTCATGCGCAGCACGGCCGCGAACTTCATCGACATGGACGTGATCTCCAGCGGCCCGATCGTGCGGCAGATGTCCGAGGGGTTCGACCGCTACTGGAACAGCTCGCACGCCTGGCCCATCGAGCGCATCGCGCCGATGCGCTCGACGCCCGAGGCCGCGCAGCGCCGCTTCGACGAGATCGTGCGCACGGCCGTGCCCGACGTGCCGATCCGTCCGCGCGACGTGCTGAACAAGTCGCCCGTCGGCGAGCAGCTGATCACCGGCAAGATCGACCGTTACTGGGCGCTGGGCACGCTGTTCATCGACGACCCCGAGAAGATCACGCGCAAGGCCGAGGAGGCCTACGCGGGCAGCGTGACCGAAGGTGCGCTGAGCGTGATCAACGCGGCGCGGCGCGAAGTCACCATCGCTTCGCCGTATTTCATTCCGGGGCCCAAGGGCATGGAGGAGATGCGCGCCTGCATCGCCAAGGGTGGGCGCATCACGGTCGTGACCAACTCGCTGGGCGCGACCGACGAGCCGCTGGCCTATGCGGGCTACGAGCGCTACCGCGCCGACATGCTGAAGATCGGCGTGACCATCTTCGAGATCGCGCCCACGCTCACCGGCCGCTCGGGCCGTTTCGGCGATTTCGGCAAGTCGATCAGTCGGCTGCACGCCAAGCTCGCGATCGTCGACGACGAGCGCTTCTTCGTCGGCTCGATGAACCTCGACCACCGCTCCGCCGCTGTCAACACCGAGGTCGGCCTCGTCATCGACAGTCCGGATCTGGTGCGCGACTACCACCAGCTCATGACGGGCGAGCGCGTCAACCTCGGCTACCGCCTGCGCCTGGGCCCCAACGGCCGGCGCGTGCAGTGGCTCGAATACGACGACGCCGGCGGCGACATCGTCCACGAGGACGAGCCCGGCGAATTCCTCTGGCTGCGCTTCAAGAACTGGCTGCTGCTGCCCATCGTGGGCGAAGAGCTGCTGTAGCTGGCTGTCATCTCCGGCACGGTGACGTGCGTTACATTTCTGATTGAAATGTGTACTTTTGTCACCGAATTGGGGAGACCTTGACCATGACCGTTCCCGAGCAGCGCGTGTTCCTCGCGCCGCCCACCACCAGCCGTCGCCGTGTGCTGACCGGTCTGGCCGCAACCGCCGCCGCGGGCCTGGGCATGCCGGCCTTTGCGCAGGGCAAGCCGATCCGCATCGGGACCACCTTCGACAACAGCAGCGTCGAGAAGGCCAACGGGCAGGGGCTTTTCCAGGGTTCGAGCGCGTTCTTCAATGCGCTGAACAAGTCGGGCGGCATCAACGGCACCAAGGTCGACCTGGTCATGGCCGACGACACCTTCAAGCCCGATGTGGCCAAGGCCAACGCACTGGCCTTCGAGAAGGACAGCTCGGTGCTCGCGCTGCTGCACCCGCTGGGCACGCGCCAGACCTCCGAAGTGATGGACGCCGTGCCCGGCATGGCCGTGGTCGGCCCGATCACCGGCACCGTCGCGCTGCGCAAGAAGACCGCGCCCAACACCTTCTGGGTGCGCGTGAACTACGACCAGGAAGTCGAGAAGCTGGTGACCACGGCGGCCGTGCTGGGCCAGACCCGCATCGGGCTCGTGCATTCGAATGACCCGCTGGGCCAGTCGGTGCTCGCGGCGTTCAAGGCCGCGCTGGCCAAGGCGAAGCTGGAGCCCGCGGTCATCGCGACCACGCCCAACACGACGAGCATGGAAGTCGGCCCCGCGGCCGAAGCCATCGCCAAGGCCAAGCCGCAGGTCATCATCATCGGCCTGGCCGGCACGGCGCCGGTCTTCATGAAGGCGCTGCGCGATGCCGGCGGCAACAGCTCGGCCTACGGCCTGTCGATCACCGCCAGCGCGCTGGCCGCAATGGGCGACCTCGCGCGGGGCCTGGGCTTCGTGATCGTGGTGCCCTCGCCGTACTCGACCAAGTTCGAGATCGTGCGCCGCTACCAGGCCGACATGGTGGCCAACGGCACCAAGGACTTCTCGCTCACGAGCCTGGAGGGCTACATCAACGCCGCCGTGCTCGCCGAGGGCCTGCGCCGTGCGGGCGGCTCGCCCACGCGCGCCTCGGTGATGGCGGGCATGGCCAGCATCGAGAACTTCGACCTGGGCGGGCTGAAGATCAACTACGGCCGCACGAACCGCGAAGGCGGGCATTTCGTGGACGTGGCGGTGATCGGCAGCCGCGGGCAGATGCTGAGCTGACCTGCGCGGTAGCGTCCACCGGTACTTCGGTGGACGCCGGGTCGTTTCCGGGAGGTGCGACCTTACAGTGCAGGCATGGTCCTCGACTTCTGCATTTCCTTCGGCCTGGCCGCCCCTGTGGTGCTGAGCGTCGTCCTTTACCAGGTCGTCCACCGGGCCGTGGCGCAAGGGCGCATGGGTCCGCTGGCTGCCAGCCTCGCCTACGGCCTGTGCGTGGCGGCGCTGCCGCTGGCCGTGTGGTGGGGCGTCCACGCCCTCGCGGAGTTCTACATCGTCGGCGAGGGCACCTCGTTCTTGAAGTCGGTACTGCAGATCGGGCTGGCCTTCCTCATGTATGCGTACCTCTGCATCTCGTGGGCCCTGAGCGTCGTGGCCGCGTGCTTGGCCGCATGGCGGTTCACGGTCTGCGCGAAGCGCTTGAAGCAGCAGGCCGTGGCCTGACGCCGGGCCCGTCGTTCAGCCCGCCACGCCCTCGGCGATTCCCACGCCCAGCAGCCCTTCGAGCAATCCCTTGTCCGCCGCGAGCCCCGCGCTCGGGCCGGCGTGCACCACGGTGCCGCGCTCCAGCACGATGGCCTGGTGCGTCATCTCCAGCGCGAGCACCGGGTGCTGCTCGACCACGATCGACGCCAGGCCTTCCGATTCGCAGAGGCGCCGAATCGCCGCGGACAGCTCCTCCACGATGATCGGCGCGAGGCCTTCCATCGGCTCGTCGAGCAGCAGCAGCTTCGGGTTGGTCATCAGCGCGCGGCCGATGGCCAGCATCTGTTGCTCGCCGCCCGAGAGCTGGTTGCCGTAGTTGCCGCGGCGCTCCCGCAGGCGCGGAAAGAAGTCGTAGACGCGCTTCAGGTTCCAGCCGCCCAGTCGCGCGATCACCGTGAGGTTTTCTTCCACGGTGAGCGAGGGGAACACTTCGCGCTCCTGTGGCACCCAGCCCAGGCCCGCGCGCACGCGCTGGTGCGACGGCCAGCGCGTGATGTCCACGCCCTGCCAGCGGATCGCGCCCTGCATCACGCGGGTGTTGCCCATCAGCGTTTCGAGCAGCGTGGTCTTGCCCACGCCGTTGCGCCCGAGGATCGCGAGGCTCTCGCCCTGCTGCAGGGAAAAGTCGAGACCGTCGAGCACCACGGCGTTGCCGTAGCCGGCGGTGACGTGGTCGAAGGCGAGCGCTTCAGGCATGGTGATGGGAGCTCCCAAGGTAAACCTCGCGCACGCGCGGATCGGCGCCAATTTCGGCGGGCGTGCCTTCGGTGAGGATGCGGCCGCCCACCAGCACCGAGATGCGGCGGGAGAAGCGGAACACGAGCTTCATGTCGTGCTCGATGAAGAGCACGCTGATGTCGCCGGGCAGCGTCGCGATGGCCTCGAAGAGCTCGCCGCTTTCGCCTTCGGGCACGCCGGCCGCGGGTTCGTCGAGCAGGAGGATGCGGGGCCTGGCGGCGAGCGCGAGCGCGATCTCCAGCAGCCGCTGCTTGCCGTAGGCCAGCTCCGAGACCGGCACGTCGGAAAGGCTGTCGAGCTTCAGCGTGCCGAGCAGCGCATGCGCCTCGTCGAACACCGCCGTGCAGCCCCTGAGCGGTCGCCACCAGGTCGCGCCCAGCCCTTCGCGCTCGCTGATCGCCAGCACCACCGACAGCAGAGGCGTGAGGCTGGGGAACAGCGTGTTGATCTGGAAGGTGCGCGCGAGGCCCATGCGCGCGCGTTTGTCGCCAGAGAGGCGCGTGATGTCGCGATCGCCCATGTGGATCGACCCGCTCGTGGGCTTGAACACGCCGGTGAGCAGGTTGATGAGTGTGGTTTTTCCCGCACCGTTGGGCCCGATCAGCGCTTGCCGCGCGCCGGGTTCGAGCGAGAGGTTCACCTCGCTCACCGCCTGGAAGGCGCCGAAGCGGATGCCCAGGTCGCGGGTGCGCAGGGTGTGGGTGGAGCTCATCGCGCCTTCCCCATCCGCACGAAGCGCGAGAGCGCCCCCATGATCCCGCCGCGTCCCAGCATGACCGCCGCGATCAGGAAGATGCCGAGCCAGAACATCCAGTACTGCGGATTCATGTCCGCGAACCCGTCGTGCACCAGCATGTAGACGATGGCGCCGATCATCCCGCCGTACAGGCGGCCGGTGCCGCCGAGCACCAGGATGATCAGCACCTCGGCCGAGCGGTTGAAGCCGATCGATTCGATGCCGACGAACTGCGTGGTCTGCGCGAGCAGCGCGCCCGCCACGCCGGCCACCGCGGCCGAGAAGGCGTAGGCCATGCGCAGCCGCGCCTCCACCGGCGAGCCGATGGCCGTCATGCGCTTGCGGCTGTCGTGGATGCCGCGCAGCGTCAGCCCGAACGGTGAGCGCAGCACCAGCCGCACCACGAGGAACATCGCGAGCACCACGCCGAAGGCATAGCAGAAGGCGGTCTTGCCGTAGAGGTCGAAGTCGAAGAAGCCGAGCACCGGCGCGATGACCACGCCCTGCAGCCCGTCGGTGCCGCCGGTGATGCCCGAGAGCCGGTTGGCCAGCTCGTACAGCAGCACGCAAACGCCGATGGTGATCATCAGCCGCGTGAGGTCGGCGCCGCGCACCACGAGGTAGCTCAGCACATAGCCGAGCAGGCCGCTCACGACCAGCGCGAACGCGAGGCCGGTGAAGGGCTCGCTCCAGCCGTACTTGGCGAGCAGGCCGGCCGCGTACGCGCCCGCGCCGAAGAAGGCGGCATGGCCGACGGTGAGGATGCCCGCGTAGCCGAGCGCCATGTCGAGCGACACGGCGAACAGCCCGAAGATCATGATCTGGCTCATCAGCGTGAGCTTGTCGGGCAAGAGGAAGAAGCTGGAGGCGAGCGCAAGCCAGAAGGCGACTTCGGCGATGCGCAACTGCGCCGGAGAAACAGTGAGGGCTTTCATGCGATCCCCTTCTTCGCAACGATGCCGTTCGGCCGCACGAGCAGCATGACGATCATGAAGACGTAGATGAGAAAGGCGCCCGCCTCGGGCCAGTAGTACTTGCCCGCCACGTCGACGATGCCGACCAGCAGCGCCGCGATGAAGGGCCCCGTGACGGTGCCCGCACCGCCCACGCACACCACCATGAGGAAATAGACGAGGTACTTGAGCGGGAACGACGGCTCCAGCCCCAGCATGCCCAGGCTCAGCGCGCCGCCCAGGCCCGCGAGGCCGCAGCCCAGCGAGAAGGTGAGAAAGAAAAGGCGCTGCACATGGATGCCGGTGCCGCCGGCCACGCGCTGGTTGTCGACCGCCGCACGCACCATCGCGCCGTAGCGCGTCTTGCCCAGCACCAGCAGCAGGGCAGCCAGCACGGCCACGCCGCAGACGATCAGGAAGAGCCGGTAGCGGCCCACCTCGAGTCCGCCGATGGCAACCTGCCCGTCGAGCACCGGCGGCAGCGTGAACGGCTGCATCGTCGGCCCGAAGAAATAGGTGAAGGCCGCGATCGACACGAACACCACGCCGATCGACAGCAGCACCTGGTCCAGCGGATGCGCGCGGTACAGCCGCCGATAGAACACGAATTCCAGCACCGCGCCCACCAGGGCCGCGGCCACGAAGGCGGCCGCGAGAGAGAGCCCGAAGCCGAGCCCCCAGTGGTTCATCAGCAGGCTCGCCGCATAGCCGCCCACCATCGCGAAACTGCCGTGCGCGAGGTTGACAAAATTCATCAACCCCATCGTGATGGACAGGCCCACGCCGATGAGGAACAGGAGCATGCCGTAGGCCACCCCGTCGAAGATCACGATGCCCATGGGCCTCCTGTTGCTGGCTGCGCTGCTTGCTGGCGTTCGGATGGGCTTAGTTCGAGCTTTCCTTGGCCGGGTCCTTCACGCGGTCGAACTTGTCGAACTCCACGTTCACCAGCTGGCCGTTCACGCGCTCGGTCTTGCGGATGTAGACGGTCTGCACGATGTCGCGGGTGAGCGGGTCCACCTCGATCGGGCCGCGCGGGCTCTCGAAGCGCAGGCCGCGCAGCGCGTCCATGAACTTGTCGCCGCTGGCGTCGCCCTTGGTCTTTTGCAGCGTGAGGTCGATCGCGGCCATGGCGTCGTAGGCGGTCACGGCGAAGTAGCTGGGGCGCAGCTTGGTGCCGTTGTCGGCGGCGAAGTCCTTCACGAACTTCTGGTTCTTGGGCGAGTTGTGCGCGAACGAGTAGTGGTGGCTGGTGACGAGGCCCAGCGCCACGTCGCCGGTGGCGTCGAGGTAGCTGTCGTCGGTGGCTTCGCCGGTGGCGTAGAGCTTGATGCCGGCCTGCTCCATGCCGCGCTCCTTCCACACCTTGAGGAAGGCCGGCGGCATCACGCCCGAGGGGAAGAAGAAGAACACGGCCTGGGGCTTGGCATCCTTGATGCGCTGCACGTAGGCCGAGAAGTCGGGGTTGTTCATCGGCGTGCGCACCTCGCCCGAGACCTTGCCGCCGCCGGTGGTGAAGGTTTTCTTGAAGGCGGTTTCGGCATCGACGCCCGAGGCGTAGTCGGCGACCACGGTGTAGGCGTCCTTGATGCCCTCCCTGAGCATGAAGCGCGCCATCGGATCGGTGACCTGCTGCACGGTGAACGAAAGACGTGCCACGTAGGGCGAGCTGCTGGTGATGGCCGAGGAGGCCGCATTCATCACGATGGTCGGGATCTTCGCCTGCGTGGCGATGGCGCCCACGGCATACGCGTTGGGGCTGAAGTCCAGGCCGGTGAGGATGCTCACCTTGTCGCGCACGACGAGTTCCTGCGCGATGCGCTTGGCGGCATCGGGCGCGGGGCCGGCGGTGTCTTTCTTGATGATCTCGACGGTGCGCCCGCCCACCTTGCCGCCGTGCTCCTTGAGGTACAGCGCGATGCCGGCATCGAACTGGCGGCCGTAGTCGGCGTAGGGGCCGGAGTAGGTGGCAATGAGGCCGATGCGCAGCGGCTCGTCGGCAGCATGCGCGGCCACGGTGCCCAGCATGCCGAAGCCGGCGAGCAGGAGGGTCGAGAGAACGGTTCTCTTCGTCATCGTCGTCATGGAAAAACGCCTTTCAGGTGGAATGGATGCGGAGCGGGCGAGTGTGCGTCAGACCTGTGTCTCTGGAACGCGCACCCTCAGGCCATCGAGGGCTGCTGTCACGTTGAGCTGGCAGCTCAGGCGCGAATTGGGTTGGCGCTCGGAGGCGACGACTTCGAGCAGCGCGCTCTCCATGTCGTCGGGCGGCGGCAGCAGGTCGGCGAAGGCGTCGTCCACATAGACGTGGCAGGTGGCGCAGGAGCAGCAGCCGCCGCATTCGGCGTCGATGCCACGCACGTTGCCGCGGATGGCGGTCTCCATGACGCTGGCGCCGATCTTGGCGTCGACCGCGCGTGCGGTGCCGTCCTTGAGGATGTAGTGGATCGTGGGCATGGGGAGCAGGGGGTCAGAACATGTCGAAGTACTCGCGGTGTTCCCACTCGCTGACTTCGAGGTTGAAGCGGGCGATTTCCGCTTCCTTGATGTGGCAGAGGTAGTCGATGAAGACCTTGCCCATCTGCGTGTTGAGCATCTCGTCGCGGCGCAGGCACGCGAGGGCGTCGCCGAGCGAGCGCGGCAGTTGCTCGGCCGGCGTTTCGTACGGCGCATCGGCGGAGGGACCGGGGTCGATGCTGTTGCGGATGCCGTCGAGGCCCGAGAAGAGTTGCGATGCGAGATAGAGGTATGGATTGGCCGTCGGCTCGCCCACGCGGTTCTCGATGCGCGAAGCGCTCTGCCCCACGCCGCCGAGCACGCGCAGCATCGCGCCGCGGTTGTCCCTGGCCCAGATCGCGCGGTCGGGCGCGAGCGAGAACGGGCGGTAGCGCCGGTAGCCGTTGATCGTGGGGCTCGCGAGCGCCGCCGCGCCGCAGGCGTGCGCCTTCAGGCCGCCGAGGTAGTGCATGCCGATCTCGCTCAGGTCCTGGCCTTGGGCCTCCGGCATGAAGGCGTTCACGCCATCGCTCTTGCGGCGCAGCGACTGGTGCAGGTGCCAACCGCTCGACATGACGTTCGGAATCTTCGGCCGGCACATGAAGCTCGCGTGCAACCCGTTGCGTTGGCAGATCTGCTTGATCGCGCTGCGCAGCAGCACCATGGTGTCCGCGGGCATCACGCCGGCCGTGGGGCCGAAGGTCAGCTCGAACTGGCTCGGGCCGAATTCGATTTCCAGCGAGCGCAGCGGCAGCCCGAGCGCGATGAGGTTCGAGCGCAGCAGCTCCATCAACCCGTCGACGCGGTCGTAGCGCAGCTCGGTGAGGTACTGGTGGCCGTGCGAGAGCAGCGACACGCGCGGCGGCTCGCCGGGCTGGCCCGAGTCGGCCAGGCCCATGCGCGCATCGTCGAGCTTGAAGACGTGGAACTCCACCTCCAGGCCGGCGATGAAGTCGAGCCCGAACTCGTCGAGCTGGCGCACCGCGCGCTGCAGGATCTGCCGCGTCGCGAAGGGGCAGGGCGTGCCGTCGGCCATGTAGGCGTCGCACAGGATCCAGCCGGTGCGCGGCGCCCAGGGCAGCACCTTGAAGGTGGCGGGGTCGGCCACGATGGTGAAGTCCGCGCCGCCCTGCAGGCCCTCGATGGCAAAGCCGCCGTTCGTGGTGAAGACCGGGAACACGGTCTTGTGCGAGGTGTCTTTGGCCAGCAGCGTGGAGGTGAGGTTCACGCCCTCCCACAGCGCCGAGCGCGCCTCGGTGGCGACCAGCGTCTTGCCGCGCAGGATGCCGTGCTGGTCGGGCCAGGCGAAGCGCACGAGATCGACCTCGCCGCTGTCGATGCGGCGCACCAGCTCGCGCGCCTGTGCGTGCTGGTCGTCGGACCAGAGACCGAAGCGGTCGACGAATGTGTTGGTTTTGTTGCTGCTCATGGCGCGCGTGCTCAGGCGGCCAGCCGTGCGGAGGCCCAATCGGACTTCAGGCGGCGCGCGCGGTCCGCCTCCTGCCAGTAGGTCTCGGTGGCGGCTTCGTCCACCACGTGGCCGATGCCGTCGATGGAGGGTGGGCCGGTCATCGTGCGGGCCTGCGCGGCGTCGATCAGCATCGGCGCGGTCTCGCCGGCGAGCGTGGCCTCGATGGCCTTCACCAGCACGCGGCGGTAGGCAATGATTCCCTTGTCGGTGCTGCCCAGGTGCTCGCGCGTGCGGTCCTGGATGGCGCCCTGCGACTCCACCGCCCACTGGTCGTGCACGTTGATGTCGTCGCCCATGCCGGTGTAGGTCTCGGTGAGCTGCTCGTCGATGCTGTAGCCGTAGTTGTTGCGCTTGTTCTTGCGCGAGGTGTAGTCGGGCAGCTCGTAGAGCTTCAGCCGCTGGTCGCGCATCTGCTGCTTGTCGACCGGGCCGGTGAAGCTGGTGAAGATGGCATACCAGTAGCAGTGCGTGTCGTCCACCGGCACATGCCATTGCGAGATGGTCATCTCCGCGCTCATCGGGATCACGAAGGCCTGCGGGAACACCACGTTGGTCACGCGCACGTGCGTCGTTTTTTCAGTGAGCTTGCGCAGCGCCTTCAGGCGGAAGCCGTAGTCGGTGGGCTCCACGCTGATCTCGGGCCGGTCGTACTCGCGCAGCACCTTGGTGATGGGCATGTCGGAGTCGGCGGAGGCGCCGCGGAACTGCTTGCCGTAGCTCTCGGAGGTGTCCTCGTCCTCGAAGAAGCGATGCAGGTACGAGGCGTGTGCAGGGTCGATGCCCACCTCGAGCGCCTGCAGCCAGTTGCATTCGAACAGGCCCTTGAACGCGAAGGTGTGGGTGTCGGGGGCGACGAAGCAGTCGAAGTCCGGAAAGGCCGGAGGCTCGCCCTCGCCGACGTACGCGAAGACCACGCCCGCCTTCTCGACCACCGGATAGGCCGACTGCTTGATGCGGCTGCACAGCTTGCTGGTGGCGGGTTCGGCGGGGGTTTCGAGGCAATTGCCCTTGGCGTCGAACAGCCAGCCGTGGAAGGCGCAGCGGATGCCGCCGTTTTCCAGCCGTCCGAAGGCGAGGTCGGCGCCGCGGTGCGGGCAGTCGCGGTCGAGCATGCCGAGCTGGCCGTTTTCGTCGCGGAACAGCACGAAGTCCTGGCCCATGAGCTTCACCGGCTTGACCGGGCGCGGGCCCGCCAGTTCGTCGGCCAGGGCCACCGGCTGCCAGTAGCGGCGCAGCAGCTTGCCGGCGGGGGCGTCGCGTCCGACGCGGGTGATGAAATCGTTTTGCTCGGCGCTGATCATCGTGCGGGCTCCATCGTGGGGGCTTTGGAAAGAGGTCTGCAGGCATTGCATGCAACGGTATGCATTGTCTTGGTGATCCTCAATCTGGGTCAAACTTTCATCTTCGATTTCGCCCTTATTTGGGGCTCGTGGCGCTTCAAATCAGGGTTAATACTGAGTGTGGCGTGTGTTTTTGACACTTCTTGTGACGCAATGCATGCAACAAGCGAGCCAGGGTAAATATCCTGCGTGCAATGATCGGCCCGTCTCCTAGAATCCGCTCATTCCCGCTCCCGGCGCCTCCTGATGGACTCTCAACAATCCCGCGTGCTCGTGCAACTGCGCGACATGATCCTCAAGGGCGAATTCGTGCCCGGAGAGCGGCTGGCCGAGATCCCGCTGGCCGAGAAGCTCGAAGCCTCGCGCACCCCGGTACGGCTGGCGCTGGCCAGCCTCGAGCACGAAGGTCTGATCGAGCAATCACCCAGCGGCGGCTACCAGATGCGCCGCTTCACCTCGCAGGAGGTGGCCGACGCCATCCGTGTGCGCGGCGTGATCGAAGGCTTCGCGGCGCGCCTGCTGGCCGAAGACGGCGCCTCGCGCCAGCTGCTGCGCGACCTGAAGGATTGCCTGGATGCCGGCGACCGGGCGGTGAACAAGCCCACCATGGAAATCGACGATTACGCGGCCTACGTCGAGATGAACGACCGCTTCCACAAGCTGATCGTCGAAGGCTGCGGCAACCTCGCACTCAAGCGGGTGATGGACATGCTCGGCGGCCAGCCCTTCGCCGCGCCGAGCGCGATGCTGCCGATGCAGTCGTCGATGGAAGAGGGCCAGCAATGGATGCGCCAGGCGCACCGCACGCACCACGCGATCGTGCAGGCCATCGAGCGCGGGCAGGGTTCGCGCGCGCAGGCGCTGGGCGAGGAGCATGT
Source organism: Variovorax trehalosi (assembly GCF_051216415.1). Lineage (NCBI taxonomy): Bacteria > Pseudomonadati > Pseudomonadota > Betaproteobacteria > Burkholderiales > Comamonadaceae > Variovorax > Variovorax trehalosi. The sequence goes on from NZ_JBPJZG010000002.1 coordinate 833,798, forward strand.
CGAGATCGCGCGCATGAACCTCGACTACGCGCTGGAGCGGCCCGAGCTTGCGGCCGAGCTGATGCCGGGCATCAAGCTGGTTTCCAAAGGGCGCAGCGCCTGAGCGCAACCCTCCGGTCTGCAACGAAGACTGGGCGGTATTTCCACACTCGCACCGTCTGGCGGGCGACGGCCAAGACTAGAATTTCCGCATGACCACCGCTGCCGCTCCCGCCAAGCCCTCGTTCAAGGAACAGATGCTGCAGGCCCGCGAAGAGGCCATCGTGCAGACCGCGAACCGGCTGCTGGCCGAAAAGGGCTTCGAATCGATGACGGTCGACGAGGTCGCCGCCTCCGTCGGCATCGCCAAGGCCAGCCTCTACAAGCACTTTCCCAGCAAGGAAGACCTCGCGGCCGCGGCGATGGTGCGCCTCATGCAACGCACGCAGGATGTCCTGGCGTCGGTGCCGGCCGACCAGCAACCGATAGACAAGCTGCGCACGGTGGTGCGCTGGGCCATGGAGATGCAACTGATCGGCGAGATGCCCTCGCTGCCGCACCAGAACTCGAGCCTGCGGGCTGCGCTGATGAACAACCGGGGCTATCTCGACCGGCTGGTCGCGATCAGCGACACGCTCGGCGGCTGGATCCAGGCCGCGCAGGCCGATGGCACGCTGAACCCGAAGCTGCCCGCGATTGCCGTGCTCTACACGCTGTTCGCGCGCGCCTGCGATCCGGTGCTCGGTTTCCTCAAGGCCGGCGGCCTGCAGAGCGACGCAGAGATCGTCGAGCTGGTGCTCGGCACCTGTTTCGACGGCCTGGCTTCGCGCTGAACGGGATCTAGCTGTTGATGCCGCGCCGCGGCGTCACCACCGCCTCCACGGCCGCGCCAACTGCCAGCAACCGGTGATCGGTGTTGCCGATCCCGGCCACCATCAGCCCGACCGGCGCGTTGCCCGCGTCGTGGCAGGGCACCGAGAGCGCGCAGCCATCGAACAGGTTCACCACCGACGGATTGCGCAGCATGCGGCCGTTGATGCGGTAGTAGGTCTCGTCGTCCTTGATCACCTCGGCGATGGGCGGCGCGATGTCGGGCGTGGTGGGCATCAGCATCGCGTCGTAGCCGGCAGCCGCGGCGTTGATCGAGCGGATGAACTGGCGGCGCAGCGCCTGCAGCTGCAGGTAGTCGGGCGCGGTGATCGTCTCGCCGGTCTTGATGCGCGCCAGCACGCGCGGGTCGTACTTGGTGGCGCCCGTCTTGATGAATTCGCGATGCCAGGCGTAGGCCTCCGAGGCGGTGATCATGCCGCGCGGGTTGATGGTTGGCGCCTTGGCGAACTCGGTCATCGGCAGCTCGATGACCGTGGCGCCGGCAGCCGAGAGCTTGGACAGTGCGGATGCAAACGCGGCAGCCACAGGCGGCGAGAGGTCGTCCTGGAAGAAGGTCTTTGGCACTGCGAAGCGCAGGCCGCGCAGCGAGATCGCCTTGGGCGCACGCGACAGTTCGCCGGCCAGCACGGCGTCGAGCAGCGCGCAGTCTTCCACCGTCCATGCCATCGGCCCGGCCGAGTCGAAGGAGGTCGACAGGGGCATCACGCCATCGAGCGGGATGCGGCGCTGCGTGGGCTTGAACCCCACCAGCCCGTTGAGCGCCGCGGGAATGCGCAGCGACCCGCCGGTGTCAGTGCCGATGGCGCCGGCCGCCATGCCGTCGGTCACCGAGATGGCGCCGCCAGAGGTCGAGCCGCCCGGAATGCGGCCGGTCGCGCGGTCGTGGACGTTCTTCGGCGTGCCGTAGTTCGGGTTGATGCCCAGGCCCGTGTAGGCGAACTCGACCGTGTTGGTGCGCCCGATGACGATCGCGCCCGCGCGCCGCAGCCGCTCGACAACCACCGCGTCGCGCTGCGCCGGCGGCTGGCCGACCAGCACCGTGGAGCCGCCGAGCGTGGTGATGCCGGCTTCGTCGAACAGGTCCTTCAGAGAAATCGGGATGCCGGCGATCGGGGAGGCGGCTGCGCGGCCGCCCTTGCGATCGGCATCCAGTTGCGCCGCGGCGCTGCGCGCCGATGCGGCGTGCACCTGGATGAAAGTGCGCGCGCCTTCGCCCGCGGGGTTCTGGATGGCGGCCAGCGCTTCTTCGACCAGCTGGCTGCTGGTCAGCGACCCGGCTGCGAGGCGGCGCGACATCTCGGCCATCGAGAGCCGGCCCATGGCCTTGCCGCCGGCGTCGGGCGCCTGGGCCAGTGCTTTCGGCAGGGCGGACAGCAGCCCGACCGCGGCCGCGGCGCCGCCCGTGCGTTGAAGGAAGGTGCGACGTTGTTGTGGCTGCGTCATGTCTCTCTCCAGGTGGACTCGAGGCAGTCTACACAGCGCGTGCGGTCCGCCGATAGCCGGCCGTTACGGCGCCGCCGGGGTCAGCGCACTTCGATCAGCAGCTCGGGGCGATAGCCTTCCTGCTCGCCGTTGCGCTTGTAGCCCAGTGGGTTGGCCACCACGCGGCAGCCGTCCTTCATATAGTCGAAGGCGCAGTGCAGATGGCCGTGGAGCCAGAGCCTGGCCGACGGCAGCAGTTCGTCGAGGGCGTTGCAGAAGCCGGCGGTGCCGGGCGTCAGGCCGTAGCGTGGATCGGCGCTCGCCAGCGTTGGCGCGAAATGCGTGATGGCGACCGTGGTGCCGTCGAAAGGCTCGGCCAGCGCTTGCCGGAGCCACGCCTGGCACACCAGCGCCTGCTCGCGCAGCGGGCCGGACAGGAAGAGCTCGCCGTGGCGCTTGGAGGCCATCTTTTCCAGGTAGAAGTCGGCCGCCCGCATCGCCTTGCCGCGCTTCTTGAGCGCCTCGGCCCGGCCGTCGGTGGGCTCGACCAGTGCGTCGAAGTCGGCCCAGAGCGTGGTGCCGATGAAGCGGATGCCGTCGATGACGAGGGTTTCGCGCTCGAGCCACTGGATGTCGAGTTCCTGGCAGAGCGCGCGCAGCCGGTCGTGCGTCTCGTCGAAGTCGGCGTTGTCGTATTCGTGGTTGCCCGGCACGTAGACCACCGGCACCGGCCAGCCGTTGCGGGGCGAAAACCGGCCCAGGCCGAAATCGGTGTCCGCGAGGCGGGAGCCTTCCTGGTAGGAGCCGATGTCGCCCGCGAGCACCAGCAGGTCGGCGCCCGGGATCGGCTCGGCGTGGAAGCGGGGATGGGACTCCAGGTGCAGGTCGGAGAGCAGTTGCAGCTTCATCGTCGGGCCAGTCTAGGTGAATTGCCCCATGCATGAAGTGCATAAGGTCAGGGTTGTTTTCCTAGGGAAAACCCTTAATCTTGGAGCATCAACCACTCAGAGCACGGCCACAAGCCGCGCAACACCATGTTCAGCCTCCTCGCCCAAGTGGCCCGTTTCTTCCGTTCCTCCAGCGACAGCGCCCCCGCCAGCCACGCGGCCGCGCTGATGGAAAGCGCCGATGTCCGCGCCGGCCGCGGTGCGCACCACGCGCAGGAACTGCGCGCAGCCGCCTCCGCCTGGCTCAGCGTCGTTCGCTGATCAACCGGCGCCGATCAGTCGGGCACCTTCTGCCCGAGGATCGAGCCCGCGAAGGCTGCCGCGGCCGACCGCAACAGCGCCGTCCGCAGCCACTCATGCGCATGCCCATGCTGGGCGCGCCGGTGCCAGATGGCATCCACATGCACCGGCGGCTGGTCGAAGGGCAGGTCGCGCAGCACCAGCTGATCGTCGATGCCCGTCACGGTCACGAAGTGGCGCGGCAGCACGGTCAGCAAGTCTGAATTGGCGACCACCCGGCCTGCCGTGAAGAACTGATTGACCGTCACCACGATGCGCCGCTCGCGTCCCATGGCGCCCAGCGTCTGGTCGATGAAGCCGTAGGGCCGCCCCGAAAAACTCACCAGCAGGTGCCGCGCGGCGCAGTAGTCGTCCAGCGTGAGCGGCGCGTTCGCGAGCGGATGGTCGCGGCGCATCACGCATACATATTGACCCAGGTAGAGCCGCTGGGTCTCGAACGGCACGCCCACCCCCGATTGCCCACGCGCCGCCAGGCTGGCGATCACGGCCGGGAAATAGCCGATGGCCATGTCGACCTCTTCGTTCTCCAGCATCCGGCGCGGGTCGCGCGTGGTCAGCGGGAGCACGCGCAGGGAAATGGCGGGGGCCTCTTTTTCGGCGATCTGCACCAGGCCGGGGATCAGTTCTGCCGCTGTGGCGTCGGCCATGGCCAGCAGGAAGGTGGTGTCGGCGGTAGCCGCATCGAATTCGCCCGGCGCCAATGTGTGCTGCAGCTGGCGCAGCGCATCGCGTACCGTTGGCCAGAGCGCCAGCGCCCGCGGCGTGGGCTCCACGCCGGCGCCGGCGCGGCGTACCAGTTCGTCACCCAGCACTTCCCTTAGGCGCCGCAGCGCATTGCTCACCGCGGGCTGGGTAATAGAGAGGTTGCGGGCCGCGCGCGTGAGATTGCGCTCCGCCATCACCTCGTCGAAGACGCGAAGCAGGTTGAGGTCGAGCGTGCGAAAGTTGACGTCCATCAGTGCTGTGAATGATAAGCATCAGGAAGATAAAGTGGCAAAACACCAGGGTAATCCCTAATATCACGACATCGGCACTCGTTGCCATTCATCCCCGGAGGGATCGCACCATGACTAGCTTTGTCCACGTTGACCAACCCACAGTCCACCCCGGCGTCCGTCGCGCCGAAGTTCTTTTCGACCAGATCCAGGCCGCACGCGCCGGCGCTGAAGGCGCCCGTCCGCTGATCGCCCTGTTCATCGTTGCCATCGCGGCAGCGGTGCTGGTGGTGGCCGACACGCTCGTTTCCAACTGGAACGAAGGCGCCCTGCTCGCCGCATGGACCATCTTCTGCCTCGCAGCGATCGCCCTGTTTGCGTTGTTCGCAAGCTCGGTGCGCAAGAGCAGCATCGCCAGCCTCTGGCAGGCAGCTGCTGAACGCCGTGCCGCGGCCCGCGCAGACGCCCGTTTCATGGAAACCGCAAAGAACGATCCGCGCGTGATGCAGGAACTGCAAGCCGCCGTGTGGCGCCAGCAATCGGAAGGTACCGTGCCCGCCGCTGCGGTTGCCAAGGTCGACGCACTGGCCCGCATGAGCACCCGTTCGCAGGAAGCGCGCATACCGACGCTCTACGAAGCAATGCGCCGCATGAACAGCTCGCGCTACTACTGAGCTGAGTTGACTCGCTTGGGATAGACAGCCGCCTTCGGGCGGCTTTTTCATGCGCGGACGAATCTCGTGACCGGGGCGGCTGCGTCTCTATCTATATATAGCTAGTAGAGCGCGGGCGCTGCCTCTGACTGCAGGCACAAGCCGTGCTGGGGGACTCAAGAACAAAATCTCGTCGGGGTAGCGCTAACCCGAAATATCGATGTATACTCGTGGGCTCGGCTGATGACGCTCATGTAGTGATTCGGTGGTTGCTCTGGAAGGGGTGGTTGCTGAAGAGTTGGTCGATAAAAAAGCTTCTTCGAAGTTGACTGGATTGCAAAAAACAGTGCATAATCGAAGGCTCCGCTGAAAC